>NZ_WOSX01000028.1 GCF_011516735.1 Acetobacter fallax | reverse complement strand
AGAAGCTCTGCTTCAGTGATATCCGCCCTTGCCCGGGTGTCAGGACAGAATCACGGCCTTTCCTGCCGCATCGACAATGGCGTGGGTCTTTGTGGTCAGCCACCCCGGGATCGCCCAATGGCCTGATCCGCGCCCTCCGCCCTTTTTGCGAGTGCCTGTGCTGTGCTGATGCGCCCGGACAATCGTGCTTTCGGTCATCATGTATTCATTGTCGTGATCTGCGGCCAGATGTCGGAAAATTCGTTCGGTCACGCCGCCTTCGCACCAGCGACGTAACCGCCGGTGGACATTCTTTCCGTCACCGAGGCGCGATTCCCGCCGACATGACCTTCGCGCCCCGGAAGAAGATCCTTTTATCTGCTCTCGCTGACTGTCACTCAGGCCATACCATCGCATCCGCATTGCTCTCTGAAAATCAGGGAAAACATCATAAAACAAGCTGAAGTATAAGGTCGCTATCGCCTCCTGTTAACTGACGACACGTCCTGATTCAAAATTGTTGGCCCCAGGCCATAAACCGGCCAGCACGACAGGCGTTGTCTGCTGGCCTGCGAACATATGAATCATCAGGGCATCACAATCGATAGAAAATAACGGCATGAATGCAATTGTACTGCTGGCACTTGCCCGTCCCTATACATTTGTTGTGATGGCCATCCTTATCGCCATATCCGGGGTGCTTTCTGCCATCCGCACGCCAGAGGATATCTTTCCCGATATCGGGATTCCCGTCATTGCGGTGGCATGGACCTACAGCAACCTCTCTCCGCAGGACATGTCCGGGCGCATCGTACTGCCGTTCCAGCGCACGCTGACCACGACGGTCAACAATATCGAACATATCGAGGGACAGTCGCTGACGGGCATCGGTGTGATAAAGGTCTTTTTCCAGCCTGGCACCGATATCAGCATCGCGAACGCGCAGGTCACCGCTATCGCCCAGACCATTCTGCGCCAGCTCCCCATTGGCACCACCCCACCGCTGATCCTGAATTACAATGCCTCCACCGTGCCGATCGTGCAGCTTGCACTGTCAGGCGAGGGCATGACCGAACAACAGCTTTATGATTACGGTTTCAACTTCATCCGTAACCGGCTGGTAACAGTGCCGGGCGCGGCCCTGCCTTACCCCTATGGCGGTCGCGTGCGCCAGATCCAGATGGATCTCGACCCCGGCAAGTTGCAATCCCGGGGCGTATCCGCTCAGGATGTGAGCAACGCTCTGACCACCCAGACACAGATCACTCCCGCAGGTTTCGTAAAAATCGGGGAGTACCAGTATAATTTCAGGCTGAATAACGCGCCGCTTTCGGTCGAACTGCTCAACATGCTGCCCGTACGCACGATCAATGGTGCAGTCGTACGTGTGCGTGATGTGGCCCATGTGCGTGATGGTTCCACTCCCCAGCAGAACGTGGTGCATGTGGATGGCCAGCGCTCCGCGCTCCTGACCGTGCTGAAATCGGGCGCCACCTCCACGATCGCCATCGTGGAGGGGATCAAGACGATGATCCCCGATGCGACACGCGGCCTGCCCAGGCAGCTTAAACTCAGGCCCGTCAACGATCAGTCGCTTTTTGTCCGGGCGGCCGTGGATGGGGTGATGCGCGAAGGGGCTATCGCGGCTGGCCTGACCAGCCTCATGATTCTGCTGTTTCTTGGTTCATGGCGATCCACGCTTATTGTGGCGACCTCTATACCGTTATCGGTCATGGGTGCGGTCGTGGCACTGTCCGTGCTGGGTGAAACGCTGAATGTCATGACACTGGGCGGCCTTGCGCTGGCCGTGGGCATTCTGGTGGATGAGGCGACGGTCACGATCGAGAATATCGAGCGTCACCTCGAAATGGGCAAGGACGTCCATACCGCCATCGTTGACGGATCAGGGGAGATCATCGTCCCGGCTTTTCTCTCGCTGATCTGTATCTGCATCGTGTTTGTGCCGATGTTCTACCTGCCGGGTGTGGCGGGCTTCCTGTTCGTGCCGATGGCGCTGTCGGTCATGTTCGCCATGACCATGTCCTTCATCCTGTCACGCACACTCGTGCCGACCATGGCCATGTTCCTGCTGCGTCCACATGAGGACGCAAAACAGCCCGGAGAGAATATCTTCACACGCTTCCAGCACGGTTTCGAGCGACGTTTTGAGGCGTTGCGTGCCCGCTACAGTGCGCTTCTGGGAAGTATTCTGGACTATCGCGGTCGGTTCGTGGCTGGTTTCCTGTGCTTTGCCGCTCTCAGCATGGGTTTGCTCCCGTTCCTTGGTCGCAACTTCTTTCCGCAGGTCGATGCGGGCACAATGACTCTGCATGTGCGTGGCCCCACAGGCATGCGGATCGAAGAGACGTCGGCCCTGTTCCAGCGCATCGAAAAAGAGATCCGCCAAAGGGTTCCGGCAAGCGAGATTGATTCCATTGCCGACAATATCGGCCTGCCCACCAGCGCCATCAATGTCGCCTATAATGCATCGGGTACCATCGGGCCGCAGGATGGCGATATCCTCGTCGCTCTCAAGGAAAATCATCACCCGACCGAGCGGTACATCCGCATTCTGCGGCGTGAACTGCCCAGAGCATTCCCCGAGGCCAGTTTTGCCTTCCTGCCGTCGGACATCACAACCCAGATCCTCAATTTCGGCGCACCGGCCCCGATCGACATTCAGGTATCCGGCCCCAACCCTGACGAGACGCGGCAGTTTGCCGGCCGCATATTGCGAGCCATACGTCCCATTGACGGTCTGGTCGATGCCCGCACCCAGCAGCCCGGCCATTACCCCGAACTGCGTTTTGATGCGGACCGCACCCGCATCAACCAGCTTGGTCTGACGGAAGGGGATATCACCAGCGCCATCGCAACCTCCATTGCCGGAACCGTGCAGACTGCCCCGCTTTACTGGCTGGACCCGCACAGCATGGTCACTTACCCCATCGCGGTGCAGATGCCCGAATACCGGATCAGTTCTCTGGCGGATATCATCGGCCTGCCCGTAACCGGAGTGTCGACCACCCGGCTTCAGGTGCTCGGCGCCCTTGGCACAATTACGCGCGGCACGACTTCACCAGTCGAAGCACAGTATAATATCCGCTCGCTGATCGATGTTTTCGCAGGCGGGGACGGACGCGATCTGGGTGCCATCGCATCGGACGTGCAGGCGGCCCTGCACCATCTGGAACATGACCGGCCCGAGACCGTCACGGTTACGCTGCGTGGCCAGTACCAGGCCATGACAACCGCTTTTTCCGGTATGGGGTTTGGCCTGCTGGGAGCGATCGTTCTGATCTATCTTCTCATTGTCATCAATTTTCAGAGCTGGACCGATCCGTGCATCGTTGTGCTGGCGCTGCCGGGCGCGCTGGCGGGAATATGCTGGATGCTGTTTGCAACGCATACTCCGCTTTCCGTGCCCGCGTTGACGGGAGCGATCATGTGCATGGGGGTGGCGACGGCCAATTCCATCCTTGTCATCACCTTCTGCCGTGAACAACTGGCTGAGCATGGAGATGCGCTCAGGGCCGCTCTGACGGCGGGCAGCACCCGCCTGCGGCCTGTCATCATGACGGCGCTGGCTATGGTCATCGGCATGCTGCCTATGGCGCTGGGGCTGGGTGAAGGCGGGGAGCAGAATGCACCGCTGGGACGGGCCGTCATTGGCGGCCTGATTTTTGCCACCTGTGCCTCTCTGTTTTTTGTGCCGTCACTCTTCGCTATCATCTATGACAGGCGTGCACGGCATGGGACTGACGGGACACATGCCCATGGCTGAAAGCCACGCTGTCGCAGCCGCCGGTCCCAAACCACGTCTGCGCTGGATCATTCCTGTCGCGGCGTGCATTTTCGGGATCATACTCGTCGCGGGCACGATTATGCGTATCCATGACCGCCATCAGCTTCATGCGATGAATGTTGCGGCGCTGGTACCCAGTGTAACGGTCGTGCATCCAGGTGGCCATGCTGTTGATACACTGGTCCTGCCCGGCATCCTGCAGGCATGGTACAGTGCACCGGTCTATGCCCGCACCAATGGCTATCTGCGGAAATGGTATGTCGATATCGGGCAGAAGGTGGAAGCAGGCCAGCTTCTGGCGGAAATCGATACACCCGATGTTGATCTGCAGCTTGCCGGAGCAAGGGCCGCGCTGGGCACACGGACCGCACAACGTGATCTGGCGGGGATTACATCACGCCGGTGGGACCGGCTGAATGCCCAGAATGCCGTATCCCAGCAGGAAACGGACGAACGCCGGGGCGATCTTGCGGCCAGCGAGGCCACGCGGCATGAAGCTGCGGCGGAGGTGGAGCGGCTTGAGACGCTTTCCGGCTTCAAGCACATCATTGCTCCTTTTGCCGGTGTGGTGACCAGCCGCGCGACCGATATCGGTGCGCTGATCGTAGCCGGCACGGCGGCGAGCCAACCGCTTTTTACCGTATCGGACGTGACCCGCCTGCGGCTTTATGTGCGTGTGCCACAGGCCTATGCCGCGCGAATGCGGGAGGGCTTTGTGGCACATTTCACGGTGCCGGATTACCGTAACCGGCAGTTTGAAGCCCGTATGCTCCATTCCTCGGATGCGGTTGATTCCCAGTCGGGAACGATGCTGGTCCAGCTTGTCTATGAGAATGGGGAAAATCTTCTCAAACCAGGGGCCTATGCCCAGATCGCCTTTACGTTTCACGGTCCGGAGCCACAGGCGCCGCCCACCGTGCGTGTTCCCGCCAGCAGTCTGCTCTTCCGCAAGGACGGGCCAACCGTGGCGCTGGTGGATGAACATGACCATGCCAGGATACAGCCCGTCTCGATCCTGATCGATTTCGGGACCGAACTTGAGGTGACGGGGCTCGCACCACAGGACAGGATCATAACCAACCCGCCGGATGATATCGGGGATGGAGATTCCGTCAGACCGCGTGAAGGTGGTGGGCATGGCAACTGAGCAGGGCAGGGTGGTTCTGTTCTTCCTCGTTCTGCTGTGCGGCTGCAATCTGGCCCCCCGATACCATAAGCCCACACTCCCTGACATACCCGTGACATTCAGGGAAACCGGACCCTGGACACCGGCACAGCCCGCCGATACCGCTCAACGGGGGGCGTGGTGGGCGGTTATGGGAGATGAGGATCTGGACCGGCTGGAGGACAGGGTCGAACACGGCAGTCCGCAACTGGCCGCCGCCGTGGCGCGATATAATGAGGCGCGGGCGCTGGTCAGGCGGGCGCGGGCCGACTTTTTCCCCCAGATCGATGCAACAGCCAGCGCACAGCGTGAACGTGCCCTCTTTGTTGCCAACGGAAACTATTACGAATACCGCGATTATGAATCCGGAGGCACTGTTTCGTGGGAGCCGGATATCTGGGGTCGTATCCGCAATCTGGTCAGGGCGGCACGGGCCAGCGCCCAGGCAAGCGCGGCCGACCTCGCATCACTCCGTCTCAGTCTGGAAGGTGAACTGGGCGATGATTATTTCCAGCTCCGCGGTCTGGATGCCCGCGTCAGCCTGTTGCGAAAGACCATAGCGGCCTATTCCGCAGCGCTGGATCTGACCACAAAGCGCTTTGTCGGCGGGGCGGCGAATGAACTGGATGTAGGCCGTGCACACACCCAGCTGACCACAACACAATCCCGGCTGGAACAGCAAGTGGCGGACCGCGCGCTGATGGAACATGCCATTGCCGTGCTGATCGGTGAGCAGCCTTCCACCTTTTCAATTCCGCCGGTGGAGGACCTGCCGCCCGTGCCGGTCATTCCCATCGCCGCTCCCGCCCGCCTGCTGGAACGCAGGCCGGATGTCGCATCGGCAGAGCGGCACATGGCAGCGGCCAATGCCCGGGTCGGGGTGGCAAGGGCGGCTTTCTTTCCCAACATCACGCTTGGAGCGATGGGTGGCTCGGAAACCACGACCAGTATGCTGGCTTCGGCCGGGAGCGGTGTGTGGGCGCTTGGCCCGGCGCTGGCAACACTGGCCATATTTGATGGTGGGCGGCGGTTTGCCAATCTGGCCCTTACCCATGCAGAATATGCTGAGGCGGCAGCTGGTTACCGTCAGACGACCCTGACGGCTTTCCGCGAGGTTGAGGACCAGCTGGCGCTCCTCAATCATCTGGCCGACGCCGCCGCGCGGCAGGAGGAAGGGGTGACGGCGGCAACGCGCACCGACCATCTGGCCAGTATTCAGTACCGCGAAGGGGCCGTTGATTACCTGCAGGTTGTCATTGCCCAGACGGCTGAACTGCAGGCGCGCGAAGACCTGATTACGGTCAATACGCGCCGTCTCATGAGTGGCATTGATCTTGTGCGGGCCATCGGGGGCGGATGGCGCGACCATGATGGATTAGAAGGAAAATAGGTCTCTGTTGTTCAGACGTTTCCGCGGTGCCGACAGGCTGCTCCGGAACGCACTGGAAATTTATAAAGTCCCGTGTCGTTCCCACCATAACGGGTCTTCCTCTTAGGGCGCGCCGTCAGTCAGGGCGCGAGGTTTGATGAAGCTTGTACTCCTGCCTGATGTGTGATGTTTTTTCTCTATTTTCCCGGAGAAAACTCGGTGCATGAGGAACGCGATCGTGGGACTAATTGTGATCCTGTCGAATTTTCATAAAGGTTAAACTGACATTCTGGCCGAAGTGAGCCCGGGCAGAATGTCGCTGAAACGAAACACAAGAAGACGAAGACGTTCCTGGCGTCAGGCCGCCGGTGTCGTCTCCTGGGGTGCAGCGTCGATTGCCACCGTCGCTTCCGTGGTGAGGACGCGAAAGACGAAGCTCTCCTGCAGATATAACTCGACCGTATCTGCGGTATGATTCAGATAGCCGATTGAAAAATCCTGCCCGATATCGAGCACCAGATCACCACCGCGCATGGACACCACGAACGCGCCTTCGATGGCGGGGGCCCAGATGAGCTTTCCGTCAATCAGGCTCTCGATGTGCTTGCGGACGGGATATCCTTCATCATCACCACTGCTCACGGTCGTATAGGCCTGCGCGCCCAGCACAACAGAGTAAGGACCGTTCACGCCTGCGAGCCGGAGTTCGTTGAGTGCCTCGGTGATGACGCGGGGATAATCCCTGACGGATGCCGGAAACTTCAGATGGGCATTGGAGGTTGCTTCGCGGATGCCATGAATGCCTGCCGCGCTGTAACCGTCGAAGATCGCGCGATCTTCGGCAAACGCAATCTTCTTTGCTGCATCTTTCACCGGCTGCCAGTCCGAATCCTGGGAACCGCGATCTACAGCGTCGATCTCTTCACGTGATAACGTGAACGGAACACGTAATTCGACCAGCGGACGCACTTCACGCTGTATGGCCTGCACGCCGTCGTTCGGCGCCTGAATCGCGCTGCCGCGGCCGGTCCCGATCCCTGCGAACGACAGCCCCTTCGGCTCGGAAGTATCAACGACACGCCGTCCGGCCAGGTGGCGCCGGAGGGTGCGTGCGGCTTCGTCCTCGATCTGCTCCCAGGCAGCGCTGGAAACCGGCGCGAGGTGACGATGGAGATTGTTCATATTTGTGGTTCCTCTTTCAGTGAGCCGATGCCCAGAGACGTAGCGTCAACCGGGTGAGCAGAGACACAGGTGTCGGAAGCCGGACTTCCGGCAGCATTTTCGCCAGACGATATCGAGGGCATCAGGTCTGGCGCACCGTCGAGAAAATCGGCCGTCGGGATGAAGAAGAGCACGCCGGTGACTGCCGTGCTGACATCCAGAATCCTGTCGTAGTTACCCGGCGGTTTGCCCACGAACATGTTCTGGAGCATCTGTTCCGTGCGGGCGGGGGATCGGGCATAGCCTATGAAATAGGTACCGAATTCACCCTTGCCGACCTGTCCGAAGGGCATGTTGTCACGCAGGATCTGAAGCTGCTCGCCGTTTTCCTCAATGTTCGTCAGAACATTATGCGCATAACTCTTTTTGGCGGAATCGCGCTGCTCGATATCGGAAAGCTTGTGTCGGCCGATGACGTCTTCCTGCGTTTCGACCGCCATGGCATTCCATTTTTTCAGGTCATGCAGGTATTTCTGAACGATGACATAGCTGCCACCTGAGAAGTTCGGGTCTTCCTCTCCGATGATTGTAGAGTCGATTGCCACCTGGCCAGACGGGTTTTCCGTTCCGTCCACAAACCCAAGCAGATCTCGCTCATCAAAGTATTTGAAGCCATGGACTTCATCGATCACGGTCGCGGCACCTTCGAGACGGGAGACGATCGTGGCCGCGAGTTCGAAACACAGGTCCATTCGCGTGGCGCGGATATGGAAGAGAAGGTCTCCCGGCGTAGAGGGAGCATGATGCACGCCGTGAATTTCCCTGAACGGATGCAGATCTTTCGGGCGCGGCGTGCCGAAAAGCACATCCCAGGCCTTTGACCCGATTCCGGTCACGCAGCTCAGGCGACCATCGGGAATACGAAAACCGGTTCCCCGCACCAGCGAGGATATATCGCCCAGCAAGTCCCGGACCTGCGCCCCGATCGCGGTATCATTGCCGTCGTTCAGCGTCATGATCAGGAAGACGGCGGCCCGGGTCAGTCTGGCATCGACGGCCTGAAGTGTGGTCAATGGTCAAAAACTCCTCGCCATAGGGCTCGCTCGCGTTGCGTATCCAGATTCTCTGACTACTCGTTCTGTCGCGTATTCAGTCCATATTAAACTATAATCATATCAGATCAAATTCTCCTGTTTATATAACCAGTACGCATAATTTTATAACGAGAAGGTCTTGGACGCTTGTGTAAGAATGATCTTATAATACTCCTCAAACGAACAGTGCGGGAATTTTGCGCGTTATCAGTCGGCTATTTGATGTGCTCTTCTGACTGTCAATTCAGGTTCACTCTTTTCAAATAAAAGGCATCTTTCCTGATGTCGGGAAGATCCTGGAAGTTATGAATGCAGAATGTTCATGATATAGCGTTCCTTCTGGCACGTTTTCAGTTCGCCTTTACCGTTGGCGTTCATATTATCTTTCCAGATGCTGGTCGGGCTCTGGTCGCTGTGGCATCGGCGGAACAGCACGCTCTTTACCAGCCCGGCCTTCCATGGCGTGGCGTTGTGCATGGCTCCCGCCGGTTTTCTGGCCCTGCTGTGTGGCTGGGTGACCACCGAGGTCGGTCGCCAGCCCTGGACCGTCTACGGACTTCTGCGGACCTCACAGAGTGTTTCGCCGGTCGTACTGTCGAGCATGGTCGTGTCGATGACCGTGTTTGTCGTCGTCTACGTGGTCGTTTTCGGCTCGGGTCTGGGCATTCTTGTCCGGATGCTCGGTCGGGAACCCGAGGAAGGGGAGTGTGACGCCGATCCTTCACACGCATCCGATATTCTGGCGACGCGCGCACATCCCGCCGTCATCGATGTCTCTGCTGCGAAAGGCGCCTGAAAGATGATGGATTTCGCACACTGGCTGCCGATCATCTGGGCCGTCATCCTGATCGCCGCAATCTCGATCTATGTCGTTCTCGAGGGGTTCGATCTCGGAATTGGCATGCTATTCATGCTTGAACGGGACGAGAGCCGACGCAACGTCATGATCAGCACGATCGCGCCGGTCCGGGATGGCAATGAGACATGGATGGTTCTGGGCGGCGCCGTGCTCTACGGCGTTTTCCCGGGCGCCTGTGCAACACTGCTGCCTGCCTTCTATCTGCCGATCGTGCTTATGCTGGCTGCCCTGCCTGGCGCAACGTGGCTGGTGTGGCGGACGACCGGCGCTCTGGAGGCTTCGTGCCGTCATCGGGCGGAGCGGCTGGCGATCGGGCTCTTCATATGTATTGTCGCCGTCAGTTTCCGGACACCTCTGCTGCATGCGCCTTATCTCCGCCGCTGGACGGAATGGCCAAACATTCTGTTCGTGGCGCCGGTGCCGGTAGTCATGATCGTGCTTGGCTCCCTGCTGGTGGCAAGTCTGCGAAAGGGACACACGCGCGTGCCGTTCCTTTGCGCGCTGGGCTGGTTCTTTCTGTGCCTGTCCGGTCTGGGCATTGCCGTATGGCCCTGGGCCGTACCGCCGGCACTGACCCTGTGGGATGTGTCGTCGCCGCCATCCAGCCAGCTCTTCCAGCTTGTCGGGACCGTCATCCTTCTGCCCATCATCCTGACCTACACGATTTACTCCTATCGCGTTTTTCGCGGGAAAGTGTCCGAAGCCGATGGCTGTCATTGAAGTTGTAAGGGGTGACGGGTCGCGGGCGTCCCGTCACCTGAGCATCCGGCTGGCGTGGCTTGCCGCAATCTGGATTGTCAGTACCACCGCATTCTTCGTCGCAGCCTCGTTACTCCATCTTCTGGTGCCCAAATGAAAAATGCATCTCTCCTGATGGCCGAAAGAGCCGGCATAATGTCTGAAAGCTCCATGATTTTCGAATTCGAGCGCGATTTCGCCGGTTCGCTGCGTTGCATTCCCATGATCGCGCGACAAAAGCTCGATATTGTAGGAATCAAGATGACGCTCCGTCAGTGGAGCCGCCTGTCGCGCGAGGAACGGGGCAGGCTGGTGGAGATGCTGTGCGATACGTCCGCGGAACAGGAAGCATACCGCGCCCTTGTTCTGGATCTGATTGCCGCCCGGGCAGATGAACCTGTTCGCTTTCTGCCTCCCCAGACGCTGGCAGACTGGCGCGAGGAGGATTGTATGCCTGAAGCAGTTTCGATTCAGGCACGGGCGGATGGTGTTCCGGTTCCAGCGCCGGAGCAATGGGCCAAGCTGAGTCCACTCGAGCGCTTCGCGTTGATCAAACTCGCAAGGTCGAAGCATGAGAACGAAAATTTCGTACCTGCATTGAAAGAATTTGGCATCCTCCAGGGGGAGCGTTGACATCATGAGCAAAGAAAAAGAATCTGAATTCAAGCCCTACCATCATCCGGCCGGAGGATGGGGCGCCGCGAACGCGACAGCCAGGGTCCTCATGGAACAGAGCGTCCTGGTCAAGGGATCACGCGGTCTGCTTGCGATGAACCAGCCCGGTGGCTTCAAGTGCCCGAGTTGTGCCTTTCCTGATCCCGATCATCGCAAGACACTCGAATTCTGCGAAAACGGCGCCAAGGCGCTGGCGCATGAGGTGACCAAAGCGCGCGTCACGCGGGAATTTTTCGCCCGGCATACCGTCACGGAACTGATGGAGCGCAGCGATTACTGGCTGGAGATGCAGGGGCGCCTGACCGAGCCCATGCGCTATGATGCGGCAACCGACAAATACGTTCCGGTCGCATGGGACGATGCGTTCGCGCTGATCGGCAAGCACCTCCAGGCGCTCGAAAGCCCGCATCAGGCGGAGTTCTATACATCCGGAAGAACTGCCAACGAAACAGCGTTCCTCTATTCCATCTTCGTACGCGAATTCGGCACCAATAACTTCCCCGACTGTTCGAACATGTGTCATGAACCGACGTCGCGGGGGCTCCCGCCGTCCATCGGGATTGGCAAGGGCACGATTGTCATGGCCGATTTCGAGCATGCCGAGGCAATCTTCGTTATCGGACAGAATACGGGCACCAATTCCCCGCGGATGATGACAAACCTCGTGGAGGCGCGCAAACGCGGTATCCCGATCGTGCTGATCAACCCGATGCCCGAACGTGCGCTGATCCGCTTCACCGAGCCGCAGGACATCCTGCAGATGGGGACGTTCGGTTCAACCGCGATTTCCAGCGAATTCGTGCATGTCCGGATCGGCGGCGATCTGGCCATTTTCAAAGGCATGATGCGTGCGCTGTTCGAAGCCGAAGAGCGTGGCGAGAAGGTTCTGGATCAGGACTTTATCGCGGAACACACGGCGGGGCTGGAGGCTTTGCGCGCGGATGTCATGTCCGTCTCCTGGGTGGATATCACCCGGATATCCGGAGTGTCTGAAGAACAGATCCGTCGGATTGCCGGAATTTACGCAAAATCGAACGCTACGATCATCTGCTACGGGATGGGGCTGACGCAGCATCAGGAAGGTTCTCACCTTGTTCAGCAGGTGGCGAGTCTGCTGCTCCTTAAAGGGAATTTTGGGAAAAAGGGTGCAGGTATCGCGCCGATCCGGGGACATTCCAATGTGCAGGGCGACCGCACGGTCGGCATCGACGAGAAGCCGACACAAGCGTATCTCGACCGCGTACGCGATGTTTTTGGCTTCGAACCGCCGCGTGAGCACGGTCATCATGTCGTTGAAGCGGTTGCGGCCATGGAAGAGGGCACCGCGAAGGTGTTTTTTGGCATGGGCGGCAATTTCGCCCGCGCCATCCCTGATACCGAGCGCTCCTATGCGGCGATGGGACGGCTGAACCTGACAGTCAACGTCACAACCAAGCTCAATCGTGGCCATCTGGTTCACGGCAAAGATGCACTGATCCTGCCGGTCGTGTCCCGCTCCGAGATCATCCGGACATCCAGAGGTGAGCAGTTCGTCACCATCGAGGATGCGATGTCGAACGTGACCCCGTCGCGCGGTGTGTTCGAACCGGTCAGCCCGGATGTGAAACCGGAAACGGAGATCATCTGCCGCGTGGCAATGGCAACGCTGCCTCATTCGAAGACATCGTGGGCGGATTATATCGAGGATTATACACTGATCCGTGACAGGATCGCGGAGGTCTATCCCGAGATTTACACTGATTTTTCGGAGAAGATGAAAGATCCTCACGGTTTTCATCTCGATATTCCGCCGCGCCGACGCGTCTGGAAAACGCCGAACGGCAAGGCGAACTTCATTGTCATGCCGGGGCTTGAGGTCAATGACGTGATCGAGGATCCGGCCATGCTGCGTCTGGCGACAATCCGCTCGCATGATCAGTACAACACCACGATCTACAGCAACAGCGACCGGTATCGTGGTGTGTACAACAACCGCCTCGTCATTTTCATGAACAGGGAGGATCGCGAAGATCGGGGACTGGAGAACGGAGCGGTCATCGGTCTGGAAACCTATAGCGAGGACGGACGCCGTCGGTACGTTGATGGGCTGACGATTCTTGACTACCCCATGCCGCGTGGCGCCATCGCGGGATATTACCCGGAACTCAATCCGCTCCTGCCGCTTGATTTTTATGACGAGGTCAGCGGTACGCCAGCCGCCAAGGCTATTCCGGTCAAAGTGGTGCCGAGTATCGCGTCGGCCGCGCCAATCCGGATCGCTGGCTGAGTGTGTCCCATTCAATGCGGCATCATCCATCTTCGGGTGATGCCGCGAGTGGAAAGCGAAGACCCAAATCATGAATGCGGAATTTTTGCCGGGCGTCAGGCCCACAAAAGACCGGCTCCATCGACCGCTCAGGGATCTGCGAATTTCCGTGATGGACCGGTGCAACTTTCGTTGCCCTTATTGCATGCCGGATTCGATCTATCATGAAGGCTTCAGCTTCCTGACGCCTGATGAGCGGCTGAATTTTGACGAAATCGAACGGGTGGCACGTGCGACTGCGGAGCTGGGCGTGACCAGGCTCCGCCTGACAGGCGGAGAGCCGTTGCTTCGTCAGAATCTGCCGGAACTGGTGGAACGGCTCGTACGGATTCCGGGGATCGAAGATATCGCGCTCACAACCAACGGGATGCTGCTGGAGCGTCAGGCAGCGGCACTCCACGCAGCGGGCCTGCACCGTGTGACCGTAAGCCTCGATAGCCTGGACCCGGCAGTGTTCGCGCGCATGAGCGGCGGACGCGGTGATCTGCGGACCGTGCTGGATGGCATCGGGGCAGCCTGTGCGCTCGGATTTCCGCGTGGGGTCAAAGTCAACACGGTCGTTCAGCGTGACGTGAACGATGCAGGTGTACCGGAACTCCTCGCACACTTCCGGCATACGGACGTGATTGTACGCCTGATAGAATATATGGATGTCGGCAATCGCAACGGCTGGGAACGTAGCGATGTCGTAACCTCGCGCGAGATGATCACGCGGATCGATGCGCTCTGGCCTCTCGATCCGGTGTCACCCACTTATTGCGGCGAAGTCGCTACCCGTTACCGCTATGCCGATGGCGGTGGGGAGATTGGGTTCATCTCCTCGGTCAGTGCGCCGTTTTGCGGAAATTGCTCGCGGGCGCGGCTTTCTTCGGATGGTCAGCTTTTTACCTGTCTCTTCGCCACGAAAGGCACCGATCTGCGGGCAGTCCTGCGTGATGCCGGTCATGCGGGCAAGGATGAGCCGCTCCGGCAGACGCTGGCGAACATCTGGCATCGTCGCACCGACCGGTACAGCGAAGAGCGTCAGGAACGGCGATCACGGGCTGAAGCTGCTCATGAGGATAAGGCGGGGAAGAAAATTGAAATGCACTATATCGGAGGGTGATGCGATGAACGGAGAAACAGCCGTCCTGACCCATGAGATGGTGATCCGCGAGGTACGTCTTGCCGCCAGGCACGGAGGAAAGCACGATTTCGGCAATACGATGCCTGTGGCTGCGGTGTTATGAGATCCCTCTGCGGACTTGTCCTCGCAGGCGGTGTCAGCCGCCGCATGGGACACGACAAGGCAGCGCTTGCCTATGAGGGCCGGCCGCAACTCGACCGTGCGTTCAGCCTGCTTGCGCCGCGCGTCAGCCGCTGTTTCGTATCCTTGCGGGAAGATCAGAAAACCGATGCCTTGAGATGCGTCTATCCCGGAATTACCGACAGGTTTCAGAAAATCGGACCCGCCGCAGGTTTGCTCGCCGCCCATGAGGAATACCCCGATGTCGCATGGCTGGTGCTGGCATGCGACCTGCCGTTTCTGGACGCGCCAACGCTCGATGCGCTGATTCAGGGCCGTCGGGAGGGATATACGGCTGTTGCATTCCGAAGCGAACATGACGGGTTGCCGGAACCGTTCTGCGCCATCTGGGAGCCTGAAGCTCTGGAAATATTATCTCGTCAGGTAGTGGCAGGCAGGGTCGGGCCGCGCCAGGCGCTCATCAGCAGTGTCACGTATCTTTTGCCTTCATGTACCCCTGGCGCACTCGACAATATCAATACACCCGGGGAGCGGCAGCAGGCTGAAACCAGGCTTGCCCGCTGTCAGGAACAGACATGCCAGGGATAGAACCTGAATATTTCGCACAGCCGGGCGAGCAGGCAGGCCGTCGCGCCGAAACGAGAGAAACGTCCGTCACCACGGCGGTGGCATTTTATGAGGAGCTTCGCGTGGCATACGGTTTTGCGCTTCCTGCCGGGCAGATGCGTGTGGCCGTGAATGCGGCATTTTGTCCCTGGACCCGGAGCCTGAAAGAAGGCGACCATGTGGTGTTCATTCCACCGGTGAGCGGCGGATGAACCGCTTTCTGATTGCCGACACATCCGTCGATATCGGCACCCTTCGGGAAACGCTTCTGAAGCCCGAAGCTGGTGGCTTCTGCACTTTCGAGGAATGGGTGCGGCAGACGAACGACGGAAGGCTCGTTTCAGCCATCGGATATGAGGCGTTTGCTCCTTTGGTCACGTCCGAAGGACAGGTCATTCTCGACGAGGTGCGAGAACGCTTCGATATCGCAGAGACCTGCGCGATGCACAGGACGGGCTACCTGCCCGTCGGCGATCTCGCTGTATGGATCGGTGTTGCCGCACCTCATCGCGGTGCCGCTTTCAAGGTCTGTTGTTACATTATCGATGAGATCAGGCGCCGTGTGCCGGTCTGGAAACGCGAGCATTATGTCAATGGGCAGATTGAATGGGAGTCTGTCATCATGTCGGTTGATGTGACCGGCCAGCCGGGTCCGTTCAAAACGGGCGGCGGCCACGCTCCATGATTCCCTTGTTTCATGCAAGGAAAGTGACGAGCCTCGATCGTCCGGAGGAAGAGGTCGATCTGAACATCGCCGACGAGGTGCCGGTCAAACTCGTCTTTAACGGAATATTTCCCTACGGCGTGATGATGCTGACGCCGGATCATCTGACGGATTTCGTGTTTGGCTACTGTCTGACGGAACGCATCATCGAGGCGCCCCGGCAGATACGGTCGGTCGTGGTGTCGGAAGGCGAGGATGGTCCGATGCTTGATGTCATGATTTCGGGCGACTGCCTCTCGACCCTGTTACGGCGCAGGCCCCGTGCCCAGACCGGGCATTCGAGCTGCGGCATCTGTGGCAGCGACGATGTGCCATCTGTGGATGTGACCGGCCAGTCACCTTTTCCGCTCAATCCCACGATTGCATCGGCTGCGATCCGCCGTGCGCTTCATGATCTCGATCGCTGGCAGGACCTGAATGCTGCGACACGCATGGTCCACGGAGCAGCCTGGGCGAACAGGGAAGGCGAGATTCTTCTGATCCGGGAGGATATCGGCCGCCACAATGCGCTCGACAAGCTGATCGGTGCCCGCATGCGTAACGACACACTTTCGGAAGATGGAATCTGTCTGCTGACCAGCCGCTATTCGTATGAAATGGCGCTCAAGACAGTGTGTGCGGGCATGACCACCGTAGTCGCAGTGTCGGCGCCGACAGAGCGCGCTTTCCGGCTGGCCGAGCGGATGAACCAGACGCTGATCGCGATCGCGCGGCACGACAGGCAGTTCGTCTTCTGCGGCGCCGCGCGCCTGACGGAGTGATGATCGCAGCAGGCGGGGAAATCTGTTGTGGCGTGGCTGGCTCCAGGTGCCTGCCATCCCTTCATCCGGTCATCGCATCACGACGGAGGTGGAGCGCGCATTACAAGCATCGTCGAGAACGTATTCGTGTCCGAAAACGTGATGACACCGATGGCGCCGGACCCGCCGATCCATCATTGGAGAAGAGTTTGATATGTTCCTGAAGCAGCTGCAGTATCTGCGTGAAATTGAACGCTATAAAAGCTTCTCGAAAGCGGCCAGTGCGTGCGGCGTGTCGCAGCCCGCCTTATCGCGCGCCATCCGTCAGCTCGAGGATGAGCTGGGCATTGTCATCATCGACCGCAAGAAAAAGGTCTTCGGCGTTACGAATGAGGGCGCGCGTGTCCTGAAATGGGCACACGATATCCTCAAAAGCATCAGCGAACTGCGCAATGAGGTCTCGGTCACCAGGCAGGCGATCGCCGGACACGTAAAAATCGGCGTCATCCCGACTGCCGTGCATATCGTTCCGCTGCTGCTGGAGGCCGTGCAGGCGCGGTGTGGCGACTTCGCGAGTGAGGTGAGTGTTCTTCCTAACGGAACACTCATCGATAAGCTGGTCAGCAAGGAACTTGATATCGGAATTATGTATTACGACCAGTGCCCGCAGGCGAAAGCCTTCGAGGTTCGCACCCTCTATGCCGAACAGCAGGTGCTGGCGGCGTCCCGCACGTTTCAGCTGCCTGAAGGAGAAGACATCAGCTGGGACGCCGCATCCAGATTACCGCTTGCGCTCCTCACCAGGGAAATGCGCTGTCGTCAACTGGTCGATGTCGGATTTCAGACCGCCGGGGCTGAACCGACGATACGTCGTGAAACGAATTCACTGGAGTTGATTCACGCTGAAGTCATGGAGGGAAAGGTCGCAACCATTCTGCCGATCCTGTCTTTTCCGCTGCGCGTGCCGCCTCCGGGGAGGCTCAGGATGCTCCGGTTACCGGGCTTTTCTCCAGGCGCTGTAGGCATCGTGCGTCTGAGCGAACAGATCACCTCTGAATTTGCGTCGGACGTCTGGGATATCGCCCTGAATACAAACTTTCAGGACAATATAGACTCATTGTGCAAACCAAGGCCTGTGCCGCCTACCGCCTAAGGAATTATGTGGAGAACTGAACGGAACTTTCTCGTCTTTGGAAACCACTCTGATTCCCCGGCATTATCGTATACCAGGCTGAGGACCTGTTAATTTATTGAACTGAGCGGACCGTTGTGATTCACAGTCTTACCGTTGGAGGTGAGGCTGTGAGTGAGATATTTTTGCTGTCTGAGCGTCAGATGGATCTGATCAGGCCGTATTTCCCTCTGGCGCGTGGCGTGGCACGCGTGGATGACCGTCGTGTTCTGAGCGGGATCGTTTATGTGATCCGCAACGGGCTTCAGTGGAAAGACGCACCGAACGTCTATGGTCCGGACAGGACTTTGTATAATCGCTTCATCCGGTGGAGCCGCCCGGGTGTCTTCGGCCGGATCTTCGTCGCCCTGACAGAACAGGCTGGCCGTTCGAGACGCCTGATGATCGACGCGACACATCTCAAAGCACGCCGAACGGCAGCCTCCCTGCTCAGAAAGGGGCTTTTCCCCGCCATACCGGACGCACAAAAGGCGGGCTGAACTCAAAGCTTCATGCCATGTGTGATGGACAGGGACGCCCTGTCCGGCTGCCTCTGACAGCGGGTCAGGTGAGTGACTTCAAAGGCGCGGACGTTCTGCTGGCGGACCTGCCGGATGAGACAGAGGAAGTCATCGGTGACCGGGGATACGACAGCAATAAAATCAGACAGTCTCTCGCGGACCGGAATATCGCCGCCTGCATTCCGCCGAAGAAAAACCGGACATCAAAGCCGCCTTACGACTGGCATCTCTGTAAAAAGCGCCGCCTCATCGAAAACATGTTCGCAAAGCTGAAGATCTGGCGACGTGTTGCGACCCGATACGACAGATGCGCCCACACATTCATGTCCGCAATCCATATCGCGGCAACCTTCATCTTCTGGCTTAAAGAATGAGTCCTGAGCCCAGGTCCTTCATGACCCATTCAGCAAGAAATTCTTGATTCTGCCTGTTCCGCCGCATCCCTGCCGGCAATGTATCCGAACGTCATCGCTGGTCCAAGATTGATCCCGCCTGACGGATAGTATCCTCCCATGACACTGGCCTGATCAGATCCCGCCACCCACAGGCCAGGCACTGGCTGGCCCTTGCGATCCAGGACACGGGCCTGCGCGTCAGCGCGGATACCCGCAAATGTGCCAAAGCTGCCGGGCACAATCCTGATGGCCAGATAAGGTCCTTTTTCTATTGGCATCACGCAGGGATTTGGTTTCTGAGAAGAATCGCCTCCGGACCGGTTGAACGGGGTGGAACCGCGGCCGAATTCAGGGTCCTGGCCCCGATCCGCAAAATGATTGTAGGAACGAATGGTTTTCTCAAGTCCTTCCGGAGATATACCACATTTCCCGGCCAGCTCCCGGATCGTTCTGCCTTCTGTAATGTAGCCGGAACGGATGTACGGACGCAGGGGGAATGGCGCAGGGCGTGAATACCCAAGCCCCCAGCGGCGCTGAAAGGCACGCGTACAGATAAGCCACGATACCGGCTGTTCTCCCGGTTCCAGACTACGAAAGAGGTTCGTCACATAATCATAGTAGCCATCGGCTTCATTCCCAAACCGGCGACCATTGGCTCTTACCGCAATGATCCCCGGCTTGGCCCGTTCGATGATGTGAGGATAATGACCCACCGTTCCATCTCTGAAGGGTACCAAGGATACAGGGCACCACGCGGCTGGTGAGGCTACCGCTGTGTCAATATCTGCACCGGCAGCTTCGGCCAGTGAAAGGCCATCGCCGGATGTGCCGGGAGCGGCAACTGTCCAGTGTTCCTGCCCGGTGGGTGTATTTGGAAACAGAGCTTTGCGGCGTGCAACATCATGTGGAAAGCCACCCGTGGCCAGGACGACACCGACGCGCGTTCTGACTGTCAGTTCACCATTTTTCGATTTCAGGATGGCGCCTGTGATGGCTCCGTCCCTGGTAAGAAGTCTTTTCGCCGGGCTGGATGCCATGAAACGAACTCCGACTTTGTCTGCCGAAAGCATCAGTCTTGCGACAAGAGCATTTCCGTTGACGAGATGAGTACCGCGACCATAGCGGAGCAGATCAGAGAAATGGCGGCCAAGGCGGCCGGTCACATGCAACAGCGCGCGAACGGAACGCTGTGCATTCAGAAAGGCACGCAGATCTGGTCCTGCCTGTATCCCCATACCATAAAGTGTTGTTTCCCGCATCGGACGCCGGAGCAACGGCCAGAGATTACCCAGCTTTCTTCCATCGACCGGTGCGGCAACAACAGACCGCGAACCCGTACCGGCACCAGGTATGTTGCCATGGATATCGCAGATCCAGGTGCCGGAGGAAAACCGGACATCCGGATCTTCCTCCAGAAAGTCAATCATTTCCGGACCGGCTTCCAGAAGAGCCTTTACCCGTTCTGCATCGAACTTTTCTCCGAGCTCATGCCGAAGATAGGTTTCAGGGGCATCGGTATTTTCATCGTTTCCGTCCAGACGGGCATATTTTGTACAGGGAACCCACATCCAGCCGCCGGACCAGGCTGTCGATCCGCCAAAGACAGGCTCCTTCTCAGCGACGATCACATTCAGGCCACGACGTGCTGCCGAGAGTGCCGCACAGAGTCCTGCCGCCCCTGACCCGACAACCAGAAGATCACAGTTTTCAGTATGAGACATCGGAAACTCTTTTATGCAAATTGGCTGGATGGAATATGAACGGTCTTTCCCGTCCGTGCGGATTCTGCGACGGCGAGCGTGGCGCGCAGTGTGCTAAGTCCTTCCTGCGCATCAACGACGGGGACGGCTTCTCCGCGGCTGACGGCGCAGAGATTGCGCAGCTGGGCGATATAAGGACTTTCCTTTCTGTATCCGGTTGTTTCCCGTGTCAGAGGCTCATACCAGTCCGGCTTGCCGCGATACGACCAGAAATCGAGTGACGGCAGTGCAAGTGATCCGTCAGTTCCGCTGATGACCATCGTTGTGACGGGCGCGGCAGGCGCGGGATAGGAATCAATTTCACCAGCCTGGAGATCCCAGCTCCAGGGAGAGCTGGCACAATCACTGAGGGAAATGGTGACCAGGGCTTCGTTATCAAGCCGAAGAAGAATTGCCGCCGTATCCTCGACTTCAAAACCGCGTATCCGGTTGCTGGTCACGGCATGAACAGAGCTGATTTCGCCACAAAGATGCCGGATTACGTCGATTTCATGGATCAGGTTGATCAGGACCGGACCGCCACCCGGCTCCCTCCTCCAGCTCGCCGTGAAATAGTCGTCAGGCTTGCGAAACAATGCCATGAGTGAAACCGAAACAAGCTGCCCGGGAGCGCCTCTGCTGATGATTTCATGCGCAGTGCGGATAATGGGATTGTGTCGCCTGTGATGACCGATGAGTACGGGCACTCCGGCTTTCTCCGAGGCTGTCACGATTTCAGTGGCATCCTCGATGGTGCTGGCAATTGGTTTTTCAACCAGAGGAACAATGCGCTCCTCAATCAGACGCAGGGCAAGAGCGCGATGCGTCTGATTGGGGGTCGCAACAATGGCCGCATCCGGCTTCTCATGAGCCAGAGCCGTATCCAGATCTGCAAACCAGGGCACGCCAGCAGCTTCGGCCCACTCCCTACCCGCCGGAGCAGGTTCGACGATGCCCGACAACGTGCAGAATGTACACTCCTGCATTTCACGGAAATGCAGGCGGCCGATCGCACCGGCGCCAGCCAGCAGAATACGGGCCGGTGACTGCGCGCTCATCTTGCAGGCTCTTTATTCAGAAAAGATACTGTTGCACTGAAAGCATCTTTCGCCCACCCGGTCGCGCCCCGGACAGCATGTCCCTCTTTGTTGGGAATTTCGACGCTGATGGGAATATCGGGAGGAAGTGCCTCCATGATTGCGTGCAGATCAATGCCACCCTGACCTGGCAGCAGGCGGGCCTGCCGCGCCGTATAGATCAGCTCTTCCTGTGTGGGTGGAATGCCTGCGGGCGCGTCGCATATCTGAAAACAGGCCAGCCGCTCCGGCGGGATGGCCCGCAGATCGTCAGGAGTTGTGGAAGAACGCGCGACATGGAGTGCATCAACGATTATTTTTCCATTGTGTGCACCGGACTTTTCAATGACAGAGAGAGCTGTTTTTGCATCCTTCACGCTTGTCCAGGGCATGAATTCAAGAGCCGGACAGATACCCCTGGGACGACTGGCTTCGCATAAGGCATTGAAGGAAGCAGTCAGACGAGAAAGATCAGGATCATCGCCCGCGACGAGAAATGCTGAAACAGACAGTTCGGCACACAGATCGAGGAACGGCTCGACTGATCGGACCGTAAAACCTTCGTTGATTCGGACGATTTCCATGTCTGCAAGGATAATGCCTTCAGCAGCCGCGCGATGTTTTACGCTTTGCCTCAGACTCTGATCCTGCAGAAGCTGCGGGATGTTGTCACCCTCGGCGGCTCGCAGAGCGCGCAGACTGACACCGGTATAACCACACTCTTTTGCCACGGTAATCATGTCGCAGGGTGGCATGGGAGCGGTTGTCAGCCAGGAGAGAAAGATTTGTCTCGTCATTTCCGTTTGTTCTTTTTCTTACAGGAAAAAACTGGTCAGGCGGAGACATTCTCCGTGACCGGCTGACCGTGTTCAGTCTGTTCAGGACTGCGGATGATCGTCTGCGCAGCCGGGAATCTTCCTGCAAGATGGGCAGCAATCCGCCAGGCCATGACGAGAGCCGGTCCGAGCGTGGTGCCAGGGCCTGGATAAGTGCCCCGGAACAGTGACGTCAGATCGTTGCCGCAGGCATAAAGTCCTTCGACAGGCACACCATTTTTATCAGTGACCTGTCCGTTGATGTCTCCCGTAAGTCCGGCGCTTGTCGCCAGATCCGCTGGCCGGACCGCCATGGCGTAATAAGGACCTTCGCCAACAGGACGCATGCATGGATTGGGTTCATAGCGGGCATCACCGTTGAAACGATTGACCGTTGTGGAGCCACGGCCAAAATCTGTGTCTTCTCCTGATCGGGCCAGTGCATTGTAGCGGGCGACAGTCTGTTCCAGCGTTGAAGGGTGGGCGCCGATCTTTTCGGCCAGTGCTCCGATGGAGGATGCCTCAATGAGATAGCCTGAACGGATGAAACGCCGAACGCTGTGTGTTCCCGCCCAGACCATGCCAAGTCCATACTCGCGCAGAAAGGCCCGGTCGCAGATCAGCCAGGCTGTTTTGTGCTTGTTTTCAATCATGCCTGTACAGAAATCATGGTATGAATTCGCCTCATTTACGAAACGTTTTCCATCCTGACTGACAGCCAGGAGACCAGGTTTTGCACGATCAAGTATGATGTGAGGCCATACCAGCTCCGTACCGTTCCTGAGGCGTCTTGTGGAGCAGGGCATCCACAGGGCAGGACTGTCCACGCCGTCGGAGAACCCTGCTCCGGCACGCAGACCAGCTTCAACACCGTCTCCGCTGTTGCTGGCCGGCGCCAGGGAAATCATATCGGGAAAAGGAAAAACCTTCCTGCGCAGAGACGTATTTGTCGCGATACCGCCGGTAGCCAGAACCACAGCTCTGTGCGCAGTGATCGTTCTCTCCCCTTCCGGCGTTGAAAAACGGGCACCGGTCACCTTTCCGTCCGTCACGATCAGATCGTCCAGTGACCAGTTATATAAAACCGGAACGTTGTTCCTGCGCAGACTCAGAAGCAGTCGTCCGACAAGAGCATTGCCCATGACCAGCCTGGTGCCGCGAGGCCAGGAGACTCTGTCTTTTGCCAGCTGCAGAAAGAGAGAGAGAGTCTGACGAAAATTCCTGATCGAGGAGAACGGTTTCAGAAGAGCGTCAAGCTCGTTTCGGCCGACCATCATCCCGCCCGGAGCCAGAAACTCGCGGCGAGGCGGACGGACACGGGAAAAATCCTTTCCCAGCTTTCGTCCATCGAACGGAAGAGGCGCCAGGGCCCGCCCACCCCAGGCCGCGCCCGGGCCATCACGATAATCAGGATGGGCCGATGCTGCGGCAAACCTGACATCCGTATGATTATGCAATTCGGTAATCGCGGCTGGTGCGGCTTCAAGAAAGGCGTCCCTGAGGGCGTCGCCGCCCCGTTCACCTACAACCGACTGCAGAAACCTTCTGGCATCATCGGGATTGTCCTGAGGACCCACTTCCCGGGAAAGATCAGTGCCCGGGGCCCAGACCGTGCCACCGGATGTTGCCGTAATTCCTCCGGCCATATCCGTCTTTTCGCAGAGAATAACATCCATATTCCGGCGTTTTGCGAAAAGAGCGGCACTCATTCCTCCCGCTCCGGCACCGATCACGAGGATGTCCGTTGCCATATCGGAGGACACAGGAGACGACGAATGAACAGAATGGAGCATTGTAAGACCTTTTTTGTTTTTGTTGGTGAGGCCACCTGATCCATAGTTTTCTGATATTTTAAGTGCTACATAGCTATGTTTTTTATCCGTTATCGCGTGGGACGATCTGCATGTCCCCGAGTTCACGTGCAGCTTCGACGAGAAGCTGTCCAAGTTCGAGTGCCCGTGATTCCGGCAGCCGCAGCGTCGGGCCGGCAATGCTCAGCGTTCCAAGGGTTTCCTGAGTGCGGCCCGACCGGACAACGCAGGCGATGGCTGTCATCCACGGGGCGAATGTTGCCACGGTCAGGCTGAACCCTCTCTGACGCGTCGCCTTCAGAACAGAGAGAAGAGCTTTGCTGTTGCGCGGCGCATTCGGCCCGAATTCATCGGGAGACCCGTACCCCTGCTCCTCAGCGAGTCTGAGCGCGGCGGCATCCGGCATGGTCGCAAGCCAGGCCAGACCTGTTGCCGTCGATGACAGATGAGCCGCCTGACCCATGTCAGGGTCATATTTCAGGCCCGAACGACCGCCCTGCGCCCGGGCGATCCAGGAAAGACTGCCTCCATCCGGAACAGCGAGACGCACAAGTTCTCCGCTTTCTGCGGCCAGTCGGTCCAGGACAGGCTGAGCGAAATCGGTGATCCCGCAGGAAGCCAGAAATCTGAAAGCGACTGATACCGGCTTCATTGTCAGCCGATAGCGTCCACCGGAACCGCCTTCCTGCTGGATATAACCCAGAGCCTGCAGATCCGATGTCAGCCGATGGCTGGCGCTTAATGGAATCGAGAGCATGGTGCTGATGGATGAAATCGGAAGACCAGACCCGTGGTGTGACAGCAATTCGATGATCGCCAGGGTTCTTTCCATGATTCCCGACGGTGCGGCGCTCACCTCATCTGTTTCCGCTACGGAGGGGCGGGATGCCGGTTTTCGGGAATGGCTCTTCGAATTCATCTTTTTTCTTCATGTGACAGGATAAATCATCTGCCCCCGTTGATAGTGGAAAACTTTTCCAATATCAATTCCAATATTGGAAAAGGGTTCCGATTCCGGTAAGGGCAGCTTTATCACTGCCGGTCAGGGCTGTGATCCGACAAAACGATCCAAAAACAAGAACGTCATATGAGGCGTCAGATGACCATCAGTGTTTTAAGAGAAATCCTCCCGTCAGGTACGGATGAAGGGTGCGCCGTCGCTCTTTCCCGGAAAACGTATTGCTCCGTATCCGGCAGAACAGTTCTGCCGGAAACATCCGCCTGATGAGAAGGGATTTCGCATGTCCTTCCGTATCTCATGGCGGCCTCTGCTGTCCGCTGCTCTCCTCTTCTGTGCGGCTGGCATAATACCCCGTGCCGAAGCAGCCCCCGTTTCCTCTGTCAGCCGGCATGCCGGACCGGCGGTATCTCCGTCTGTGCTTTCCAGGAAAAAAATGATGCGGCATCGGCACGTTGTCGCCGCATCCAGGTCTGTTGCTCCGGCATCCGCCGCAGGGTCCGCTGCAACCTCTGAGCCGCTCCAGCTGGCGGCATCATCCGGCAATGCAAAACCAGGGTCATTCTGGAATGAAATGCACGTACTGACCGAGGACAATGCCGCTTCCTCGTCTCAGCAACGGGAACGGGTCGGTGTCAATGCCTCAGCTCTTGGTTCCGCGTGGCCGGAAGTCCGCGTCGTGCCGGAACTTGACCGGTTGCTCGGTTCGCTTGGCGGATGGCGTCAGCGCCTCTCCGATTATGGTTTCGATTTCACTCTGACCTACATGGCCGAGGGCATGTCGAATGCTGTCGGAGGCCGGCGGCAGGGGTTCGATTATTCGCATCAGGTGGTCATGGGCACCGACTTCGATCTTGAAAAAATGTTCGGCCTGAAGGGACTTTCGTTCCACATGCTTGGCGTCCAGCGAGCAGGGCGCAGCGTGGCGACAGATTATCTTGAGAAAACAGGACTTATCCAGCCTCAGCAGGATTACGGGGCCGGTGGCAATGTTCTTTACAAGCTGGTCTACATGTATTTTGAAGAAAGCCTTCTGAACAAAAAGCTTGTAGTCGATGTCGGGCGTATGCCGGCCAATATCAAGTTTGGCACATCCTATTTCGGCTGTTACGCGCTTAACAGCATCATCTGTGCACACCCGACCGCAATATCCGTGTCATCCAAGTGGCGCTCCTGGCCTTTTTCACAGTGGGGCGCCATGGCCCGGTTTAATCCAGGATATCATCTGTATGCGCAGGCCGGTGTTTTCGAGGCTTCGGCAACTGAAGGCGGCCAGGCCGGCTTTAATTTTTCTTTCGCTCCCCTTGGCTACGTCATTCCTGTTGAGCTCGGCTGGGAACCAGCTCTCGGAAAGGACAAACTGACCGGCCATTATAAAATAGGTGGTTATTTCGATACGTCCGATCATCCGGATCCATTTACTGCGGTCGACGGATCACCCATCCTGATTTCTCACAAACCGGCCCGGATCGAACATCAGCGCGGAGCGTGGTATGTGGGAGCGGATCAGATGGTGTGGCGCTTTGGTCCGGCGAAGGATCAGGGCCTGATTCTTTTCGGCCTCGCAGGCTGGAATGAGGGCTCTTCTCTTTCTGGTCAGACCCAGTATACGGCAGGCATCATCTCGCAGGGTATGTTCCCCTCCCGCATAACGGACGCTGTGTCACTTTTCTGGACATGGCAGTCCGTCAACCGGAAGATCACCCGCCTGCAGGAACTGGAGTATGATCTCGGATATCCGTTAAAAAACGGTGTTACCTTGCCGCAGTCGAATTTTCAGGTTCTTGAACTGACCTATACTGCTTTTCTTACCCGGGGCCTGAAACTTCTTCCGGATCTTCAGTATATCGTTCATCCTGATGCAACCCGGTCCTATCCCAATGCTCTTGAGGCAGGCTTCCGTCTTCTGGCGCAGTTCTGAAGGAGTATCAGGCTCCCCGTTGCTGATGCTGCAGGGCATTACCGAGCGCGGCTGCCGCTTCCGTTACAGCGGGTACAATAGTACGTCGCAGCACGCGGAGCGGCGTACGAGTGGCCTGGGTGCTGATATTCAGCGCAGCCACGACACTTCCGTCATGTCCGGACACAGGTGCCGCAACGGACCGGAGGCCCGGTTCCAGTTCCTGATCCTGGAGGCAATAGCCATCAGCCCGGATTTCATCCAGCAACGTATTAAGCGTTTTGTGGTCAGTTGTTGTCCTGAAGGTCCGGGCATCAAGCTTTTCCGGAATATGACGACGACGTTCAGCCTCCGGCAGGGCAGCAAGCAGCACACGCCCCATGGACGTACACCATGCAGGGAGTTTTGCACCGACCCTCAGATCCACAGCAAGAATGCGACGGATTTCAGAACGCGCGATGTAGAGAATGTCCGTTCCATCCAGAATCGCCAGTGAAGCGCTTTCACCCAGAGTATGGCTGAGCTTGTCGAGAATTGGCTGGGCAAGCCGGGGAAGCGGCATATCCGCTACGCGGGCTGAAAGATCAAGAACGCGGGGCGTGGGCTGAAACAGCCGGCCGTTCTGCACGACATATCCGGTGGCCACCAGGGTCAGGAGCGCCCGGCGCGCGGCAGCGCGTGGAAGGTCCGTCTCACGGGCGACATCTGAAAGAGAAAGCCCCTCGGGAGCAGCGGCGCAGGCCCGCAGGACATCAAGACCCCGCGCAAGGGCCGTCACGAAATCCCGGCTTTCGGTCACGTCGTCCGCAGAGGTGCTGGGGTCCCTTTTCATATCATTGTTTCTGCCCGAGAAGCCCGGCTGTCGCAAGCAAACCGGACTATATCATTTTGTGTCTCGTTCATCCCTGAATGCGCGAATAGTCGTGCCCTCCCGCGCACGGAACCAGCGCGAGAAATAGGCCGGATCGCTGAAACCCAGTCGATCGGCGATATCGGCAGCGCTCATGCCGGAAAAAAGCAGGAGCCGACGGGATTCGGCTGCAATCCGGCTCTGAATTATCTCATGGGGTGATGGCTGCCCCATGCGCTTGCAGGCGCGTCGCAGCGTACGTTCCGTCGTGCGCAGCACATCCAGATAGGCGCTGACCGGAGCATGAGACGCGAAATCCCGTTCGACAAGGGCATGGAACCGTTTGACGAGTTCGGCATCACGGCGCGAGGGAACAGGTGTGTTTGCTGAACGCAGAAGGCGGAAGATCGTCGCCAGAATAAGTTGCGCGAGTGCCTCCGTGACCGTTCCGGTTGCCTGGTCGGGCATGGCAGGCTGATAGCGTGCAAAGGTAATCAGACGGTCGAATTCGGAAAGATCAGTATCCCCCGCCAGTGATGCCGCGAACAGGGGCGCCGCTTCCGGACAGCGCATTCTGAACGTGAAGACGTGACCATGGCCCAGCGTTATCACATAGCCGCGTGTCCGCGGATGATAGGCGAGGGAATGGACATGACGGGCCGGAATCCACACGAAACCAGGTGAGGCAAGTTCGTGGCTCACCCCATCCAGCTCAACTGTACAGCCGCCGGTGGAAAGAAGGAAAAGCTGAAACATGGAGGCATGGCTATGCCGGCGAACACGCCAGTTCACAGGACGGGAACGAACTTCCAGCGATTCAATGTCCAGAAAGTCCCGAAGACCTTCATGGCCAATGATGTCGTGGATCTGAAAAGGATCCTGATCGTAGCCAAAAGAATGAGGCGTTTTTCTGTTTTCCATGAAAGGGATCGCATTGTCGTGAGGTGTCCGGAAAGTGCAACTTTGTACGCGTTTGTACATCGACGCCAGCCGGCCCGATCATGCAGTCTGCCTCTGTTACTCACGATCCTCTGTCGGATCGGAAATGCCGATGAGACCGCCGGTCACAATGCCATGCACAACGCCCTTCGCATCCCTCCCGGTCAGAAGCGTGGCGGTGAAGACGGTCCGGAGCAAAAAGGAAAAAACAATGGATGTGCTCCAGTATTCCCCACAGGCTCTCTCCGAGCCACCGTCATTCGCCCCCGGATATGTCAGCACAGTCGCCCGTTCACCCCGCAAGCCACTCGTGCGGATTCCGCAGACTCTGACAGAGGTGACCGGCCCGGCAGATTTTGGCGAGCGCCTCCTCCGTGCACCGGTCCATGACATGACCCGGGAAGGAAAAGGCGAGCCGCTTGGCGAACGTATCATTGTCTCCGGTCATGTGCTTGATGATCGCGGTCATCCCGTTCCCAACACGGTGGTTGAAGTCTGGCAGTGCAATTCTGCCGGTCGCTATGTCCACAAGAAAGATCAGCATGATGCGCCGCTTGATCCCAATTTTACCGGGCAGGGTCGCGTGGTGACAGACGAAGAGGGCCGCTATCGCTTCGTCACCATCAAACCGGGCGCCTATCCATGGCGTAATCACTATAATGCATGGCGCCCGGCTCATATTCATTTCTCTCTTTTCGGCCCATGCTTTGCCACGCGTCTGATTACGCAGATGTATTTTCCCGGTGACCCGCTGATTGATATTGATCCCATTGCCTGCGCCGTGCCGTCGGAAGCGCGTAACCGCATGGTATCCCGGTTTGATATCGACACGACCGAAAACGAATGGGCGCTCGGCTATGTCTATGACATCGTCCTGCGGGGCCGGAATGCGACGCCGATGGAGAATCCACAATGAGCGACACCCTTGTTTCTGAAGTGCGGCCTTTGACTCCCTGGCAGACGGTCGGCCCCTTCTTCCATTACGCACTTCCCTGGGAGGGTGGAGAAAACCTTCTGCGCGAAGGCGTGCTGGGAGAGCGGATCATCATCAGGGGCCGGGTTCTGGACGCGATGGATCAGCCCGTCAGCGACGCTATGGTTGAGATCTGGCAGGCCAGCAGCAGCGGACGTTACGATCATCCGGAAGACAACCGCACAGAAGTGCCCGCCGATCCGGCTTTCATCGGATTTGGCCGGTGCCCGACAAACGAAGACGGCGTCTTCACATTTCATACCGTCCGTCCCGGACCGGTACCAGGACCGGGGAATACGGAACAGGCGCCTCATATCGCGATCAGTCTGTTCGGCCGCGGACTTCTCAGACGTCTCGTGACCCGTCTCTACTTCCCGGAATCCGAAGCCAACGCACACGACCCGATCCTGGATCTCGTGGGACCGGAACGCGCGGATACGCTGATTGCGAAACGGGATGAAGAGAGCGGCGGCGTACCGACCTACTGGTTTGATATCCATATTCAGGGCGAGAATGAAACCGTGTTCTTCGATGTCTGACGCCCGCTTCGAGACCGCCGGAACCGGGAGTGACATTCTGCTGGACGGCATGTTCACGACGCAGGCCGTTTCCGCTGCACTTGATGATCAGGCGCGACTGCGGACCATGATGGCGTTCGAAGTCGCTCTGGCGGAAGCAGAAGCAGCACTCGATATCATTCCTGTCCAGGCCGCCCGGCACATTGCCTTCTGTGCCCGGCCGGAACGGATGGATGTGCCAGCTCTTGCGGCCGCGGCCGCCCGGGCAGGGAATATTGCCATCCCGTTTGTGGCCGCTTTTACCGCGATGGTCGCCAGAGAGAACTCTGAAGCCGCGCGCTATGTCCATTGGGGCGCGACAAGCCAGGACGTGATCGATACGGCCACGATCCTGCAACTGCAGGAGGCTGTCATGGCCATCAGAGCCGACCTGCTGCGCCTCGAACAGACCCTGGCAGGGATCACGAAGGATCACATCGGAACCGTGCTGCCGGGCAGAACCTGGCTCCAGCACGCGGTGCCCACTACATTCGGCCTGAAGGCCGCGGGCTGGCTCACCGCTGTCACGCGGGCGCGCTGGCACCTGGAAGCAGCCGTGGCGCAGGCCTCCTGCGTACAGTTCGGTGGCGCTGCCGGCACGCTCGCATCCCTTGACGGGCGGGGCATCGAGGTCGCTGCTGAACTGGCCCGGCGTCTGAAGCTGGGTGTGCCGCCGTTGCCATGGCATACGCTGCGCAGTGATCTGGCCGCGTGCGGCAGTGCCCTCGGCATACTCTGCGGCGCACTTGGCAAGCTGGCCCGTGATCTCTCCCTGATGATGCAGACGGAAATCGCTGAAACACTGCCTCCCGGGGGCAAGGGGCAGGGCGGCTCGTCAACCATGCCCCACAAGCGCAATCCTGTTGGCTGCGCGATAGCACTCTCGGTGGCGACGCAGGCTCCCGGTCTGGTAGCCACGCTGCTCTCCGCCATGGTGCAGGAACATGAGCGCGGCCTCGGTGGCTGGCACGCGGAATGGCAGACCCTGCCGGCGCTGCTGCGTCTGACCAGCGCCTCTGCGGCACAGATGGCGGACACAGTCGAAGCGATGGAGATATGTCCCGATGCCATGCGGGATGACCTCGGAAAGACCCGCGGACTGATGATGGCGGAAGCCGTCAGTATGGAGCTTGCGAACCGGCTGGGACGGGAAGCTGCTCATCACCTGCTCCAGGAACTGACCCGAACCGCCGTAAAGCGTAACGTGACGCTCGATACGGTGCTTCGGGAAGATGACCGGGTCACGGCCATCCTGTCGCCGGACGACATCAGTCGTCTCATGAATCCGGCGGGTTATCTCGGAAACGCCCGTGCCTTCTGCATCCGTGCCCTGGAAGCATGGCGTAATGGAGGAAATGAGGAATGTTCATAAAGCTTCCTGATCTGAACGTAAATGTCCGGATCGATGGTCCCCCCGGTGCACCAGTGCTGCTGCTCCTTCATTCATTGGGCACATCCTCGGATATCTGGGACGGCCTGATCGGCGGCCTTTCCCGCCGCTATCGTGTGATCCGTCCGGATATGCGCGGGCATGGTCTGACCAGTGTGTCACCAGGGCCGTATACGATTGAGGGTCTGGCGGGAGACGCATTTGCGCTCATGGATGCCCTCTCGATCGAACATGCACATGTCGCCGGCGTTTCCATCGGCGGGCTGATCGCTCAGAGCATGGCGCTGAGTGGTCCGGAACGCGTCCTGTCTCTGACACTCATCGATACAGCCGCGGTTTTTCCCACCAGCTCATCCTGGAATGAAAGAGCGGCAACAGTCCGCTCCGGTGGTCTGCTTGACATGGGCGACGCTGTCATGAGCCGGTGGGTCACGCCAGCCTGCATGGACATGCCGGCCGCACTCGGTCTGCGACAGATCTTTCTGCGCACCGACCCGGAGGGATATGCGGCAGCCTGTGAAGCGCTGGCCCAGTGCGATCTCTCCAAAGACATCGGAAATATCAGGCAACCAACTTTGGTGCTGGTAGGCGAGGATGATCCTTCTACACCTGTTTCCGTCGCCCGGGATCTCGCCGGAACCATCCCGTCAGCCCGGATGACGGTTATACCACAGGCATCCCATATCCCGACAGTCGAACAGCCGGAAGCGATCGCCGAAGCCCTTCTGACATTCCTCGCCGGAGAGCCAGAGGACAGTCATCCCCCAGATCTTTACAGCCGGGGAATGGACGTACGCCGCGCTGTCCTGGGAGCGGAACATGTCGCGCGCTCAACAGAACGCATGACGGATTTCGACCAGTATTTCCAGACCTTCATCACACGCACCGCCTGGGGGCAGGTGTGGTCGCGCCCGAACTTCGACCGAAGAACACGTTCGGTCATAACCCTGGCTCTTCTCGCAGCACTGGGCTGTGAGGAAGAATTCGCCCTGCATGTCCGGGCGTCCCGCAATACGGGATGTTCTCCGGAGGATATTGCCGAACTGCTGCTTCATGTCGCCGTCTATGCCGGGATACCGCGAGCAAACAGCGCCATACGGTGTGCGAAAGAAATTCTTGCTGATAATCACAGCAAAAAATGATTGCGGAAGAAGAAACCTTCTTATCTGCCACGCTGATCGAATATGCGGTTCCTGTTGCGATAAATAACAGGGCAAGAGGTGAAACATAAGGAAGTTACAAATGAAAAATACAAATAAGGTATAGATATGCTCTGGAAAATTGACGGTAATACAAAAATTTATCCCATTGTTGGCGATCCTGTCTCTCAGGTGAAATCGCCACAGGGTATGTCAGAAGGATTTCGCGAGCGCGGTATCAATGCGCTTTGCATCCCGGCCCATGTCTGCCCGAACGATTTTCCCCTGTTCGGACAGATGCTTCTGTCGATGCAGAATGTTCCGGGTTTTATCGCAACTATTCCTCATAAATTCGCCACACATGATCTCTGCCGGGTGCTGAGTCCTCGCGCAGACATACTGGGTGCGGCCAACGTCGCCCGCCGTCTGCCTGACGGAGGCTGGTATGGCGACATGCTTGACGGAGAAGCCTTTCTCCAGGCATTGCGAAATGCCGGTGCAAAACCGGAAGGTGCATCAGCTCTTCTGACAGGAGCCGGCGGGGCGGGCAGCGCCATTGCTTACGCGCTTCTGAACGCTGGTGTCACGGAACTTGGCATTTATGATCCTGACCCAGAGCGCCTCGAAAATCTCATTCGGCGCCTGGAACATGGCGGCATGACGGCGCAGGCCCACGTCCGGGCGGTTTCCTCACCCGATGCACATGGATTTTCCCTGGTGTGCAATGCAAGTCCCGCCGGAATGAAGCCCGATGACCCGCTTCCTGTGCCCAGGGAGAGTCTGCAGGCGGATATGGTTGTCGGTGACGTGATCACCGAGCCGGTCGTAACGCCGCTGATTGCCGCAGCCCTCGAAAAAGGCTGCCATACGGCAACGGGCATCGACATGTTTCATTTTGTCAGAGATTTTATGCTGGATTTTTTCGTCGAAAGTCTTCCGGGACAGGAGGCTGCATAATCTTCCGGTTATCGCGCTCATACAGTAACGGAAGTCAGACTGCCAAATCTGCTGATACGGCTGGCACCATGCAGCGAAACCACGACCGGCATGGTCCTCGCCGCATTCAGGCCGGACCTTACGTCAGGATCTGTCAGCGCGCTGCCAGATCCATCCATGCGCGCGCCACAACCTGCACGGCTTCCGGAGCACCGGCCTCCATCGAGCGGAAATTGTCCACAAAACGTGCCACCAGCCCGCGTGCGGTTCGCGCATAAGCGGCTTTATCTTCCCAGGCATTTTCCGGATCAGGAAGATCATCGGGAACACCAGGCACACTGACCGGAATCGTGAGACCAAAATGAGGTTCGACACGGAATGAGGCGTGGTCCAGATCGCCATTGAGTACAGCGTCCACCAGCGCCCGTGTATGCGCCAGCCTGATCCGTGTTCCGGTCCCGTAAATGCCTCCGGTCCAGCCTGTATTCAAAAGCCAGCAGGTCACGTTCTGCTCCGACAGGAATGTCTCAAGCTGCCGGGCGTAGGTCTGGGGCGTCCGCGGAAGAAAGGGGGCGCCAAAACAGGCACTGAATGTCGCCTGTGGTTCCTTGCCCAGGCCTTTTTCTGTTCCGGAAATCCGGGCGGTGTAACCCGACATGAACTGATAAGCCGCTTCCGCCGGATTCAGCCGTGAAATAGGCGGAAGCACGCCGAAAGCATCTGCCGTCAGCATAATGACGTGACGCGGTTTTCCGGCTCTGCCGCTGAGACGGGCATTGGGTACATAGTCAATCGGATAGCATGACCGTGTATTTTCCGTGAGAGACCCGTCATCAAACCGAGGTACGCGGTCATCATCCAGGATGACATTTTCAAGGACAGCTCCAAAACGGTTGGAAGCCGCCCATATTTCCGGTTCGGCTTCCCTGCTCAGATTGATGACTTTTGCGTAACAGCCACCCTCGAAATTGAAGACACCGTCCTGTCCCCAGCCGTGCTCATCATCACCGATAAGCTGTCTGCGAGAATTGGCCGAAAGTGTTGTCTTGCCAGTACCCGACAGACCAAAAAATAACGCAATATCCTCATTCTCACCCACATTGGCAGAACAGTGCATCGGAAGAACGTTCTGAGAAGGCAGCAGCCAGTTCATGACCGTGAAGATGGCTTTCTTGATTTCTCCGGCATATTCGGTGCCGGCGATGACGATCAGCCTTTGCCCGAAGGACAGAAGAACGCCGGTTTCAGACCGCGTTCCATGTACGGCCGGTTCCATCCGGAATTCCGGAGCGTGCAGAATGACATAATCCGGTTCGAACCGCTCAAGTTCGTCTTTGCCGGGACGGATAAACATATTGCGGGCAAAAAGGGCGTTCCAGGCATGAGTGGTCACAACCCGTACGCGGATACGATGAGCAGGATCAGCACCGGCATAGAGATCCTGAACAAAAAGATCCTGTTTCGCGAGCCACGCCCTGACATCCTGACCTGCCTGTCTGAATTTTTCCGGCTCAAGAGAAGCGTTGGTGTCTCCCCACCAGACATCCGCTTCACTATCTGGTTCCCTTACAATGAATTTATCCCGTACGGACCTGCCTGTATGTTCACCTGTAAGAGCGACAACAGCGCCACTGTCGGAAAGTTTTGCTTCATTACGCCGAATTGCATGCTCCACAAGCGCAGCACAGCTCAGATTTGCCCACACGGAACTCTCTGCTTCGATACCTGTTCCACTGAGTTCTCTGAAAAACTGTTCTGACCCTGCTTTCTTCATACCGGCTTCCCCGATTTGTGTTTTTATTTTATTTTCGGGCAATATAACATTACCAGCGATAATCAGGAAAAAGATTTTTGTTTCCTGACATAAGCGTAGTCTGATAACGAATTGCACGCAATTTTTCTGTCAGATCTTCTTTTATGTAAGCAGCCTGGAAACTTCTTCTGTCTCGCCGGCGAGACGTTGCGCTGTCAGCCTGACCTGAGTATTTGCAGCTCCATAACCGCCGTAACCTCCGGTGCGCTGCACTATTTCAAAGAAAAACATCTTGTCGATGGCCCTTGAAAATATCTGATAAAATTCTCCACCTGTCTCGTCACAGTCATAAAGAATATTCCTCTCCGAAAGAGAAGTTATCAGCGCATCACTCAGATCAAAGCGGGCCTGCAGATCGTCATAATAGTTTTTCCCTATCCGAAGAACCGGAAAACCTCTTTCCCTGAGATCATCTGCAAAAGAGAAAATATCATCTGTTTCCAGCGCAAGGTGCTGGTACCCCGACCCCATGAACTTTTTCTCGAAACGCGATGCAAGTGTGCGCCCGCCCAGCGCACCGTTCAGTGTCAGACGTAAAGATGCCCTTCTGTTTTCCAGAGCCTGACTCTGTACGACACCTCCCGGATCAATAAGATCGACTTCCTCGCATGGCCGAAGGTCGAACAAACTCGTCCAGTAAAGCACCCAGGACAAAAATTCATCATACCGCACAACAGAAGCTAAATGATCAAAAGATATAATTTTTTTTCGACCATCCCCTTTTACCGGATCATTTATTTCGAACTCCTTTTCCAGAAGTTCTCTCATTATGCCGTCATCAAGGAGATAAATCAGACTGCCTCCGATCCCCCGTATCGCCGGAACAGAATACTGCGCCAGACTGTCCGAGCTTTCGTCAGCTGGCTTCATACCAAGACTGACAGCGCGGTCAGCTGCTGCTTTACGATCAGCAACCTGTACGCCTATGGCGCACAGGGAGTTACCATGTACCAGACCGTAACTGCCGGCAAAAGACTCTGTCTCATGATTCAGAATGATCGGAAGACCCTCTGAGCTTTGCCAGAGATCTATGTCTCTTTTTTTGTGTGAGCCCGTTTTACGAAAACCGATTGCCTCAATCATATCAGAGAAATCATTTCTTCTGAAACTCGTTGTTGAAAATTCAACAAACCGAAGGGCAGCTTCAGAGCGTGGAGGTAATACTCCTTCGCCTGTAAGAAGACGACGGGCATCATCTCGCACAGCTACCAGTGACCGATGACCATCAGCCGCGATCGTCCCTGAGAGGCCGGCACGAAAACGATCGTTAAAAATCTCCAGAGACAGAGGGCCGTCATAGCCGATCTGCATCAGTGCAGCGACCCACTCCGTGACCGGAAGACCGCCCTGCAACGGCATGCAGCGAAAATGCCGGCTCCACTGCAGCAGATCCATGTTCATGAGTGGCGCATCGGCCATCTGGACGAGGAATATCTTTTCAGGATCAAGGTCATTCAGAGATGAAGGTGAAATTTTTCGAGCCAGCGAATGGAAACTGTCCAGAATAATTCCCACGGAAGGCAGATCGACGTCCGTTACAATTGCGGCGACCTGTCGGTGATCGTTGATATGGCGCCCCCACGCAAGGGCCTCGTATCCTATCCGCAGGCCACGTCGGGCAGCACGTTCTCCAAGCTCCCTGAAATCATCGACGATCCTGCCATGGTCACCATCCGCTTCTTTCAGAGTTGTCGAGCAGACCAGGAGCAGATCTGTTCCCATTTCCTGCATCAGGTCGAATTTATGTTCCGCACGACTGAACGCCCTGCGCCGTGCATCACCTGTCAGTCCTTCAAAATTCCGAAACGGCTGGTAAAGAATGTTTCGCAATCCGAGATCATTCATCAGCATACGCACATCGGCAGCAGAAAGCTCAGAAGAGACGAAATCGTTTTCAAAGACCTCGGCTGCTGTAAAACCAGCTTCAGCGATTGCTTCAAGCTTTTCCCGAAGCGTACCTCCCAAAGAAACAGTCGCAATCGCATCCAGCATTCTGTACTCCTGCCACCCGGGGTTGTTGAATATCCGATCAGGCTGACCCCGATGCCTCCGATATGATTGTCAGAACATCCCGCATGGGGCCAAGTTGCATCTGCCCCGGCGCAGATCCATGTCCGGCCGCAGCGAAGGTGGCAATGGAGCCAAACACACCACCGATCAGACGCGACACGGCACCGAGCCTGCCCATCGACATGGTAATCAGAGGTGTATCCGGATAAAGGTCTTTCATGGCAGCAGTTGCCGACAGGAGACGCAGAACATCATCCGGTCTGAGCGGCATAACAGCCATTTTGACGATATCAGGACCCGTCTGTTTCATGCTGACAAGCTTTTCAAGAAGACGTTCTTCAGAGTCAGTTTTTTGAAAGTCGTGTGTAGATAGTATAGTTTTCATACCATACATCCGGGCAGATCCGAGGATATTATCCACAACACTTCTGCCCCGATTGTATTCGACATCGATATAAGAAGCGCAGCCAGCTTTCGCGATATCGCATTTCAGGGCAACATATTCAGCATCCGCGATGGATGCTTCACCACCTTCTGCATGTGTCCTAAATGTAGCAATGAGCGGCTTTTCGCCCAGAATATCTTTTGCTGTAGTGCAAAGCTGGACAAGTCCGTCCACGGTCATATCCGGCCACATATAATCGAGGCGCAGTTCAACGATGTCCGTTCTGTGGTCTTTCGAAAGCCGCCGGATAAAATGAACAGCCTCTTCAGACGTCCTGCAGATGATCGGACAAATCACAGCTGGTATTTCACCCTGCATACTGGTCAGCATGATGAACACTCCATCACTTCAAGACATCGTGTCGCTGCCCGGGAGACGTGAAGGGCGACAGCCTCAGCGCCTCTTTCTGCAGTCATCCGCTCAAGAGGCACTTCAAGACTGACAGGAATTTCAGCTGGCATTGCCGCAATCAGGGAATGTAGCGGAAGGACACCTTCTCCCGGTGCCAGGCGCTCAGCACGGGCCTCCCGGAGACGTCCTTCCAGATCGTCTGCGCCATGCGCCGGTCCATCACACAGATGAAGAAAAGGCAGCACGGCAGAGTTCAGACCCTGAAGATCCGAAAAGCTGCTGCCTGATCGGAAGAAATGCAGGGCGTCCACCAGGATACCACCATTTTCCGGTGATCCGGCCTGCTTACGCAATGCCAGAGCCTCTGCAAGATTCGGCACGACGGTCCAGGGAAAGAATTCAAGGACCACACCGAGCCCATAACTGGCAGACAAGGCACAGATTTCGGCAAATCTGTCGGCCATCCGGGACAGATCAGGATCGTAGGGCGCCACGATCAGGCGCGATGCTCCGAGTTCCGCACCAGTGGCACAGAACCGGTCAAGCGACTGCACATTCAGATCGGGTTCCAGTTTCACGAATTCAATGTCATGAACCCGGATACCTGTTTCGGACATTGCTGCACGTGTTTCACGTAACATGACAGCATCGTCCATCAGAGGATAACCCGGACTTTGCGGCGTCACGCGGATCAGACGAAGTCCCACACTCTGATAGCCGGTACGGGAGGCAACACGGATCATTTCCGGTGGAGGGAGAGAGATAACCGTCAGATGCGCAAGGGAGAGTTCCCGTTTCATCAGTCAAACTCCTTTAGCATCCGCTCCCTGTCGGGCCTGAGGCCAGTAAACAGCTCGAACGCATCAGCAGCCTGGAAGACCGCCATACCGACGCCGCTGACTGTGGGACATCCTTTTGCTCGTGCCTGAGCAAGGAGTTCGGTTTCCCTGGGGAAATAAATCACTTCGGAAAACCATTGCTCAGACGAAAGAAGATCCGGTGAAAATGGCACTCCTGGATGTGTGGACATGCCAATGGGCGATGTCTGGACCACGCCGGAAGCGCCTGTGATCGCATCCTCCACCCGGCTCACTGCACTGACACGCGTTTCAGGAAACAGTTTCTGCAGCCGCTCAGCAAGAGCAGTTGCACGTGCTCTGTCAACGTCGAAAAGCTTCAGCTCTCTGGCACCAAGTGTCAGAAGAGCATATCCAACGGCCGATGCCGCACCGCCGGCACCGATCTGTCCGACCCGCTCAAGCGAGGCATCAGGGAGAGTTCTGCGGAAATTCGCCGCATAGCCTGACCAGTCGGTATTATGCCCGATATATTTTCCGTTCCGGAATACGACCGTATTGACAGCACCGATAGCCGAAGCTGCATCCGACAGTTCGTCAAGCAGCGGAATGACAGCCTGTTTATAAGGATGCGTAACATTGACGCCGTTATAATTGAAGCGTTTCAGCCATTGAAAAATAGCCGGAAGGTCGGCTGCAGTGCCTTCCCACGCCGCCGTATCCACAACACGATAGACAAGAATTTCCCCGAGGTTTTTAGCCTCGCGTTCGTGCATTGCCGGGCTGCGGGAAGCCGCTATTCCTTCACCTACGAGACCACAAAGCCAGCTCATGGAACACTCCTTCCGGCAGAACGCTGGAGAACAGACATCGAAAAGACACAGATGATACAGATCACGAGAGGGATGCTGTATATCGGAAAAATATAGGAAATACGGACATGATTCTGGAGAAGAAGTCCGCCGATATAGGGTCCTGCCACGGCGCCGATACGCCCTACGCCCATGGCCCAGCCCATACCGGTTGCCCGGACCTTCACCGGATAAAGGCTGGCGGCGAGCGGATAATGCCCGTTAAATCCACCCTGAAGAAAGATACCGATGAGAAAAGCGACAAACAGCATGACTGCAAGAGGCATTGTGATAGTACCGAATACAATCAGGGCAGTTGCTGCCAGAAACAGATAGAGCATTATTGTCCGGTGCAGCGTAAGGCGGATTGCAACGATACCAATGGTCGCGCTGCCGAGAAATGCTCCGATATTGTAAAGTGCGCCGGCATAGATGCTATCCGATACCTCAAGGCCCGCCTCGACCGTCAGTTTCGGAATCCAGCTTATTATAAAATACAGTGTCATGAATCCGCTTATGATGGACGTCCACAGAAGCGCTGTTCGTGCGGCTCGTCCTTCCCGAAACAGGCCTCCGACCCCTGTATTTCGTGTTTCGACCGGAGCGGGCGGGGGCAGTTCGGTTGTCAGTGGAAGATGAAGACGACGCTCAATGGCCTGAATACGGTTCAATGCATTGCGCGGGCGCTTCTGAGCGAGAAACTCCATCGACTCCGGAAGAAAGAAAAACAAAGGCGGTATTGCGGAAGCAGAAAAAATACCTGCGCCGATCAAAAGCGCATTCCAGCTCCATGTATGTATCAGGGGCGCGACAATGAAACCCGTGATCGTCGCGGCAATAGGATAGCCGCCCTGTAGCATCGCTACCGCAAAATCATGATGTTTAGGCGGTGCATATTCGGCTGCAAGCGTGGCAATACCGGCCAGTGCAGCTCCGATTCCCGCACCTACACCGATACGCAATACAACAAGCTCTCCCATGGACGAGGCATAGCCGGAAGCGATCATACAGACGGCCATCAGGACGACGGAAAAAATAATGAGAGGTCGTCGACCGGTTTTGTCAGAAAAGGGCGCAAGGACCAGCCCGCCAAACGCCATGCCTGCAAGGCCGGCGCTAAAAACGACGCCGAGCTGTTCAGCGTTCAGATTAAGCCCTTTCGAAAGAGTGGGTGCAACATAGGAAAGCATCAGTACATCGACACCGTCGACCATGTTCACGCCGAAGCACAATGCGATGATGATCGTGCGCATGAACGTCCAGCCGGCAGGATCTCTGCTGCCGGTCGTCACCGAAGCCTGGTGATCATGTTTGTCACAATGCTCAGACGAAGTTGCCGGTGGTTGTTCATAAGGAATAGAGCCAGACATGCCAGCCTCCACAGGATGAGCAGGATCTTTCCGTCCTGTCTCTGTTATTTTTATTATTTATTCTGGATATTCTGAATCCGAAGGTAACTGGAAATGCCAGCCGGTCAGATGCGTTCGATCAGGGCTGCAATGCCCTGCCCGACACCAATGCACATCGTCACCAGTGCACGTCGCCCTCCACGCTGCTCGAGGCCATTAACCGCTGTCAGAGCAAGCCGCGCGCCGGACATGCCGAGCGGATGACCAAGGGCAATGGCACCGCCATGAGGATTGACCCTTTCACTGTCATCAGGCAATCCAAGACTGCGCAGGACAGCAAGGGACTGGCTTGCAAATGCTTCGTTCAGTTCGATGAGATCGACATCATCAAGAGACAGTCCTGTTTTTTTTAGAACGCGCTGAACGGCAGGTACCGGACCAATCCCCATAACGGCTGGTTCGACACCGGCTGTCGCCATCGCAATAACCCGGGCCCGCGGGGTCAGACCATGTTTTTTTGCGCCGGCCTCGGTCGCAAGCAGCAGAGCTGCCGAGCCGTCATTTACTCCCGATGCGTTTCCAGCCGTGACGGTCCCTCCGGTTTTACGAAATGGCGCTCTCAGTTTCGAAAGCCCCTCAAGCGTGGTTTCCGGGCGTGGATGCTCATCGTCGCTGACCAGTACATCCGTTTTCCGTGTCCGGACGGTCACGGGAGAAATTTCGCGTGCAAAATAGCCTTCTTCCCGTGCGCGGGAAGTCTTTACCTGGGATGCGAGAGCAAAAACATCCTGATCTTCGCGTGTAATATTAAATCTTTCAGCAACATTTTCACCTGTTTCGGGCATGGAGTCGCATCCCCAGGCCTCCCGCATAGCCGGATTGACAAACCGCCAGCCAATTGTTGTGTCGTAAAGAGCTGCTTCACGGGAGAAAGCTTCCGTCGCTTTTCCCTGCACGAATGGCGCACGTGACATGCTCTCAACACCGCCGGCAATCATCAGTTCGGCTTCGCCGCTGCGCAGGGCGCGGGCGGCCTGTCCGACCGCATCAAGACCGGAACCACAGAGACGGTTGATGGTTGTGCCCGGTGTGCTGACGGGATATCCCGCCAGCAGAACTGCCATCCGCGCAACGTTACGATTGTCCTCGCCCGCCTGATTGGCGCATCCCATGAAGCAATCATCAAGAGCATCCCAGTCGACGCTGCTATTTCGTTCACGCAGTACGCGCAGCGGGTGGGCCGCAAGATCGTCGGCGCGCACAGAGCTCAGGGCTCCGGCATAACGTCCGATCGGACTGCGCGTGAAATCGCAGATATAAGCTTCACGCATATTCCATTTCCTCAAACATCAGTCTGGTGCCGGTCTGTTTCTGCAAATCCTCGCGGCTCAGACCAGGCACCATCTCTCTCACGACAAACCGTCCTTCCGTGACATCGATGACCGCGAGATTGGTGTAAATCCTGCCGACGACACCTTGTGCGGTAAGCGGATAAGCACAGCTTTCCACAAGTTTCGGCTTGCCATCACGGGTCGTATGCTCAGTGGCGACCCAGACACGCTTTGTTCCGACAGCCAGGTCCATTGCGCCTCCGACAGCCGGTGCGCTGTCTTGTGCGGAAGTCGCCCAGTTCGCCAGATCACCGTTTGCAGATACTTCGAAGGCCCCCAATACGCACAGATCAAGATGTCCGCCGCGAATGATCGCGAAACTGTCTGCGTGATGAAAAAAACTGCCCCCGGGACGCAGGGTGACATGCTGTTTTCCGGCGTTGATCAGCCACGGATCAATCTTGTCGGGATCAGGAGCCGGCCCAAATCCCAGAATGCCGTTCTCACTGTGCAGGATGACTTCACGGCCTTCGGGAATAGCATCTGCAATCAGCGTCGGGATCCCTATTCCAAGATTAACATACCAGCCCTCCGGAATATCCTGCGCTATGCGTGCGGCGATTTGCTTACGGGAAAGAGGAGTAAAACCACTCATGATCAGCACATCCCTCCGGCGGTCTCATTGATTTGCGTATGGGCCGGAACAACAACCACCTGATCAACAAAGATACCGGGCGTCACAACGGCTTCCGGATCGAGCATGCCGAGCGTCACCATTCCACAACTCTGGACAACAGTCCGGTCACCGGCCATGGCCATGACTGCGTTGAAGTTTCGCCCGCTTTCCCGATAGATGCAGTTTCCCATCCGGTCGGTTCTCCAGGCTTCGATAAGAGCCACATCTGCGTGCAGTGCACGCTCCATGACATAGGTTCGTCCACTGAACTCACGGGTTTCCTTGCCTTCAGCCAGTCTGGTTCCGACAGTGGTAGCCGTGTAGAAGGCTGGAATTCCGGCTCCGGCGGCCCGTATGCGCTCCGCCAGCGTACCCTGAGGCACGATTTCGAGTTCCAGCTTTCCTGCAGAGAAGAGTTCCTCGAAGACAGTCGATCCCGCTGAACGGGGAAAAGAGCAGATAATTTTCCGGACATGGCCGGCTGCCATCAGCTTCGCCAGTCCGGTCATGCCAGTTCCTGCGTTATTGGCGATGATCGTGAGATCACGCGCACCCTGTGCGATCAGGCCCTCAATGAGCGCGTCAGGTTGTCCGACAGAGCCGAACCCTCCAACCATAATGGTGGAGCCGTCGCGCACATCGCCCAGAGCTTCTGCGATATTCGGAACCTCCTTGTCGATCATCTTTCCCCCGAAGTTTGTCTGTTTTCATTTGTTCGTCATGCGCACACATGGTCGTTTTACGCATAATAGTCAGCACCTTTACCCGGCAGACAGCAAGCACGAAAATGTTGCTCCCGATTATGTGATGCTTGTGAGTTCAATAACGGACGCCTTCTGCCTACAGGTGGCTATGGCAATAATCCTGATGGCTAAAAATGAGGATCGAAGTCATTTGTGTAAGGTGGAGGCTGCATAACTATGGATTTTCGGCATTTACGCTGCCTGCATCAGTCATTATAGCATGGCTATCCGAAACAGCTCTCCTGAGCCTGGAAGGCATTGCGGCTGGCGATGTCATCGGGAGTGCAGGCGGCGATTCCTGCTCCTGTGGTTTTTTGCTTTGAGTAATGTCAGCCTTAAAATACTACGGGCTCCGCTATTTCACCGACGTTACCGGCATTTGATCCTGCAGTCTGCGATTTTTGTTTTGAACCAAAGAAACCGACTCCTGAAATACTGACCATATTTACTGTCCTTGTAAGAAGCGATCTGGTGCTCTCATTGAATAAATGACGATCTGACTGGTATTTTTATTCAGACAAACCAGACAGGCAGATCAGTTTCCAGTCCGTGCTCTGACGGATGCGAGAAGCCGTTCCCCCGGTGATCCGCCGGAAGAGGAAGGAACAGGCCGGCCTGCTTTTGCCGTCGCTTCCGCTTCACGCTGGCTATTTGCGAGCGCAGAAAATCGCTCGCCTGGGCGCATGTTTGCGAATAATATCGTTGAGAACCTGCGGGATGACGATACCTGTCCGGCATGGTCATATCCGGTGCAACCAGGCCGGTATCAGGGAGCCCGTGCGACCAGTTTCTGTCCCGGCGAGAGGTTTTCCGAGTCGGTCGCTGAGGACCCGCCATCATATTTCGAAATATGCGAACTTTCGGCCGGTCCATTGAGATGAAGGAAACTGCTTGTCGGTGAACTGCTCATGGCCGAGGTTCCCGATTTATGGTGGGCGGCGTTTGCGTTGCGTTTGCGCAGCTTCGCAAACGGATTGATGGTTTTTATGCGGTAACTTTCGAAATTCCCACGTAAATGTCTCTACGTATCTAGGATCAGGGCTCATTCTTTGAGATAGAAGATGACGCTTGCTGCGATGTGGAGAGCGGACATGAAAGTGTGTGCGCAGCGGTCGTATCTGGTCGCAACACGTCGTCAGTCTTTAAGTTTCGCGAACATGTTTTCGATGAGGTGACGCTTTTTACAGAGATTCCAGTCATAAGATGGCTTTGAGTTCCGGTTCTTCTTTGGCGGGATACAGGCGGTGATGTTGCGTTCTGCGAGCAACTGCCTGATTTTATTGCTGTCGTATCCCCGGTCTCCGAGAACTTCTTCGGTCTCATCCGGCAGGTCTGCCAGCAGAACATCCGCACCTTTGAAGTCGCTGACCTGTCCTGCCGTCAGATGCAGCCGAACAGGCCGACCCTGACCATCACAGACGGCATGCAGCTTTGAGTTCAGGCCGCCTTTTGTCCGTCCGATATGGCGGGGAAAAGCCCATTTCTGAGCAGGGAGGTGGCTGTCCGGTGAGCCTTGAGATGGGTCGCATCGATCATCAGGCGCTTTGAACGACCCGCCTGTTCTGTCAGCGCTGTAAATATCCGGTCAAAGACACCCAGGCGGCTCCAGCGAATGAAGCGGTTGTATAAGGTCTTGTATGGACCATAGGTTTTCGGAGCATCTTTCCACTGAAGCCCGTTGCGGATCACGTAAACGATCCCGCTCAGGACACGACGGTCATCCACACGCGGAACCCCATGTGCCAGTGGAAAAAACGGCTCAATCCGCTCCATCTGGCTCTCAGACAGCAAAAACACGTCACTCACAGCCTCACCTCCATTGGTAAGCCTGTGAATCACAACAACCTGCTCAGTTCAATGAATTAACAGGTCCTGAG
>NZ_WOSX01000027.1 GCF_011516735.1 Acetobacter fallax | reverse complement strand
GACGCTCTTCAAGATACCGTCTGTGGAGCAATTGACGATATCTCTCATCGCCAGGCCGCAGCGTGCTTCACCGCCGCCGGATATGAACCAGACTGATCGGATTATGCTCTAAATAGTTATAAGCGCCTCATTTTGATGTTATCGTAGGTCGTGATGCTCGTCTCAATGGGCATTGATCTCATGAGCAGCTCTCGAGATGGCGGTAAGTTCTCGCGACTGCACTTGAGAGTAATATCCAATTTGATTGTCACACTTCTCGATAGCCGACATTCTGCTTCCCCCCCCAACCCAGCCATTCGGCAAATGCACTTCAATGTCCGCTTCCGGGAAATGGACTGTCCTGCCTGAATGACAGGAACGTGCGCATGGCGTCCAACACCACTCCTTGCAGGATGCCCCCTCCCGGAGCTGCAGGCCGAACCTTCGGCCTGTTGTCGATCTGGCGTCCCGGGCCGTCTTATTTGCAAACGGTATAATCGCCTTTTTTAAGGGCCTTGAAATCTTCTGCTTTTGTTTCCGCCGCGAGTTTGTGGGCGACCGGGATGAAGACTTCGATTTTATGCCAGCATGCGGGAATATCAGAGATAGCTGTCCGATGCTGACGTCATCGCTACGGCCTTTTCTTATGTTACATTTTATTATTGTTAACGACTGTACCATGAACAGAGGAAAGGCAAGCAGGTTTTCGGCTGTCCGGGCCATATTGACGGACGGGTTTGCGTCGGGGCGGGTTGCGGAGGCGATCGGGGGCTGTTTTCCGCGATAACGATGCGTCTGGTCTGATTTAACGCTTTCCGGACGGGGTTCCTGTCCAGAGCCAGAGGATGAGCGGGGGCACGAAGAGCCAGAGAACGGTGCCGCCGATCATCCAGGGCAGGAGGTAGGTCAGGTCGATATTCAGGCCGAAGCGGCAGAGCATGTTTGCGAAGCCGAGCATCGCCATGGCGCCACAGAAGCAGATGGCGCTCGCGAACAGGCTGCGTCCGCCATTGGCCTGCCTGATTTTTTCCAGCAGGGCGTTGTTCCGGCTTGTCCCGTTGGTCATGGGTGGTCCTCTGCTGGCTGGGTCTGCGATTGCCTGATGGGCGTTTGCCTGATGGGCGTTTGCCTGTGGGCGTTGTCTTACGGGCATGTGGGGCGGAAGTCACTGACGGAGGGTGGATTGCGTGCAACTGAGGGGCGTGGTTGCATGGTGTTTTCCGCTTCCATTCCGTTTCAGGGGCAGTCTGTGCGTAAGAGATTATTGGGGCTTTCAGGTTCTGTTGCGATGTCTGCGTTGTGTGTTTCGGCGCTGTGTGGTTCGGGTGCGCGGGCCTCGGACGGGCCGCAGCCGGTTGCGCTGCCGCCGGTGATTCCGGTGGCGAAGGATGTTGCTTATCCGGGCACGGTTGAGCTTGCCGTGACGGCGACGGATCTGGACCGGCATGTTCTCTCGGTGTCCGAGCGGGTTCCCCTGCCCGCTTCGGTGACGGAGAAAGGTGGCGATGTGGTTCTGCTGTATCCGTCATGGCTGCCGGGCCATCATTCGCCTGGCGGTCCGATTGCCGAGGTTGGCGGCATCGGAGTGAAATCTGGCGGAAAGACGGTTCCCTGGGTGCGGGATACGGTGAATGTGAATGCGTTTCACATTGCGGTGCCGGCGGGCGCGAAGGATGTGGACGTTTCGTTTCAGGTTCTGACGCCGATCACGCCGAAGATGGGGCGTGTGGTGATGACGCCTGAGATGGTGAATGTGCAGTGGAATATGGTTGCGCTGTATCCGGCGGGTTATTTCACGCGCGACATTCCTTACAGTGTAAAGCTGACATTGCCGCATGGATGGCAGTATGGGACGGCGCTGCGGGCTTCGGGGCCGGCGGTGGGCGACACGGTGACGTTCGGGACGGTGCCGTTCAATACGCTGGTGGATTCACCTGTTTTCTCCGGGCAGTATTTCCGGCGGATTGAGCTGAGCAAACCGGGTGAGACGCCGGTTGCGCTGAATGTTATCGCGGACCGGCCGGAATGGCTGGCGGCGACGGCGGCGCAGACTGATCTGCACCGTGCGCTGGTGGTGCAGGCCGGGCTGCTGTTCGGGACGCATCATTATGACCACTATGATTTTCTGCTGGCGCTGACGAACGAGCTTGGCGGGATCGGGCTGGAGCATCACCGGTCGAGCGAGAACAGCGGGCCGCCGGGATATTTCACGAAATGGGATAAGACGTTCCCGGTGAAGGATCTTCTGGCGCATGAATATACCCATAGCTGGAATGGCAAGTTCCGGCGTCCCGCTGATTTGTGGGCGCCGGATTTCAACACGCCGCAGCGCGGGTCGATGCTCTGGGTTTATGAGGGGCAGACGCAGTACTGGGGCTATGTTCTGGCGGCGCGGGCAGGCCTGATGACGCCGGCGCAGACGCTGGATGCGATTGCGATGGTGGCGGCGGTTTATGACCGGCGGGCCGGGCGGACCTGGCGGCCGCTGGAAGACACGACGAATGATCCGATTATTTCGCAGCGGGCGCCGCTGTCCTGGCGGAGCTGGCAGCGGAGTGAGGATTATTACTCCGAGGGGCAGCTTGTGTGGCTGGACGCGGACACGCTGATTCGTGAAAAGACGGGTGGGCAGAAGTCACTGAACGATTTCGCGAAAGCGTTTTTCGGGGTTGATCCGGGGAGCTATGTGACGCGGACCTATACGTTTGACGATGTGGTGGCGGCGCTGAACGGGGTTGTTCCTTATGACTGGGCATCGTTTTTGCGGACGCGGCTGGATCGTCCGCGCCTGCGGGCGCCGCTCGATGGTCTGACGCGGGGCGGGTATAAGCTGGTTTATACGGAGACGGCCTCGCCTTATCTGAAGGCTGTGGAAGCGCTGAAGAAGGCGCGTAATTTCGATTTTTCACTTGGCTTCACGGTGGATGGCAAGGGCGTGCTGACAAATGTGGAGTGGGGCAGCCCGGCATGGCAGGCGGGGCTTGCGGCGGATGAGACGATTGTGGCGGTGAATGGCGTGGCGTTTGACGCGGATGATCTGTCGGATCTGATCACGGCGACGAAGGCTCCGGACAAAGACCCGATTACGCTGCTGGTGCAGGCGCGGGACCGGTTCCGGACGGTGACGATCTCTTATCATCTGGGGCTGCGCTATCCGCATCTGGAGCGGGTGGCGGGTGCGCCGGATGTGCTGGGGCAGATTCTGACGCCACTGAAGTAAGGGGTGAGAAAAAGGCTCGCCGTGGCTTGCTTATGCCGGTGCCGTTGGGTATGAGCAGGTCCACCGGGACCGGGGTGCGTAGCTCAGCGGTAGAGCATCGCCTTCACACGGCGGGGGTCACAGGTTCAATCCCTGTCGCACCCACCACGGTTTTCCTGGATTTCTGGCATTTTATCAGTGTTCCGTAATTTCGTTACCGTTCATATCGGTGCAAAACGGTATGGGTTGGCACGTCGCGACGCATACAAATCCGGGCCATATCCGTGCCGGTCGAATCGGGAACAGGCGGCGGGCGCCTCACCTCTTCACACATGCCCGGACCAGCGGACCGCAAGCTGCGTCCGGTCCAGGCAGCAGACGAAGCCTTATTCCTTCTTCGCAGAAGCTCCGGATATTGAAGTAAGCCGGATTTTTAGCCAGACAGGCACATCGCGCGATGCAAAGAGTTCACCATTTGCGGCGCAGGAGGCGGCATCATGGCGGACATCACTGACAAAAAACACGATGAGTTAATCCGGCGAATAGAGTTACTCGAAACGCAGGTCGCAGAACTCACCGGAAAACTGAAAGAGGGCAACCCAAAGGATAATGCCCGAAAGATACGAATACTTTCGGTTATCATCTCGGCTCTGGCGGGCACGATACGTGAACTCACTCGCCAGATCGGAAGGATTCGATCACCGAGGCAGAATCGGCAGTCGCTGTAGGCTGCACCTGAAGCGATGCCGGCGGAATACCTCAGCCACGCGCCGGCCGGGCCATATGCCGCGCGGCAGACCTGTGCGTATCGTCAGTTAAGGGTGATGAAGGCTGAGACGAGTTACGCGGCTGCGAGGGGCCCGACAGGTGGTCCGCCGACGTTCGGGATCTGACCCGGCCACCAGGCCGGGATTTTTCTACCTCTCTGTGTCTGGCACATCCCCCACGCTTCCCAGATACTCAGGCTCGTCGTAATCTCCGGCTTCGTCGTCAACTGCGATCCTGACGACCTGTGCGCCATCCACGCTGATTTGCCCCGACCGAACCTTTTCAAGCCGACGCAGACCTTCTTCAGCATCACGACAGGCGATCGGGGTTCCGGGTTCAAGAACGGGTCGGCGACCGCCTTTCTTCCATGTGTAGGGCTGGAAGATGATTCGCTCTTCGAGGGCCATGGTGCGTCCTGCTTACTGTTGTTTCCATCCTGGCATCCGGACCCGGATGATCACTGCGATTTCTTTGTCGTATAGCCTGTATGGTAACAGTGTCGGGTTATTTTCCCGTCGTCACCTGTGATGGAGCTTTTGTGTCATCCGGACCGGACCTTGTCTGTCCGGATCATAATCACCTTCTGAGTCTGCTGTGACTTTTCACCAGGTTACAGGTCGGCGATGGCCGGTGGCGCTGTGAACAGCGAAACGCCCTGTCTCGCTTTGGTGGGGGGCTTTGTGTGGAACTCTGAGCTGTTCCTGACGCTTAGAGATTGAGCCGCGAGAGGTATCCGATGTCACCCCACCAGCGCAGGAGACTGATCAGGTCGTTCGTGTTCGGCGTTATGCTGGTGATTATCGGGGCGATGATATTTCTTGCCGCGGGAAAGCGGGGCGGGCTGGACGGGCACCGACCCAATGATCAGTCGATCTCGGGACAGGCTCCGCGTCGCTTCTGACGTTTCCGTATCTGCACAATCCTGACTTTTTTATTCCGGGAATTACCTGGCGAAGGTGGCTTACCTTCTGTAACACCGCTGACCTTTCAGGGCCGTGTTTCTCCCGTAACGGTGGCGAACAGCGAGAAGGAAACGTTATGAAGAAGATCCTGACACTGGCACTTGTCGCCGTATCACTCGCGGCCTGTTTCGGCCCTCCTCCGGGTGGCGGCCATCGCGGCGGCAGGGGCTGGGGCCATGGTCAGCGTGGTGGTCCTGGCGGCGGTGGCAATCAGAATGGTGGCGGGGGCATGCAGGGCGGAGGGCCACAGGGAGGCGGAAACGGAGGGGGACAGCGCGGCGGATACTAATCGGCGCGTCCGGGTTTTATCTGTGTGAGGCTGACCGGGCTCTGGCTGAGCCCGGTTATTGCAACCGGGCGGCATCGTGAAAAAAGAGGGATGAGCGCGCATTCCGGCGCGTCTGACATTGTGCCGGGATCGCCCCCCTCTGCCCTGTCGCGATCGGGGAATCCACCTCTGAAGGCGTATTCCGGCCTCTTGCGTCAGGCCGCATCAATGGCATCTGAACCAATGCACACCGTGGCCGTTTCATTCTGGCTCAGCAGAATGAGGTGAGCCAATGACAGACAGGAACATGACACGCCGCAGTCTTGCGTTGCTGATAGCCGCGGTTGCTGTGGTTGGCGCATTGCCGGCACAGGCACAGCCGGCAGCAGCGTATTATCCCCCGCCACCTCCTCCTCCGCGTCGCCGGCGCAGAAGGCGGCGCCGGAGACTTCCTCCACCGCCCCCGCCACGTCCGGGCGGTCCCCGCTGACTGCATTATGATCCCGGCTGGCGATAGCCGGGACTTTTTACCTGTGCCGGGCTTGTGACGACGAATCGGTTTCATTCCGTTGAGACGGACCAGGGGGCAGGTGGGAGGATGGATGGCGGGACTTCCCTCCCGTGTGTCAGCCTTAACTCTGGTGAGTATAATACTACAGGTTGTGAAGACTGACCTGTCGATGAGAGTATCCGGGCTCTGCCCGGACCCGGCAGGGACCGCAGGCCCCCTGCGCCCCGATCTGTTCAATAAAATGGGTTCAAAAAGCGCTGTTAGCGTTAAGTGTTGGCTCCTTCCCAGGGCTTTGCCCTGGAACCCACCAAAGGTCACAGACCTTTGGAAACCATTTTATTATTAATCAATCGGGGTGCAGGGGCCTGCGGTCCCTGCCGGGTTCGGGCAGAGCCCGGATTCTGCTAACCCTTTGAAAAATCACAGATCAACACGTAACGACAACAGAGCGTTTCCAAAGGTCTGCGACCTTTGGTGGGTTCCGGGGCAAAGCCCTGCCAGTCCTGCACCAGCCAGTCGCACACAGGTCAAAGGCCAGATCCTCTGGTATAATACGTGTCCACTGCGGCGACTATAATTTCATCACAACCGCATTATCAGTAACGTTCGATTAACCAAAGACAAAGATGATCATTTTTATTCATTCAGGAGGAACATAATGGCAGGTTCAGTTGAAACTGAAACTGAAACAAAGATTATCTGCGCATTGATACTTGAACACGGAACCGATGCCGCACATGTTGCAGCGCGACGACTGGAAGCGGCCCATGGGGCCGGGCAGATCGAGGAGGCTGAGCGGTGGCTTGCGACGTATCGGCTTCTGACCCGGCCCCGGCATGTCATTCCGGGGCCGTTTCCATCAGCACCGGAACGCGGGGCACCGAACACGCGTGGCTTCAGGCATGTCGCACCGGGAAAGAGTTCTTCATCGCGTGAAACTATTGTCCTGCCGGGACGCTGACAGGGAAGGCTCATCCTGAGAGCATCACGGAAGGATTTTTCATGCGTCTGACTATTGCGGCGGTGCTGGCTGTTTCGGTGTGTTGTCTTGGACTGACGGCCTGCGAGCCCCACAAGCGGACTTTTGGCGAAAAGGTTCGGGACACGATTGATCCGCCGCAGGGACCGGTTGAGAAGGCCGGGCGTTCGATTGATCGGGCGACGGGCAACTGAGACGACGGGTCACTGCACTCGTAACCGGACTGTGGACGGCGGTGCCTTCGGGTACCGTCGTTTCTTTTTTGTGATGGGTTGAGTTGTGATGGGTTGAGTTGTGACGGGTCCGGGGCTGGTCTGTTTGTTGCCAGAGCATGGTTCGCGTGAGAGAATCATTTTGCGTGAATTGTGAATGGTGGCGTCAAAAGAGCCCATGAAGTTTATCCACAGTGCGGACTGGCAACTTGGCAAGCCGTTTGGCCGCTTTGATCCGGACATACGGGCGGCTCTTTCTGAAGCGCGGTTTGATGCCATCGATGCCATGGGCCGGGCTGCCGCGGAGCATGGCGCCGCGCATGTCGTGGTTGCCGGGGACGTTTTTGATACGGAAGGGCCGGAGGATCGCACGATTGTGCAGGCTCTCTCCCGGATGGAACGTCATGCGTGTCGCTGGTGGCTGTTGCCGGGGAATCATGATTTCGCGCGCAATGGCGGGCTCTGGGACCGCGTTCGCGCCCGAGCCGGAAGCCGGATTGTCGTTCTGACCGAACCTGAGCCGGTGGAAATGGAAGAGGGTGTCTGGCTGCTTCCCGCGCCGTTGACGTATCGTCATCATCTCGACGATCCCACGCATCAGTTCGACAGCATGGAGACGCCTGGCGCCCGGCTTCGGATTGGTCTTGCGCATGGATCGATCCGCGATTTTGGTTCACGGGGCGAGACAAACAACCAGATTGCCGCCGATCGTGCGCGGCGCTCAGGGCTTGATTATCTGGCACTGGGCGACTGGCATGGCGTGCTCAGGGTTGATGACCGCACGTGGTATGCGGGGACGCCCGAGGCCGACCGTTTTCAGCGTGATGATCCGGGATCTGTTCTGCTTGTCGATGTTGCGGAGGGGGCCGGGCCGCTGGTGACGCCGATCCGGACGGGGCGTTTTCAGTGGCTGATGCGGGACTGGACGGTGAATGATGTCGCGGCTTTTGATGCTGACTGTGCGGCGCTGCTCGGTGACATCGACGCGCCGAACACGTTGCTGCAACTCCTGCTGGCGGGAATAACGGATCTTACGGATCGGGTTGCCATTCTTGGTAAGGCGGAACACGATCTTTGCCACAGGCTGCGTTTTCTGGATCTGCGCGCTGATGATCTTGTCGGCCGGCCGGATGACGATGACCTTGCTGCTCTTGCTGCCGAAGGAACGCCCGGGATTGCGGCGGAGAAGCTGAGTGCGCTGATCAGGGCGGGTGGCCCGGACGCGCTGATCGCCAGGCGCGCGCTGGAGCGTCTGCTCATTGAGTATAGCCGTGAGGAACAGATATGAGTCTTCGTATCTGCCGGATGACGGCGACGGGTTTTCGGAAATTCCGTGAACCGGTCAGCATTGACGGGCTGACTGGCGGTCTGAACATCATTATCGAGCCGAACGAGACCGGGAAATCGACGCTCCTCGAAGCGCTTCGGGCTGCTTTTTTTGTTCGCCATGGCACGAAAAATCAGCTTACGCGGTCCTATGCGCCTCATGGTGATCTGGTCGCTCCGCAGATCCTTGTTGATTTTGAAGTCGATGGGGCTTCGTGGAGTGTCACCAAGCGTTTTCTGAAAAGCATGTCGGTCGAGGTCAGCGGACCGGACGGGCGGGCGCAGGGCGAGGATGCTGAAAAGCGGCTGCATGATCTTCTGGGATCGGTAAAGGACACCAGTTCGAAGGGTGATCTGTCGAACCAGGGAGCGCTTGGTCTGCTCTGGGTCGGCCAGGCCGAGGCATTGTCGGTGACGGCGCCAGGGCAGATCGTTCGTGACACGGTGCGGTCGATCCTGGAGGCTGAGGTTGGCGCCATTATGGGTGGGCCTGGCTACAGGCGTGTGCGCGACCGGATTGAGGAACAGTATGGCGTTTACTGGACGCAGACGGGTCAGCGGCGCGGCAGGCTGACCGAGGCGCAGAAAGCGGTCGAGGTGGCGGAGGGTGAAGCTGAAGAAGCAGGAAAGCGACTGGCTGCGCTTGAAGGAAATTTTCGCGACCTTGAGGATGCACGCACCCGGCTGAAGCTGGCGGAGCGCGAGATTGCGGATGAGGCCGATATTCAGGCTCGCAAAGCTCTGGAAGCAGAGCTTGAGGTGGCCCGGAGCGCGGCACAGATTCTCACGACGCGGCGCGCGGAGAAAGAGGCGGCGAACGGTGTGGCGAAAGCGCTGGAGGATCTTCAGGGTCGGCACAGGAGGGCGCTTGAGGCTCGGGATGCGGCGGGACGCGCGCTTGCGAAGGCACGGGAGAGACGTGCTGTTGTTGCTGCTGATCCTGGTCGTGCGCAGGAAAAGGTCAGGCAGACCCGGGAGGCTCTGGAGCGGGCGCGTGTTGCACAGCGGGACGCGCGTGTGGCGCTGGATGACGGGCAGAAGCTGCAACAGTTGTTGCGCCGCCGGGCTGCGGTTGCCGCGGCACGGCTGCGCTATGCTGAACTTGGCCGGCTGGAGACTCAGTATCGGGATGCCGGAGCAGTCAGTGGATCGCTGATCGCTCCGGAGCATATGGCGTCGCTGGAAAAGCATGAGCGCAAGGTTGCCGAAGCGCGGGCGCGGATGAGTGTCGGGACTGCGGTGATCGTGCTTTCCGGCGATGTGTCCGGGGTGACGGTCGATGGCCTGCCGATGGCGGCCGGGGAGCACAGTGTCACGCAGGATGTGACCATCCGGGTCGGCGGGGCTGAATTTCTGGTGCGGCCTCCGGCCAGTGTGGCCAGTGCGGAACTGGAGCTTGCGGATGCGCAGCGGAAGCGTGATCTGGCTCTTGAGACATTCGGTGTCGCCAGTCTGGCTGAAGCGCGGCTGCGGAACGAGGCGGCCCGTGAGGCGGCGGCGGAGCGTCGCACGCTGGCGGCACGGATCGACGCTGTGACCCCGGCCGATGATGCGATCGGGCTGGCGGCCGGTTCGCAGGCGCTCAGGCTTTTTGTGAGGGAGCTTGCGGAGGATGACCCGCAGGAAGAGGTCGCGCCCCCTGACATTGCCGCCCTGAGCAGAACTCTGGAGGAGGCTGAAAACGTTTTTGGACCTGCGGATGGTGCTTATAACAGCGCGATGGAAGCACAGCGGCGGCTGGAGACAGACAACATCCCGCTTGCGGCGGCTGAGGCGGGTGCGGAAAGTGATCTGTCGCATGCCGAAGCGCAGAGGGCTGAAATTGAAAACCTTCCCGAGTTTGCTGATCTGGATGTCAGTCTGACGGAGGCCCGGAAGCGTGCGGCTGAAGCTGCGGTGAAGCTGGAAGAAGCCATGCGCAACGCGACCGCGCACGATCCGGTGGCCATCGCGCGCAGGATGACGGGTATTGACGACCGTATGCGGCTGGCTGGCGAGACGTGCAGAAAGCTTGAGACGCAGATTGCCCATTTGCGGGGCACGATTGAGAGCGAAGGCGGCAAGGGGCTGGCTGAGCGTGACGCGGCTGCGCGCGAGGCGGCGGATGCGGCGCGTGAGGCATTCCGGCGTGTGACGGACGAGGCTGAGACCATCAGGCTGTTGCGCAACACTCTCGATGAGGCGCGCGCGGAGACTTCCGCCCGTTTTGCTGGTCCGGTGGCCCGGCGTGTGAAGAGCTATGTGGATCGCCTTATGCCGGGCTGTGATCTGACGTTCAGTGAGGATCTCGGGCTTGAGGGTGTCATCCGTGGCGGGCTGAACGAGGAATGTACGAGCCTGTCAAAAGGCACTCAGGAGCAGCTGGCCGTGCTGACCCGGATTGCTTTTGCCGACATTCTTCTTGAGCAGGGGCTGCCGGTGTCTCTGATTCTGGATGATCCGCTGGTTTATTCCGATGACGTCCGGCTCGAATTACTGATTGACGTTATCTGCGACGCCGCGAAACGGATGCAGGTCATTTTGCTGACCTGTCGTGATCGCGCGTTCAGGCATGTGCCGGGGAACCGGGTGTGTTTTGAGTGGTCCCAAAAGCATGAAGATAAACACACTCAATACTGACGGAACGCCACAGACGTTCGATCAGGATGTGATCCATCCGGTGCCCTTTGCCATGCATGAAAATTTCCATGCATGGCCAGGGTGTAGTGTCATGGTTGGTGTTTTTGAGGATCGAAGGCTTCTGCCGGCAAGGGTCTGCACTTCCGGAAGTTCCTGAGTTTCAGGAGAGCGGGTGCTGGAGATGACTACCGGAATCCATGTCCTGGTCGATTGCCCCGCGCGTTTCCACCGACCCGCTCCGCTTCAGCAGCGCAAGTGCTACGAGATAGACCAGCAATCCGCCGACCGACAGGAGAGCGCCGCCAATCCCGAGCGAGCCATAGCCGAACTGTCTGGCCAGCAGGGCGCTGCCCAGCGAGGCTCCGAGCGCATTGGCGATATTGAAAGCCGAGTGGTTGAGTGAAGCCGCGAGTGTCTGGGCGTCGCCTGCGAAATCCATGAGCCGGGTCTGAAGCGATGGTCCAAGTGCGTTCACGAAGCCCGGCACAAGCAGCACATCGATCATGAGAGCGACTTCGTTATGCAGAACGAACGGGAAAACGAGCATCACCAGGGCGCTGCCTGCCAGCGCAATGATCGCTGCGAGATTGAGATTGCGATCGACGAGCCATGCGCCCGCATTGGCGCCGATCAGCATGCCCATGCCGGACATGATCATGTAGATCATGATCCGCCATTCCGGAACATGCGTGACATTCTGAAGGACGCTCGTGAGATAGGTATAGATTGCGAACATGCCGCCAAAACCGATGGCCGCTGTCAGCAATGTTAGCAGGATCTGCGTGTTCATCAGCGCCCTGACCTCGCGCAACGGCGAATTCCTGCGGTTGGGATGATCCGCCGGGATATAACGCCAGACTCCGAGGAACGTCAGGAAGCCGAGAGCGGCGATGATGAGATAGGCGACGCGCCATCCGAAATGATCCGCAGCAAACGTCGAGAACGGTGCTCCGACAAGGGTTGAAATCGCGATGCCGGAAAGTATCCGTCCCACAGCCCATCCTCGCCTGGAGCGTTCGACCATCGACGCCCCCACTAACGCCGAGATGCCGATCAGCGCCCCGTGCGGCAGCCCGGTGATGAAGCGGGCGATTTCCACCGTGCCGGGTGTCTGCATGGCGACACTCAGGATATTGGCGAAGCCGAACAGCAGAAACAGGATGAGCAAAAGCTCACGGCGTGACAGGCGCGCGCCGAGGATCGTGATGAGCGGGGCGCCGATTACGACGCCCAGCGCATAGGCGGTAATGGCATACCCGGCAGCCGCCGTCGAAAGACCGAGGGATGCCGCGAATTGCGGCAGCATCCCCATAATCGCGAATTCGCCCGTTCCGACCACAAATGTGCCGAAAGTGAGAATGAAAAAAGCGGCTTTCACGCCGTGTGGTGGCACGATCGGCGAAGTGCCGCGCGCGGGCGGAACTGTTTTTGTCATGTGGAAGTCCGGAACGGAAGAAGATCAGGCGGTGAGTGTTTTTGCGGCGGCCTGTGCGATCGCGATGTCGTCTTCGGTGCTCGCGCCCGATACGCCTATCGAACCCAGCACCGTGCTGTCAGCGGTCCTGAGAACTATCCCGCCGCCAAAGCTCGTCAGGCCGCCATTGGTGTTCTCAAGCGTATAGGCGTCACCTCCGGGGCAACCGATTTTTGCGAAAACCTCGCTGTCCATCTGGAACAGGATGGCTGTCCGGGCCTTTTTTCCGGCGACGTCAATGACACCGAGCGGCGCGCCATCCATCCGGATGAAGGCCACGGGCCACGCTGCGGCATCCAGAATGGAGATGCAGACACTGACGCCGCGCTTTTGCGCCTCGGCAAGAGCAACATCGAGCATAGTGGTCGCCTGAGACAGTTTCATAATCTGCTTTCGGGTTTCTGGTATCCGGACAGGCAATCTAGCTTCGGCCCGGACGCCGCGTAATGTGCCGGCTCGCGAAATCCCGATTTGTTCAACATCGTTGAACCGTCGCGCGCTCTACATGCCTCATCATCATCCAGGCGAGCCGGACCAGACGATGCCGGGGGAGCTTCGACGATGGCCCGGTCAGGGCGATGCTGGCACGCACCTCGCCATTCTCGCGCCACGGCACGGCGACACCGTTCTCGCCTGGACGATAGGCTGCCAGATCGAGCGCATACCCTCTGATCCGGACCGTTTCGATCTCGCCCGGAATATCACCATCAAGCGCGTTGGCCCGTGTGCTCATGACGCGCCTGGCCAGGCCGGGGACGAAGGCCAGGAACACAAGCCCGACGGCGGATCCTTCGAGCGTCTCGCGACGATGCATCCGTGCGGCGGCGATATCGGGGGCGTGTGGATCGAGAATATCGAGATAGGCGGCTTCGTCTCCGCTCGGCACACCAAGATAGACGGTCGCGCCGCTTTCGTGGGCGATGGCTTCCAGCGTCGGGCGCATGCGATCTCGCAAAGAGGCATCGTCACCGACGATACGAGCCAGATTGAGAATGCGGCCACTGAGATGATAGCGCATGTCGCCCGGACGGCGCTGCACATAGCCCAGATGATCGAGTGTCTGCAGGATATTGTGCGCCGTGGTTTTCCCGAGTCCTGCAATGGCGGCGATCTGCTGAAGCCGCGCGCCACCGCCTTCCTGCGCGATGATCTCCAGGATGGCCGTCGCGCGCTCGATGGACTGAATCAGCTTCGGTGTTCTTCCCACGCGGCCCTCTCCTCCTGCTCCACCCTGCCGCACGGGCTTCCGGAAGGCTCTGTTAGCATTACGTGCCGGCACCTTCTCAGGGCTTTGCCCCGGAGGACGCCAAAGGTCGCCGACCTTTGGAAACCGGCTTATTGATAACAGATCGGGGTGAAGGGGTCCGCGACCCCTTCCGGGTGCATGACGTCCTGATCGGATTTCTGTGGCGTTCCGTCAGTAATTTAAGTGTGTTTATCTTCATACTTCTGGAAAAAGAATTCCGCAAACTGGCCGGATCTCCGGATACGCTGTTATGATGCTGACTGCGTGCTGCTGGCGGAGCGGCACGGAACAGTTTCCTGTTGTTTTGTGCTCTGGCGGCGGAGAAACGGAAGGCGGTTTTACTGGTATTCGCGTTGCCGTTGCGGCGTGGGCCGTCGCTGTTTGCATCCCGTTTTCTGACAGGACGTTTCTTCCTTAGCGAGGAAAGGTTCGGCCATGGCCGGCATGTGCTGGCGCAGAATGACCCGTCGGAAACGCATGTCGCGCTCGGCATGTCCATCATCGACGAGATCACGGAACACGATGACCATGGCGATGATGAGAGGCAGGACAAAGGACAGGAAGAGGAATGTCAGCAGAGAGACGAGAGCGTGCCATTCCATCTGCTTTCTCCTGTTGACCTGATAGTAGCCGGTAATTTCTGCAGCAACTCTGCGGGGCAGTCTGCCGGGCGTTTTTACGGCCTGCCGTCCTTATAACATTGCTGCTTATAACATAGAAAAAGTTATCTGGTTTTTAAAGAGACGCGGAGGTCGCGGAGAGTGAGCTGAGGATGGGAGCTCCGGGCCCTGGCCCGGACCGGAGGCTCCTGCGTCCCGGTTTGTTGATCGTAAAAGGCTCTGTTGTCGCTGGGTGCCGGCACCTCTCAGGGTTTTTCCGGTGATGACCATCAAAGGCCGCAGACCTTTGGAAACCGGCCTGTTTATCAAAACAGATCGGGGTGAAGGGGTCTGCGACCCCTTCCGGGTTCGGACGGAGCCCGGTCTTCTGCTAACCCGTTGAAAAATCACAGATCGACATACAACACTAACCGGGCCTGTGCCGGGTTCCGGGGCAGAGTCCTGCCAGTTTCACACAGGGCAAAGGCCAGATCCGCTGGTTTTTTATACCAACCCGTATGAAAACTGACTGCCCTGAAGAAAACCCGGGCTCTGCCCGGACCCGGAAGGGGTCGCAGACCCCTTCACCCCGATTTGTTAAGCAAGAAACCGGAATTCAAAGGTTTGCGGGAGCCCGGAGGCTCTCCTTCTGTGTGTCAGGCTCAACGCGAATCTGTCTTACTCCCGCAACTCTATCTGCTGCTTACGGGCGGCCGAGCGACTGGTAGTCCAGTCCTTCGGCGCGCATGGCGACCGGGTCGAAGATGTTGCGGAGGTCAACGATGACCCGGCCTTTCATGGTTTCGGCAAGGGCCCTGGGAGCAAGCGAGCGGAACATGGTCCATTCGGTGAGGACGACCAGGGCATCGGCATCTTCCGCGGCGTCGAGCGCATCCTGGCAGTAGATCACTGAGGGTGGCAGGGCGGGTTTTGCGGGTTCCATGCCGACCGGATCATAGGCGCGGAGGATGGCTCCGGCTTCGGCGAGGCGGTGCAGGATGGGGATCGACGGGGCCTCGCGCATGTCGTCGGTTTCGGGTTTGAAGGTCAGGCCGAGCACGGCGATTGTTTTGCCGTGTACCGAACCGCCGCAGGCGGCGATGATGCGGCCGGCCATGCCGATCTTGCGGGCATCATTGACCTGCACGGTGGTTTCGACGAGGCGGCAGGGGCTGCCGGCTTCCTGGCCGATGCGTGACAGGGCGAGCGTATCTTTCGGGAAGCAGGAGCCGCCATAGCCCGGGCCTGGATGCAGGAACTTACGACCGATGCGACCGTCGAGGCCCATGCCTCTGGCGAGGTCATGCACGTCCGCGCCGAGTTTCTCGCAGAGGCTGGCCATCTCGTTGATGAAGGAGATTTTCACCGCGAGGAAGGAGTTGGAGGCGTATTTGGTCAGTTCGGCTGTTTCCAGCGTGGTGAACAGGACCGGGGCCTCGATGAGGGAGAGCGGGCGATAGACGCGGCGCATCACCTCTTCGGCGCGGGCACCGCTGTCAGGGGCTGTGCGGTCGAGGCCGACGATGACGCGGTCTGGCCGCATGAAATCGCCAATGGCATTGCCTTCGCGCAGGAATTCAGGGTTGGAGGCAACGTCGAAATCGGCATCGGGGCGGGCTTCGCGGACGAGCTGTGCGATGCGGCGGCTGGTGCCGGCGGGCACGGTCGATTTGGTGACGATCACGGTGTAGCCGGTCAGGGCGTTGGCGATCTGTTTAGCGGCGGCGTGGACGTATTGCATGTCGGCGGCGCCGTCGCCGTTGCGGGGCGGTGTGCCGACGGCGATGAACACGGCTTCCGCGCCCTGAACGGCGGCGGCGATGTCATCACCGAAGGAGAGGCGCCCCGCCTGCATGTTCGATTCAACGAGCCGGTCGAGACCAGGTTCGTAGATGGGGATCCGGCCCTCGCGCAGGGCGGCCAGCCGGGCCGGGCTGTTTTCCACAACGGAGACATCAAGCCCGAATTCAGCGAAACACGCCGCGGAGACGAGGCCAACATAGCCGCCGCCGATCATCGCAATACGCACGTATAATTCCTCCTGGCCCCTGGCGGCCTTCCTGTAAATCGGTGTCGGACCCGGTTGCCGCAACGACGGGCAGCTGCGGAGTTCGGGTGCGCGGTTCTGTTGTCCGCCGCTCCTTCGGACTGACACGCGATCCGGACGGAGGGGACTTGAACCTGTCCATGCGAGCCCGGTCAAGCATTCACGACTATCCTGTCATTACGAAACGAGGCTGACTGTAAGTTTTTGAAAACCGATCGTGTTTCAGGGGGCTGGCGGCGACTTTGACGCGGGGCAGGTCTCGGGTTACGGCATGACTGTGGCTGGTGTCTGTTCCGGCCCGGCCAGGGACCGCAGGCTTCTGCGCCCTGATGTGTTGACGATATGCGCGGGTCCGGGGTTCCGGCCGCAGGAGGGCTGATCGCGCCGGATGAACGCTGTTCTTGATTTTATCGCTGCCATCGGCCGCGCTGCCTTTGCTCTGATCCGTTCCGCCGGGGCTATTGCGCTGTTTGCGCTGGAGGGGCTGTCGCATGCTGTGCGGCCTCCGTTTTACTGGCGGGTTTTCGGGGTGGCATTGCTGGACACCGGGTTTCTGTCGCTGCCGGTTGTGGCGCTGACGGCGCTGTTCTCGGGCGGCGTGATTGCGTTGCAGTCTTATACCGGGTTTGCGCAGTATCATGCGCAGAGTGCGATCGCGAGCATCGTGGTGCTGTCGGTGACCCGCGAGCTGGGTCCGGTTCTGGCGGGGCTGATGGTGGCGGGGCGCGTAGGTGCCGCGATGGCGGCGGAGATCGGCACCATGCGGGTGACGGACCAGATTGACGCGCTGACGACGCTGCGGACCAGTCCGATGAAGTATCTGGTCACGCCCAGGCTGCTGGCGGGTGTTATCGCGCTGCCGTTGCTGGTGGTGGTCGCGGACATTCTCGGTGTGGCGGGAGGTTTTACGGTTGCGACGGCGAAGCTCGGCTTCTCGCCGACGGCGTATATTACGGCGACGCTGAATGCGGTGAAGACGAGCGACATCACGGTTGGTCTGGTGAAGGCGGCGGTGTTTGGTTTTCTGATCGCTCTGATGGGCTGTTACCAGGGCTATAACAGCCGGGGCGGTGCCGAAGGGGTGGGGAGCGCGACGACTTCGGCTGTGGTGTCGGCCTCGATCCTTGTTCTGGCCTTTGATTATCTCCTGACGGATCTGTTTTTCGCGCAATGATGGAACAAACGCCCCCACCCTCCCCTGTCCCTGCTTCTGCTGTGCCGAAGATCCGTATTCGCGGCCTGTATAAATCATTCGGGAACAAGCATGTTCTCAACGGGGTTGATCTGGATGTTCCGGCGGGGACTTCCTTTGTCATCATTGGCGGCTCGGGGACGGGAAAATCGGTGCTGCTGCGCTGTATTCTCGGGCTGATTACGCCGGATGCGGGGACGATCGAGATTGACGGGAAGAATGTGCTGTCCGCGTCGCGTCGGGAGCGGGAAGTGATTCTTGGCGAGATTGGCATGCTGTTTCAGAACGGTGCGCTGTTCGACAGTCTGACGGTCTGGGAGAATGTGGCGTTCGGGCTGCTGGCGCCTGAGGCACGGCGGCATTCCGACGCGCATCCGAGGCTGACGCGGGCGCAGGCCCGGGTCCGGGCGGGTGAGATTCTGGCGCAGGTCGGGCTGGATGCTTCTGTGGGGGATCTGTCGCCTTCCGAGCTTTCGGGGGGGATGCAGAAGCGTGTCGGGCTGGCGCGGGCGATTGCGGACAGGCCGGACATTCTGTTTTTCGACGAGCCGACGACCGGGCTCGATCCGATCATGGGGGCTGTGATTGACGGGCTGATCGTCGACTGCGTGAAGCGGCTGGGATCGACGGCGATTGCGATCACGCATGACATGGCTTCGGCGCAGCGGATCGGCGATGAGGCGGCGATGCTGTATCAGGGGAAGCTGGTCTGGCAGGGACCGGCGTCTTCGCTGATGAACAGCGGGAATCCGCTGGTGGATCAGTTCACCCATGGGCGCCGTGAAGGGCCGATTACGATGGAGTTGCGGCGGTAGGTTTCGGTGCCGGGATGACGGAACAGGCGGGCTGACTTTAACGCGATGTGCGTTCTGCGATGGTCCAGGGAGCCTGTGTAGTTTTCCCGGCCGGTCAGTCATACTGTTAATGTCAAATTATGTCTTATTCACCGGAATTGTGGTCACTTCTGACACAGGAAAATCCGACCTGTGTCCGCTGAAACCCGCTCATCAATGTGTTTTCACACCTGACACTCCTTGAGCTATGGATGAAAGTTAACTAATCCACCTGCTGGGAATACAGGCTCTTCAGCTGGCCGGGCCGGGTCCTCCAGAGTGAGAGACGAGAGGCGGTTTGTGACAAACAGTGTTTTCAGCCGGGCAGGAGGTGAACGCGCAGATGTAAAACAGAGCGGTGCGATGTGGATTATTCCCCTGCACCTGGTGTTGCTGCTGGCTTTGTTTCTTATGGCGTGGTCTTCGGGCGGGCCGGCGAACGCTCTGTGTCACTGGGACTGCGCGTGGTATGAACAAATCGCGGTGCAGGGATATAGCAGCACGCCACGCCTGACTCCGAACGATTTCGCTCAGGGATCCTGGGCATTTTTTCCGCTCTATCCGTTGCTGATCCGTGCCGTGGCGGGCCTGACCGGATCAGGGGCTCACGCGGCCGGGTTCGCGCTCAACGGGGTACTTTTTCCCGTGCTCGTTCTGCTGGCGGTCCTCTACATGCGGGACCGCACGCCCGTTGCTGACAAAGACCGGACATTTTGCGTTCTGATGCTCATGCTGCTGCCGACCACGCTGTGGTATCGGCTCCCCTATACGGAATGTCTGTACGGCGTGCTGCTGCTGGGCTGCGTGATGGCGATGTCAAAAAGACGAACATTGCTTGCCGCGCTTCTGGCCTGTGCATTGTGTCTGACCCGTCCTACCGGTCTTTTCTGTGTTTTAATTGCCGCGGCGTTCCATGTTCTGGCGCTCCCTTCCGCCGCGTGCCGGTCTGATCGGCGGGATCGGCTGATCGAGGGCGTTGTGATCATTCTTGCGGGAGCGACCGGGCTCTCTCTGTTTATTTTCTTTCTGGACCGGCTGCTTGGCGATGGGCTGGCTTTTGCGCATGTGCAAGCGGCCTGGGGGCATCGTCTGCGCCTGCCGGTTGTGTGGATCTGGCACGGGTTCAAACACTCCCGGACAATTCCGATGAGCATCGCTGCTCTGGCGGAAATCGCGCTTATTATCTGGAGTTTCAGAATTCGGTGGCGCATGGAAAGCGTTGTCCTGCTGGTCACTTTCTTGCTGGCCAGCAGCACCAGTATGATGTCCATCCATCGCATCGTTCTGGCCAACCCGTTCGCGAATATGCTGCTGACGCTGCTTGCCTGCAAAACCCCGCCGCGCTGGCGACCGTGCCTGGTCGTGCTTTGTCTGGTTACAGATGCTTTTCTTATGAATGGCTGGATGCATGGAAAACGTTTTCTTGCCTGACGCCGTGAGGCCCGGAACAAAAACCTCGCGTAGGCGTATGGCGGGGTTGATAGCGCTCGGTCTTTTCTGCGGTCTGGTTGATCTTGCCGGAGCGTGGAAAGCCGCACACCCGCATGTCAGCGCAGCCTATCGCGCGCTCTATCTTACGCCTGGCGCTATTAAGAATGGCACCAATTGCGAAGCTGCCAGGACAGCCAGAGCGACTGACACATCGCCGGGACGCCGATGCGGGGATGACTGAACCTCCGTGGATCCATCCGGCCGAGGGTGTGGGAGCGAAAATCCATTATGTCGTAGGCGCTTTGGGTAAGCTTATTCGCGAGGCGGCGAAGGCGGAGTTGGGAGCATCCGAAACCAAACCCGGCGGGGACCGCTGGCCTCTGCACCCCGGTTGATTAATAATAAAATGGTTTCCAAACGCTCTGTTGTCATTAAGTGCTGGCATTTTTTCAGGGCTTTGCCCTGGAAACCCACCAAAGGTCTGCGACCTTTGGAAGCCATTTTATTATAAACAGATCGGGGTGAAGGGGGCCGCGACCCCTTCCGGGGTCGGGCAGAGCCCGGTCTTTTTCTAACTCTTTGAAAAATCACAGATCAACTCGTAACGGCAACAGAGCCTTTCCAAAGGTCTGCGACCTTTGCCGGGGTCCTGGGCAGAGCCGTACCAGCCTCGCATTTCTTTCCGTTTTAGGGCATGGTCGATATGGATCAAAAATGGGAAATACTTCTGAATGAAGCGGGCTTTTCTTCTTGTTCTCGGCTGTTCTCTGCTTTCCGCCTGTTCCTGGTTCGGAAGCAGCGGACCTGATAAACACCTGACAAAAGAGCAGCAACTTGAGGCTCTTGGCTATAAGGATGGCCTGAAGGCCGTCAAATAAGGACCCTGCCCCGTGAGTTTGTCCTCTTTCCTGCCTGAGCCGGAGGATGTTCGGTCGGCTTCGGTCCGGCTGGCGGGGCTGGCGCATCGGACGCCGGTTCTGACGTCCCGGATGTTTGACCAGCGGCTCGGGGCGGAACTGTTTTTCAAGGCCGAGACATTTCAGCGGAGCGGCGCGTTCAAGTTCCGCGGGGCGGCGAATGCGATTGCGCGTCTGTCGGATGAGCAGCGCCGGCGAGGCGTGGTGGCGTTTTCGTCGGGCAATCATGCGCAGGCCATGGCTCTGGCGGGGCGACTGGCCGGGGTGCCGGTTGTGATTGTGATGCCGGCGGATGCGCCTGCGATCAAGCGGGCGGCGACGGCGGGATATGGAGCGGAGATTGTCTCCTATGATCGTTACACGGAGGATCGGCAGGAGATCGGGGCACGGCTGGCGGCTGAGCGCGGGCTGACGCTGATTCCGCCGTTCAATCATCCGGACATTATTGCGGGACAGGGCACGGCGGCGCTGGAGTTGCTGGAGGAGACGGGGCCGCTGGATATTTTGCTGGCGCCTTTGGGTGGCGGCGGTCTGCTTTGCGGAACGGCTCTGGCGGTGGCGCTGCTTTCGCCGGGCTGCACGGTGATCGGGGTGGAGCCTGAGGCCGGGAATGACGGACAGCAATCGCTGGCGGCGGAGCGGATTGTGACTATTCCGGTGCCACAGACTCTGGCGGACGGGGCGCAGACGACGGCGCTCGGAGATCTGACGTTTGCGATGATGCGTGATCGTGTCGCGAAGATCGTGACAGTGACGGACGCTCAGTTGTTACGGGTGATGCGGGATCTCGCGGAGCGGATGAAGGTTGTTGTCGAGCCGACCGGGTGTCTGGCGGCTGCGGCGGTGCTTGAGGGCGTTGTGGATGTGCGCGGGAAGCGGGCTGGCATCATCCTGTCCGGCGGAAACGTGGACGTTTCGCTTTATGGACGTGTGTAAGAAGAGGATCAGACATGGAAAAGGCACTTTACGCCACGATGCGGGCGCTGCCGGGACAGGAGGAGACCGTGGCGTCATTGTTACGGACTCTGGCCGGAAACGTTCGGGCTGAACCGGGCAATATACGGTTTGTGGTGTATCGGCTGGCTGACGATCCGGCGTTTTTCCATGTAGAGGAAACGTATCGGGATCAGGCGGCATTTGAGGCTCACATCGGAATGGCGCATGGCAAGGCGTTCAACGCGGCGATTGAGACGCTGGTTGAAGGAGGCGGCTCGACGGTGGTGTTTCTGGAGCCGGTGGCCTGACGCCGGTCTTTCACTGTGACGGGCAGCGTGTGACGCAATCAGGAATTATCTGATTTTATCAGGAAACTGAGGACTTCTCAGAACAGGCCGAGTTGCCCTGCGGCCCACCAGAAGGCACCCAGCAGGACGATACCGCCGATGATGACGGGAATCACGATAGAGGTGGTGAAACTGCCGGCCGTCTGACGTGGCTCGGGAATGCCGGCGGCCTGCTCGATGCGGTCTGCCGCAGCGTCGGCTTCGGCGTCATCAGCGCTTTGAGTCGTCCAGTCTTCTTCGCTCATTGCATGAGTGTAAGAGGCTCCGGCGCGAAAAGCGAGAGCACAGGTCGGGGTGTGATTTTTTTCGTTCGCTCCTTTTCCGTGTCATGATCGAAGGATGAAACAGCACAAGGTTATGCCTGGGGCGCGTGTTCTTTATCAGGCGGCCCAGTTGTCTCATGCCGAAGTCTTTGCGGCGGCGCGGCGGTCGGAAGGGATGGACTGTCATGTCGTGCCGGATGTGAGCGGGACGAAGAGGGCGGTGCGGATCAATCCTCTCACGGGGCGAGGCCGCAGACGGTCGGGAGAGGCTGGCTGTCACTGCGATACCGTGTGAGGCTGTTTCAGATGTTTCTCTGCTGAGTGAAACGGCTTTCCCGAGGGGCGCGGTCATACGCTGCGAGGCAAAGGCGCGCCAGGCCGGTGGCAGGGAATGTCTGAAACAGTCTTTTACTTCGGGATGCGGGCCTGCCTCCCGCTGTCCTGTTGTTGTCGGTCCAGCCTCAGTCGCTCATAAGGGCATTCGGAATCTGAACCGGGGAATGACGGGATAAATGCCTGTGCGCACAGAGTCGTCCGGATTTGGGACGGCGTTCAGGATGGCGATTGTTTTCATCGCTCTCTCTGTTCTGGCTCTTATTGCCGCACCGGTTCTGGGCCTGTCGGCGCGGATTCCGTTTGACTATAATGAGGGCTGGAATGCCTACGCGGCCTTACGGGCGCTGGGACTTTCCGGCGGCCCGCTTTATCCCGCGCCGGGCGGCCTGATCGCCAACAACTATCCGCCGCTCTCCTTTTTTGTGACGGGGGTTCTGGGCTGGCTGACTGGTGATATGATCATTGCCGGCCGGATCATTGCGCTGGTCTCGCTTCTGACATCCGCCGGGCTTGCGGGGGCTGTTTCGCGACGCTGCGGGCCAGGCGGATGGGGCGTTGCGGCGGCGGTCCTGCTGCCGCTGCTCTATGTCGCGGCTTTCAGTCATGATTACGTGGCCATGGATGATCCGCAGTGGTTTGGCATTGCAATCATGCTGTCGGCTGTTCTGATTTTTGTCTCGGCTCCGGCTGGTGCGGACGGCAGACCTGACCTTCGGGCGCCGCGCCTGATCGCCACGGCGGCTCTGATGGTCACCGCTGGCATGGTGAAGCACAATGTTCTGTCATGGCCGGCGGCGGTGACATTTCAGCTCGCCGTCATGGCCGTGAGGCGGCGGGACTGGCGGCCGTTCGGGGTCTGGCTGATCAGCGGGGCTGCTTTTGCCGCGTTTGCTGTCGGGCTTTGCGTGGTCATTTTCGGGCCGGTTTTTCTGACGGATGTGCTGCACCATTCCCGGGTAATCAATCCCGCGCTAATGTTGAGCGGCGCCAGACGGACTTCGGAGATTCTGTCTCTGGGTCTGGTGTCGCTGACGCTGATCGGGCGCAGACCTTCGGTGCCGCACGGAGGATTGCTGGCCCGGGCGGCGGCCTGTTCCATTCTCTGGACCCTGATTCAGCGGACGGGCGAAGGTGTGGCGCTGAACGCCTGGTTTGAGCCGCTGATCGTGCTGTCGATTTTGACCGGTGTTGCGATTTCAGCGGCGGGACAACGTGAGCATGGCCTGTCTGTGACCGGCCCTGCGCGTTTTGCTTCGCGTGTCGGGCCGGCCGGGCTGCTTGGGATTGCACTGGTTCCGTTTCTGATCGGGGCGTGGGTGCTGTTGCCGCGCGCCGTGTCGCAGGTGGTGCATCTGAAGCGGGATGCCCGGGCCTGGGATGTTTTCGTCGATGAGGTGCGGCGCCAGCCGGGGCAGGTCGGGTGCAGCATGGCGGCGATCTGTTACTGGGCCGGAAAGGACAATCTGATCGACGTGTTCAACTATAGTGAATATGTCGCGAATGGCGGCAGCCGGGACCCGTTCGTGGCGTTGCTTGGCCGCCCGGATCTTGCGGGGTTTGTCATTCCGGTCGCTTCTGATGGTTCGCATTTCCGGCATCGGAACAACGAATTGCTGCGGCAGAAGGCATTACTGGCGCCGGTTTATGACCGGGACAGGCCGGGACCGGTTTCACCGGACGGGAAGCTGCGGCTTTATCTTCCGGTCAGGTGAACCCCGGTGTGTGCGGATGGCATATCCTGATCTGATCAGGATGTTTCGGGCAGTTGCTTCAACGCTGTCAGGATATGGCGCAGTTCCTGCTCCCGTGTCCGGTGTGTTCTTTTGTGTCGCAATTCGCGGTTCAGGAAACGACCATGGACAGGAGCAGGGCGAAACCCAGTCCGAGCAGTGAAATCAGCGTTTCGATCACGGACCATGTTTTCACGGTCTGCGATACGCTCATGCCGAGATATTCCTTGATCTGCCAGAAGCCGGCGTCGTTCAGGGGACCGAAAGCGATGGAGCCGGCGCCGGTTGCGATGACGAGGAGTTCCGGGGAGACGGCCGGGGCACTGGCCACCATCGGGCCGATGATGCCGGAAGCGGTGGTCATGGCGACGGTGGCGGACCCTGTTGCGATGCGGACGATGGCGGCGAGCAGCCAGGCGAGGATCATGAGCGGGACGTGAGCGCCGAGGGCCAGCGAGGTAATGGCGCCGGAGAGGCCGCTTTCGATGAGGACGTGACCGAAGCCGCCTCCGGCGCCGACGACGAGGAGAACGATGGCTGTGGGCGCGACGCATTCATTCGCGAAGTCGAGAATGGTGGCGCGGGAGAAGCCACGTGCGGTACCGAAGACCTGGAATGACAGAAGTGTGGCGATCAGCAGGGCGATGTCGGTATTGCCGATGAAATGGAGCGTGGTGTTGAGCAGCGATCCTTTTGTGGTGATGAAATCGGAGGCGGAGCCGATGAGCATCATGAGGACGGGCGAGAACACCGTTGTGGCGGTGATGACGAAGCCGGGCGGGTTTAGCACTTTGCTTTTGTGTTCGAACTGGGCGGCGATGCCATTCGGGTTTTCGATATGGATGCGCGGGCTGATCCAGCGCGCATAGACCGGCCCGGCGAGGGCGGCGACGGGAGTTCCGATGAGGATGCCCCAGAGAATCGTGAGGCCGGTATCGGCGTGATAGGCGGTCACCGCCAGCAGGGTTGCGGGGTGCGGCGGGATCATGGCGTGGGTGACGGACAGGGCGGTCGCCATTGGCAGGGCGATGGAGATCAGTTTCACATTGGCCTGCCGGGCCATGACGACGGCCAGCGGGATGAGAAGGACAAATCCGACCTCGAAGAACACGGGCAGGCCGATCAGCAGACCGACGGCCATCATGCCCCAGTCGGCGCGGCCCCGGCCGGCGAGACGTCCGATTGTCAGCGCGATGACATCCGCGCCGCCGGATTCGGCGAGCATTTTGCCGAGCATGGTGCCGAGCGCGATGACGGGCGCGACGTGGCCGAGGACGTGACCGACCCCGGCCTCGAAAGCGGAAACAGTTTTTTCGGGTGGCATACCGGCGATGAGGCCGAGACAGATCGACACCAGAAACAGCGCGATGAAGGGACTGAACCGGAGGCGGGAGATCAGCACCACGACGGCGCCTATGGCGCCGGCCGCGAGGCAGGCGGCGAGAACAGGGGTCATGCGGTTTTTATCATCCGTCTTGTTTTTTTAAGTCATGACATGATGTGGGGACGTCGTCACACCCCCGGCGCTCTCATCGTTGCGTGAGCGGTTCATCTCCGGCATGTGTGGCTCTGTCCGAATCCTGTCTGTTCCGGGCTGAAAGATGCCGGAGCCTTCGACCGTCCGGCACGGTGCGGCCTGTGCTGAAGGATCAGGTGTCGTCGCGCGCCGGATCTGGCCATGGTCAGTGCTGTGACGCACCTGAATTCCTTCGCGATGACTCTGCAAAACCGGACGGGCGCACTATGCTCCGCCGGCTATGACAACACGCCCTCCTGCTCCGCCCTTCTCTGCCTCCGGGCTCTCTTCAACGGCCGATGTGCCTGACGGCCTCTATGGTGCGGCGCGGACCCGGGCGATGACGGCGGTGTGCCTGTCTATTCTGCTGGCGTTGCTTGATTATGCGATTGCCAATGTGGCGCTGCCGGACATCTCTGCTGATCTGCATGCGACGGCGTCCGAGACGATCTGGGTGGTGAATGCCTATCAGCTGTCGAGCCTCATTTCGCTGTTACCGCTGGCGGCCGTAGGGGCATGGATCGGATATGCGCGGCTCAGCATTATTGGCGTGATTCTTTTCATGGTGTCGTCTGTGGGCTGTGCGATGGCGCCGACATTGCTGGAACTGAGTCTGGCGCGGGCGGTGCAGGGGCTTGGGGCGGCGTGCATGCTGGGCGTGAACACGGCGCTGATCCGCTTCATTTATCCTAAGAAGGAACTGGGACGCGGGATCACGCTGAACATGCTGATGGTCGGGCTGGGGCTGGCGCTCGGGCCGTCTGTGGCCGGTGTGGTGCTGGCGTTTACGACCTGGCCGTGGCTGTTCTGGATCAACATTCCGTTCGGGGCGCTGACGCTGTTCCTGGCGCAGACTTCACTGCCTCGTTCGGAGCCCCGTTCAGAGATGCCTGACCCGCGCGGGGCGTTGCTCTGTGTGGTCGGGCTCGGGCTGCTGGGGCTGGGAGGCGATGGTTTCGCGCACGGCAACAACGTTCTGATCAATGTGGCGCTGCTGGCGACCGGGGTGCTCGCGACGGCGATGCTTGTGCGGCATGAGGCGGACCTGTCGCAGCCGATTTTACCGGTCGATCTGTTGCGGGGGAGCGGGTTTCGGGTGGCGTTCCTGACGGGGCTGTTCGGTTATATCGCGTCCAATTTCTTTCTTGTTTCCCTGCCATTCGCGTTGAATCAGCATTTCGGCTGGAGCGCGACGGCGACCGGGCTGCTGATGACATCCTGGGCGGCCGGACTGATCCTGTCCACGAATGTGACGAAGCGGCTGGCGGATCGGATTCCGGCTGGCCAGATGTCTTCCGCGGGTCTGCTGATTACAGCAACGGGGTTTGTGGCTTTCCGGCTTCTTCCTGAGGCACCTGGAGCATTTGACATTGCCTGGCGGATTGCGGTGGCGGGTTTCGGGTTTGGCGTGTTTCAGGTACCGAACAACCGGGCGATGATGCTGTCGGCGACGGCCGGTCGTGAGGGCGGGGCGAGCGGCATGGTGCAGATGGCCCGTCAGGGTGGCCAGACGCTCGGGGCGATGGCGGTGGCGATGACGCTGAGGATTGCGATGACGGGCGGCACGATGACCTGCGTTGATGGCGGCATCCTGTTTGCGGTCACGGCAGCGATGCTGAGCGCGTCACGACTGCTGGGTGCGGGCCGGGTGCGGCGGGCGGGATAATGCGGTGCTGATCCGGCGAGCACGGCTGGCTGACGTGGTGTTTCTGCCTGTGCTGGAACGGTCTGCGGCGCAGGCGTTTCAGGATATTGCCGGTCTGGAGTGGGTAGTTTCGCATGAGGTGATGCCGGAGGCGGAGCATGAGGAGGCTGTCCGGACGGGGCTGAGCTGGAGTGCGCTGCGAGACGGAGAGCCGATCGGATTTGCTGTCGCGGCGGAGCATGAGGACGGGCTGCATCTGCTGGAACTGTCCGTGGCGCATGAGGCACAGGGACACGGGGCCGGGACGCGGCTGGTGGAAGCGGTGATCGCGGCGGCACGGGAACGGGGCAAGGTGTCGGTGACGCTGACGACGTTTCTCGATCTTCGTTTCAATGAACGGTTTTATCGGAAGCTGGGATTCGTCCGTCTGACGGCGGCGGGCATGCCGGAGCGGCTGCGGGACTGTCTGGCCCATGAAGTTGCGCTGGGGCTGCCGGGAGAGAGGCGGTGCGCGATGCGGCTGGTGTTGTGAGGATGCATTTCGCAGGGCGGGTTTTCAGCCAGGCGGCGTATCGACGCTGACCAGGCCGAAAGCTTCTGATGGGAGGCCTGCCACGCCGGCGCTTCAGAATACGCCGTAAGGGTGCTGCACGGGCGGCTTCGGGTCTTCGTGTTTCGGGTCTGTCCACGGTTCCAGGAGGCCCTGCGGAATGGTGGGACGGAATGGATGGTGGTTTGTCGGAACCTGCTTTTCGTCCAGAACGAAATTGCGGCGGATGAGGATCTGGTCGGGGCCGATGCGCATTTCACCGTAGGTCAGACCTGTGCCGGTCGGAACTTCGTCTGACTGCACAAGGGCGCGGCCGGAGGTCATCATCCCGGACTCATACCAGGAAAGATTGATGAGAATACCCCAGTTCCCGGCGGGAAGGTTTGTGAATCGGTAGAGGCAGCCCTCTTCCCGTGTGGCCAGACGCAGGTAAGTTTTTGCGTCTTTGGACATTTCGGCCACGATGCGGTGGCCTGACATGTGGGTTCTGTACCAGTTACGGAAATACTCTGTATCCGGAAACATCAGAGCGTGGTCGGCGACGTTACAGTTTTTTCCTTCGGGGAAACGATCGGTTCGTTCCATGCCGTGCAGAAGCACAGTTGTATAGCCCGGTTTGCGAGCCCATGCGGCATCGGCCAGTCCCGGTGTCTGTCCGGCGTTTTCCGGGGCGTGGGATGCACAGGAAACACTGAGCAGGCACAGAGTGACGATCATTTTAGAGGCCGTTTCAAAAGCCTTCCTGCTGAGCGGGAGCGCCCCTGAGGGGCGTGACCGGCGTGTATTTTTGAGCACGGAAGCGGAGCGGCTGTGCGGACCGTGAGCATCGGAGCACGGAAAACGCGCGTCGGAGCGTCGGCGGAGGGGCTTTTGAAACAGCCACTTACGGGACATGATTGTATTCCTGTCATCCTGTGGGCTGCTCCGGCATCCATCCTGACCGGGCTATGAAACCGGTCAGGATGGACGGGCAGACGAGAGTGGTCAGATCATTTCGAGCGAGACATGACGGGTTGGCGGAGCAAAGGCACGATCAAGAGCTGCGAGATCGTCATTTGAAAGTTTTATTTCCCGGGCAGCAACGTTTTCGCGCAGATGCTTCACTGAACTGGCTTTCGGAATAGCTATCAGATCAGGCTGACGCAGAACCCAGGCGAGGGCGATCTGGGCCGGGGTGGCTGCTCCGAGGGAGGTTTTGTGCCGGTGGGCGATGGTAGCGAGGACTTCGTTACGCAGCAGGACACCACCCTGCCCTATCGGCGAATAGGCCATTGTTGCGACGTGGCGTTTCCGGTCGTCATGAAGCAGATCGAATTCGACGCCGCGATGATCAAGGCTGTACAGAATCTGGTTGACCTCGCACTGGTCGCCTCCGGGGGTGTGATCGAGTTCCCGCATGTCATCGACATCAAAGTTTGAGACGCCCCAGCTTCCGATGAGACCATCGTCACGCAGTTGCTCAAAGGCTTCGATGGTTTCGGAGAGCGGGACGGAGCCACGCCAGTGGAGCAGATAGAGATCAATGCGATCGGTTTTCAGGCGGTCGAGCGAATTGCGACAGGCCTGAAGCACGCCTTTGCGGGATGCGTTGGACGGGACGACTTTTGTGACGAGATAAACCTTGTCACGGATACCGGCGATCGCCTCTCCGACGACATTTTCGGAGCGGCCGTTTCCGTACATTTCGGCGGTGTCGATCACGCGCAGGCCGAGATCGATGCCGGTGCGCAGGCTTTCGAGTTCTTCGCTACGGCGGGCGGCGTTGTCACCCATGTTCCAGGTGCCCATTCCGAGCGCCGGGACTTCCGTGCCGCTTCTGAGTTTCACTGTTCCGGACATGTTGAATCCTCCTGGGTGAGAAGCGTCTGAGCAACCGGATTGTTCCGTCCGCAGAGGACAGGGAAGCGTTGCGATAAGAGAAAGTGCCATTTTCGTTGCGGATAATGCCGCCCGGGGATCTGGCTGTGGTCTGAGGAAGCCCGGGCTCTGCCCGGACCCGGCAGGGACCACAGGCCCCTGCACCCCGATCTGCTTATAATGAAATAGTTTTCAAAGGTCTGTGACCTTTGGTGGGTTAAAGGCCGGCACGTAACGGCACAGGAGCCAGATCCGCTTATGAAAGCAGGCCGTGATACGTCTTTCCGGGGACGGGTTTTCTTTGAAGGAGCCTGGCTCAGCGTGCGCGGGTCCAGCCTTTTGCTTCCTGTCGCCAGTAGGCCAGTGTGTGCCCCCGGGCTTTAAGGGCGGTCCAGCGGAGGCGGGCGGCAGCGACGGCGGATTCATCGCGGCCATCAAAAAGATCGAAGACGCGCTCGAAAGGATCGACGGGCGGGGCGTCCGTGGCGCCAAGCATGAAGAGGAAGGTGGCGCCATTGGGCACATCGTCGCCGGCCGTGATCCAGATCGGCTGACGCTCGGGGTATTTTCCGCCGGTGGCGGCGTGGGGGAGCCAGACTGGATCTGACACTTTCCACAACGCGTCGTCGAGGGCGCGGGCGTCGCCGGGCGTGCCGCAGCGGATGACGGCGCGTTTCCCGGTATCGAGTGTACGCCCCAGCAGCACCGGCAGGGCGTCGTGCGCGCCGGTGCGGGTCAGATGATAGAAGCCGATTTCAGCCAAGTTCCGGCTTCTCCTCTGTCAGCTTCGTTCCGTCACTTCTGTGCTTCGTATGTGCGGACGAGGCGGTCGAGCAGACGGACACCGAAAGCCGTCGCGCCTTTGGGTGCGCCTGGTTTCGCTTTGGAAGCCCAGGTAACGCCTGCGATGTCGAGATGTGCCCAGGGGGTGTCACCCACGAAGCGTTGCAGGAACTGCGCGGCGGTGATGGAGCCTGCCGGACGGCCACCGATGTTTTTCATGTCGGCGATGTCGGATTTCAGGAGTTGATCGTATTCGTCGGCCAGCGGCATGCGCCACAGTTTCTCGCCGCTGGTTTTGCCGGCGGCGTCGAGGTTTGCGGCGAGGGTATCATCGTTCGAGAACAGGCCAGCGTATTCGTGACCAAGACCGACGATGATGGCCCCGGTCAGGGTCGCGAGATCGACCATGAAGCGTGGCCTGAAGGTTTCGCGGGCGTACCAGAGGACGTCAGCCAGAACCAGCCGGCCTTCGGCATCGGTGTTGAGGACTTCGATGGTCTGGCCGGAGGCGCTGCGGACGACGGCGCCGGGGCGCTGGGCGTTGCCGGAGACCATGTTTTCGACGAGACCGATCAGGCCGACGACGTTCACTTTCGCGTTGCGGCGGGCCAGGGCTGACATCAGACCGGTGACGACACCGGCGCCGCCCATGTCCCACTTCATGTCTTCCATACCGGCGGCGGGCTTTATGGAAATGCCGCCGGAATCGAAGGTGACGCCTTTACCGACGAAGGCGAGCGGGGCGGACTCGTCCCCTGCCCCGTTCCAGCGCAGCACGACCATGCGGGGTTCGTTGCTGCTGCCCTGTGCGACACCGAGGAGAGCGCCGAAGCCGAGCTTTTCCATCGCCGGACGATCGAACACTTCGATGGTCAGGCCGAGGCCGCGGAGATCTTCGACGCGGTCCGCGAAGGCGACGGGGGTGAGGATGTTGGCGGGTTCGGTGACGAGATTGCGGGTCAGGGTGACGCCCTGGGCGACGGCATCCCATCCGGTCCAGGCGGCCTGGGCGGTATCGGCGCTGTCTGTCAGGATGGTGAGAGCGGCGAGCTTCGGACCGTCGTCACGATCGGTCGTGCGATAACGGTCGAAGCGGTAAAGGCTGAGGGTGGCGCCAAGAGCGACCAGCGGGACGAGGCTGCTGTCGATGCCGTCCGTGGCGATGGCGGCCTGGCTGTGCATCGTCATGGCCAGCGCGGCGACGCCCCCGACCCGTTCGGCGAGGACTTCGGTGACACCATCTTTGTCACCGAGGCCGACGAGGACAACACGCTCCAGCCCTGCGCCTGGGGCGAGAATGGTGCAACTGGCGCCGGGTTTGAAGGAGAAGGAGGCGGCCTCGACGGCGCGGGCAATGGCGCCGCCGGTGGCGTCATTGGCGGCTTTGAAGAGGTTCGAGCGATCCGACTCGGCGAATTCGAGGAGGGCCAGCGCTCCGCCAGTGGGAAGTTCGGGGCCTGAGAAGCTGATCTCTGTCACGGTGGCGCCTTTTTATCATGCGTGGTGGCGACGGTCGCGGCGCGGGAGCGGTATCCCTGCCTCCGCCGGAATGACGGCGACAGGCGTAGCGGAGGGGCGGCCTGCCTGGCAAGCGAGAGGCATGGGACGAGCCATGCAGCGGTCGTTATCAGGGAGGGTGCAATATCAATTGCGTGTTCACTCATGTGGAGTAAGACATCTCTATGATATCTGACACGCTCCTCCCCTCCGATGCCGTTCTTCTCGATCTTGCACTTCGTCTGGCGCGCGAAGCCAGCGATATCATCAACGCCATTCGGGCAAAGGGCTTTGTGACGAAGACGAAATCCGACCGGTCACCGGTCACGGAGGCTGATCAGGCGGCGGAAACGCACATTCTGGCGGGCTTGCGGGCTGCGGTGCCGCAGATTCCGGTGATTGCCGAGGAAGAAGTCGCGGCGGGCATTTATGTGGCACCGGCCAGGACGTACTGGCTGGTTGATCCTCTGGACGGAACGCGGGAATTCGCGGCCGGGCGGGATGATTTCACAGTGAATATCGGGCTCGTCCGTGACGATCAGGCCGTGCTGGGGGCGATGGCTCTGCCGGCTTATGGTCAGTTTTATACCGGCGGTGTCGGGCTTGGGGCGAAGCGCTTCGACAGTGAGGGCGAGCATGACATTCATGTGCGCACGTCACCGGCCGCGGGACTGGCGGTTCTGGCCTCACGTCATCACGGAGATGCGCCGGAACTGAAGCGGTTTCTGGATGGACGGGTGATTGCGTCGATTGGCAATATCGGTTCGGCGGTGAAGTTTGTACGGGTTGCCGAAGGCGTGGCGGATTTTTATCCCCGGCTGGGTCCGACGATGGAATGGGACACAGCGGCACCGCAGGCGATTGTTGAGGCGGCGGGTGGGACCATCACGCTGCTGGACGGGGAGCCCCTGCGATACAGCAAGTCCGGGTGGAAAAATCCGTCCTTTGTCTGCACCGGTCTTCTGTCCGCTGTCGCATGACGGGCCGGTTTCCGGACCCCTTTCCGGGCCGGTGTCTGATGCGGGTGTTGCTCAGCCGCACCGGCATGACGAGGCAATGGCGCCGGTGCTGTTCGGATACTGGCGAGTGGAGACTTGTTCATGTTATGCGGGCGGTCTCTCCAGCAGGACCAGAATGACCGAACGCCTTGCCGCAAATTCCGCCGGACTGTCCCGTGCCGCAGAGCTTCTCCGCTCTGGTGGCCTGGTCGCGTTTGGCACGGAGACCGTGTATGGCCTTGGCGCCGATGCGACAGACCCTCTGGCCGTGGCACGGATTTTCGAAGCGAAAAACCGGCCGCGCTTCAATCCTCTGATCAGTCATTTTGCCGATGCCGCACATGCTTTTGAGCATGTTGTAGCCGATGACAGGGCACGGGCTCTGGCGGCGCGTTTCTGGCCCGGGCCGCTGACGCTGGTTTTACCGCGTCGGGCGAATGGATGGATCTGCGATCTGGCGGCGGCGGGATTGCCGACGGCGGCGGTGCGTGTTCCGGCTCAGGACAGTACGCTGGCGCTGCTTGGGGCGGTGGACAGGCCGGTTGCGGCACCTTCCGCGAACCTGTCCGGAGCGGTCAGTCCGTCCGATGCGGATCATGTTCTGGACGGGCTGGAAGGACGGATCGCGGCGGTTCTGGACACGGGACCGTGCCGGATTGGTGTTGAGAGCACGGTGCTGGATTTGTCCGGGCCTTCTGCCGTTCTGCTGCGTCCGGGCGGGATTACGGTTGAAGACATTGAAGCCGTGATCGGCCCTGTCGGGCAGTCCGTCGGGAGTGATGAGCCGGATGCGCCAGTCGGACCGGGGATGCTGAAATCGCATTACGCGCCAGGCCTGCCGGTGCGTCTGGATGCGTCGGATGTGGCGGTGGATGAGGCGCTGCTGGCGTTTGGCGCACCGCTTTCGGGGGCACGGCTGGTCTGGAATCTGAGCGCGGCGGGACGACTGGATGAGGCGGCGGCGCGGCTGTTTGCCGGGCTGCGTGTGCTGGATCGCGAGGGAGCGGCGCTCGGGCTGCGGGGCATTGCGGTGCAGCCGGTGCCTGATGGTGGTCTGGGCGCGGCTATCAGGGATCGTCTGTCGCGGGCGGCGGCACCGCGTCCGGGTTCGGGTTCAGGTTCAGGTGGTGCATCAGATCTTTCGGGCGGGGGGCTGGTCCCGTCCCATCTTCAGCGGAACATTGCATGAGTGAGACTTTTGATCCGAAAGAGCTGAAGGTTCTTTCAGATATCCTTGCTCTGGTGCTTGAGGATCAGCCCGGGCAGTCGGCCACGGCGCTGGAAGCGATCCGGTCACGCGCGCGGCGCAACAACATCACGGGCGGGGCTCTGAAGAACCTGTTCACCGCGATTGCGCCGAACCCGCCGAAGCGGGCGCCGGCAGCGCGGGCGCGGGCCACGAAAGCGAGTGCTTCCGCGGATGTGCAACAGGAACGGGCGCGGGTTCGCGAACTTACGGAGAGTGTGACGAAGCTGGACATGGAGCTTCGGACGGTGCGTGCGAACAACGCCCAGCTCAAAGCAGAGCTTTTTCTGACCCAGCAGGCGCGGGCGGAGACGCAGAGCCAGCTTGTGGCCGTTCAGTCAACCAGTCACACGCGGTTCGGATTGGTGGGACTGGCGGTTATTGTAGGCTGTATCGCGGGTGTGGCGGGGACGGAGCTGTTTCATTCGCTTCGGCCCGGGCCGGCTCATATGCCAAATGCGGTGTATCTGCATTAGCTGATGCCTGTCAGGTACCGGGATCAGGGAAAACCTGTTCGTTCATAAACCGGGCCTGGCATGCGTCTGCCTGTTTCATGATGATGACACGTTCGCTGGCATGGGGTTTCAGTCGCAGGCCAAGACCGTGGACCAGGGCCATCAGCAGCACGGTGACAGGCAGAATGAGAATGCTGCCTTCCGGTCCCGCGGAGCCGCCGGTCAGAAGAGGATTATCTGAAAGCTGGCACATCAGGAGCGACGGTGTTTCGGTTGCGTCACGACTTGCGAATCCAAAGATGAAGTTTTGCGCAAATTTCCATGAGGCATGCAGGCCGAGCGCGAACCACAGGGAGCCTGTTTGCAGAAAGCTGTAAACGAGCACGAGACCGAACAATCCGGCGCCCAGAATACCGGCTGCTGTTTCTTCATGATATGTCGCATGTTCCAGCATGACGATGCCGCAGTCGATGAGGGCGGCGGGCCAGAACGAGAATGCCCGGACGAGCTGTACGAAGGCGTAACCACGATTGAGTCCTTCCTCGCTGGCGGCGACACAAAGCCAGAAAACAGCGGAAAGCAGGCCTTCGCTGACGACCTGACGCAGAGTGGGGATGGCGGGAGTCCAGCGCACGGCGCCTTCTGACCACAGGACAGTGGCGAAGAGGGTGATCGCGACGAAGCCGGCGGAGATACCCAGGAAAAGAAGCTGTGGGGCATTGGCGGGTTGCCATCCCGCCTGTTCGGGTGGGTCGCGAAAGAGGCGCAGCATGATCCGGGTAGGGAACACGACGAAACACAGCAGAAACAGGCTGGCGCTGACAGCGGCGGCAATGAGGCTGGTTTCGACGGTGGGGTGCACGGTTTTTTCAGGCAGGATTCCGGAGAGGGCTGAGACGAGCAGGCCACAAACCAGAACGAGCACGATGTAGAGAGCTGACCGGCCAAGGGATGATGCGCGCGTACGTCCCTGCGCAGCGGCGAACGGAAAGGCTGAGATTGGCGGGATCATCCGATGCTCCCTTTTATGGCAGTTTGCGCGGAGATCCTCCTGGATACCGCCGCACGGTCTGCAAGAAGATATTTGCAGTGTCTGTTTATGAGCGCCTCATTACGAACACGCATCAGTCTGACATGAAAGGCTCCGGGTTTCCAGATTTTTGCACCGGCGTGGGGTAATCCGGATGTGACAGGACGCTCTGACCGGCGGGCTGGCATTCTGGCTGCCGGCATGACAAACCGACACAGGCCGGGCCTGCTTTGTCCGGCGGTTATCCAGGGTGTCGCGCCCCGGTTTTTACCCCGCCCGATTTTTACCATCTCTGAGACGGATGCCATGACCAGCTTTTCCCCTGCCCTTCTTCCGGACACTCTGACCAGCGCTCTTGAAAAGGTTCTCGGGCCGGGCGGATTGCTGACGCAGCCGGAAGACACGGCGGCGTTTCTGACTGACTGGCGCGGGATGTTTCATGGCAAAGCCTGTGCGGTGGCGCGGCCGGCGAACACGGAAGGTTGCGCGGAGACCGTGCGGCTGTGTGCGGAGCACGGCATTCCGGTGGTTCCGCAGGGTGGCAACACGAGCATGGTTGGCGGCGCGACGCCGGATGACAGCGGACGGGCACTGGTGATCGTGACCAGCCGGATGAACCGGGTGCGCGAGATTGATCCGGTCGATAATACGATGAGCATTGATGCGGGTGTGACTCTGAAGGCGGCGCAGGATGCCGCGCTGGATGCTGGCCTGATGCTGCCGTTGTCGATTTCATCAGAAGGATCAGCGGAGATTGGCGGCGTGCTGGCGACCAATGCGGGCGGCAACAACACAGTGCGTTATGGCAATGCGCGGGAACTGGTTCTGGGGCTTGAAGCCGTGCTGCCGGACGGAAGAGTGCTGAACCTGATGCGGAAGCTGCGCAAGGACAACACGGGCTATGCGCTGCGTCAGTTATTGATCGGGTCTGAAGGGACCCTGGCGATTATTACCGGTGCGATTTTGCAGCTTCAGCCGAAGCCGAAATCGATTGAAACGGCGCTCTGTGCGGTAGCGGACGCCCGGGCGGCGCTGAAGCTTTTCGCGGCGTTTCGTAACGTCGAGCCAAGTGCGATTCAGGCCTTTGAGTTTATGTCCGGGCTGAGCATGACACTGGTGAACACGCTGATTCCGGATGCGCCTTTGCCGCTGGCGAACCCTTCACCGGCCTATGTCCTGGTGGAACTGGCGAGTCCGCGTGGAGGTGACACGCTGCGCGGGCTGATGGAAGAAGTGCTGGGCAAAGCGTTCGAAGATGGCCTGGTCAGTGACGCTGTGCTGGCGGAGAGCGAGGCGCAGCGGGCGGCATTCTGGAAATTGCGTGAGGAGCACTCGGAAGCGCAGAAGCGGGCGGGAACGTCGGTGAAAAATGATGTGTCTGTGCCACTCTCGGCCATTCCGGAGTTTATCGACCGGGCAACGTCAGCGTGCAAGACACTGGTTCCGGGCATTCGGGTGGCGCCGTTCGGGCATATTGGCGATGGCAATATTCACTTCAATCTGGTCCAGCCTGAGGGGGCGGATGGCGCTGCTTTCCTCGCCCGTGATCATGAGATCATGGATACGGTGACGGCGATTGTGCGTGAACTGGGTGGATCTTTTTCGGCTGAACATGGGGTTGGGCAGCTTAAATCCTACATGATGCCGGAGTGGCGCGGCGGGGCTGAACTTGATGTGATGCGACGGATCAAAGCCGCGATTGATCCGGCGGGGATGATGAACCCGGGGAAGATGTTGCCGAAGGCGGGGTAGGGTTTTTTCAGGGGGTGGCACAGCAGAGCGCTGCGCCCTGAGAAAGGCTGATGCAGGGCTGTGTTTTCGCAACTCGTTTTTAACGAATGCAGATGGACAGTTCTGTTAACCCCTGCAAATAGCGATCCCATCCGCGCTAACGCATTAATATTCCCTGAGTCCGGAAATCACACAATGGGGTTAACAGAACCGTAAAGATAAGCCGATATCCGGAGCAGTTTATTGTCTGGTGCAGCTGATTTTTCTTAAATCAACGTGTATGCGACTTGTAGCGACTGCCCTAAAAAAGGTTAAGATGATTTCATTCCGGGGCCAGACGTGTTTCAGAAGTATCTGGCTGCTGCGGCACTTGATGAAAGGGAACCATGGAACAGGACGTCATTGACGATTTCGCAAAAAATATCCGATATGTTTGTGGATATTATAAATCAATATCTGATATTTGCCGGAAAATCGGTGTCAACAGAAGTCAGTTCAGTAAATATATTTCCGGCTCAACAATGCCGTCTCAATACATATTGAGAAAAATCTGCAATTTTTTTGGCGTCGATTATCGGGAAATCATTCTTCCTCATCATGAATTCAAAAGTATTTTTGAAGCCAATCATGGCCTGTATGGAATAGAAAGAAATAACTCTTATTTTTCACGCATAAAATCTAATGACAAAGCTTTATCAATATATCTTGGATACTACTGCTGCTATAAAATATCTATGGTTAATGACAATAAAATTGTCAAATCAATAATGCTCATATCAAAAAATGAATCAAACTTCACAGTAAACTATATAGAACGATCTCCGGAAAGACGGCATCGATATAAAGGATACATCTACTATGTTGGAGACAGATTATTTATCAATGCCTACGATTCTATGTTTGACTCGGAGTTGCTCTCGATTGTTATGTATCCCAGCCTGACAACGAAAGTCTCTGTATTATCCGGACTGTGCCTTGGCGTGGCGTCAAATATTACAAAAACACCCAACTGTGTCCGCATTGCATTACTCAGAATATCTGAGCCTGCACTTCTTAAAAATGCAATCTCCCGATGTGGTGTATTCGACAAAGGGGACGCAGATTTACCAGCTTCGATTATCAGCATCCTGCACCCGGAAGAAGGCTCCCTTCCATTAAGAATGTATCCTTCTCAAATCGAACAACAGGCAGGCAAACCGGTCTCCACTCGCTGATACTGAATTCTGTTCAATCAGAAAATACAGAACAGCCACCCGAAAGCTCTTAGAAGCTCCCGGTTCTGTCAATTGCGACAGCAATTTGTCAGCCTCTCATCCCGAGGCTGTCGTTATTTCAGCTGACTCCAATGCATCGAACACCTCTCTGACCTCCTGTGGTGTAAAATTCGCCTTCATAGCTCACGGCGTAGTCCGCATTCTCCATAGTCAGAATTATTTTATGCTACTTTATGCTCCACAAGCAACAATCGCACACAAAAAGCAGCCATCAGCAATATTGTTTTGAAATCGAATCTAAAATAATAATTAGCAGGGTTGAAATGCAGACGGATAATATTCTCACTACAAAAATGAAGATATTTTTTGGTGATGAAAATGTTCGGAATAAATCTTCATGAATAAGTCGAGATGAATATTCATAAAGATAACAGCGGGGAAATCGATTGTGTTTATATTCTCGCATCACAAATATTTTGTTTCCGGAATTGGATTTATTGCAATAATTCCTCTTTTCGCGGAAGCAAAGACAGTCCCTGCTGCCCCGCACAAACAGGCTGCGGTGGCTCAGGCAGCGACATCCGGAATTACTACGACACGATCTGCTCAGGCGACACGCGCCAGAAAAGCGGCTTTGACGGCACCATTATCACGGACTGAAAATGTCGTTGTTGTCGGCTCTGCGCTACGTAATGCAGCCAATCAGAATGCTAATCCTGTTCAGACAGTAACGGCGCAGCAGATTCAGGAAACGTCTGCCAGCACAATCAGCGATTACCTGCAAAGATTGCCATCTATTGGCAGTCAGGGCTCGGGCAGCACATCGACAATCAGCAGTGCCGGGATGCCTAACGGAACCAATGGTCTGTCCTGTGCCGACCTCAGAAATCTGGGACAAAGTCGCGTTCTCGTTCTGGTGGACGGGAAACGTATGGTTCCCACAATGGGCGGCGTGGCATCCTGTGTTGATCTGAGTTCCATTCCTATCGATCAGATCGCTTCAGTAGAAATACTGAAAGATGGCGGATCTGAGCTTTATGGTGCCGATGCTGTTTCAGGCGTTATCAATATTAAACTCAAACATAATCTGACGACTGGCGGTCTGACGATACGTGGAGGGATTACCGACCAGGGAGATGGAGATACCGGAAAAATATCTGGCTATAAGGGGTTTAATTTTGATCACGGGCGCGGAAATATCACTGTCTTTGGCCAGTATCTGACCAACAGCCCTATTATGACCCGCAACAGATCATGGTCTCGCGATCCCTGGCTTTCCGATGCTCTCATTGGTCAGACTCCGGTTCATGGAAGCTCGATTACGGCCGCGACACGCGTGATTGATCCGAATGGCAATTTTGATCTTGTCAGCAACAATACGGGCGGGGGCACCAGCGGATTTCATGATTTTGGCAACAGCGATCGTTTCCAATATGGGAATGAACAGCAGCTTACCAATTATCTGCAGGAGTCAAATCTTTCCGGTGATGCGCATTATGACATCAACGAGCATATTTCACTGTATTCTTCGGTTCAGTACACGCACAAAACAACATCCCAGAACATGGCCGCCTGGCCGGAAACAGGAAGTTCGTATCCTTCAACGGAGCCATCGCAGCTGATGCTTCCTGCGGGCAGTCCTTACAATATCTGGGGCGAAGACGTTGATCTTTATAAAAGAATGCAGGACATCGGTGACCGTAATTATAAGCAGGCATTCGATACATGGCAGGTCATGGGCGGGGCTCGCGGACGCATTGTTGGCGACTGGAATTACGATGCCTCAATGACGTACGGCGAAAGCCGGGCCACAATGGCGGTCGATAACCAGATTAATTACACACACCTGCTGGATTCTCTGGGTGTTCGTCAGCTTAACCCTGGTAATCCTCTGAGCGCCATCACTTACGATCCCTCCGTCTGCCAGGCCAGCAAGGGATGCTCACTGATAAATCCTTTCGGAGCGCTCAGCAGCTCTCAGCGCGAATATATCGCCGATTATCAGACGGACCACGCGACCTATCAGATGCGCGATTTTAATCTGCGCGTTGACAACAATCATCTTGCTCACCTTCCCTATAAATATGGCGGAGATTTTGCTCTTGCCGGCGGCCTGGAACACCGCAGCGAGCAGGCCAGTTATGTGCCCGATCCGATGGTGAACAGCGATCTGGGGGGTGGAGAAGAATATACCGGCGGCGGCTATGGCGTGACGTCTGTTTATCTTGAGGGGAAACTTCCCCTTCTGCATAACGCACCATTTGCCCGGGATCTGACCGTGGATGCTCAGGGGCGCTGGGACAATTACTCCACATTTGGCAGTACAGAAAACTGGAAAGCCAGCCTCAACTGGGCACCGACGCGTGACATCCGCTTCCGGGGAACGCTTGGTACGTCCTTTCGTGCTCCATCCGTTTCCGAACTCTATGGCGGCGCTTCCATGAGCTACAATTCCGGCAATGATCCGTGTGCTCAGGCCGGAACATATGGCGGACTGTCCGCGAATGTTGTTGCCCACTGCATGAAGGAGGGCATCAATCCCGGTAAATTCGTTCAGGCCGATGCCAGTGAAATCCCGACGCTTGCGGGTGGCAACACGAAACTTCAGCCGGAAATCGGCCGGACTTATACGTTTGGCGTTGTCCTTACGCCCAGATGGATTCGTGGGCTGGAGGCATCTGTTGAGTACTGGCACTATACTGTTCAGCATGAGATCGGCACTTTACCGATCCAGTATATCGTCGATAGCTGCTACACCGGAACGGCAACAAACTACTGTAGTCTGATAAACGCACGAAACAGTGCCGGTCAGCTTACTCAGGTTGACGATCCTTACCAGAACATCGGAGAACTGCGGACGAGCGGCATTGATTTTGATCTGAACTACACTTTGCGGCTTGGTGCTTCTGACCGGCTTATGCTGAACAATAATTTCCAGCAAGTCATCAGCTATATGCAACAAAACACACCAGGTGGCGCCTGGTTCAACTATGATGGACGTCTTTTCTATCAGGGTGGATATGGCAACCCGCGGGTGAGAGATTATGCGACAGTCACATGGGCACACGATAATTTCCGCCTCACCTATATGATGAATTACACCGGAGGCATGCACTTTACTGATGGGACCAACGATGTTTCCTGCAAAGTATACAGTTACTGTAAAGTTCCCGGGATTTTCTCCCACGATGTGACTGTGTCCTACAGGACTGGTCGCTGGAACTTCCTTGGTGGCGTCAATAATATTCTCAACAAGGCACCGCCATTTGTACCGGATGGAAGTAGCAATACCGCCTCAGGCCTCTATTCTTCAGATATTATCGGGCGTTACGTTTTCCTGCAGGCGCGGGCAGATTTCTGATCGCTTTATGCTGTCTTCATCCGTTTTCGGATTTATTTTATGAAATGGTGGCTATTTCTGAAAAAAATGTCACCATTTACCGGAGCCCATCATGAAAAAACATATCTTCCTCATTCCTCTCATGGCCTTCAGTTGTGCATCTGCCGCGATGGCTCAATCGGGCACGGCAAGTCTGCAGGGATATGACCTGTTTGGTAAGCCTATGTATTTTGACGCTGAGCAAAAAGTAAATGTCGGAGAACCATCCAGTCTCGAAAAAGCTATTACTGATGCTAAATCTGATTATGAGAAAACAGAATCAGAAGCCAGCGCTGTATGGTATGGCCGGCTTCTTGGTTTCAGAGGCGACATGAAAGCATCAATCGATGTTTTTACAAAAGGGCTTTCAAAGTATCCGAATTCTGTCGCCCTTCTTCGCCATCGGGCTCATCGCTATTTCAGTATCAGGCAATTTGGTAAATCAATCGCAGATGGCCTTCAGGCTGCAAAGCTGAGCATCGGGAAACCTCTGGAACGCGATATCGTCAGACCCGGGGTTCCGGCCGCGACACCCGACGTTCTGCAGTTCTATATTTACTATCATCTCGGCCAGGCCTATTTTGCGTCTCATCAGTTTGAACAGGCCGCACACTGGTTTCATGAATCACGGCAGATTGCGCTCGGAACGGCGGGTGCTCCTGATGTGACAGCCTGTGTTTACTGGGAGTATCTGTCACTTGCACACGCCACTAAATATATAGAAGCAAAAGCGCTTCTTGATAGCTACAGCTACACAATGCACGACATGAAAGACAACATAGAAGACAATATATATTTTAACGGGGTTGAACTGTTTAAGGGCCATCAGGACGTCGATGATTTCCTGTCGGACAGAGATACAGGAAAATCCTTCAGCTCTTCTGACGGAAACCGGGCCAGTACAGCTTTCACTATATCGGAATATTATATTCTTCACGCCGACTATGACAAAGCTCGCCCATTTCTGGAGAAATCTTTGAATGTGAAGACATGGAGCTACTTTGCCAGAATTCAGGCAGAGGCTGAGTGGACCTATATTTTTGGAAAAACAGGGCCGCAACAGAACTAATTCGTCTCATGAGCAGCCTGCGACTGAGGCTGAGCGTCACTGAGCGCAGAGAAGATCTCTGAAAAAAGGCTGCCGCCAGATTCTGACGGCAGCTTTTCAGCTGACAAACGGAGTGTCGGACTTCTGCCCTCCGGATTCAGGCACGCCTCCGCGATCAGTTCTTCCGGTAAGGTGCGGCAGCTTTGGGGAGGCCGTCTTCGACAGGGAGCGACGGGTCACGGGACCATTCGTTCCATGATCCCATATAAAGGCGCAGGCGCGTGAAGCCTGCGGCGGCCAGTGCGACATAGGTGTTGGCGGCCCGGGCGCCCTTGAAGCAGTAAATAATGATGTCCTCGTCAGGGGTCAGGTTACGGGACGCGGCGAGATTACGGATTTCTTCACGACTACGAAACGTAGCGTGATTGTCGGCGACCTTCATGAAATCGTACCATTCGATCCAGACCGCGCCAGGGATCCGGCCTTTGCGCGGCGCGAAATCGACGCCGTAGGGTGACGAGCTTTCACCAAGCCACTCGACCTTATCGCGGTTATCGAGCAGTTTCACGGTATCGGAGCCGAGGGAGGCCTGGACATCTTCGCGGGTGGCCATAAGGCTGTGGTTGATGTGCAGCGGGAATTCGGCGCGGGTCGGGCGGGTCGTTTCGGTAGTGAGTTCTCCGCCTTTCCGTCGCCATGCACTGAGGCCACCATCGAGAATACCGACCTTCGGGTAACCAAGGTAGCTGAGGATCCAGTAGCCACGACAGGATGCACCATAACGGGTGTGCAGTGCATCTTCATAAATAATGGCGGTCTTTTTTCCGTCGAGGCCATAATTGGCGAACAGATCTGCGAAGGTTTTTTGCAGGGTTTGCAGGCCGGTTTCGGTAGTTTCGGCAAGATAGGTAAAGATGTCAGGCATATTGACGGCGCCGGGGATGTGTCCGGCGGCGAAGTCTTTTTCGTCCCGGACATCAATGAGGACGACGCTGTTGTCTGTGGCCAGTTTGCGAATGTCATCAGGAGAATGGAGAACGACTGGCGGCATGATGACTTCCTGTATGGTTGAGGATATGCCGTTTTGTGTACCAGCCAGGGTTCAGGAGAGGCAGGCAGGACGAGGCAGGCCGGATATGATGTAGCCGGGATGGCCTTACCCTTCTGACAGCGGGCATCAATGATGCCTGGCTCGTTAGCCATGCGAATGGTGCTGATGCTGAAAAGGGGATTTTTCATGTCATATGATTCTGTGGCCTCCCCCGACAGTGCTGCTTTCACCCGGAGAGCGGCCCGTTTGGGATAAAGCCTCCGCTGCTTACCCTGGCCGGGCAAAACGATCAGGCCTCTGTTATACCAGAGGTGTGAAGACTGACCTGCCGATGAGAGAGTCTCCGGACTCAGCCCGGATCTGGCAGGGACTGCAGGCTCCTGCCCCACGGTTTGCTGATCATAAATGGTTTGCAAAGGCGAGCCTTTGCCGGGTTCCAGGGCAGTCCTGCGCCTGTCAGTCTCACACAGATCAAAGACCAGGACCCTCTGGTACTACGCATACCACGGACAGTGTGAGGCCCTGCGTTGCTGTGTGGAGAGCCCGAAGTGCTCACACAAACATACTATTCGGCATGACGATGGTTTCCCGGTAATCTGCTGCGATGAAGACAAAAGCAACGCCATGACCGGTCCCGATCTCCGCCCGGGTCATCTTTCTCCGGCGATGACGCTGATTTTCGCTCTGGTCTGTGGCGTGACAGTAGCCAACATCTACTACGCGCAATCGCTGGTGGGGCCGATCGCGCATGATCTGCGGATAAAACCGGAATGGGCGGGGGCGATTATCACGCTGACGCAGCTTGGTTACGGAAGCGGTTTGTTTTTTCTTGTGTCGCTCGGAGATATTATCGAGAACCGGCGACTTATCCTGATGCTGACGGCGGGGCTTATACTGAGTCTGGCCGGGGTGGTGCTGAGTACGTCGCCGGAGATGTTTTTGCTGTCGTCGTTCGCGGTGGGAGTGTGCTCCGTGGGGTCACAGGTGCTGGTGCCGCTGGCGACTTATCTTTCTCCTCCGGCGATGCGGGGGCGGGTGATCGGCAACATCATGGGTGGGCTGATTACAGGGATCATGCTGTCGCGGCCGCTGGCGAGTTTTCTGGCGGGGCATTTCGGCTGGCGGGCGGTGTTTGCGCTTTCGGACGGCCTGATGATCGTGGCGTTTGGTGTGCTGTGGTGGGTGCTGCCACCTCGCCAGCCGCATCCGCGAATGGGATATGGAGCGTTACTCGGTTCGACGCTGCGGTTACTCGCGGTGTCGCATCCGTTGCAGCGCCGGGTGGCTTATCAGGGCGTGCTGTTCGGTGTGTTCAACATGTTCTGGACCGGCGTTCCGCTGATGCTGCATGACCGTTTCGGAATGAGTCAGCAGGCGATTGCTGCGTTTGCCCTGGCCGGGGCCGGAGGAGCGCTGTCGGCACCGTTTGCAGGCAGGGTGGCGGATCGGGGCTATACGCGGCTGGCGACCGGGATAGCGATAGGCATTGTGTTGCTGGCGTCGGTGATTTCGGGATGGGCTGCGTCGGCGGGAGCCCTCCTGATTCTGGCCCTGGCGGCGATTGCACTGGACGGAGCGGCACAGGCGAATCAGATTCTGAGTCAGCGGGTGGTTTACAGCCTGAGCGATGATGCCCGCGGGCGACTGAATGCGGCTTATATGACGGTCGTGTTTCTCGGTGGCGCAGCAGGATCGACGCTGGGAGCGTGGACTTATTTTCGCGGCGGATGGGGGCTGACCAGCCTGGTTGGCTTCGGTCTTTCTGTCGTCATTCTTCTTGTTTATGCGACTGAGTTTTGGAAAAAATCACTCTGATCAGATGCCACCGAAGCGTTCACGTATCCTGGCCAGACCACGGGTCCACGCCGCAGAGATCAGGTCTGATGTGCTGACAACTCCGGGAAACCGGCCCAGTTCCCGTCTTAACGGACTATGAGGAACAAAATAGTCCTTCACGAAATGTGTATGTGCGAGCAGGCTTTGGACGTAGCGAGCCTGATCCAGGACTGGGTGAAAGAACGTCAGTTCATCGCACGGTCCGAAATCAAGATCATCCTCAAGAACCGGCGGAAACCAGCTGTAATGGGAAATGTCCCCGAAATCCGAAAGAGGCGTACACTGGAAGCCTCCGAGATAAAGTTCTGTGGGAATGAATGTCTCGCTTAGCGGCCAGAACGGAATATCGTCCCGCTTTGACATTTCCCTTCGCTTTTCGAACAGGAACTGCAGAGAGCGCCTGGAGTGAACCGTTATGCAGTTGAGCGATCCACGACAGATCGTTTCCGGGTAGATGTCTTTATGAAGAGACGTCCACATCCATTCTTTCATGTTCTGACGAACCTGAACAACGTTTTCAGCTCCTGCTTTCCTGATTTTTTCCATCAGCAGGGCCGCGCCGCCGCGAATATAGACATCGTATTCCATGAACATATAGTTTTCATAATCGGGTATTGTTTCAAATACCTGATAATGGGTATAATCCGGGTTCCACCATAGGAGGGATCCTTTTTCATAACGATTGGCCAGACCGAGCTGAAGAATTTCAGACTGGTTAGTCCGGAGAATATTATTCCATGGTGGCAGCTTCACTTTTCCGCTTGTGTCATCGACTGACAGATAAACATCCAGGTCACCTGCCCCGGCCTGCACTCTGGCAAGCTGTCGCTCCACAAATGCATCCCAGGCATAGCATTTGACGACAACAGCACAGGTGCGATTTCCCGTGGATTTTCCGCCTGTCATAATTAATCTCCGGAACACACCAAACATTATATATGTTTGCTGAACAAATCTTTATTTTAATGATATTGTTTTACGCAATCTTATTTATTATATTTAAATAAATATAATAAAGTCTCTGATCGGAAACCAGAACACTCAGCAATATTTCTTTTGTCCCCGGCCTTGCGACATTGCCGGACAAAAAGCCTTTTCGGAAACAGGCTTCAACCTCTGAAGACGCTGAACTATTTGCCATTTCTGCCCGTATCGCAATTATCAACCAGCAATTTTTAAATTATATCCGGCAGGCTTTTTCAGAAGTGACGTCTGAAAGTTTCAGCATCACGGCGTTGTGACATAATAAGTCACGCAGTGACCGGATCACACGGAGCCGTCAAAAAAGACTTATACCCGTTCATACAAAAACCATTTGCAACTGTCAGAAAGGAAGACTGAGTTCAAGCAGTCCGGAAATGTTGAGGTTTTGTTCAAGAGTCCTGGCAATCTCATCAAGAGCTGTGTCAAGGGAATGGGTATAGTCTGTGCCGGCCGAATTCGTTCCCAGACGGCGCAGAAGTTCGCGTCGAAACGGGGTTGAGGCAAATGTTGCATGACAATAGGTGCCCATCACGCGGCCATCGGCGCTGATCGCGCCGTCGGGCTGGCCCGTGTCGAGCTGGCTGAAAGGACGCCCTGTATCCGCTCCGGTGGTTGTTCCCATATGGATTTCGTAGCCCGTGAACGCCGCGCCGAGTGCTGTTCCCACGACGTGGCGAAGGATTTTTCGGGTTTCGATCCGGGTCTGCACGTCGAGCAGGCCGAGACCGGCACTCCGGGCAGGCGGACCTTCGAGACCGGAGGGATCATCAATGATACGGCCGAGCATCTGATATCCGCCACAGATACCGAGGATCATGCCGCCCCGACGATGATGAGCAAGAATATCGATATCCCATCCCCCGGCGCGGATGGCCTGCATATCGGCGATGGTCGTTTTGGAGCCGGGAAGGATGATCAGTGCCGTCTCAGCCGGGATCGGCGTTCCGGGCGGCACCATGACAACATCTAGCAGTCTGTCGGGTTGGGCATTTTGAGGATCACGGCGGCGAGGCTGACCCGGCTTATGCTGTTTGAAGCCGTGCCATTCTTTTGCAGTTGTATGCGAGAGCGACGAG
>NZ_WOSX01000026.1 GCF_011516735.1 Acetobacter fallax | reverse complement strand
CGGGGCTATGACAGTAACCGGATCAGAGAGTCTCTCGCAGACCGCAATATCACCGCCTGCATTCCTCCAAAGAAGAACCGGAAATCAAAGCCACCTTACAACTGGCATCTGGAGGGTTCGAAAAACCCCTATCCAAGCTTTTGTGTAATGCGCAATATCAATGAGTTATGACTCTGCTGTGATCGAAAAAGGAGGGTTTTTAGAACCCTCCATCTGTATAAAAAGCGCCATCTGCTCGAAAACATGGTCGCAAAGCTCAAAGACTGGCGACGGGTGGCCACCAGATATGACCGGTGCGCTCATACTTTCATGTCCGCAATCCATATCGCTGAGCGCGGCCGATTGGTTTTGGACTAAAAGACACAAGGTTCTGTACCCCAAAACCCGAACCTGTAACGCCTCAAACAGGGTCTGTGAGAGCCCTGTTTGAGATCACTAATTCACCTCTGAGCGGTAGCTTTCCGCTCCCTGTGCCAGACGACCAGCGGGTCACGACAGGCACAGCTTCAAACGCTCTGAAGATGTCTCTGACCTCCGGCTGGTCGTTAATTGACAACACAAATGCGCCCTTCAGATGTGCCAGCAGATCCGCCAGACGCCCGAAGTCGTCGGGTGTAAACGGTGCGTCGTAATAATCTTCCGTCCCGAAATAGGGTGGGTCCAGATAGAACAGGACGTCCGGCCGGTCATAGCGCGTCAGGATGTCTGAATAAGGCCGACACTCGATCGTAACGCCGGCCAGGCGCTGGTGGACGTCCTCCAGCATCGGAACCAGTTTCCTGACGTCGAACCGTGAACTGCGCGTCGCCGGCGAGAAATGCTGACCACGGACCTGCCCCGCATAGGCAATCCTCTGGAGATAGAGAAACCGCACGGCACGTTCCAGATCAGTCAGTGCCACCGGATCTGTGACCTTCAGCCGGTCAAAATGCGCCCGTGACGTGATCTGCCAGCGGAGCATGTCCGTGAGCGGGATCAGGTGACGCTGCAGCACCCGAAACAGGTTGGCGACCTCACCGTTGTAATCGTTGATGACCTCAACCTGAGCGGCTGTTTTTCGCCGGAAAAACACGCCTCCCATTCCAACAAATGGCTCAATATAAACTCTGTGCTCAATCCGGCTGATCAACCGCGTCAGAACAGATGCCAGATTCCTTTTTCCACCAATATACGGTGCCGGAGGCAACGCACTGACAGATTTTTCCTTTTTCATAACCAGGGACACTCATACTGACTCCGCCTCTGCAGAGGTGGCGGGTCGATTTATCGGGCGTGTGTCCGCACGCGGCTGGGCTGTGTCAGCAGCCTGAGCCCCCGTCCGCAAATCTGGCGGATACGGAGGTAACGGGGTGAACTGGCGAGGCGGTAACCCCAGACGATCATCCAGTTCATGAACAATAAGTCTCGCGGCCAGCGCCTGCGCCTGAATATCCGCCAGACAATCCAGCAGGAGCCAGCGACCCTGACGCAAGCCATCAATCTCGTCGGCGTAAGAGAGGAGCAGATCATTCAGCCTGACGATCTGCTCCTCAGACGCTGAAACCAGCCTGAGAGCGAGCTGACCAGTCTCATAGCGTTTCTGGCGGGCGACCTTCCGCGACCTGAGAAGATAGCCCCACCAGCCGCTGAGAACGCCACTCGCGAACTCAATCGGCTCATGAAACTGCGTCCAGAAAGGCAGAAAGCCGTGAACCATTATCAGACGACACTCGCGCCATTTCCGGAATCAACATTCCAGACCACGCCTGCGGCATCCGTAACCGTGGAAGCCCCGGTGGATGCTGTCGTGAAATCAGGCCCGTAAGCCGGCGCTCCGTTGCCGTTTCGGGCAAACGCACTGAAGACCTTGCCGCCAATCATTCCAGCGGCAATGACAGGATACGATCCGCCGGACGCGGCTGTTTGCAGACCTGTGCCTGAATACGCCTGCGCGGACCCGAGCGCCTCCCATGTCGAACCATCAAGCGACTGAAAGAACTGCGCGGTATCGTTCGCCACGACCTTCCCGTCATATGCAGTAAAGGCGGCGCCTGACGCATTCAGAATGCAGCGAATGCCACCCTCTTTACCCGTGGAGAACCCGACTGGCGTGCCGGCAGTGCCCGTCTCTGCCCAGAGCTCATGCGTTGTCCCGCTCTTGTCGTAAACGTTGATCCCGGGTGTGCCATCTGTCCCAAGCAGAAGCCCAAAGGAGCAGTTCGCGGCAGTATTGTTCGTGTTGTTGGGATCGTAGTCACCGAACAGGAACGTGTTTTTCGTGAACGCCGGAACCGTGGCCGAGGTGTAGCCGTTCAGATCGAGCAGGATTTCAGAATCAAGGACGCCGTTCGTCAGGTCGATGCTCTTCTGCACCCACGCGCCACCATCATTCGTCCCGAGCTGCAGATAATGCGCAGGCTCTGTTGGCGCGACAGGAGCGACAGGCGTAGCCGACTGGTCAGCCGAATACGTGGTGCCGACGCTGTTCGTGGCACCCACCTTCACGGATACAGCCGTGCCGTTCGTCAAGCCCGTGACCGCGTAGGATCCTGCCGCCGTCAGGGTCGTAACCGGGCTGCTCGCATCGTTCACGATGATCGGATACCCCGTGATCGTGGCGCCGCCGTTATTGGCAGGAGCCGCGACCGCGACGACGATCTGTCCGTTGCCTGGAGTCAATGTGACGGCCGGAGCACCAGGCGCCGTCGCCGCCGCACCCGGGGTTACGCTGGCTACGGCTGACTGTTCCCCTTCGCCAACAGCGTTCGTCGCAGAGGCGGTCATATAAACCGTCGTGCCGTTCGGCTCAGGTGACTGGACATACGTCACCGGAGCTGTGCCGTTGGCGGCGACAGTGCCGATTTTCGACAATGATCCGGCGCTCGTGCCGCCATAGATGGAGTATGACGCAAGAGCTGCTCCGCCATTATCGGCGGGTGGCGTGATGACGATCGTAACCTTCGCATCACCAGGCGTCAGAGCGATCGTCGGAGCACCCGGAACCGCTGTTGCAATCGGTGTCACCGTTGTCGTTTCAGACTGGGTGCCAGCCGTGCCGTCGGCCTCGATGGGCGTCGCTGCGACATAATACAGTGAGCCGGCTGTCAGTCCGGTCGCTGCATAGGTCACAGGACTCGTGCCATTCGCCGCGACATTTCCGATCTTCGCCAGTGTGGTTGCGGACGAGCCCGCGTAAATGTCGAATGACGCCGCCGCTGTCCCGGATGTAGCCGGCGCGACAGTAACGTCGGCACCGTTAATGGTCGCCGTCGCTGATACGGTTGGCGCGCCTGCTGGCGGCGCAACCACCGCAACAGAAACCTGAGCCGACGTCGGACCACTACCACCCACACTCAACGGCGCGAACGTCGCATAGATCGTCTGCCCTGCAGTAGCCGCTGGCGTCCAGCTCGTCGCCGTTCCCGACAGTGTGGTGGACAGGGACGTGTCCGTCGGCGACGTTCCTGCCACCACACGGATGCCAGCAATGTCGCAGGTCGCTGTCGACGGCAGGCCCCACGAAAACACCGCTTTGCCGCCGCTCGAAACGCCAGCGACGTTCGTCAGAGCAGGCGGAACAGCCAGCGTTCCTGCATCAGAGACCGCATCAGCCACCGACCATTCCAGCGTCGAGAACGCGTAAGGCTGGAGCGTCACCTGGCGCGCTGTCCCGGTCACACCATCGCGCACGACACATGTGTCCGACCCAGCCTGATTGTTGAACAGCGCGACGACAATCGTGCCGTCAGGGCGCAGACCGGCAGCGTTCTGAATGCCTGCATAATTGATGCCGAAGCCCGGATTTGTGCTGCGGATGATTTTCGTGCCCGGCGGAAACATCTGCGCGATATGCGCGAGGTAGTAATATTCGGCGGTTTTTGTCACAGCCAGCGTGCTGCGATTGAAATCCAGAACGCCGTGAAAACTGTTTCCTTCGGTCAGGGATGCCTGCCACGGGCCACCGATGTCATCCAGAATCATATTCCAGAGTGTCAGGGAACAGCCCTGCGCACGAATATTCCCGATGAACATCTCCGGAATCATCATCTGCGCGCGATAAGTCGCCGTGAACCGGTAGTCGGCACAATACTCGGTCATGTGCGCGCGAAGTGGTGTCGCGATGTCGCCATAGCCCGAGATCAGAAAGGTCTGGCTGCTCACGCTGCCGGCGTAATTATGAAACGCATAATCGCGGACGAACGCGCCATTCGCGGCCATGCTTTCCGTGAACCGGTTTTTGCTGTTCAGATCATCGCCGTACTGCCAGCTAACGTCGCCCCCCATCACCAGCGTATCCAGACCGGCTTCCATCAGCGCGGATTTCAGGATCGGCGCAAATGCGGTGAGGTTGTCGGCCGACCAGTAGGTCGAGGGCCACGTACCAGAACCGAAATTGTTCTCGTTACCCATTGTGAGCGCCCACACAGGGACGCCGTGCGCCGCATAAGCCTGAACGAATTTAATCAGATAGAGCGCATACGCATTGAAGACCTGAGTGGTCGGATTGATCTGGCCAGCGTTCCAGCTTGGACCGGTGCCGCCCGAGCCCGGACCGGAGTAGGCTTCTTTGAACATCAGCGGCGGCGTCCACGCGCTGCCGATGATCTTGATATCCGGATTCACCTCGCAGATTTCGCGCAAAATCATCAATTTGTATTGTTCGTCATGCGGCATCGAGAACGTGCTGCACGTCCAGTCGTCTGTCACATCATCCGCAATGTAGGGAGGCCAGTCCGTGAAACGATAGTCGCACGGTCCGATTTCGGTGCGGATGGTGTTCATGCCACCTGAGCCCCAGATCATATCATAGAGCTTGAGACGATCGGCTTTCACCGGAAAATAGGTGAGCAGATTATAGGCGACACTGTCCGTGACCGCACAACCGCAGCCCATCCACTCCTGCACGACGGTGCGCGGATCGACAGTAATCTGATTCATGCCGCCATTGTTCACGACTGGCGCAAAAGCAGCGATTTCCTGATCGGATACCGGTGCTGCCAGTGCGAGGTCGGTCACGGTGAGCTTTGGCTGAACAATCAGTCCGCGTGTCAGTTCGGCTGCATTTCCTGTCCCGGCCTGGATCTGAGCAAGTGCCGCGGCGATCGACATCCGCGTGCCACCGACCGAGACACTCAGATCGTCAGCCTCTGTCAGAGGCGCGTCACCGATAATGGTGACACCACCGTCATCCGTCGAAAGCAGCACAAGCAGCTCCGCGCCAGCCGCCGTGCTGAAAACAGGAGCGCTGCCGGATCGCCAGATAATGCCGGAACCCCATGTCACGGCAAAACCACCCGTCGCAGGCTGGGTCAGATGCACAGCCATGAACTGCACCTGTCCCTGCGTTCCGCCCGACGCCGACAAGGTCAGCGGTGCATTAGGCACAATGGAAAATCCGTTGTTTCCAGCGGCTCCGAACGCAAGATTATACGTCGCGCCCGGCCCGATGACTTCGGTGACAGGCTGACCGCCCGCGAGCAGGCTGCTGCTAACGCGCTTCCAGTTGCCCGCCCTGACAAGCAGAATAGCATCGCCTGCCTGAATTTCAGTGACCTCTTCAAAAGACGCCACATCCTGAAATGTCGGCATTGCCGCTGTATCGCTCATTTTGTTCTCCTCAACCCTTCGCCAGAACCATCGGCACCACACCACCCGCCGACGGGACAGCCTCCGCCACACTCACTTCACCGCCCAGAGCCGCCGCGATCGCGAGCCCCACGGCCGAAGCCGGGTCAATCGCAACCACAGTCGAACCATCTGAAAGCGTCAGAACCAGAAACCCGTCCGCAGCCGTCGTCGCCGACACCACCTGAGGCGTCACAGACACCGGCTGCGACGGGTAAACCCGCACGCTCATCATCGCGGTCATCAGAGGCCCGCTCATCGCGTCACGCCGCGCAGCATCGTGAGCATCCATGGCCGCGTCGGTGTCGTCAGACCGTTCGGCCAGGTCACGTTGAGATCACACCAGAGCTGCCCGGGCGGCCACTGTGTCGTGTCCGATACCGCGATCTGAACAGAGCCGGGCTGCGAGGCCACCGCCGTCACGGTCATCGTCGCAACCAGCGTGCCGAGCGCATCGCGGACCTGAGAGGCGAAGGCACAGCCCGTCAGATCCGCCACACCACCATTCGGCGCATCAATAGCGACCAGCATTGCCAGAGGCAGACCGAGCCGGAATCCCAGCGTCGTCATGCCGTCACCCATGCCGGCAGGCCATCAGGCCCCGTGCCGCGACGTTTTCCGGGCCGCGCCGAGCCAAGCCCATACTCAACGAACAGCGCCGTATCGACCTCGACCGCGTCGGACGGCCAGCCGTGAACGCTGGTCTTGTAAATTTCGCGCAGTTCAGCCGGATAAAACGTCGAGCGTGACGCGCTCCAGAAAAACACGCGGCCTTTCATATCAGTAGCCATCGGCGAACCAGACACAGGAGAGCGCGTGCGTGCAGTTGATCATCATGTGATCGAGTTCGGGAACATCGACGCAGATCGACACGCCCGACGGATTTGCTGAATCAAGGATATTGACGCCCCACCGCCGCACGCCGTTCGGAAACGGAATCGCGAAATACGGCTCATAGACAGTCGGATCGAGCGCACCCGTCGGCGCATCGTGCCAGACCACACCGGACTGCATGATCAGTCCGTCCGGAGAACGACGGTAACCCGAAGCGGCTCCCGTGTCCGAAACCCAGGTGGACGGGGCGCTCCAGGCCGATGAATAGTCCGGCAGACCGACCAGACGGCCGTTCCAGCCATCGCTGGACAGCCACGGACCGCCAGATCCTGTGGAATCAATCAGGTTCCGGACAGGGCGATCAGCCGCCGCCGGAGAAGATGGAACCAGAAACCCGAGATCATTGCCGTCGACCGCGAACCGAAGAATGCCGGCGAGATCCGCAGCCAGACCAATATTGATCTTATTGGCACCCTGGTCCGGCCGGCCTCCCTGCTGCACGGGCGTAAACCCGACCTCGCCTTCAACCTCGACACCCTTCGCGATCGAGACGATGGCCTGCCATAGCTGGGTCAGATCCGTCGCTGACGGCGCCAGGCCGGCCTTGGCGATAACGGTCATGATCTCGACCATGGTCGCGGTTCGGTCTGCCGCGATCAATGCGGTGCCTGGCACACCGTTCGCCGGATCGCGATCGGCATACTGACGGACACCGTCCACCGTCACATAACCGGGCGCAGTCGTGTAATCCATCAGCTGTTACCCGCATAATCAAAGACCAGCGTGAGATCGGGCGGCGAGTTGCGGCGGAACGGACATTCGAGTCCCGTTTCGTGATTCGGAAGCGTCACGATCCAGATGAAACGCAAATCGATGTCACCACAGACCGTCTCGCCGCAAACCACCTCACCACAGACTGGCGGCTCAGGCTCCTCAATCGAAATCGTCACGCCAGCCGCATCGGACAGTCGCCTGAAAAACGCGTCGCTGACACCGGATGAGCCGATCCAGCGTGCATTGTCGAACGCCTGGCGCGCTGACAGGGCCATACCCGCCGGATCAGTTCCGCAGGGATCCGCGCCGAGAACCACCTCATAATCAGACAGCAGCAGCGTTGACTGCGCCGGGCTGATCTCAAGAGCGAGCGCCGCGATATCCGCGTCCAGAGCCTCGATCGGCACCCCCAGGCCCGACACCATTGATCCGAGATTACTGCCCGCGACATGTGGCCACGCCCATCCGGGCGGCAGCAGATCGCGCAGAATGCCAGTCCGGATTTCGTCGAGCGTGCGCGGCGGCCGCGGACCCTGGTCGAGCAGAGGATCGCCATTCTGATCCAGTATGACCGTATCAGCGCTGTCCAGAAGAACGCTCATCTGCCGGTCATCTGCGCTGAAATACGCGAAATGACCGGTGCGCTGACTTTAAATGGCACCTCGACGAGCAGAGACGTGACAAGATCAACGTCCCTGCGCTGAAGCCGTAGCGTCACCTCAGCCTCCGGCCTGGTCGGCGGAGAAGACGGGGATGCGTCCCTGGACCCAGCTTCCTCCGACCAGGACACCAGCCTGCAACCACCCATACGCAGGAGCGGCTGTAAAAGGCGTCGCAGTATTCGCTGCCACCATTTCGCCCTGGAGCATGAAATTACCTCCGGTGGCGCAGGAGAGGAGCATGTTTGGCGATCCATTATTTCCCTCATTGACGTAAAGGCCGGCAGCCTGCTGTTCAGTTCCGGCCTGCACCTGCAGCGTCGCGTTCGGATCCGCCATCGGCAGGACGGAAAAAAGCAGATGGCCGGTGCTGTTTTCGAACAGCAGTCCGTTGTCACTGAACTCGATCCGCTGGCCGTTCGCGGCTGCCGCCACCGATGACCAGACCATCGCGCCAGTGCTCGCGCCCTGAACATTTTCGACTGTCTCGGGCGTCGACCACGACAAACCCTGCCGGGCCGCCATCACGATCGCAGACCCGTAGCCGCTGTCCGTGCCGTCCGTTCCGGTCAGCGAGCCAGCCGCGAACATCAGACCATATTTCCAGCGCGACGGGTTCGACACGAATGTCAGCGCCGCCTCCGCGTCACTCGTTCCACTCGTCTGACCGCCGCCAGACCCGAGCTGAATGCCGTAAACACCACCACCGCAGTTCACGTGGTAGGGCGTGGTCATGCCTGACGCGTCGCCACCCAGATTGACCGCCTCAAGCTCCATCCCGAAGGTCGGCTGATAATTCACGCCCGCCATCCGCCACGCCTCGCCGTAAAAGGCATAAGCCGTTGCGTCCGTCGGGTTCTGTGTGCTGTCCGCAATGCCCCACGATGACACACCGATGCTGCTGGGCATCGAGCCCAGCGCGGCCGCATTGCTCACCGCGTCGGACGTGCGCGATCCTGCCGCGACCGCGCTCGCACCGATCGTCGACAGTGCAGCCAGTGTTGAACGCCAGATCGCCCAGCCACCGATCGATGTCGCAGCCATCTCTGAGGTCAGCCAGTCCGTCGGTCGGTTATCACGGTCCGCCGCACCGTCGTTCGCGGTGGCTGACCCGACAAACAGCCGGTCTCCATAGCGGGCCACAGTCGCGCCCTGATCCGAATAAAACTTACCCGTGCTTGCAAACTGCGCCGCCGCGCCTGAAATCGATCCGGTTTTCGCCCGCCTGGACCGGCCGTTTTCGTCCACGACGTAAAACGTTTCATCGCCAGTCAGAGACGCAAGAAGGTCGTAGTCAGGAATTCTCATGACGCTGCCTGCCACGCCACGCCACCGAGAACGGTCAGCTGATTTGGCGCGAGTTGCTCGTTGTCGGTCGGAGAGATGATCAGATGACTGGTTTCGCCAGCCACGGACGAAATCGCGTCGGACAGCTGAGAGAGATAAAGTTCAGCCCCGAGACCAGTGCCGCCGTAAAATGAACTGACAGCCTGCTCCACTGCTGCCCGTGCTGTCAGAGTGTCAGGATCAATCGACAACACGATGGTTTTCGACACGATGGTCGCCGGAATAACCGTCGCATTGGCGCGGACGATTTTTCTGGACGGATCGTCGATATAGGCCTGAATGGCCGATATCTGCGCAGCGGTCGGAGCGACGCGACCAGCCATAGCGACAATCACGCCAACGGTGCCGACGCCGAGCCAGCCGCCCACCACGTTCACATAGGCAGCGCCGGCAGCCTTCGCCCATTTGACGTAATCGTCCGGCGTGCCGCCACCCGGCGGATTGCGGATTTCGTCGATGATCCGCGCCCGCCAGCTGTCGGCCGCTTCAATCGCAGCCCCGCCAGCGAGCCCTGATCCGTCCACCACAACGGACGTCACGCCTGCGATCGGTGTCACCGCTGTCAGAGCTGTTCCCGCAGCCAGATTACCGACCGATCCGGACGTCGCGGCCATCACCGGCATGCTGACTGTTGTGCCGGCCACCAGTGTTGTTTCCGCCGTGACCGTCCAGTTCACAGATCCGTCGATCGTCACGGCCTGTCCGATCGGCACAACAGTCGGCAATGTGCCTGCCACCAGAACGTTGCCGATCGCGGACTGCGCGGCGATGCGCGGCACCCCCCACTGCACCGCATGCTGCGGCAGTAACCCGTTCGGGGTCGCTGTCGTGACCATCAGCTCAAGACACCAGTCGCGCGCATAGCGATAGACGCCGGTCATCTCCATCGAGAACGCACCGCCAAGAACCTGCTCGACCGAGCCCGGAGCGTTAGCGTCAAGAACCACCTGAGATCCGTCAGACGCAGTCACCGGGTTCGCCAGCAGTGCCGCAGCAAAGCGGCGCGCGATGGTCGATGGCGTCGGAATTTCCAGCGTCATGCGCGGCCTGCCCGCGCGCGGACCGTCGTGCTGGCCACTGTCACTGAAATCTGCAGAACACCAGCCCGAAGCCAGCCGGCTGTCACCTGCGCGTCCACTCCGGTATAATCCGCAACAGGACCGACGGCCTCTGCCGCGTAGCCGATCGCCGCGACCCGGTCGTCCTCGTCGGCTTTGCCTCGGGAGAGAAGCCACAGACGCGAGCCCTGCCTCGTCGCGAGCGGCAGCAGTGTGTCGCCAGGCCAGCCACGGCGACCAAAGGCACCGCCGCTCTGCGCGGGCAGCAGCGCCACTTCCTGCGGCAGAGTATCAGACGGATCAGCGCGCCGGTCGCTTCCTATCTGAGATAAAAGCATCGTTTCCGGGGTGGCATCGACCATGATCCGGCCGCGACCGTTGCCGGACGCCGCGACCATCAGGTCGCACGCACCCAGCTCCGCACGAAACCGCATCATCATTCCGGCTGTCTGAACCATGCGCGAACCATCGCGCGCGCGGAGGGCTCATACTATGATCCAGCGCTTTATCAGTCCTGCGGCGCGCCCGTCGTCGATGAGCCGCCCTGAACACCGCCATGCACATGCTTCGTGAGTGAGATCCCACTGGCCACAACGTCTTTCTGCGACGTGACATTGCCCTGAACCGCGACATCACCGGAGACGCTCAGACTGCCCGTTACCGCCGCGCCGCCCGCCGTGACCTGAAACACCATCTTGCCACCGATCCGCACGTCCATCGACGTGTGCGCGTCAACCCGGACAATCCTTCCGCCGGACAGATACACTTTCTGCCCGACTGAATCGTAGAGAACCGCTTCACCTTCGGCCAGCGGACCCACCCGCGCGACCGACGGATTAGCTGGCGGCAGCGCAACCAGATCAGCCTGATCGCCACCCGTCGCCACAACATGCGTGACGGCCCCGTCCAGAGGAACGCTCGACGCGAACCCGAACGGATAATGAACAGGAACTTTCGTGCGCGGAGAGCCATAATGCGCAGTCAGATCCACAGCCTGCTCGGCACCCGTGTCATCGATCGCATGAATCACCGCGCGGACCGTATGCGCGCGAAGAGCCATCCACAGATGATCGCTCATCGTCTCGCCGCCGTCGAAGGCTCGCCCTCGATGTTGTAGGCATCCAGGCTGACCACCGAAATTCGTGTGCGGTATCCACTGGCATCCGCGACATACGTCACAGCCCCGATCAGCCTGTCGCCGTCAATCCCTGAATAACTGTCGCGGACGCGCACAACCGTGTTCGGTCGCCATAATTCGTCATTCACCGCGTAGCCAGCGACCGTATAAACCCGCGCGGTGCCATGAGCTTTCGTGCTGCGCATCCGCCACTCGGCCTGATCCTGGAGCGTCCACGGGTCTGTATCGGACCGTGGCTTCGAAGCAGCCCGCTTTTTGCTGCGACCCGTCGCCGCAGGCGCCGCATGATAGGCTGCCGGATTCAGGCCCTGACTTCGCAGGAATCCGGCTGCATCAGCGTCCAGCGGCGGATTGCCCGCGTTCTGCGTTGCTTTCGAGCCACCACTCTGCGTTTTCGCCAGCCACAAACGCGGACGCCACCGGCCGACCGACGGATCGACCGCATGGCCATACCGCGCCGACGCATTCATTTCCTGTTGCGTGAACGACTGCGCTCCGGACGCGCTGACCGGCCGATCAGCCGGCGCTGAGGAAGCACTGAGCGTGGCCTGAGCGGGCCGGAGCTGGCTGGGAAACTGCCCCTTGACCCAGACGTCCGAATAATGCTCGCGCACGGAGACCCTCGTCTCCAGAGACGTGCCTCGTGTCGGAAAGATAATGTCGCCGGCAGCGCGCTGCTGCCCGGCCTTCGTCAGCCTGAGACCACCCACACCATCGGACACGATCAGAACCCCGCGCTGACGGCTCAGTTTCTCGATGGCCGACATCACCGGCTCTCCCTCGTCAACCGCCACCAGCGTAAACGGCGCACCGGTGTCCGTATCACTGTCGATTGACAGACCGTAGGGTTTCACCAGCGAGCCGACGACATCGAGCAGCTGCACCTGTCGATACTCACCCGGGCCGACCGGATTGGCCGCACAGTCCACCAGGTCGCCAGCGCGGTCGCGACCCGATGCCGTGCAACGTGCCTGGCCGTCCTGGCACACCAGGTCGAGATCATCGATGTAACCGTTCAGAACCAGCGCGCCGTGAATGTAAATCTGCACGGCCATGTGCTCATGAACCGGAATCGCATCGGACGACGCAGACTGGAAACCTGCATCAGAGTCTCTGAGAACATCGGTATATTCAATGCGGAAAGCCCCGGCGATGTCAGCGAGATCGCGGCCGGCCTCGACCGTCGTCCATGTCAGCAGTTCACGGCCAGCGACCAGGACGCGCACCGGGCGCCTTGAAGCCGTGACCGTCGCGGCCGTCGCGCTCACGATGAAGGCTCCAGCACCATCACATCGCCCGGACCGGCCAGAGCCGGATGAATCAGGTCGTTACGGGTGACGAGATCATCCCATATGGACGCAACATCCGATGGCGTGTCACCTGCCACCGCATAAGCGACCGCCCAGGCGTTTACCGGACAGCCCGTCGTGACAGTCACCAGAGCAGGCAGACGGCCAAGCTGTGCGCTGATGTCGGCCGTCACCTGAGTCCGTGCGTTCTGAACTGAAAATCCCAGAGCCATAAGCGGCACGGTCGCCACTGACATCGCCGCATCGAGATCTGCCTCGACACCAGCCAGCGCGGCCAGCATCGTATCCCGGGCCGTCAGTGCATCAGGCTGGCTCGCATAAACCTGCGCGGTCTGTGCCGCCATCGCCTGAGAAACCGTCAGAACCCGGGCAGCCAGAGACAGCGCCAGAACATTGCCAGGCACCACGGAAGATGCCGCCGCCGCCGTGCCCGCCGCACCGATCTGAACCGCCGCTGTCAGCAGCAGCGTGACGGCCGTCGTCACATCGACATCATCCGACACATCACCGACGACCGCGACCGAAGCCGCCACCGCAGACGTATCGGTCGGGATGGCCGCGTTCGCGATCGATGACGGCACGTCCGAAAGGACTTCCGTCACTGAATCCGCCCAGCTCGTATCCGCGTTCGTCGTCGGCGCGGTCACACCCGCAGCCAGCGCCGTCTGCCCGCTCAGCGCCGCTGCCTGCACCGCGACAGGCGAGGAGCCCACGAGCGCGTCCCAGACACCGCTGACCTGACTGACCACTCCCTGCGCCGCGCCCGCCAGCGCGAGCCCCACATTAAGCGGCGAGAGCACACTCTGGACCACCATCGTGGCCTGATCGACCAGATCGTCCGCCGATGTCAGAACTGAATCGATCGTGCTGGCGATCTGTGAAAACAGACCTCCCGAAGTGCTGGCGGCCTGCTCACGCAGAAACGTTGCCTCGAAGCGTGCGAGACGGATCTCGCCGTCCGAGAAACTGATCGACGCCGGCTCCAGCAGCCGTGCCTGCACCGTCCCGAACCATGGATGAATCAGCGTCGCCGGGCCGGATTTCTCCAGCGCCGCCGCCATCCTCTTCGCACGAATGACATAGTCGTCACCGATGATCAGCCCGCGAATCCGGATCGTCTGCGGTGCCTTGCCGAAATCCTGGACCCGCCAGGTGTCCGACCCCGGAAACAGCAGCTGGACGAGACGACGGCCGGCGGAACTCTGTGAAGACGGCATGAAAAACGTCACGCCACGCCAGCTCGCCGTGCTCAGGATCGAACCGAACGGCGATGCCAGCAGACCGGAGACACCGCCGGCCGAACTCAGAACGGCGGCGCCCTCGCCCTGGGCAAGCGACCCGATACTGCTCAGCGCACCCAGAAATCCACTCACGGCTGCGCTACCATCCGGCCGCGATCCGGACCGATCGTCATCGCGCCACGTGGACCACCCGTCTGCGTGATCCGCAGCCCGGGCTCATGCGACACATGCAGCCCGAACTGAGACTGGCCACCACCCGAAGGGATCGCCGGCACAAGATGAGGAACCGCAGACATCCCCATAAGGTGACCAAGAGACGACGATGCGATCCGGTTTTCGATGTCGTGAAACGCCGCCGAAAAACCGTCGAAAATATGCGAGAAGAAAGACCCGATCGACCTGCCCCATGACGTCATCCACGAACCCAGAGCCGTGAAATAAGGCTTTATCCCGTCCCAATGCTTGTAAATTTCATAAGCGGCCACACCGACGCCAGCGAGCGCCATCCCCACGAGTCCCCAGGGGCTGATCAGCGCCAGTGCGCCGATGCGCAGCAATGACAGGCCGGCCAGAAGCGGACCACACACGGCACGGATCACGCCAAGAGCCGTCGCGAAAGCCAGAAAACCACCGACACCGCCTGAGATCGTCGAGGCCCAGCCACTCGTGATTTCATTGACCGCATCAAACCCGCTGACCAGACCTTTCAGACCGAAAGTCAACGTGTTGAGAACCGGCACAAAGCTTGAACCGATCCGTCGGTTCAGCTGACCCAGCGCATCTTCAAAAGCCTGCAGGCGGATTAGTGTCGACTGCAGACCCGTATCGAAATCCGCATTGATCATTTGCGGTGAGGTGTTCTGAATCCTGTCGCGGATCGCCATCATCTGATCGAACTGACGCGTCATCGCTGCTGCGGCTGTCCGGTCTTCTAAATTGGCGAACAGCTCGGCAACCGCGTGCTGTCTCCCGCGCGCTGTCGGAACGGCCTGTATCCGGTCCATGACGGCGGCAAGCGGATCTCGCCCCTGGTCGTTCGCCTGATCCATGATCGTCTGCGGGTCGACCCCCAGAAGCTTTTTGAAACGCGTGCGACCGTGATTTGACGTAAATGTTGAGATGACACGACGAAGGTCCGTCGTGGCCTCGCCTTCTGTTCCGACATTTTTACGGATGATTGCCATCATTGACGCAAGATCGGCCACACCCTGCGGCCCGCTCACACCGATTTCTCCGGCAGCCGACGCGACCAGAGGAAAGAGCGGAGCAAGCTGCTCCATAGGAAGCGCGGATTCTTTGCCCACTCTCGCTATCATCGCCAGAGCTGTTGGCAGCTGTGCATCGCTGATGCCGAGATTCTGATTCAGGGCGAAGGCGGTTTTCGCCACGGCGGACGGCGCTGAATTATAGGCCGTCGAGATCCGTGCAACCTGCGGCAAAAACGATTCAATCTTCGGCAGCGAATAGCCTTCCTGGCTGAGAAAGGATGCCGCCCCCACAAGATCCGGACTTTTCTGCCCGGTCTGCCGCGCGATCGCATCGATCCGCTCGCCCAGCGCGCGCGCGAAAGGCGCGTTCGCAGCACCCGTCTGTCCCAGCGTAATACCGATATGCGTCAGATCGTTGTCATATTCCGCCGCCGCGTGGATCGGAGCAATAAGCCCAAGTCCGGTCGCCGCCGCGCCAAAAGCGTTACCGATTCCTGCGTTTATCGAATCGCCAAAACCACTGATCGCCCCTCCGGCAGCCCGGACCCGTCCCATCCCGCCGCCAGCACTGCCCGCGCTACCGCCATAACCTGCGTGAAAATCATTCATCGCGGAAACGCCGCGCATCGCCGACTGCATTCGCGCCGCCGCATCCGAAACCCGCGCCGCCGCACTCTCGGCCTGCGTGCCCACAACACTCAGCCCCTCGCCGGCTTCCGCCGCCGCCGATCCGGTCACGTTCAGCGCTTCATTCAGAACCGTCGTCGCTTCACTGGCGCTCCCGGTCGCCTGTGTCGTGCGCGCCAGCGTTTCATTCAGAGCCTGAGTCGCGGCGGTGGCGCGCGCGACAGGCGCGGTCATTTCTGCGAACGGATCGACAGCCCGGCGCAGCTTGTCCAGCGCCCCGTCAATTCTCTGAAGGATCTGCTCGACACGACTGATCGCCTCGGTCGAACCGACGTTGAAATCGAGCTGAAACTTTGCGCGAAGATCATCAGCCATTACGGTTTCTCATGGCCTCCTCAATCGCATCCCGCCGCTGTTCGGCCAGCCCGGAGGCAGCCGCACACCAGAACGCGACGTCCTCGTAAGACATGGCGAGAATTTCAGTCCCCGAGAACCTCAGCTCGCGGGCAAGTCCTGCGAGGATGACGGGCCAGCCCTCCGGCCATTCTCCAAAAAACCGCCCGCGACCTCAGACAACGTGATGAAATCCTGTCCGTCGAGATCCGAGATGAACTTCGCGCCCTTTGGCCCGACAAAGCCGAGAGAGCCCAGCACCATGCGCTCCGCACGATCGCCGTCTCCTTTCGCGTTCATCACATCGACCATCGCGCGACCGTTCAGCCGCGCCATCACAACTGAATCGGGCGAACCCTGAACCGGAAAACCGAGCGGCACAGTCACGGTTCCGTCGTCGTTACGCACGCATCCTGCCGGCAACGTCCCGCCAGCGTTCAGATCATCGCTCATGATGTCGTCTCCGAATAAGTGCTCATTTCCCAGGTGATCGGCATCTTGCCGCCGTCATCGGTCAGTGTCGGTGCATCCGTGATATACGCATCAGGAAAAACCCAGCTCTGACCGGTGTCCGCCAGAACCTGCAGCTCGCCCTCATCCCCCGGATTGAATGTCTCCAGACTCTGCCCGACAAGGAGGAGTGGAGTCGCCTTCACCTGGCCCTGCTGAAACTCTCTCGACCGATGCGCGGTATAACCTGCCACCTGCGTCACGTTGCGCATCGCCGGCAGCCGGATCGAGCTGCCTTTCTGACAATCATACTGCGTTCCGAGCCACCAGATGCTGAGAACGCCAACTGATTCCGCCATGTCTTACTCCTGCAACTGAATCGAGCTGGCGACGACGATCAGCGCACCGATCACCTGAATCGGCAGATAGGAATCCAGCCTGTTCCTGTCAGTCGCGTGCCGCGTAAAGATCGCCTTTTTCGCCAGATCGGACGTGTTCTCAATCCAGCCCTGATTTTCATACAGACGGGACTGCCCGGCCCACGCGTTACGCACGACTGTCGGCGTTACGACCTGTGCGGATGTCACGTTCGCCAGCGGCGATCCGTCATCGGCCAGCTTCGCGCGCGGATACGTGGTCGAAATATACAGATTCCACTCATACCGGATCCGTGTGGCTGTTTTCGGAACCATGATGTCGCGCGCGTCCATCTCAGCCGCGTTCCCGTTGGAATCGGCCTGATATGTCGTCATCGCCCGCTCGATCGTCACGCTGCCGTCCTGCCCGACCAGAAACGTGCTCATGCCGTTCTGAAGCAGAATGTTGCGCATCGATTCATCAAAGCGATCCGCATCATCCGGGCCGAGCCCCGCCAGCGCGGTCAGCGCAAGTCCGCGCAGCTGTCGCGACGGATCCGTATTCAGCGCCGCCGACGCCACCGCCGCCAGAGAAGCAGCCGCGACCGCAGGATGCCACCGCGCGCCCCCGGCCGGCAGACACGTCATCTGCTGACAGTTCAGCGTCTCAGCCTGCGCCAGAGCCTGCCCGTACGTCGCTCGCGCTCCGAAATATCCATGCGCGTCCAGCTTCACCATCGCATTGAAACGACGCTTCAGTTCCGTCGCGAAAGTCACCAGATTGGCAGCGTCATACAGGCACGTGACGATATCAGTGTACCACGTGTGGCTGGTGACACTCAGGGCCGGTGTCATATCCGGCCAGCCTGTTCCGGCCGTGAGCGTCGAAATCGCAAATGAAACGCCAGGCACCGTGTCGATCGCCAGCGCCGACTGCCGCACGTCGATATCCGCTGTCCACCCACCAGCCTCAACAGCCGTCAGTGTCAGCACGCCAGAGGCATCGGCGACACAGGCCACCCCGGTCGTTAACTGAATGTCGGACGTCCACGCCGCCGCGACCGCAGCTCCGAGCTGAGCCGCCGTCATTCCGCCGCTCACCGCGACAGGCACGCGCACACCGTTCACCTGCAGTGCAGTCTGTCCGGACGCAGACGCTGCGGCAACCACGACCGGCGCGACGCCGGTGGCAGTCGTCGAGGTGCCGGACGCGGAAGCAGCCGTTGTTCCGGAGGAGGAAGACGAACCCGAGACCTGAGGTGTCACCGTCCACGCCTGTTTCGCCGCTCCGGGCTGCGGGCTGACCAGAACCATATCCAGAACCGTGTAAGGCGCATCCGTGACAAATGCCTTCACAGCCTGAGCCATCAATGAACCCGGGCCGGCCAGCGACTGCGCGGAGGATGCGGTCACGTTAGGATAAATCGTGCCGGCCTGACCTGTTCCGGAAGCGCTGAGAGCGCCGATCAGCAGCACACGCAGCGGCATCCCGGCCATCGTCGTGCCGGAATTGATCTGCGTAACTTCCGCGTAAGCACCGGGAACCTCCCACTGATCCGGGATTTCTCCGAACGTAATCGAGCCGCTCATGAATTCTTCCCTTTGCCGGGCTTTACAGGCACAGCGACCAGATCACCGCAACGGATCAGCGCGGCCCAGAAAAGACATTTTTCGTCCACCTCAACCGTCTGTCCTGACGGCACGACGCGCCCCGTCTGATCCAGAACACGCCGTCCGTCCGCCACTTTCACCGGTGTCATTCGCCCCTCACTTCCAGAACCGCGTCCGGATATGTCGTGTCGTTGACATCCCAGCTCTCGCCGAGACGCAGAAAATCATCCGCCTGCGCGTAAAGCGCAGCATCATCCAGTGAGACATTCTCGAAGACGGCCGTAACGCCCACGATCGCCTGGGCCTCGTCGATCCACTCAGCGGCGGGCGGAAGCTCCACATCACGCACGACGCACCTGCCGACATCCGTGACAGAGAAACCGTGCAGCATCGCTGTCAGCGTCGCGACCAGTCCGAATGTTCCGATTCCGCGCACCTGTTCCGACCCGAGATAGAGCTGCTCGACGTTTTTCATCCTCACCAGGCCGAACACCGGAAAAATCAGGTCACCCCGAAAGGTTTTCCCTGTGTCCGACGACGGCTTCCAGCCTGAGAAACCGACCGCGATCGACTGATCCGGAGACAGAATGCGGGTCCACGTCGCTTTACTTGCATGGGGCGGCACGACGAAATGTTTGAATTTTGTCTCGGGAAGTCCCTTTCGCAGCCGGGACCGAAGCCCGTTCCAGGCCGCCGTGACAACGTTCCCATCCTTCAGAAGCCCTGGATAGAGTTCGTCTTTTTCGGTCATCAGAAGCACCTGCTCGACGAAAGTCCGGGCCGACGCGCCTGAAACCGCGACCACTGATTACTCGTGTCGGACGTCACCGCTTTCTCAAGCGTCGCTTTTCCCGCGCCGATGTCGTTCAGCCAGCCCTGGGCATCCTTACGGTCCGCCCGCATCTGGTCCGTCGGCACAGTCGTTGAACTGACCGCCAGATCGTATCGCGCCAGCTTGCAGCAGGCATGGACGAGAGCCGGTGTCGGCGGAATGACGGGCACCACGTAACGACGGATCAGATAGCTGTCGATCAGGCTGGACGCCTCATCCAGAGCCCGCCCGACCCGTGCTTCGTTGACTTCGCCAATCAGCTCATCACGGGATGCGGTGAGCGTCTGCAGCTCATCCAGCCCGTAACGCTCAATCAGATCGGCAAGCGTGGCATAAGCCATCAGCGGACCCTGATGACTTCAAACTGCGGGTCCGCCGCGATCGCCGCGACCGTCTCTTCAGAGAGATCACCGTCGGCGTAAATCTCCAGCCCCTTGTGCTCGATGCCCGCGCGCCGGAACCCCGGACGCCGGCACACCACGATGACAGAACCACCCGGAACGGCGATCGTGCCGTCGCCGCGCGAGAGAATGTCAGCGCCGCCAGCAAAAGCCACAGCCGCATCGACAGCCTTCTTCGTCTCTTCACTCATGTCACCGCTCTGTTTTGTTTGTGGTGCCCGTCCCATCATCAGCCTCCGTTCGTCAGAGACAGGCGGGGCGCGATGAGCAGTTCAGCAGCACCTTTCCAGGGGTTGCTGACAGAAACCGCATTCGTTCCTCCCGTGGAGGGCACGAACTCCGCGTTCAGCAGCAGTCGCCCGGAACCTTCCAGATTTGTCGGCACCACCATCAGGTTCGGCCGGATGCCATACGGCGTCCCGTCCTTCCGACGCTGACTGGCCATCGCCGTCAGAGCATCCTGAAACGAGGCTCCGGAAATCGGGCGGGTCGAGCGATACGCCACCTGATACATGCCGACGCCTGCCGCACACCGGCCGTCGACGCCCCAGAGAAACCGGTTCTCGTTGAAGACATTCCCTTCACTCACCTGCGTTTTCGCTGTCACGGTGAAAGGCCGGCGCGGCTGAAAGATCATCGGTTTCAGAGGGCGCGTCGTATCGAAAAGATACCAGGCTGGCCCGGCAGTCTCACCGGACTGCGGCACTCCGACATTGGAATACGCAATGACCCTGCCGTTTTGATCGTAAGTCTGATGGTCCGGATCGAAGAAGTTCTGACCATCCATGCAGACGGTTGTTGTTCCGGCCATCAGAGCATCAAAAACCAGCTCGTCAGGCAGGACGGATGCGTTGTAACCGAGCTGCTCGATCGCAGGCGTCAGAACCCCGAACTGATCATCCTCCAGATCTTCGCGGCGAATACCGAGTGTCTGCTCGAATGTCCGGTTCGGAATCCGGAAAGAACCAACCCTGAGCTGCTCGATCTGCCTCTCACCAACCCACTCGCGCAGACCGCCGATTTCGGCGATGCGCGGATAGAAGTTCTCCCCTGACGACGAGGGCACGGTCATGGAGAACCGCTGGTAGAGCGATGGCGCGACGGTCAGATATTTATTGAATGCTGTGTTCACCTTCGTGGTGAGCGCATTCATGTTTCCTGCATTGATTTCCATCTTATCTCAGCCTCACGCGATCAGAACGAAGGCGTTTCCAGCCTCGTCGAAGCCGGCAATCGTGCCGACGGGAAGCCGGGCCGATCCGCCCGACGGTGTTTCAGTGAGTGAGACCTGAGCGTCATCGACCGCATAGGCCGGCTTCCCGTAATCCGCCCATGTCGGAGCTGTATCGAACGGGAGAGCCCAGCAGCCTTTCTTCGGCCAGAGTGGCGGCTCGCCTCCGACTGCCGGCGCAAGCCCCGCCGTGGCGGTCGCATCAAGCTGCCGGTCAGCAAGGCCGACAACAGCAACAACCGGAGAAGGTGGATTTTCCGTCTGCGGCAGAACAATCGTGCCGTCCTGGCAGACGAGGCAGATCGACCCGCGAAACGTTTTCACACCGGCCGCCACGACGTGCGGAAATTCAGGACCGTGCGGAACCCTCTTTTCCAGATATGAGGAATCAGATGTCAGCGGCATCTCACTTTTTCTCCGTCAGGCCGAGTGCGTCATCCATCGCCGATGACAGATCTGAAGCCACACCACCTGAACCGGCGGTCGGCTGAATCTTTGACGCGCCCCGGGAATGCATGGTGACGTTCTTCGGAACATCGACCAGACCATTGACGATCATCTCGGCAGTGTCCGGATTCTGCGAGTGCAGCGTCAGAAGCTCTTTTCCAAGATCTTCCGAAATCACCTTCCGCTTTCCTGCCGTCTCCAGCCATGCCTGCGACGCACGCTCGCGCACTTCGCCGAGCTGCTTTTTCAACCCGTCGATCTGCTGCTGCGCATGCGTACTGACCGTTTCCTGCTTCGCCCGCAGCCCGGTCACCAGCGCATCCGTCGACGTGGACGCAGGCAGGCCGGTCAGTTCAGTCACCTGGCTATGCAACGTCAGGGCTGAACCGGCGCGACCAAGCGCCGCGCGAATATCAGACTCTGTCGACCCCTGAGGAAGCCCCAGAAGCCGCGCGATATCATCAGGGTTCATCCCCGCGTTCTCCGATTGTGTGTGAAGATGTGTCAGCGTCAAATTCGGCAGATTCGTCAGGGATGCCCGCGCGATACGCGTGACCACGCCGTCTGTGTTTGTCGCGAACGCCGGAGACAGACCCCGGTATGATTTTTTTTCCCAGACGTCATCGCCAGCCTTCGTCCAGTCGGCGCGGCCCCAGATCCCGTCTGCGCGGGACTGAAGCTCGACGATCCACGCCATGGCCGGTGCTGAACCGCCGTGTTTCGCCGCATGGTCGGTGATGTGGTTTTCATCGAGAAGGATCTTGCCGTGCTCGATTTCCATCGAATGACGGATCAGCGCATCAGGGTTCTCCAGACGATAGGGACCACGGCCGTCGGCTCCGCGAAACACCCCGGCCGGAAGCAGATGAATCCACTCAGGCGGTGTTTCGCTGTCCGGCAGCATCGTGTGAAAGTGAAGCAGAGCGTTCATTGCATCGTGATGCCAGACGGGCAGGCATCCAGCCATGATCCAGCGTTTTATCGCGTGGTAACCCGATCGCGCGCGCAGAGCGCCGCAGAGCCGTGATGCAGGCTCCGGACAGGCAATCACCCAAAGCCACGCTAAAAAGCCGCCTGACCCCCGCTTAGCGCCGCTTAAAGACCACCTGAGCGTGAAAGGCGATCATGACTTCATCGCCCGCTCCAGAAATTCTTCCAGTTCGGTCATCATCATTGCACGGTCATCCGCCGTAAAGCCGAGATAAGGCCGCTCAGGGATGAAAACCGATTTTACGCTGAAAGGAATCCCGCCCATCTCAAAGCTCAGATAGGGTTTGTTTTTCGGAAATATCCAGCCACCCATCTGATGGATGCGCGCATAGACCTTGCCGGAACCCCATTCGAGCACGTTTCCACGCACCCGAGCCGTCAGGCTCGCATACAGGCCGGACGACGAAAAATCCTTTCCACGAAGGATTCCCGGCCCCTCCTTGCCGGACGCGTAGAGTGGATTGAGCGGCGCATAAGAGTCCCACTTCACACCACGCGGATCGACGCCGTCCTTCATTCTGCTTCGCGTGTTTCTGACGACACCTCTTCCCAGCGCCAGCAGCACCCGTGACGGATCACGGCCGATCGACGCGATGCGCCCCAGCGCGTCCTGAACTGGCTGTGTCGATCCTGTTATCGAGATCCCGGCCATTCCTGTCGCCTCACATTCTCAATGGTGCTACTGTGATGTCGTGGCGCATGGCGACACGGTGATGAATCTGCTTGCCGTAGCACGCTGTCTGCAGCGGAGCGCTTTATGGGGTTGGCCAGCAGGCCCCATCCGTGCGCCACATCACTCGTCGTCAGCGTTGCTCTCCAGTTCATCCGGCACAGAGCCCCACAACATCGTCCTGTTGCGAGCCAGCCGCTGCGCGTCACTGACTGACAACCCGTTAAACGACGCCAGAAAAAGCTCGTGACCGTCCTGCGTGCGTTTAATTGCAATGCGGTAAAGCCGCTTTTCCCGGCGCGAGATCATCACGACCGATGTCGGCTTTCTGTCCGCCACAATTGCTTCCGGATGCGCGATCATCTTCGGCAGAGCCCCGTATTCTTCATCCGTAATCTCGCGGTGATGCACGCGGTTTTTCTGCAGAGTATCATCAGAAAGCTTTACACTGTCTGTCTTCACCTTCAGAGCTTCAGTCACCGGCTCTGGTGCCGTTCCGGCCTCCACAGTGCCGGCCGGCATGTCCATCGTCACCAGCCGGCCGATCTGCTCCTGCTGGACTTCCTGCCGTCGTTCCGGCGTCACGCGGGATGGCAGCTTCCCATCGATATTCTGCACCGGCTTCAGCGCTGTCTCCGCCCGCGTTTTTTCCGCCTCAAGCCACAGCTTCCCCGGATTAGTCTGGAAGCCGGGATCAATGCCTTTCGGAATCATTTCGGTCTTCCCGCTCACAGGATTTTTCCACGACCGCAGATCAAGCGGCGGAGCCTCGCCAACTTCCCACCTGTTCCGGCGCAGATCCGCGCGCGACACAGGTTCGACCGTGCAGTGACACCTCCAGCCATTCGGCGGCCAGTGCGTATTCCACCACGGATCATCCGCGCGCAGGATCATCCCTCCCCACGCCTCATGATCATGTCGCGGATGCTGGCAGACGTGGTGCTGATATTGCCAGTAAGGGAAAATATCGAGTGCTTCGGGTGTGGTAAGCTGTCGGTAATTCCCGGCGGAATAGGCATTCGACAGGTTCTGCGAGTAGATCAGATCCGCCCGCCATCCCGCCGTCCCGGTGAATTCCCAGCCACGCCGCGTCACGATGCTGTCGAAATCCGTCCGGAACTCCGCCAGCGTCGTGCCATCCGTCAACGCCTTGCCAACGGCCTTGCGGAAATCATCCAGCAAAGCCTGAGAGGTCGCGCCGGCAACAGCAAATCCCGTCGCATGCGCGTGCGCCTCGATCTCGCCCCAGCGCTCCGTCGGGACATTCACCTTGTCGCGAAAGAATTTTATCGCGTCTGACGGCGGCAGCGTCGCGCCATAAGCAACATCGTCAGCCACGCTTCATGGCATCCAGAGCGGATGCCTCACCCGCCAGTTCCGCCACGAGAACACCGGCCTGCATCGCCACGCCGAAAGCATCGTCATCAAGATTCAGCCGCTCCAGACGGTCGCGCAGATCCTCCATGCTGGTCGCCAGCGTCAGCTGCTCACGCACAGCGCCTGTCATCCCGTTCACGGCTGATGCCGCCGTCCGGGCCAGTCGTTGCGTCATCAGGTCGATGACGTGCGGCCCTTCAGCCTGAACGTGCTTTTCAAGCAACTGCCCGATCTGTGCATGCAGTGCCAGCTTTCCGCCGGATTTCTGCTCCCGCAATTCCTGCCCCTGCGCCGGCTCGCTCTGCACTGTCGGCGCAGATGCCCGCGCGGGCAGGGACTGCGGCGTCCGCTGTTCGCCAGGCAGATCGTGCGACGGCTGCACGGGCTGCGGCTGCGCGGCAATCCCGATCGTCTCGTCCCCGTCCTCCGGTGGCGACAGCGACATGCGGTCGAGAACCTCCTGCGCCTTCACTTTCAGGCCCTGCGGTCCAAGCCACTGAACCGCCTGCACAAGTTCGGAGAGCGGGATCTCATCCGGCCGGCCGATCATCACCAGCGGATAATCGCCATCGGCACCACCGAAAGTCATGTCGATCATCGGCCGCACGATCTGCTCGTTGACTGTCCAGCTCAGCAGCAGGCCGTCCGCGCGCTCGATGTCCTCCTGCACCTGCCGATGGATCGCACCGGATGCGTGCGTGCCGCTCCGCGCATCCGTCGTTCCGGTCTGTCCCAGAACAGCCTTGCTGATCTGCTCGTCCAGCCACTTTGCCCGTCGCTCATGAATGTCGTTTGAGCCGGCGCCGTGTTTCGGCTCGACAAGCTCAAAATCCATGTCCTTCGGCATGATCGCGCCGAACATGCCACCATAATCCGTGACTGCCCGCCACAGAACCTCGCGGTCCTCTTCGGACGCTCCCGGGCCATACCGCCCGATCCGGCCCGGCAGTCCAAAGTTCTGAACGAAAATACCCCAGTCCCGCACGGTGAAAAACTTGAACATGCTTGCCCAGGCAATGGCGCGCGTCAGGCCGGACTGAAGCGTCAGTCCCGACCAGCTCGGATGGCGGTGAACGACATACTGGCGCGGATCAACCCCTGCGAAGCCGCTTTCCGGCAAAGCCCCGATCATGTCCGGCGTAAAGGTTACGGATGCATCGTCGCGGATCTTGAGACTTTCGCCATCCTGATACGAGATATCGAACCAGCGCTGCGGTCTGAACAGCAGCTTGTCCGGCACGTAGCCGCCCGTCTTCAGACCCCACTCGATCGCATGAACTGACCAGCCCTTCGCGATCGCGTCCAGCATATCGAAAATCGCGTGCCGCAGCACGCCGCGTTCGACCCAGTCACGGACAAACTGCGCCTGCTTCTTCTGCTTCCGCGACGGACCGGCATCGGTCACGGTGATCGGAACCTGCGCTACAGTGCGCTTCCGCGTCGACAGCACGGACAGATAATGCAGATCCCGGCTCTCGATTTCTTCACAGAACGTCTGCCATGACAGAGAATTTCCCTGAGCGGCATCGGTGAGGAGAGACCCCAGCATCCGGGGATCAATGTTACCGATCGGCGTCGTGTGAATCGCCGGCCGTGACCCGACCAGCGTTGGGCCGCCGGCTACCCGGCGCAGCATTGCGGGAGGAAAAGGTCTGTTCGTCACAGGATCAATCAGAGCCATCAGTAACGCCCCTGCTGCTGTTGCCGCATCAGACGGGCAGCCGTCTCGCAGCCGACTGGCTTCTCCACGGGAATCAGCCGGCAACGGCAGTTACACACATCAAAAGGTCTGCCTGAGAGGGATGACAGACGTTCGCAGGCCTCCATCTCGACGAGTTTTTTCAATTCAGGATCAGAGTCCGGATTCATGTTCACTGCGCCGCCTGACAGGCCCGCACCTGGTCGCGCAGTCCGCCATAATCACGCACGAACCGATGCGTTTCAGGCAGCGCGGCACTCGCGAGTTCCTGCCTCAGCGTGCTCTCATCACTCGCTGAATACGTCATGAGAGACGGACAGATCAGCTTCACCGGCCGCGTGCATCCACACATCAGGGACACAAGCGCGATCGCGACGATCAGAGCACCTGCGCGCAATGATCCACGTCCGATTTTTCGCAGCCTGGCGATATCGGTATCGGTTTCACTCCACATCAGAACGTTCCTGCTTTCAGGCGCGTGTCCAGCGTCGTGTCATCCGGCGCCGCGTTTGTCTGCGCCGCCGTCATCTTTGCCGAAACCGTGGCCACGTCATCTGCTTCCGTTGCAGCGCGCTGCGCCTCGGATGACTGCTCGGATCGCCCGGACAACACGATCAGGCACACGCCGAACAGGCCTATGATTCCAATAACCACCGCAAGACAGATCCATCCGATATCAGTCACAGCCGCACACTCCCCCGTAATCCGTAAAAATCGCGCCGCCCTGAACGCTCTCTTGCGATTTCATCCTCGACAGCCCACTCGTGCCTGCCACCCGATCCGCTGTTCATCCCATAAGGATTCGGCGCGGCCTGGTAGCCATATTCCTCGGGATCAGCCCGTGAGGCCGCCCACGCCATGGCAACCGCGATCGCCGCGTCCCCATGCCGCGTCCCGGTCTGATCGGCGGAGCGGCTGTCCGGAACCCTCGCGATACCGCGCACGATTTTCAAAGAGCGGATATCGTCGTGAATGTCCCGATCGGCGGGGATCGTGATCGTCCCGTCCTCCATCGCAGCTTTGAATGGAGGCATGTTGTCGCGATACCAGCCCTCACTCAGCATCACTGCCTCGATGCGCTCGCCGTAGCGCTGCACGGCAACTTCGGCCAGATACTGACCGTTACCGCGAGAATCCATCTTGCCCGCCCGGAAGCGCGGCAGCCGGTCGACAATCCAGAACAGTATCTGTTTTTGCTGCTCAAAAGGAACGTTGCGCAGTTCGAGAACGAAAGGCGTGTGCCGCAACAGGCTCCGCTCAATAGCGAGGAACCACAGCACGGTCAGATCGCCGGTCCGGCCGAAATCCTCGCCGAAACAGTGTGGCGTTTTCTGATCAAGCTGCTCAACGACAGGCAGAAGCTGCTCTTCACAGAAGCGCCGCGCCTCGGCCTCGCGGATCTTCTCCGGCAACAGCGTAAAGGCCGGATCGCAGGACCACCGGATCACATGTGCGGAAGGCACTGAACGCGCCTCGATTACGGCGAGCGGGATGTACGCCCCGGTCGAAGGCTGCGGAATGCAGAACAGCTCCTGCTCCGCTCCGTCACCGTACATCCGGATGATCTTGTCGCGCCACCCGGCCTCTCCCTCCGCCGACCAGTCCTGTCCCTGGCGCAGACAGATCGTTCGGTAGAGGCCCTGGGCAAGCGCATCGTCAAACGTAATGCGCATCAGCGCATAATCAGGATGACGGCCCGCTCTGATGTCGTTCACGAGTGTATTAAACGGGCTCTGATCGCCATTATGCGATGAGATGATAACAATCCGTCCGCCCCAGATCAGCAGCGCGAAGGCCGCGTCCAGAACCGCCTGCAGATCGTCAATGAAGGCGGCCTCGTCAATGATGACCAGCCCCTGCTTCGACCGGAAGGCGCGCGCGACGGACGGCAGGCCGAGCACCTCGTAGCCCGATCCGAAATCAAGCCGGAAAATCTTCAGATCCCTGTCCGGATTTTCCGGATCGATGAAAAGGCTCTCGCCGACTTCAGATGCAGGGATCTCAAGTAGCTTCGCATGATCCGCAGCATCGGACACGAACTGGCGCGTCATGTCCTTTTCAAATCCCATATAAAACACGTCCATCCCGCCGGCTTCCCGGCTCGATGACGCGACGAGAGCGGCGAGCCAGCTGACCCCCCATGACAAACCGACCCGCCGTGATTTCTCGATCACTGTCACTTCATGAGACAGGATCAGGTCATTCGCCTTTCGCTGATAGGGAAGCAGCGGCCATTCCTGCGGACTGTTCGTCATTTGAGCCCGAGGACCTTTTTGCGGATCTTCTCGGCCGTATCCGGACTGAGCCCGCGTTCCTTCATCGCCTCGTTCAGACGCTCGTCAGTTTCCTTCTTGATCCGCTTCTCGATCCGATCTTCCGTCTGTTTCTGATTCTCGATGTCCGCCCGGGATGATTTCGTCAGATGATCAATCGTCCGCGCCAGTTTAACGACCGTGTCAGCAGTTATTCCTTCCCCTTCTGACGCGGATCCGGTTGCATCAAACAGCAGATTCAGCACGGCAGTATTCAGCAGCTCGATATTCAGCTGCGCGGTGCGCGACGCTGGCGCATCACCGAACTGACGCGTCACCGCCTCGGTGATGTTCTGCGCGTGACGCAATGTCTGCCCGACCTGTTCCATGGATTTCACATGCCGGCCCAGCGCTGACCGGCTGATCTCGGTCACGTCCAGTTCGCGGAGCGCAGCAAGGATCTCGTCGAGCGTATGCCCGTTGCCGCGCAGTCTCCCGATCTCCTCGCGGATCTCGGGCTCCAGCCGATCGATGGATGACGGGCGGTTCGCCATGACTCAGGACGTCAGCCGCCGGCCGACACCCGAAATCGTCTGCTCGCCCTGAACCGCGCGCTGCCCGGTCGGTGTCAGAACAACCTTCCAGAGCTGGCCATCCGCACAGGGAAGCTTTTCAACGCGCACACAGCTGCGCTTTTCCAGAAACGTCAGATCGTCGCGCATCAGGTCATGGTCTGTATCCCGACCCGTCGCAATCACGGCCCGCAGCAACACATCCTCATTGAGCATGTGATTGCTCATCTCTGCGATGCAACCCAGAATCCGTAGCCGCCTGTCCTCAATGATCGACTCAAGCACACCCACTGTCTCAACCTTTCGCTATGTGACCACGGACGATCGTGTGAACCATCTCGCGCGTATCGTTCCCGGATTTCTCTATCCCGCTGAGCATGATCTGCACTTCACGCATCACACCCTGCGTCTCGCTGATCGTTGCCTGCATGCTGTGAATGCCGTCGTCGACCGACATCTCGATCCGGTCGACGCGCTCACGCAACTCCGCGTGCTTCTGGCTGATTTCGAGATGCCGAAGCTTCTCGATCACGGCCAGAATCACCACCAGCACCACAACCAGCCCAAGGCCCAGGCCAAACACCAATTCCATTGAGCCAGTCGTCATTGTCCTGGTTCAGATCAGGACGCGGTCGTGGCAGTCGTGGCAGTCGCCGTGGCGCTCGTCGCATCCGACACAGGCACAAGGATGCCGGCCAGATCCGCGACAGCCGCCTTCAGATGAGTGATCACCGCGTCCTCAGTCGGAAGCGCAACCCCAAGAGATTTTGCCAGAGTGACAAACTCGGAGACCGACATCTGCACCAGCGGGTTCGATGTCTCAAACTTGTCGTAGGCAGCCTGAAGATTGCTGATGCCGCCGTCGATCGTCGTCACGGCCGATTTGATTGCGGTCTGCGCGATCGTTGAATAAGTCGACAGTTTTCCGCCCGCAACACCAGGAATAATCGCATTCAGCACCGGGAAAATCGACGACAGAATACCCGAAACACTTACAGTCATGTTCAACTCGCTTTCCTGCGCCGCGTCCGCGCCGTTCCTTTATGTCGCCGTCCCCCGCCGGAAACGGAGAATTCATGCGGCGGCGCTGGCAGCATCCCGACCGGACCACTGAAACGCGAGATCGACCCGGTCGCTGAGACGCGCCAGCCAGCCATCGCCGCTTCCCGTAAATCCGCGATCACGACGATAAGCCGCCTCCTGTGCCGTCGCGAGGGCCGCGATCAGCAACAGGTCACGGCCGCCCGATCTGCCCACGGCCTCCAAAGTCACGGGGCCGATACGGCCATCCACGTTGACCCGGACATGCTCCTGAAGATCTTCAGCCCATCGGCGCGAAATATGAAAAATCAGCATCCGGTTCGTCGCGACAGTGAGCCGGCGCAGCAGATCCTCGCTCATGATGTCCGTTCTGTCGTGCGCGCCGAACAGCCCAGAAAGTTCAGTCAGCGCACCATGAACGCCGGCGTTAAAGCCGAAATCGAACATCATCAGATCGACACCCGAAGGTAGTCGGTCACACCACAGAGTGTTCCAGAATTTTGCTCGCGCGATCACACGAAACTCAGCGGCCGTAACCGCCTTCATGCGCGCGGCATCAACCAGCGCAGCATCACCCAGCCACTCCGCCAGCAGCGGCGCCGAAATGCCGCGCATGGAGCCTGCGAAGGTGCCGTGCCCCATACGTCCGCCAGTCCAGTTTCCACCGTCATCGCGACGGCCACTGTAGCGGCCTTCATGTTTTTCAGTGAAATCGAAGCTGAGATCGGCGTTCTGTTTCATGCGCGAAGAATTACGCGCGCGCGCCATGGTCCGAAACGATCAAGCGCTTTATCAGGTCGGTCGCCAGCTATCAGAACAGCGAGGTCTGCCGCTCATCTTTCGGCCGGATCCGCTCCGGGCGTCCGTCTCCGGACGCGAGCTTCTGATGGACTGCGACGAATGAAATACCAGCTCGCGCAGCCATCTCATTTACGGTCAGTCCCATGCGCGCATAAAGTTTTATACGCCACGTCTTGCACATCGGGACGATATAAAAATCTCCGCCATACCGGTCACAGATCACCGATGCGACGTCGTCGCCATAAACCTCGGCAAGTCTTGATCCGGCTGCCTTACGAGGAATTGTCAGCCGCTGCCCGGCGGCGCTCTCGATAAACCGGAGAGCAGAATCTTCGCCGACAGCATCGACCATCCACGCAATATGTGCCGGCGGCTTAATCATCAGGCCAGGCTCATCACGCCCGGGAAAAATCCACGGTCTGCCCAGAGTTCACCACTGCGATGCCGCAGCAGATCGTCCGCACTGACAACCAGACGGACTTCATCCTGAGCAGGCTCTGTCAGCGCGCACAGCGTCGCGTCCATCACGCCATCCTGAGACCAGCGGACAAAACGGTTATAAACCGTTTTCCATTTTATCCTGTAGTCAGCAGGCACGTCGCGCCACAGAACTCCGCTGCGGAGAACCTGGACAATCGCACTCAGCACCGCGCGATCATCGATGCGAGAAACACCGTGCGACTTTGGAAACATCACACTGACAGCATCCATCTGTTCGTCGGTTGCCCACCACAAATATTCGTTCGTCGCGACCGTTTCATACCGGCAGCACATCACACACTCTCCGTGTTAATTTTCCGCCGCGCAGATGAGACCCCGGCCGCAAGCCGCACCCGCCACGCTTTCAGTGCCTCAATCACTTTCTGCGCTCCCTCATCATCAAGAAACTCCGGCGCATCCACTCCCGCAGTCCGTTTCACAAAGGCCCTCAGAGCCGCCTCAGAGCCTTCTGAGCGAAGCGCTGGCGCCATCTCTCGCCAGATCGCCCAGACCTTCCTCACGGCGGCGCTCGTCTCGACGCGGCGCCGCCCTGCCTTCACGCGAAAACCGAGACGCTTCATTTCCTTCAGCACATCCTCAAGCTGCCCGATCGAACAGGCCGCGCACGATGTATGGCCCGTCACACGCCCCAGGATATCCCGATACGTTTCAACCTCCAGCGCCAGATCCTTTCTGGCAACATGGATTTTCGTGATCAGAGACTGCCGCCCAGCGTTTTTCTTCACACCGGGCTGCATGTGAGGATGTTCGGTCACGACCGCCACGACGGGCGCTGAGAAAATCTGGGAAGAAAATGGTCCGTCAATTTTCCAGTCGAGCGGTCAAGGTGCCGACGAATGCCGATCACATCATGCAAAAGATTAAAATCGTCCGCTTCATATAGCCTCTCCAGGTCCAGCGGACACCCATTTGAATGCGTGGCGATAAGATCCATCTCGATTTCAAGGTCAATGTCGTCCACGTCTTGCGACAGCAAGCATGCAGGCTTGAGATCGATTATCCGTTCGGCAATCTTCCTGGCTAATTCTCGCTCTTCGGGACAACAACTGAAGCGAACACGCATCGGAACATCAATCATCACACGCCCCTGTCTCATATCGCGAACCACAAAACGGACAGAACGTCGGTATGGCGTAGCAAGCGCGACCACGCCGTTTTTCGGGGATCAGCTTGTCTTTCCGGATGATGTTCATGACGGGGAATTCAGCCAGTGCGCCGTTTACCACACGCATCGCTGTCGCAATGCGTCCACCCTGTCTTTCTTCAATTTTAGTATTCATGTCTTCCAGACAGTCGCAGGCCATCACACAGCCCTCCTGACCGCATCCCGCTGCCAAACGAGCAGCACCAGGCCACACCACCCGAAGATGGCTCCGGCGCCCACAGCCATCGCAATGGCCAGCACCCACATCGCATGAAAAACAATGTTCATCACCGTCATACCTTCGAGAAGTCAGGAACGATCTGTTCCCATGGAGCAGTGCTCTCAGGTCGAACATGCACACGGATACCCGTTTTCGAACCTCCGACCGTCACTGCGTCGGAAATCGCTGCCCGCGCATCCTCCCAGCGCGGGTGCTGAAGATTCAGCTGCCGCAGGCCGATCAGACGCTGCACATTCACCCGACCGGTCCGTTCATCCCGCTCAAACGCTGCCGTTACCAGCGTGCGCAGATCCGCACTGACGCCGCCTTCACTGATCAGATCATCCAGGATCTCGTTCACCAGAGCCTGAGCCGCCGGAAGAGCCTCGGTCGTTCTCATATAATCAGACGTCGCGACGGTGACTTTGGTGCAGCCATCAAAACTCTCGAACGAGAATCCACCACGCCTGCCACCGATGCGCGCGTTATACTGGTCAAATATCAGCTGCTCGAAAGCGGCGATGTCGCTGAAAATCTCCTGTTTGACCCGCGCATTATATTCGGCGAGCGCCGCCAGCTTACGCCTGATCACCAGCGCAGTCTGATGCGTCAGAACAACCTGCGGACGAATGCGGCTCACAGTCTGCGGTCGCCCGAACCGGTTGCGGACCATCTCCACGCCGTCGATCATCTCGAAGCCCCATTCATTCACGCTGCTTTCTCCGCCCGACATCCGACATCCCTCCGGTTCATTCCCGAAAAATAAGAAATAATTCCGTCATTGATTCCGACCATGCTGACCCGAAGCTTCTCAACCGCTTCAAATGCCACCTGATCTGAAACGTCTGCGGAGACACCGGGAACCGCATACGCAGATCCGGTCCATGCACGCGCTTTGAGCGCGGTCTTGATCACATCCCGATCACCACAGCACAGCGGCAGCTTTCCATCCGGAAAACCGACACCGGCCTGAAAATCGATCCGTCCATCGCGGCTGACCCACGCGGTCGAAAGATCACTCCTGACGCGGGCCATCAGAAATCAGCTCCCGCACTCAATATCCGCTTCACTTCCATATTCAGAAGGAGCGCCATGACGGCCAGATCCGCTGAACTGCCCGACAGAGCATGCAGATTCCTGTGTCGCCCCTCATTGAGGCGAACGCATTCCGACTGCACCGCAACAATGCGCGCGCTATCCGCAACCGCGTAAGAAAGCCGTTTCAAACCCGGAATTTCGCCGGCAGCCCGGTCATGCAGCCGGCGAAAGGCCGCAGCAGCCGAAACAGAAAGCACGTTCTGAAACTCGCTGAATTCGATCTGTCCCGACATCAGTGAATCCTCCCTCCGACATCACGAGCCTGCATCGTCTGTGCCGATCTGAGCAGCAGGCAGAGACAGACGGCCTCCAGGACCATCATTCCCGAAGCCCGCATCTCCTCATCTGAAATCGCAAGATGCGCGATGCGTCGTTTACCGATAAATCCCAGTCGCTCAGCCAGATTGGAAAGCGTTTCATTCATCGAAAACGGCTCAGATGCCGTCTCCTCAAACCGCAGATAATCCTCGCACAGCGCATCGAAAAACACGCGCAGATCATCTTTCTGTTTCTGATTCCTCTGCATCACAATCCCTCCCGAATGATTGGCACAATCTGTGCCGTGCCGTCGCGAGCAGGCAGCGCCTGCTCCTCCAGCAATTCCTCCGTCAGCGCCCGCACGGTCGCCTGGCTGGCCCGAAGCTGCCTGCCGGCGTCCGTCAGCGTTTCTCCCAGCGACCGCAGTTCGTCTGCCTTCAGGACACGATCCTCACTGGCCTGCTTCAGGAGCATGCCCACTGCAAAAAGCTGCTCTGCCATCGGCGCTTCCGTGCCGTTCAGTCGTCCGATCATACTCATCACCACTTCGCTTCCAGCGCGGAAATCACCTCACGGACTGTCTTTGACTCTGGCAAAGCCTGCAGGAATTCCCTGATTCCTGATCTCACGGCTGACGAAACATCGGCATCCACCGTTCTGCCATCCGTGCTCTCATAAAATGCTTCGAGAATGTCATCGTCTTTCATGTGCCATCACTCTCCCGCCGAAACCGGCAACTCGCCATTCGTCAGTTCCCGCCACGCGGCCTTTACGTCGCTGACAGACATCTCCGCCCGTCCCGCAGAGGTCGCGAGCATCCGTGCGTAGCTGATCGTCTTGTTCATCTGCCGCAGCCCACCGGGCTGCATCGCAATGAAGCGGCAGAGATCCCGGATCGTCTTTTCAGAAATCCCCCAGGCATCGAGCAGCATCGCAACGTCCTTGACCTGCGGGCGATCACGCTTCTTCCGCATGCCGATCCGGGAAAAGATCATAGCGTGGGAGGCTTCACGGCCCATGCCCTCAATGCGCTTGCGCAGCGGCTCATTGCCCATGAACACGACGCCAATCCGCGCGCGGTCGTGAACCGATCGCAGCTGATCGATCGCATCCGTTTTCAGGTGCTGCGCCTCATCGATCACGACCAACCCCTGAGTGTCCGTCACACGGCGGATGATCGACGACATCATGCGGCGGGAATTGACGTTTTCCACACCAATCACGTCGCACAGTTCGCGGAGAACCGCGTTTGGGGTTTTCATGTCCGGGTCAGCGGTCAGGATCCACACATTCGGATTGCGCCGCTGATGTTCAAGCGCCGCCTCCGTTTTTCCCACACCCGCGCCGCCGGTGATCAACCCCATGTCAGGCGTGAACTGGGCATACTCCAGGACACTCAGCAGCGTTCCCGCGGTAGGGATATCCAGAAAGCCGGGTGTTTTTGCGGACGAGGTTCGCACCTTGTCCCGTGATCGCTGCGCGTTGAGCCACGCCTCGACCTTCACATTGATTGAATCAACCCGCCCTGCGTAAGCATCCTTCATCCATGCATTGAGGGTCGAATATCCAACCGCCGCCTGCTCCGCGACCGTCCGGACCGAAAGGCCGTCCCGATCAATCGCTGCCTGCAGGTCAACCCGCAGGACACGGGCGCGCGTTTCCTCATCTGATGCTTGCGCATCAGGCACCAAATCCATTACTTCACTCATTACTTGATGTCTTTCAGTATTGCCTTGAACCGGGCGACTGCTCTTCCAGTCGCCCCATCAGCCCGCCCAGCGTTCGGGCCGGATTACATTGCGCAATCTGCGCGTCCGCTCCTCTTCCTCCTCCTCACGGGCGATCAGCGCGTCCTCATCCTCCTCCAGCGCCAGAGCAGCATTGCCCTGAACCGCTGGCCGGAACGGCCGCACCACCTTCGCTTCGATTTCAGTTTCTTCCGTGACAGGCAAAGCGACGTGAATGGCCGCAAGCTCATCCACACTCATCTGCACCTCCAGCTTCCGCGCTTCCTTCGTCGCCTTGCGAAACGCCTTAAATGCGCGTGACTGAGCCTGTGCCGCCGTCTTGTCGTTGAAGCCGACCTTTTCGACGCATGGTGCCGTGCCGAGAAACGTGCCATCGAGCCGGTAGACATGAGCATCACCGTGCATGGCCTGCGGATCGAAGCGCACCACAACCTTCTCGCCGCGATGCGCGTGGAGGAACTCGTCCCAGAAACGATTGCCTTCCAGAGAAATCGTGCCATCCACACGATTGACGGTGATTCCTTCCGCCGCCATCAGCCAGAGCCGGCGCTGCTCATCCGTCGCGCGAACGATCGTCGAGCGCGCATAGGATTCCTCGAACACCTGGTCGAAGCTAAGCCGCCCCTTACAGATGTCTGAGCGCCGCCCCAAACGGGAATTGTGCTCACGGATGCCCTCGGCAACCACTTCAATGAAAACATCGAGCGGCACCGCAGACGATCCGTAATTTTCCGGCTTCGCCATCGGATGGTTGCCTGTATAGGCGCCGGCGAAGCGCGGATGCTTTGAAAGATCGCCAGCCAGATCCCGCCACGCCCGTTCCACCGGCTTTGACCGGCCGGAATAGGGCGTTGCCCAGTGAACCTCGACGCCGAGAAGCGGCAGAATACCCATCGGTTCCTCATCCCGAACCTTGAACCGATATCGGTTTGGAATGCCGCCCGTCAGCCATTTTGACGCGAAGTTCCGCCCGTTATCGAGCAGACAGTACGACGGGATGCCATACCGATCGACCAGGTCGCCGAAGGCGAGCCGAACGCACTCTTTGTTTTCCGAGACATCAAGACGCCATGACAGGATTTTTCCACTGTAGATGTCCTGAAATCCGACCATGACCGGACGCACGATCTTCTCGACCCCGTTCTCGACCCAGCGGACGAACACATCAAACTTGTGCCCGTCTGCGTTGACTGCTTCGAGAGCGTGAAACACAGAATGATCACGCTTCTGTGCAGGAAACATGCGCTTCAGCGCCTCGTCACCTTCACGACACAGTGCCAGGAGCTGCGGCGGAAGCTTCTTCATTTCCCGTTCAAGGGTCTTCGATGTCGGAAGAACCCACCCGCGCTCTGACGCAACCTTCTGCAGCCGGCGAAAGCAGGCCGCAAACTTTGGCTTTTCCAGACGCAGATAATCGGCTTTCAGCATCTGCCATGCTTCTTCCGGAAACTCCGTCACGGCTGCCTTCCCGCAATAGTGCGGCGCAAGCCCCGCCAGCCAGTCGCATCGGTTCAGCCCCCGGATCTGCTCATACCAGGTCCAGATCGTCGCCCGCCCAACGCCTTCCATTCTGGAAATCTGCATGATCGCCATCGTCTTTCTCGCACCGGATAACACCAGCATCTCGATTGCATCAATAATCCGCAGAGCCTTCTTCGCGCGATCCTTCAGGCGCTCCGGCAGAGCGTCATAACGCCGCCACAGATCCTCCCGCTCACGCCGCTCGCGATAAACATCTTTCTCTGACACCTCCTTTTCGCTGCTCTGCCGTAGCATCAGAGCAGCCTGCGCCTGCAACGGCAGCGCATAGACCGTAAATTCGTAACCACCCCCACGACCTTCACGTCGCCGCCACGTCTGTCCTTCACGCTCTGGCACCATCCAGTTCTCCGTTTCGATGCGCGCCTGCACGCCCTGTTTTGTTCCTGGCATTCCAGGGAGCGCCATTTCCGCCAGTTCCGCAGCAGACAGCCACGGAACCTGTTCAGCGGCGGTCTGCATGACCAGCCTGCTCCAGTGACTGCACCAGCGCGAAGTATTCTCTCAATCGCTTCCCGCGCTGCCGCTCCGCCTCATCGACAAACCACGTAAAACTGTGGGACGCCGCCTCGACCTGCGCCTTCTGTGACGGCGAAAGACTACCCTTCGGAAGCCGCTTCGCAATCTCACGGATCAGATCGGACGCGACAATCAGCGCGCCATTCATCGCCGGATCGAACCTCATCACGCTGCCTCCCGCCGTGTTACACCGGCCGTTACCGGACGATCTGCGAAAATCTCCTCCGCCGTCACCTGTCGCCATTTGCCATGCAGCACCGGCACAGATCCGTAATATCCTGACTTCCGCCGACGTTCGGACCAGAAAGCCAGAAACACGGCCACCAGGCAGGGCAGTCCAAAAGCCATCACAAACCAGCTCATGTGCATGGTGATCCCTTCCACGCGGCCCGCTGCAGTGACCGCTCCATCCGTGAAAGCTCCCGCTTTTTCGCCTGCGTTTCCGCAAGCTGAATCATCGGCAGCATCCGCCGTGAAACGACAGCCATGTCATGCGGCGCCGCGAGAAACTCCAGAAGCCGCTGATCGCCTGTTGCGAAAACCAAAGCATCGAAGCGCGGCACGCTGATCGTGTGCGTGTCGCGCATGGGAGAGGCATAGGCGTTCAGAATGTTGACACTGATCGGACGACCGATCCGGACCGACATCATCTCCGCAATCACATCGCGAGAACGCCCACACCCTTCAAGCGAAACTGAAATCGCCCGCGATAACCGTGCCTCGAACGTGTTCCCACGCACCATCCGCTCATCGAATTCGCGGATGGGCGAAGGCGGCTCCCAGTCCAGCAGAGAAAGCTGGGTCGCCGCGTTGATCCTGCGGCCGGTCATCGCATACCTCTGCGACGTTCACCGTCTGCGACAAGGAATTTCAGAACATCATCCGCACTCACGTCGCAAACGTAAATGTAATCGAGAAATCGCATCATCGAGAGAGGCTGCACTCCCTGCTCAGCCTTATTCAGTGACGCGACACTAATCCCCACTTTCTCAGCAAGAGATGTCTGCGAGAGACCTGCCTGAGCACGAGCGCGCTTCATGAATTCTCCGACGAGTGTTTTCAGGTCATCGTCACCAGCGAAGGATCGTCCGTTGAACCTCGCGCCATCCGCTTTCCGAACCGGCTTTACAGGAATCGTCACGCTATAAAGAACAGAATCTGAGACACGCATCATGCCGCCTCCCTGCTGACCGCACCAGGAAGAGAGGGGGCGATATCTTCTATGATATTTGCCCGCTCATCCTCCGAAAACGAGAGCCAGAGCTGATCCCATGCCCCCGCGATTTCAGAGCGGACATGCACCAGAGCCTGAAGTCGCGTCCGGCTGTCCATTTTTCTCCACATGGAGAGAAACTTCTCGAACGCACTGGCAGGCGCGGCCTTCGGCTTATTCTGTATCTGCCTGACAATTTCGACGACATTCCGGACGCCAGGCCACTGGAGAACATAATCAGCAATCTGCCGCTGCATCTCCGGCGTCTCTTTCGCCAGCGCGTCCAGCTGCACACCACTCGATGCCAGCCACGTTCCCGAGATTTCCGTTCGAACATCAGGTGTGATGCTGGTATAGCGGGTGATAGAGCGTCTGATCGTTCTGCTATCCAAACCGAGCTTCAGGGCAGTTGCCTCGGTAAAGGACGGGATCAAGTGGACAAGGTTGTCCACTTGATCCGACTTCCGGTCGCCGCCGTGTTTCGTCTCCGGATGCAACTCCTCATAAACGGCCTTTCGTCGTGCCAGGAATGTCGCCCGATCCAGTGGGTTCAGTTCATGCCGGCAGAGATTTTCATCAATCTCCAGAAGCTCCGCTTCGATATCGGTTGCCTTCATCACGACAGCGAACGCCGCGTCGATCCCGGCGATCTCCAACGCACGCAGCCTGTGCGCGCCAGCGATCAGACGATATCGCTTGCCAACCTTTCGCACCTCGATCGGCGTCCGCTGCCCATGCTCCTGCATGCTTGCCGCGATCACACATGCGTTGTCTTCGTCAATCGCGCGCAGACGACTTCCCACGTCGATCTCGCTGAGTGGAATGATATCGACGTTCATGCCGCCACTCCGTTTGCACGCAGACCGTCATCACGGCGGACGGTTACGATCCGTCCCAGTGACTGAGAAACGGGAGTGCCATTTGCATGATACCGATCCGGCCAGATCAGCCTCGGCTCCTTACACAGAACCTTTGCGATCTCTTTCTCGACCGGCGCCGAATATCCCGACGCGCTGATCGTCTTGCTGACCGCCCGCTCATCACGGCCGATCAGAACGGAGAAGGCAGCCATAGAGCCGAAACGCTTGCGCAGCGCGGCCTTGATGTCCTCCGGGTGCATTCCCTGCGGCTTTTGTGCCATAGTCTCATCTCCTCAATCCGGGGCGGTGCCAGCCGCCCTTTTCTTCAACCCGTTGCGCGGAACATTTCGCCGCGTGCTTTCGTCCCGAGTTGTTCCGTGAAGATACGCCGAAAAATCGCTGTGACAACGATAAAACACTCCTTCCCAGTTCTTTTCTGTGAATATTCTGTTGATAACAACGCTTTATCGTTATATTTCAGTAGCTTAATTATAGCGAATATTCGTTGTGAGTGATTTCCCAGAAAGCGACAACAACTGGAAAACGTTGCGTGGACCCGAGCGGGTCCGAATTGCTGTTGAAAATGGGGGAGGCTATTCAGCGGTAGTTCGTCGTTCCGGCATCTCAGGCAGCTCGCTTAACGATTATCTTAAGGGCCGGGTGCTGCGGATCGACACAGCATTAAAGCTTGCTCACGCCTGCAACGTCAGTCCGCAGTGGCTTATTTTCGGCGATTCTCCATCAACGCCCGTCCCGTCGGTTCCCGCAGAGCAGTGGGAAACCGTCGATATCCCTGATTACGATGTAATTCTGTCCGCCGGATCGGGATCAGAAGCACCGGCACATGATAAGCGCCGAATGGTCGCAATACCGAAAGTCATGCTCCCACCTTTAGCCGCACAGAACACAAGAAACCTCGCCTACGTTACCGTCAGAGGCGACAGTATGATGCCAACAATAGACAGCGGAGACCGTGTTTTATTGCGAACAGACGTGTCTGATATCCGCAGCGGCTCGATCTATGCCATCCGCATAGATAACAGCCTCTTGATCAAGCGGCTGCATCTTAAAACAAACGGAAACGTCTCGGTCGTAAGCGACAACCCCGCCTATACCCCGGAAGAGCTGGACGCCGCCAGCATCCGCCAGATGATCTCCGACGGCGGCCACCCCGCCAGAATATTAGGCCGCGTCATCTGGCGCATGGGAGAAGTAGGAGCAAGATAATGATGAATGAGACCGCAATTTATTCGTCTGGGAAAATCAACATTGACAGGAACTTTATTAAGGTCGGCAACAATAGTTATTCTGTTCCTTCAATAGGAAGCGTGTCTTTGAAGGTGACCAAATTTTATTGGGCATCAGTTGTCGCCTTGATAGCACTGTTCATAGGTGTCGGTTGCTTTTCCGATACTCCCAAAAATGAAGGTGCTGGAATTTTTTCTATTTTTATATGTATTATTTTTACAGTAGCCTGCTTCGGAAAGCAGTATGAGGTTCTGATAAAGAACTCGTCCGGAGATCAGCCAGTTTTTACCACCCGCGATCGAAAGGTGGCAACCGCGATTAAGGCTGCCGTTGAAGAGGCCATGATCTCCCATCGCCCACCTGGCGCCGTCGCATAATTTTCTAAGTGGTCGCTGAGAGATCTCTCAGCGACCATTTTACCGAAGCTACCGAAATCCAGAACCATATGTCTAAACCGAACGAAAACCGATTTAGTCCAGGACATTGGATCTCGGCGCGCTCAGGCCTGTGGGTAACTTTTCCGCGCAATTTAACCGCCGCCGGCCGCCACTTTTTATCCCGCCATATCCCAGCCAATCCAACATGATCCCGGTCCTCACCTAGTCCAATACTATGTGTCTTCCTTCAATCGCAGCAAGCGTCATCTTCTGGCTCAAAGAATGAGTCCTGAGCCTAATGCTCGCACCATCACCGTCTCAATCAATGAAAACGGTGAATCACGATGCACCTTCAGTATCACCACAACGTTTCAGAGTGCAGTGGAGACACTCTAACGCTAACAGCGCGTTTCAGATACTATCCATATTGAGTTACGATCATCCAGCCTGCCCCCCCGTCACCACCATTCTGGTAAGACTGATTCGGTCCCGCACACGCCCCCGAGCCACCACATCCCGGGCTACCTCCGTTCCCCGCACCCAACGAGCCCGCTTCATCGCCACCGGCAAACCCAGGAGCATTTCCGCCCTTACCGCCAAAGCCAAAGAAATAGTCTGATGACATACCCGTCGCATGCCCACTGCTTCCACCGTCCCCGTTGGACAGGACAGGCGCATCAACACCGGAGGTTGATGTAAACTGAAATGTTCCGCCTCTACCTGCTCCTGCGAGAATGGCGGGACCGCCGGCGAGAATGGAGGTTCCTCCCACGCCACCATTAAGTGTCAGGAAACTTCCCATTGACGAATTGCCACCATTATTACCGCTCATAGCACCCGATGAAGCCTGTCCGCCACGTCCTCCGCAACCAAGCACGATCGGCACGGTCGTACCGAACACAGACATATTAATAATAACGCGCGCATATCCTCCGCCTCCGCCTCCGCCTCCGAGCCCTGCCGTGGCCGCAGCAGCCGTAGCCGCACCACCACCCCCGCCACCGCCGGCACAAAGTTCAATGATAGCGATTCGACATCTGGAGGAGAGTGCGAGCGTCATGGACGTGCTCCCACCATCTGTGGCTGCCGGCCCTGTGTAATGCTGTTGTGAAAGAAGATTCCCGGCAGCCCAGCCAGTGACGAATGCCGTGGTTGCCAGGCGCGTACTACTGTCGGTCGAAGGCGGCGTCGGAGCTTGGGGAATACCAGTAAAAACAGGAGAGTTTGTTGGTGCCAGTTCCGGAATTGTTGGATAGAACAGATTGGAATTGTTCAGCGAAATCATATCCTGCGTGATCGCGGCTGCACCAGCTGGCACGTCCACACGCCACACGGGCACGATATCAGTGTCCGATGCCGTCGCAGAGATAGTCAGAGTGGCAACTGCCGCACGCAGGGTAGGCTGGCTCACTCCGTCATTTGAAACACCTGACAAGGTTCTGGTTTCATCTGTAACATCCGCATAACGAAGCAGAGTCGCTCCGGTGTCCGTAACGGACAATGTCGCGGAGATGTAGAGCGTCTGAGCGGAAGCCGCAGCAGCAATTGTGAAAGATGTTGCTGGTGCAACATACTGTCTCATGACAGACTCTGAGCTTGTGCCAAGTGTTCCGTAAGCTGTGGGATCAGTTGTTGCTACTGCGACGATTTGTCCTGCAGCAACACTGACCACCATGTCAGTGCCGGAACACGTTGCCGCCAGGCCGCTCGCATAAGGCCCGGTTTCTCCCATTGTCAGACCCAGGACCTGCCCGACAGCCTGCTCGGTATTGCGTTCCGCGATCAGCGTATCCGTGTCCGCGACGATTTGTCCCGGATAAACGATGACTCGATCCATATCTGCTCCTTATGCCCTTGTGCCGGGCTGATAAGCAGGCAGAGCCGAGAAATATTTATCAATAGATTCTGCCAAGATCAGCGTTTTACCACCAAGTTTTACGGCAGATATACATCCCTCCGAAAGAAGTTTGTAACAGTATGTCCGACCAACACCATAATCATCACATACATCTTTAATCATCAGGTATTTAGAGTTTCTTTTTTTCTTTACAGCCATCAATCATTATCCATCAGGAACGCCGTCACACAGGAGCGGATCAGGCCTGATTAAATGTGTCTCTGCCCTCGTTGTGCACAAAAATCGCTGAGAACACAGAGCGACGCTGGCGGCCATACGTCCAGTGAGCAGAATTTTATGAAATAACAACGACAAGACCGGAATAATCGCCAGGCTAAGTCGAGCACAATCATCTTTCCAGTCACGAACAATCATCCGCGATTGGAGAAAGGCGTTTATATGAAGGAAACTATCGTCATATTGTGTTGTTTTCAGTGTAGTGACAGCATTAAACCTAAATAATTTTTGCAGCTACACACAAATCATCAATAAACAGAAAGCCTTTATAAATCAGATCAGGATGATGAGATTTGCCAGAAGCATAACAGCGTGGAGTATTCCGGCTATTTTAACCCATGAGGATCTTCAACAATCGGCCAGAGTGGTCGGGTAAGTTTTGTATATCGCGTCCGCCGTGCATCAGACGGGTAATGCGTTCCGGCATCAACATACAGAATTTCCGCGGCAACCGGTTTAAATGCCGCGTAGAAGTGGTTGGTTGATTTTACTACGAGGTATTTTTTCGTGGTAATATCAATTCCCAGGCCAGAGAAGATATCAGGATCAAAAGTCTGTGTTCTGTTCGTATTCAGAATTACATCTGTTCGGGTATCGATAATACGTATGACAGCTACCGGGCCGAGCGGAACCTTACTTGCTCCGAAACTTTCCCAGGCTTCTTCAACAGCTTTCAGAACGATCACCTCAGCATCAACAGGATCTCCGGCACCAGGCCCGCTCTTACCCCCGAACCGGAGATGGATACGCGCTCCCTCCCCTGCAGCCAGACAAAAGGTTACCGCAATTGGGTCCCATATTGTAGCAACGGCTGTGTCATCTATGCCTGCCGCGAGCATCGCCTGCAGGATCAGCGTCCCGTCGCCCGCGACACCCCCTCCAGGATTGTCCCATGTATCAGCCAGCACGATCGGCTTTGTCGCACCGGCCCGCACACATGCGCCTGCCAGTTCAAGGGCTTCACCAATACTATGCTGCGTCATGCGCGTCGTGCCGCGCAGAGCAAATAGCGCCATGCCTTTCTCACGGGCCAGTCGCTCGCCCAGCGCAGGATTATCGTCGGTAACAATCACCAGTCTGGCACCCAGTTCGGGAACATCTCCGGCGAGGAAACCATGGATCAGTGAGGCGCTCAGAACACCGTCATGACCTTCCAGTGCCCGTAAATCATCCACGAAACCACGCATCGGCTGCTGACTTGTCGGCAATACGTCAATCATCCGACAGTCAAAAACTGAAATTACGGGACTAATTTCGCCGCGTGCCGCGCGCATTACAATATCCACAACCTGCTCCGCACGCGCAACAAAATCCGTATGTGGAAATTCAAGAAATGCATTGAGGACATTCAGATTCTTCACGCGCTTCGGGGTCAGATGGCTATGTGGATCAAATGTCGCGCCAATTACCACATCCGGTCCAACGAGCGTCCGCACCCTTGCGACAAGATCTCCTTCGCAGTCATCATATCCCTGAGCAACCATGGCGCCATGCAGACCCAGAACGACGGCATGCACTGGCAAAACTTCCCGCAACTGATCCAGGATTTCGTCGCGCAACACCTCGTATGTCTGGCGCTGGACCAATCCCCCCGGTTCGGCCCAGGCTGCTGTACCTTCGATAAGTTCGAACTCTTCCAGCCTTGCCCGGTCACGCAGCACAGTAAATATTGCTGAACATAACGTTGGTGTTACGGGATGCGCCCCTGGCGGTGCATAGAAGGCTGCCAGGAAACTCGCCCGATCCGTAGGAACCGGGGAGAATGTGTTGGTCTCTGTCGCCAGAGACGCGACGAACACCTTCATGACTGAACCTCTGTGTCTGGGGGATATCACGACCGGATGACATGCGCCGGTCAGAAAGGCAAAGATAGTTTCAGACCGGTTTGTAGGCAATTGCCTCAATCTCGACCGTGATATCCACCATCAACCCGGCTTCAGCTGTTGTCCGGGCAGGCGGCTGGTTCGGGAAAAATGTTGCATAGACTGCGTTGAAAGCTGAAAAGTCATTTTTATCTGTCAAAATCACGAACGTTTTAATGACATCAGACAATTCACAATCCGCCAGCTTCAGTGCTGCAGCAACGTTTTCCATCACAACCTTCGTTTGAATACTCACATCGCCTTCGACAACTTTTCCGTTCTTTACCGGAACCTGTCCGGAGATGTAAACGAAATCTCCGGCACGTACTGCCGGAGACAGTGGAACATGTGAACTACCAAAAACAGTTTTCACCACAACAATACCCTTTCAGAATAATGAAAATCTCAGACAACTTTACCGCGAGCAGCCACGGGCAAAGCATCCAGAACATGCCCGCCTGAAACCAGATAGACTGTATCGAACATATTGCTGACTACACAGGCATGGTTAGGCACGATTTGCACGCGATCACCTATTTCCGGCAGCCCGGATTCCGCACGAAGAATGCCATGCTCCTCGCTCAGGCCACTGACATGAGCCTGTGGGCAGGAAGGAATATGGCCGAAACCGTCCATTCCGAGGATGTCACTCGTCAGGACCTTGGTTCCGGCATCAATGATTGCCCTGTCCGGTCGTGGCTTGCTGACCACAGTTGTCAGGACAGTCAGAGCGCAATCCTGCATCATTGCGGAACCCGCTGCGACCTGCGACCTGTCCATATAAATGTAAGTTCCCGGACGATACTCCGTAAGGCATGCTACAGTATGTGCTTTCCACATATCCGGTGTGCCACCGGCAGAAACTGTTTCGACAGTCACCCCGGCCTTATCAAATGCCGCTATGGCAGCACGAAGCCATTCAGACATCTCTTCTGTCTTCCCGGTCGCAGGGTAGGTCATTAGTCCGGCAAAGCGTGCTCCCCCCCGCAAGGCGGCTGCGAGAGTGACGGCTTCGTCAGGTGTTTGCACGCCGCAACGCCCTCCCCCCGTATCGCACTCAATCAGCACGTCGAACGTGGCGCCAGTTGTCTCCGCGACAGCATTGTAACCGTCGACGGTGAAACGACTATCCGCTGCAACTGTAAGCTTTATTTTTCGTGCCAGGGCTGCAAGTCGACTCAACTTATCAAAGCCAATGATATTATAACTGATCAGAATATCATCAAGCCCGGCATCAGCCATAACCTCTGCTTCACCCAGCTTCTGGCATGTGATTCCGCGAGCTCCAGCCTCAATCTGCAAATAAGCGAATGCCGGAATTTTGTGTGTTTTGATATGCGGTCGCAAAGTGAACCCATAAGTATCAGCGTAGTCCTGCGCACGCTGGATATTCGCCTTCATCTTGTCAGCGTCAATCAGCACACAGGGTGTGGAGAGTGCGTCGATATTCATCAGTTTAACTCCACAACGATATCATCAGGAAAAAAATGAAAAGAACTGAAAAATGATGGCCCCGGCAAGTGCCATCAATGCAATTACTGTTTCAATCACTGACCAGGTCAGCAAGGTCTGGCCAACGCTCAACCCCAGATACTCCTTGATCTGCCAGAAGACCGGGTCAGTTACTGGCCCGAACGCGACGGAACCGGCACCAGTCGCGAGGACGAGGGCCTCCGGCGAGACGAGGCCGGATTGCTGCGCAACGGGTGCCAGAATGGATGCCGCAGTACTCATCGCCACTGTTGCAGAGCCGGTTGCAAGCCGCACCAGGGCAGCCAGCCCCCAGGCAAGCAGGAGTATGGGCATGTGCCAGGTCACAGCAAGTCCCGTCAGCACAGTTGACACTCCTGCATCAATCAGCGCCCGGCCAAATCCGCCCCCCGCACCGACCAGGAGCACGACGAAAGCAACAGGCGCCAGGCAGTCATGAAGGTGCCGCGCAACTCCTCTGTCTGCAATGCTCTTGGCTGACCCAAGCGCAGCGCAGGCAAAGAGCGTCGACAGTACGAGCGCAATATCGGTCGATCCGACAAAGTTTCCCAGCCAGTCTCCTCCCGGGCCAGGAAAGACCGTCCAAAAAATCTGGCCTGCAAGGATCAGCAACACCGGCATAAGGACGCACAAAACACTGATGCCAAACGGAGGGAGCGATCGTCCCTCCTCATGTTCCAGAAACTGTGCTTCCAGCGAACTGATGCCCGACACATTCAGAAGTGGCACGATGAAACATGCGAAAACAGGACCTGCCAGCACAGCCGTCGGGATCATCACGACCACACCGAGTAACAGCATGACCGGGACACTGGCATGATAGGCCTGAATGGCGATCATGATGGCCGGGTGCGGTGGCAGGAGAGCATGCGCGACTGACAGACTGGAGGCAAGCGGGAGTGCAGCCAGCAGGAGAGGTTGCCCGGCAGCCCGTGCTGCCACAAATGCCAGCGGCGCCAGCAGTACAAAGCCCACATCAAAAAACACCGGCAACCCGACAACAAGACCGATAACCATCATCGCCCAGTGGATATTCTGTGGTCCAAATCGGTTGATCAGTGTTTCCGCAATCCGTTCAGCCGCACCGCTTTCCGAGACAATCCGACCAAGCATGGTTCCGAATGCGATGATAAATGCGATATGTCCGAGTGCATGACCAGCACCGTTCTCAAAAGACGTAACAGCGTCTGATGGCATACGACCAGTTAGAGCACAATCCGATCTAATAGGATCATTTTAAGATTCCCATACTGGCCGAAATCTGATTCATACTATGTGCCGGTATGGAGGCCGGCCCGTATGACCCGAGCCCTGTCTGCTGACCTTCGCCGCCGCGCGATTGCGGCTGTTGCCTCTGGCATGACCCGTCGTGCGGCGACGGTTCGTTTTGGTGTGTCTTCGTCGAGCGTTATCCGCTGGGTTGCTGAGTGGCAGGCCAGCGGTCGTG
>NZ_WOSX01000025.1 GCF_011516735.1 Acetobacter fallax | reverse complement strand
CTTGCCTCCCGTGCGCACTGGCACGCAGAACGCACTCATCGGAACCCGCTCAACGGCTGCGACAATGAAATGCGCCATATCGTCAGCAGGAAGCCACGACTTCAGATCAGGAGGCAGAAGATACGGCTGAGACCGGTCAGACGGGATGAAGCTGCTCATCTCACCACCTTACAACCTTACCCCTTCACAGGGTACCCCAACCCGACAGGCTGCTAGGTCAGGTTCCTGGCGCAGAGGATCGAGATCATCGAAATTAGCGATATGAGGCAGGATCGGGCAGGCGATGACTTTGCGGCCGGATGAGATAACGTGTCCGCGTTGCAGCACGACGGCGTCTTCATCCGGCAATCTGGCGGCAGCGGGAATAAAGGGGACGATGCCATAGCCTGCCCAGCCGGTAAAATGTTCGATGGCGTCATAACCATCTGCAAACAAGGCCGGATCTCCACGAAATTTGTTGATAATGAAGCCCCGGATCATGGATGCGTCGCCGGGGGCGAGCACGGTATGCGTGCCGGCCAGAGATGCGATAACCCCACCGCGATCGATATCTCCGACAAGGATGACCGGCACGGCGGCTTCATGGGCGAACCCCATATTAGCGATATCGCCTGCCCTGAGATTGATTTCGGCGGGTGAGCCGGCGCCTTCCACAACGACAATATCGGATTGTTTTTCGAGCCGCCTGTAACTTTCCATGACCTCCGGAATGAGTAAACGCCGGTCAGTCAGGAAGTTTCGACTGTCGAGATGTCCCCTCATCTGCCCCTGGACAATGAGCTGAGATCGGGTATCCGCCTGAGGCTTGAGCAGGACCGGGTTCATATCCGTATGCGTCGCAACACGGGCGGCAAGAGCCTGCAGAGCCTGGGCGCGGCCGATTTCACCGCCATTGCCTGCCACGGCGGCATTGTTGGACATATTTTGTGGTTTGAACGGAACGACTTTCAGGCCGCGGTTCGAGAATACCCGGCACAGGCCGGCAACCAGCACTGATTTTCCGACATCCGAACCTGTTCCCTGTATCATCAGGCCGGCCACATGCTTTTTCCTGCTACAGTTCAGTGCGCCTGTGATAGGAACCCCGCCGAGAGGCGGCAACCGCATTTCCGTGCAGGTTCGCCACATGGACGCTTTCATCCCGGCTCTGTTATACCGCCTGACAGGGCGGACCCGCCCCCGGTGCGGGTGCAGGAAGCAGGGATCGGTTAAGCGATGACGAACAGCACAGGAACGAACAGTCTGCGGAACGGGCCCGCTGAGTCCGGACATTTCGGCGATGGTCTTGGCGGGCGGTTCGTGGCCGAGACGCTGATGCCGCTGCTTCTGGAGCTGGATGACGCTTATAAGGCCGCGAAGACCGATCCGTCGTTTCACAAAGAGCTGTCGTTTTATCTGAAGGACTATGTGGGCCGCCCTTCCCCGCTCTGGTTCGCGCGTCGTCTGACGGAGCATTGCGGTGGCGCGAAGCTCTACATGAAGCGCGAGGAACTGAACCACACCGGCTCGCACAAGCTGAACAATGTGATGGGTCAGATTCTGCTGGCGCGGCGCATGGGACGGAAGCGGATTGTCGCGGAGACTGGCGCGGGCCAGCACGGTGTGGCGACGGCGACGGTGTGTGCGCTCTTTGGCATGCAGTGTGTGATCTATATGGGCGCCGTCGATGTTGAGCGGCAGCAGCCGAATGTGTTTCGCATGAAGCTTCTGGGCGCCGAGGTGATTCCGGTGACAGCCGGCGCCGGGACGCTGAAGGATGCGATGAACGAGGCGATGCGGGACTGGGTCGCCAATGTTCAAAACACATATTTTCTGGTTGGTACGGTCGCCGGGCCACATCCTTATCCGGCGATGGTGCGGGACTTTCAGTGTGTGATCGGTGAAGAGACGAAAGCGCAGATGCAGGAGAAGGAAGGACGTCTGCCGGATGTGATCGTGGCGGCGATCGGTGGCGGCTCGAACGCGATGGGGATTTTCCATCCGTTCCTTGACGATCCTTCGGTGCGGCTGATTGGTGTTGAGGCGACAGGTTACGGGCTGGACAGCGGCAAGACAGCGGCGTCGATCGAGCGCGGGTCGCGGGGCGTGCTGCATGGTAACCGCACCTACCTGTTGCAGGACGAGAACGGGCAGATCACCGAGGCTCATTCGATCAGCGCCGGACTGGATTATCCTGGTGTCGGGCCGGAACATTCCTGGCTGCATGAGATCGGGCGAGCAGACTATGTCGGTGCGACCGACGATGAGGCACTGGAAGCATTTCAGCTCTGCACACGCACCGAAGGCATTATTCCTGCACTGGAATCCGCACATGCCATTGCGTATGCCACAAAGATCGCGCCAACGCTGAGTCCGGAGACGCTGCTTGTCATCAATATTTCCGGCCGCGGAGACAAGGATATCTTCACGGTTGCTGATCGTCTGGGGGTGAAGCTGTGAGCCGCATTGCGCGCCGTTTTGCGGCACTGAAGCAGGAAGGGCGCGGGGCGCTGATTCCGTATCTTGAGGCCTGCGATCCGGATTTCGAGACATCGCTGACATTGCTGCGGGCGATGCCGGAAGCGGGTGCCGATCTGATCGAGATCGGGATGCCGTTTTCGGACCCTTCGGCCGATGGTCCGGTCATTCAGATGGCGGCGCGGCGCGGGCTGAAAGCCGGAGCGACGCTGCCACGTCTGTTTGAAATGGTTCATGCATTTCGCAAAAACGATCCGGATACGCCGGTGATTCTGATGGGGTATCTGAATCCCGTTGAGGCTTACGGGCCGCTGCGGTTTTGCGAGGACGCGGCGCGGGCCGGGATCGACGGGCTGATCATCGTCGATATGCCGCCGGAAGAGGCGAGCGTGATGCAGGCCTGCGCGGCGGAGAACGGGCTGGATATCATCCGGCTTGTCGCGCCGACGACAGATGATGCGCGGCTGAAGCTGGTGCTGAGCCATGCGTCGGGTTTTGTTTATTATGTGAGCATCACCGGCATTACCGGAACACGGTCTGCGAGCGATGCTGATCTTGAGGCGGCCCTGCCCCGGTTGCGGGCAGCGACAGATCTTCCGGTTGCAATCGGGTTTGGTATCCGCACGCCGGAACAGGCGGCTGCGGCCTCGCGGATCGCGGATGGGGCTGTCGTGGCTTCGGCACTGCTGAAGACGCTGGCGGAAACACTGGATGCAGAGGGCCGCGCGACTGCGGAGACGTTGCCGAAGGTGCTGGCGCAGTTGCAGGAGCTGGCTAAGGCGGTTCGGGGATAAGGTTTCCGGGCCTCATCCGTAAAAAATCACTTCACGAAATCATGCCCCGGACGAATGTCGGTCCGGGGCATGGGCCTGTTTCAGATCGTTGCGTCTGAATGGCGCTCCGCGCGGCTGATCCGGGCGGAGCGTGTGAATTTCGGGCGCCATTCACTGGCGACGACGCCGGCTATGATGAAGGCGGCGCCCAGCACCGCCAGCGACGGCAGGGTGTCGCCGGCGAGGCGCCCGACGATACCTCCCCAGACTGGCTCCCCGGCGTATATAACGGTTGCGCGGGTGGGAGAGACAACCTTCTGCGCCCAGTTCATGGTCAGCTGGATCACGACGCTCGCAATACCGAGGCCGACAGCGCAGAGTACCCAGACAGGCGGGCAGAATGGCACGGCCTCACCGGCGATGGGCATGAACAGCAGGGAGAACAGCCCGGCGAACAGAAGCTGCACGACGGTAATGCGTCGGCTGTCGACCTGAGTCGCGAAACGACTGATGAGGATGATTTCGCCAGCCATCGCAACCGTGCCGAGAAGTGTCGCGATTTCACCGTGACCGAGGCCGATCCGGTGAGCGTTCGGGCCGGCCAGAAGCATAAGGCCCGCAAAGGCAAGACCGATGCCGATCCAGCTCATGACATGCGGTGTTTTGCGCAGCACGAGCCACTGCATCAGGGGAACGACAGGCACATAGAGCGCTGTCAGAAATGCGGACTGGCTGCTGCTGATGCTGCGTAGCCCATATGCCTGGAGACTGCAGCCAAGGCAGATTGACAGACCGATCGCAGCGCCCGCCCACAGTTCGCGCATCGTGATATTACGCATTGTCTTCAGAAACAGGAGCAGGCTGATGATGCCGGCTGTCAGAAAGCGAATGCCGACAAAGAAGAGCGGGCCGCTATACTGTACGGCGGTATGCACGGTGAGGAAAGACGCACCCCACAGCATGGTGACGCCGACGAGAGCCAGTTCCTGGCGGGTGGGTCTGAAGCCATACTGCTTGCGATCGGATGAACTGTGCAACATAATGCGCAGTATATATGAGCAATATAATGCACAATCAATCCCCCTCAGATGGCGTTCTCTCTTATGTCAGCCAGAATCTTCGTCGTCTCCGTAAGGATTCCGGGATGAGTCAGGATGCTCTGGCCAAAGCGTCAGGGCTGAGCCGGCGGACAATCGTCAATCTTGAAAGTGGCGACACAAATATCAGCCTCGCCAGTCTGGACCGGCTTGCGGAAGCGCTGAGTACGAGTTTTGTGCAGCTGGTCGCTGACCCGCAGGCGGAACCCCGCCGGATCGAAGCTCTCGCCTGGCGAGGCCGAAAAGCGGGAAGTAAGGGCATCCTGCTCGGCAGCGTGTCTGCGCGCCGGGAGGCGGAGCTCTGGTCATGGTCGATTGAGCCTGGCGACTCTTATCACCCTGAGCCGGACCCGCCGGGCTGGACGGAAATGATCTTCGTCACCGTGGGGTGTCTGCGCATTGAACTGGAGACGGAGAGCATCACGGTCCCTGCCGGTGACTTTGCGATCTATAGCAGCGCGCAGTCGTACAGTTACATCAATGATGGCGAGAGCGTTGTCCGGTTTGTGCGGACCTCGGTGGAATAACGGACAAAATATAACGTGGCGAAAACATTTTTAGCGGGACATGCAACCTGCATCGTCACGGCGGGTTATCAGGAAAAAAATGCGGCGGCTGTCTCAGGACAGCCGCCGTTTCTTTTTACGCTACCAGGCAGACGCGGATCGTAGTCCTCATCATCTGCCCGATGCGGCACCGACCCCTATCAGTACGAGCACGAACAGAACGACGCAGATCACGATGGCAATAAAGAACAGAATCTTCGCCATGCCTGCAGCTGCGCTGGAAATACCACCAAAGCCGAACAGGCCGGCAATGATCGAAATGATCAAGAAAAACAGAGCGAGCCTCAGCATCGCATCCTCCTGTTAACACGGGCGAAATGCCATCGTTGCTTTAAACAGATTGACGACACGTGAGTTGCACCGGGTCATCACTGAGCCGGATAATTATCTGCTCTGCACGTGCCACTTCCGTTTAACCAGACCGGCTTACCGACGGGCGATCAGGATTCCTGTAACAAATCCGGCCACGGTGGCCACACCAAGCGCCAGCAGGGGAATATCGGCAGTGATATCGCGGACTGTATCCAGCCCGTCGGTGACGCAATCGCTGCACGCCGCCCAGCCTGTTCCGCGCCCCGATGGCTCTTTGCCGACACCCCGTCCGGGGCCGTCCTGCAGCCGACCCACGCCGTCTTCAAGAGTATATTGAGTTTCGTCCTGTCCGGTCTCCGCCATGATGGCCTCCTGTGGCTGATTTCTGGCCGCACTGTGTGTCGATGCGCAAGCCGGGTCAACGATCCGGATCGGGATCGCCACCGGATCGCTCCTGGCGGCGACTTTATCGGGTCAGATCTCGGCGGACTGCCAGTAAGCGGCGCCGCCGGGGTCGGACTCGCCGGCGATGAGGGCGCGCAGTCGACCGGCGAGGACGCGCATGGCCGGCGAAGAGGGATCACGGGGTCGCGGGCCGACGATCAGATCGCCACGAACGGAACCGGGGCTGCCAGCCAGCACGACGATCCGGTCGGCAAGCATAATGGCTTCATCAATGTCGTGGGTCACGAAGAGCACCGTCTTATGCGTGGCCTCCCAGATTGCCAGCAGTTCGGATTGCAGGCCTGTGCGGGTAATGGCATCAAGGGCGCCAAAAGGTTCATCCATGAGCAACAGGTCCGGATTGACGGTCAGTGCCCGCGCAACCCCGACACGCTGTCGCTGGCCACCGGAAAGCTGACGCGGCCAGCGGCCCGCTTCGGCGGAAAGCCCGACCAGGCGCAGTGCTTCATCAGCGCGGACATAGCGCTCCTTACGACTCAGACCGAGACTTTCCAGGCCGAGTTCGACGTTTTGTCTCACCGTGCGCCAGGGCATGAGACGCGCATCCTGAAAAACGAGTGCCGTGCGCCGTGAATCTGTCTGCTGAACAGACGGCGGAGCGAGTGTTATCTGGCCCTCTGTCGGCGGGATGAGTCCCATGATGACACGCAGTAATGTTGATTTTCCAACGCCTGAGGGACCCAGGACAGCGACGAATTCACCGGTATTGAGCGTCAGATCGACATGGCGGAAGACGAAGCTGCTGCCCCGGTCATGGGAGAGGCCGGTGTCGTCCAGATGAACCAGAGATGTCATGTGTTCAGCCCTGCCACCGCAACAGCCGGTCTCTCAGGAAACCGAAAAGGAAATCGGTCAGCGCATAGAGCCCGGCCATGGTGATCATGTAGACGACAACGATGTCGGTCGCGAGCAGGCTGGAGGCCTGCATCATCCGTGCGCCGATACCGGGAACACCAAAGAGTTCAGCAGCGACGACGGACATCCAGCCCTGTCCCAGCCCGGTGCGCAGTCCCGCAAGGAGTCCGGGGAGAGAAGCTGGCAGAATGACGTAACTCATCCTCGCCACAAATCCGCTGTGACCGAAGGCGGCGGCGACTTCACAGAGTTCCGGATCGACCGACTTCACGGCACCCCAGGCGGCGTAGAAGTTGATCCAGAAAACGGAGATGGCGATGATAAAGGTCGCTCCTGCCGTGTTCAGACCAAACCAGAGAATGGCGAACGGCACCCAGGCGAGACCGGGTATCGGACGAAGAAGACGTACGATGCCACCTGTCAGGGCATCGACCAGTGGCACGGCACCACAGACGAGTCCTGCTGCGGCACCGAGAACCGAACCGATGGCAAGACCGGCAGCATAATGGCCCAGACTGTCACGCACGGCGCCTTGCCAGTAGCCGCCTGCCAGTTCGCTGCGCCATGCGGGCCAGAGTTCTGTCGGTGCGGGCAGAAGGCCAGGCGGGACCACATGGAACTGTACGCAGATCTGCCAGATAACAAGCAATACAACGAGCCCTGCGATGCTCAGGGCCGTGCGTGTCCCGGTTCCCGGGCGCAGAACAATCATAAACCCGGTGCCTTCAGTGAAGTTATGGCGTCGCCTGGTGCCATGTCTCCAGATCGAAGAGACCTTCGACCGGAGCGGCATTGCGGAGCAGTCCCTGGGAAACCTCGAAATCCTGCAGGGTTTTCACGCTCGCGGTGATACGCCCCGGATCGGCGACGAAATCCCTCGCTGAAGCCTTGAGGGCCCCTTCAATCAGGGCCGGTTTCATCAGACCGCCGCCAAGAGCGGAAGCGACATACGGAGCGGCCTCTTCAGGATGAGACGCGATCAGGTCGGTTGCTTTGACGAAGAGCGCGGTCAGCTTCCCTTTCCAGACAGCGCGGTCCGGCGCATCAGGATGCAGAACCGCGAAGACCGACCCGGGCTGGTCCGGTATCAGATCATGGCCGGTGGCAAGAATGCGTGCGTCGGGCACGCGGGCACGAATGATGGTCAGAGCCGGCTCACGCAGGATGGCGGCATCCACGGCGCCGGCAAGAAAGGCCTGCTGAGCGGCATCGATATCAATACCGACAATATCGACAGCGTCGGACGCTACGCCGGCCTCTTCCTTAAGCCAGTAGCGCAGCACCGTATCGGGCACGGAGCCCTGGGGCTGGGCGGCAATTTTCGGCTTGCGACTGGTCACCGTAGTGAAGTGTGAGAGACGTTCTGTCAGAGCCTCGCGTGTGAGCCCGCCAGGCTTCGTCGCGTCAAGTCCGGCGGCAAGCGGACCGTGCGCGACGACGGAGAGCTCTTCAATGGCCCCGGTTGCCAATACCTTGACATCTACTCCATGAGCCCGAACCTGAAGAAGCGGCAGAACCCCGGCAACGTAAGCATCAATACGACCAGCGACGAGAGCCTGAATTGCCTGGGGACCGGAGGTGAAACGCACAAGTTGCAGATCCAGCCCGGCGTCTTTTGCCCAGCCTTTACCATCGATCACAAACAGCGCGGACGATCCCAGAACCGGAATATAACCAACCCGGACCGTTGTGGCCGCAGATGCCTTACCTGCCCCCGTTATCAGTGCCAGACAGAGCACCGCAGCAACCATACGAAGAACTGATATCCACGCAATTCTCTTTATCATCGACGGTCGCCCAGCATTATTTAATACGAATGAGCATAGTGATAGCACACCCACTGAAGCCAATATACAATGATCAGAGATAGTTTGACAATTCCACACCACACAAACAAAAAAGCCGGCCCAAAGGCCGGCTTTTTTGTCTCAACTCCGCAAAACTTAAGCGGCGAGATCATCCTGAGGTTCATGAACCGGACGAGGTCCGCTGTCCTGACCTTTTGCAGATACGTCACGATCGATCAGTTCGATCAGCGCCATATCAGCAGCATCGCCATGACGAACGCCGGCCCGCAGCACGCGGGCATAGCCGCCCGTGCGTGATTTGTAGCGCTCGGCGACGACCGAGAACAGCTTACTGACGACTGTATCGTCACGAAGCTGAGCATAAGCCTGACGACGCGCGTGCAGATCACCGCGCTTGCCAAGTGTGATCAGTTTCTCGACGACCGGACGAAGTTCTTTCGCCTTCGGCAACGTCGTCGTGATCTGCTCATGCTTGATGAGAGCAACAGCCATATTGCGGAACATCGCCGCACGATGGGTAGAGGTAACGCCGAGCTTCCGACCGGCAACACCGTGACGCATTGTTAAGTCTCCTTGTTGCGGATCAGAAGGGCTCGTCGAGCCGCTTCGCAAGATCCTCGATATTCTCCGGCGGCCACGCCGGAACATTCATTCCAAGCGAAAGTCCCATAGTGGTGAGGACTTCCTTGATTTCGTTCAGCGACTTCCGGCCAAAGTTCGGCGTGCGCAGCATTTCCTGCTCTGTCTTCTGAACCAGATCACCGATGTAGATGATGTTGTCGTTCTTCAGGCAGTTTGCCGAACGCACCGAAAGCTCCAGCTCGTCCACTTTCCGCAGAAGATTGCGGTTGAACGGCAGATCGTCTTCCGGCTCGGCGGGCACAACCGGACGCGGCTCATCGAAATTGATGAACAGCTGCAGCTGATCCTGAAGGATCCGGGCTGCAAGAGCGACAGCATCTTCCGGAGTGACGGAGCCATTCGTCTCCACCGTCAGAAGCAGGCGGTCATAATCGGTGACCTGCCCAACGCGGGTCGGTTCGACTTTGTAAGACACGCGCTTCACCGGCGAATAAATCGCATCGATGGGGATAAGCCCGATCGGCGCGTCTTCCGGACGGTTTGCGGCGGCCGGAACATAGCCCTTACCGATATTGACCGTGAATTCCATACCAAGCTTCACGCCGTCATCAAGCGTGCAGATCACGAGATCAGGGTTCATGATCTCGACGCCGTGTCCGGCCTGAATCTGACCAGCGCGCACTTCACCAGGGCCGGTGGCCGTGAGCATCATGCGCTTCGGGCCTTCGCCGTGCATGTTCAGTGCAAGCTGCTTGATGTTCAGCACGATATCGGTGACGTCTTCACGCACACCCGGCACCGAGGAGAATTCGTGCAGCACACCGTCGATCTGGATGGCGGTGATGGCTGCGCCCTGCAAAGAAGAAAGCAGAATGCGACGCAGCGCATTACCGAGCGTCAAGCCAAAGCCGCGCTCGAGCGGCTCCGCGACCACCGTCGCAATCCGCGACGGGACGGTTCCGGGCTCGAATTCCAGCTTCTCCGGCTTGATCAGGGATTGCCAGTTTTTCTGGAGCACCAAGGTGTCGGCCTTTCAAAAAAGGACGCCGTAACGAGACGGCGGACAACCCCGAACATGGCCGGGGCAGGTTCATTCAGAGTGTGATAGCGATGCGGGCGGCCAGCCATTCATTCGCCGCCGCCCGAACCGGAATCAGACGCGGCGGCGCTTCCGCGGACGGCAGCCGTTATGCGGGACCGGCGTCAGGTCACGAATCGAAGCGATCTGAAAACCGACAGCCTGCAACGCACGCAGCGCGCTCTCACGTCCTGAACCAGGACCCGAAACCTCGATGTCCAGCGTCTCCATACCGTGCTCGCGTGCCTTGCGACCAGCATCCTCGGCAGCAACCTGAGCTGCATAAGGTGTCGACTTACGTGACCCCTTGAAGCCCTGAGCACCGGCTGACGACCAGGCAATAGCATTACCCTGCGCGTCCGAGATGGTGATCATTGTGTTGTTGAACGTGGACAGCACATGCGCCACGCCCGAAATAATGTTCTTGCGCTCTTTTTTCCGGATACGCGGTGTGGCGGCCTTGCCCATATCTGATAGCCCTGTTCTTTAACTTCTCTGACGGAATGATGCCCGACAGAACGTCCCTGCAACCGGAGCCGCAGGGACGCAGGAAATTCCAATATCGCCTGCGAAGCAGACGACAGCTTAGCGTGTAACTTTCTTCTTACCGGCGATCGCCACGGCCTTACCCTTACGGGTGCGGGCGTTCGTGTGGGTACGCTGACCATGCACAGGCAGGCCACGGCGATGACGAAGACCACGGTAACAACCGAGATCCATCAGACGCTTGATGTTCATTGCGGTCTCTCGACGGAGATCACCCTCGACGCGATAATCATTGTCGATGGTCTCGCGGAGTTTCGCGATCTCGTCGTCACTCAGCTGATTCACCCGTTTGGCATCAGGAAGTTCAAGAGCCTTGCAGATCTGCTTAGCCTTGGTTTCACCAATTCCGTAGATATACTGAAGTCCGATTACGACCCGCTTGTTAGTCGGGATATTAACGCCGGCAATACGCGCCACGCTACACACTCCTGGTCTCCGCCCGGCTGCGCGCCCGAGCGATGATAAAAAGAATCTTGCCATTGCAGAGCCGCAATGAGCGACCGCACGGTCCAGAGCGCGCGCAATAGACCGACCGGCATCCGAGAGTCAATAAAAACTGATCACTTTTTCGTGATCAGTTCGACCTCCTGCATGATTGTATCAATCTGAGCACTCACCGCTTCGATCGGCGCCATCCCATCAACGAACGCGACCATTACCTTTTTTTCGTAATAAGGCAGCAGAGGCATCGTCTCCTTACGATAGGAGGCGAGCCGCGATGTAACGGTCTCACGGTTGTCATCAGCCCGCCGCACAAAATCATGCGAGCCACACACATCACACCTGCCAGGCAGTTCTGTTGGTTTTGACAGGTCATTATAGCTCGCGCCGCATTTCGCGCAGGAGAAGCGACCGGCGATTCGATCCGCCAGCGCATCCTCATCCACCTGCAGCACGAGTACCACGTCGATCTGGCTCTTCAGGCGGACCAGCACCTCATCCAGAGCCTCAGCCTGCCCCACTGTGCGCGGGAAGCCATCGAGGATGAACCCTTTCGCGCAATCCGGCTGCTGAATACGGCTCTCAAGCATACTCACGATCATGGAGTCCGGCACAAGCTTGCCGGCATCCATAAGCGTCTTTGCCTCACGACCGATATCAGATCCGGCTTTGACTTCAGCCCGCAGCATGTCGCCGGTCGAGATCTGAGCGATCCCGTACCGGGCCTCAAGGCGCTTGGACTGCGTTCCCTTTCCCGCGCCCGGAGGACCCAGAAAGATAATGTTCATTTGCGCATGATCCTTCGATTCATTCCACCGCGTCGGCTACGCTGGATCAGACCCTGATACTGATGTGCCACCAGATGAGACTGAATCTGGGTGACCGTATCGATCGTCACGGACACAATGATGATCAGGCTCGTGCCACCGAAGTAAAACGGCACATTATAGCGGCTGATCAGGATCTGGGGCAGGAGACAGACAACCACAAGATAGAGCGCACCAATCGTCGTCAGTCTGGTCAGAATCCGGTCGAAATAAGTGGAGGTCGCAGCCCCGGGCTTGATTCCGGGAATGAACCCGCTCTGTTTACGCAGATTGTCTGCAGTCTCATCCGGATTGAATGTCACGGCAGCATAAAAATACGAGAAGAACATGATCATCGCCGCATACATCAGCATGTAGAGCGGCTGCCCCTGACCAAGCTGCTGCCCGAGGAACGACAGCCATCCCGGCATCCCCTTCCCGCTCATGAAGCCTGATATCGTGACCGGAACCAGAAGCACAGACGATGCGAAAATCGGCGGGATAACACCGGCCGTGTTCACCTTCAGCGGCATGTGCGTCGACTCACCGCCAAACATACGGTTGCCCATCTGACGCTTGGGATACTGGATGACCACACGACGCTGGGCCTGCTCCATGAACACGATAAACGTGATTGTGATCGCGGCCAGCACAAGGAAAATCAGCACAAAAATCGGTGACAATGCGCCGGTGTAACCAAGCTGAAAGAGAGTCTCCAGCGCATGCGGGAGATTCGCGACAATACCGGCAAAGATGATCAGCGAAATGCCGTTACCGACACCGCGGGACGTGATCTGCTCACCAAGCCACATCAGAAACATCGTACCGCCCACAAGAGTGAACACGCACGAGACGATGAAGAACATACCTGGACTCACAACAGCCGAGCCCGCATCGGAACTCATCCGTTCCAGTCCGACAGCGATACCGTAGGCCTGGAAAAACGCAATGGCGACCGTGAGATAACGCGTGTACTGATTGAGACGCTTGCGCCCCTGCTCACCTTCTTTCTTAAGCGATTCAAGAGAAGGAAGAGCCGTCGACATCAGCTGAACGATGATCGATGCTGAAATGTAAGGCATGATGTTCAGGGCAAAAACGGTCATACGCCCGAGCGCACCACCCGAGAACATGTCAAACATCCCCAGAATACCGCCCTGGTGCTTTGCGAGCAACTGTCCCATCACTGTCGCATCAATGCCGGGAACCGGAATGTAGGTTCCGAGCCGATAGACAATCAGGGCACCAAGCGTAAACCAGATCCGCTTTTTGAGCTCGGTCGCTTTCTGGAACGAGCTGAAGTTAAAACTGGCTGCAAGCTGTTCAGCCGCCGAGGCCATACGTCTGTCCTTTCACGAAAAACAGCGCCGCCGCAAAGCGGGACGCTGTTATGGCAGACGCCAGGGTCTGCAAAGCCGGAGAGGATATGTGGCACCACGCTCTCACGCGGCGCCACTCCTTTATGTCACGATGCCGCAGCTTCGCCTGCCTGCTTTGGCGCAACTGTGGTCTTCACCGATCCACCAGCCTTTTCAACAGCGGCGATTGCGGAAGCAGAAGCTCCGGCAACCTCGACATTGATAGCGCGCGAAATCTCTCCGCGAGCCAGAAGACGAATACCGGCGACTTTTCCGGTACCGACGAGACCCGCCTTGCGAAGAACCTCCTCGGTTACCAGAGCAGAAGCATCAAGCTTACCATCAGCGATGGCCTTATCGACCGCGCCAAGATTTACCGGAGCATAGACTTTGCGGAAGATGTTCTTGAATCCACGCTTCGGCATGCGCCGGTAGAGAGGAAGCTGACCACCTTCGAAGCCGTTCAGAGAAACACCTTCACGTGCTTTCTGACCTTTAACACCCCTGCCGGACGTCTTGCCTTTGCCGGAACCAATGCCACGACCAAGGCGCTTTTTGCGATAACGGGAACCCTCGTTATCGCGCAGTTCATTGAGGTTCATTTCAATCCTCCACCTTAATCAGGTGGGCCACTTTCCGCAGCATACCACGCACCGAAGGCGTATCCTGCAGTTCGCGCGTACGACCGATCTTGTTCAGGCCAAGCCCGATCAGCGTTGCCTGCTGACCCGGCTTGCGTCCGTTGCCGGACGCAGTCTGGGTCACGCGGACGGTTGTTGTCTTTGCTTCAGACATCAGCACCCTCCGCTACATGCTCGCGCTTACCCAGGATGTCGGCCACTTTCTTTCCGCGGCGACTGGCCACGGAACGTGGGCTGGCGCAACGCTCAAGAGCAGCAAACGTTGCTTTCACCATGTTATGCGGGTTACGGGTCCCCAGTGACTTCGCCACGACATCATTGATGCCCAGGGTCTCGAACACCGCGCGCATCGGGCCGCCTGCGATAATCCCGGTTCCGGCATCAGCCGAACGCAGAACCACCTTACCGGCACCGAAATGCCCGGCAACATCATGATGAAGAGTACGACCCTCTTTCATCGGAACACGGATCATACCGCGCTTCGCGCGCTCTGTCGCCTTACGGATCGCTTCCGGAACTTCACGGGCCTTGCCTGCTCCGTATCCGACACGACCTTTCTGGTCACCAACCACAACCAGCGCTGCGAAAGCAAACCGACGTCCACCCTTTACCACTTTCGCAACGCGATTAATGGTAACCAGTTTGTCGATCAGATCATCGCCCTCACGGTCGCGATCGCGCTCACGGCCTCTGCCGCCTTCTCTCGGTTCACGTGCCATTACGTGACCTCCCTCAGAACGAGAGACCGCCCTCGCGGGCAGCCTCCGCCAGCGCCTGAACGCGCCCATGATACAAATAAGCGCCGCGGTCGAACACGACCTGCTTCACACCGGCAGCGATCGCGCGTTCCGCGACCAGCTTTCCGACCGTGCTTGCAGCATCGCGGTTCGTGCCTTTCGTGCCCTGAGACTGGAATTCCTGCTCGAGCGATGAAGCGGAGGCCAGCGTGCGACCACCGGCATCGTCGATCACCTGAGCATAGATATTCTTGCCTGAGCGGAACACCGACAGGCGCGGACGCCCGCCGGCCTTGCGGCGGAGCTGGAACCGGAGGCGCTTGCTCCGCCGGTCCCGCAATTCCTGTTGCGTGCTCATTACTTCTTCTTGCCTTCCTTGCGACGAATGGTCTCGGTCTCATAACGCACGCCCTTACCCTTATAAGGCTCAGGCTTCCGGAAGCTCCGGATATCCAGCGCAACCTGCCCGACACGCTGCTTGTCAATCCCTTCGACAACCACAGCAGTCGGCCGCGGCGTTGTAATCTTGATTCCCTGCGGAATCGGATAGACCACATCATGCGAATAACCGAGGTTCATCACCAGGTTCGAACCCTGCACTGCCGCACGGTAACCTGTTCCGTTGATTTCCAGCGTTTTCGAGTACCCCTCGGAAACACCTTTCACCATGGATGCAACCAGCGAACGTGTGGTACCCCACATCATCCGGGCCTGCGAAACAGTGCCGAGAGGCTTAACCGAGACTTTACCATCATCAATGGTCGTCTCGACATGCGAAGACAGGGGAAGCTTCAGCTCGCCAAGCTTACCCTTTGCCGTGAGAATGCCATCGACGATCGAAACAGTGACGCCGGACGGAACCTCAACGGGATATTTGCCTACACGCGACATTTATCCCTCCTCAGAAGACGCGGCAGAGCACTTCGCCACCAACATTGGCAGCGCGCGCTTCTGCGTCAGAAAGAACACCTCTCGGGGTGGACAGGATGGAAACACCCAGCCCGGCATAAACCCGTGGCAGTTCCTTAATCTTCGAATAAACCCGGCGACCCGGACGGGAAACACGATGGATTTCCTTAATAACCGGATCACCATCCGTGTATTTCAGCTCGATGCGGATCTGGGAAATACCCTTACGAATCTCCTCAACGGAGAAGCCGCGGATATAACCTTCACGCTTCAGAGCTTCGAGCACGCTGGCACGGAGCCTGGAGGCCGGAGCAACACAGGCGGCATGACGCGCGCGCTGTGCATTCCGGATACGGGTGAGCATATCACCCAATGGATCAGAAAGTGACATCGCCCGCCCTTACCAGCTCGCCTTCACGACACCCGGGATATGACCATTCGAGGCCAGATCACGAAGCGCAATACGACACAGTTTGAACTTGCGGTAGTTGCCGCGAGACCGCCCTGTAAGTTCACAACGCAAACGAACGCGAACGCGCGAACCGTTGCGCGGGAGCTCCGCCAGCTTCAGGGATGCGTCGAACCGATCTTCCATCGGCAGCGAGCGATCCATCACGATATTCTTAAGCGCCATACGTTTCGCCTTATCGCGCTGCGCCATACGCGCACGATTAGCGTTACGATTGACGGCGGAAATCTTGGCCATGCCTGATTTACCCTCCGGAACCTGCCGGACCATTCCAGCGGTTTTCCAAAACCTTTAGCTTCGCATCCCATATCGACCGGGACGCTGAAACATAACAATACCCTGTGGTAGCACAATGACCACAGAGAACGAATAGCCGCGTGATGCTTACCCGATAAAGGGCAGATCGAACGCTTTCAGGAGCGCCTTAGCTTCCGCATCGGTCTTCGCGGTTGTCACGAAGATGATGTCCATACCACGAACCTGATCGACTTTGTCGTATTCGATCTCAGGAAAAATGATCTGCTCCTTAAGACCCATGGCAAAGTTGCCACGCCCATCAAAGCCCTTGTTCGCGGGAAGACCACGGAAATCACGGATACGCGGCATCGCAATCGTCACAAGACGGTCGAGAAACTCGAACATCCTGGCGCTCCGCAGCGTCACCTTACAGCCGATCGGTAGACCTTCACGGATCTTGAAACCTGCGATAGCCTTTTTAGCGACAGTTTTGACAGGACGCTGACCTGCGATCAGCATCATATCATTCAGAGCAGCATCAAGCTTTTTCTGATCGCCAGCCGCTTCACCGACCCCCATGTTGAGAACAATTTTCTCAAGACGGGGAACCTGCATGACATTCTTATAGCCAAACTGCTCACGCAACTTACCTGCAAGCTCAGCACGATACAGATGCTTAAGGCGAGGCGCTGTGCCTGCGTTTGTATTATCCGACATTATCAGCCCCTCAGCCTTCAATCACTTCGCCCGTGGCCTTCGCCACACGGACTTTGCGACCATCATCAAGCACGCGAAAACCAACCTTTGTCGGCTTATCGCTTTTGGGGTCGATCAGCGCAAGATTAGACAGATGCACCGGCGCTTCGCGCGCGATGATTCCACCATCTTCACCCATGCGTGTCGGCTTCTTGTGCCGCTTCGCGATCGCCACACCACGCACTACGGCCTTATTAGCCGCAGGAATCACGGTGAGAACCTCACCACGGGTTCCCTTTGAGGATCCGGTGATGACGACGACAGTATCGCCTTTTTTGATGCGAGCAGCCATTACAGCACCTCCGGCGCCAGCGAGATGATTTTCATGAACTTGCGCGAACGCAGTTCACGGACCACCGGGCCAAAAATGCGGGTGCCAATCGGCTCCTGCTGTTTGTTGATCAGAACAGCGGCGTTCCGGTCAAAACGGATCGCACTGCCGTCGGCACGACGCACCGGGTAAGAGGTACGAACGATAACGGCCTGATGGACGTCACCTTTCTTCACCTTTCCACGGGGAATCGCTTCCTTAACGGAAACGACGATCACGTCGCCGACCGAGGCAGACTTCCGCTTGGAACCGCCCAGCACCTTAATGCACTGCACCTGACGGGCGCCTGAATTATCGGCGACCTCAAGGTTGGTCTCGGGATGGATCATTTACCTTATACCCCTGTTTACGCAGCGGCCCCGGACGTGGCTGCCGCTACGGTCTCACCGTTGCGGGCAATCACTGCCCAGGTCTTGCGCTTGGAAATAGGTGTGCATTCTTCAATGCGCACCGCATCCCCAATCTTGCACTGGTTGAGTTCATCATGCGCCACATATTTCTTCGAGCGACGAATGAACTTCTTATAGAGCGGATGCATCACGCGACGATCGACAAGAACGGTAACCGTCTTATCCATCTTATCGCTCGTTACACGTCCGCTCAGAATGCGCTTCGGCATTAACGGCTCCCTCAGGCTTTTGCAGCAGAGGCACCGGCCTCCGCAGCGTTCTTCTTCGCAGCCTCAGCCACGATCGTCTTGATGCGGGCGATATCGCGACGCACTACGCGAACCCGCGATACACCTTCATTCTGACCGGTCGCCTGCTGGAACCGCAGATTGAACTGCTCACGCTTCAGATCAAGAAGAAGCGTCTGCAACTCATCAACGGATTTCACACGCAGATCAGCCGGCTTTGTTGCCTTGCTCATCTTACGCCTCTCCGATTCGGGTGACGAATTTCGTCTTGATCGGAAGCTTCGCCGCACCGAGAGCCAGCGCTTCACGCGCGACTTCCGGCGACACGCCTTCGATCTCGAACAGGATACGACCCGGTTTCACACGGGCCACCCAGAATTCCGGGGATCCCTTGCCGGAGCCCATACGCACTTCGGCGGGCTTTGTCGAGACCGGAAGATCCGGAAAAATACGAATCCAGACACGACCAGCACGTTTCATGGCACGGGTAATGGCGCGACGAGAGGCTTCGATCTGACGAGCCGTGATACGCTCCGGCTGGAGCGCTTTCAGGCCAAATGTACCGAAATTCAGCTGAGTGGCGCTCTTCGCCAGCCCGTGAATACGGCCTTTATGAGCTTTGCGGAATTTAGTCCGCTTCGGAGAAAGCATTGTTCTCTATCCCTCAGCGCTGCGGCGCCTGCTCGGCAGCCCGACGATCCTGAGCCAGCGGGTCATGAGCCAGAATCTCACCTTTGAAGATCCAGACCTTCACGCCGCACGTCCCGTAGGTCGTCTTCGCCGTTGCAGTTCCATAATCGATATCGGCGCGGAGCGTGTGCAGCGGCACCCGACCTTCACGATACCACTCGACGCGTGCGATTTCAGCGCCACCGAGACGGCCGGAGCAGTTGATCCGGATGCCCTGTGCGCCGAGACGCATGGCGGACTGAACCGCGCGCTTCATGGCGCGACGGAAAGCAACGCGACGCTCAAGCTGCTGCGAGATGTTCTCGGCAACCAGCGTTGCATCAATTTCCGGCTTACGGATCTCGACGATGTTCAGCGAAACTTCGACGCCGGCCATCTTCGTGAGCTGCTTACGCAGCGTGTCGATGTCCTGACCCTTTTTGCCGATCACCACACCCGGACGAGCCGCGTAAATAGTGATGCGTGGCTTCTTGGCCGGACGCTCGATCACGACGCGGGAAACACCCGCACCAGAAAGCCTGCGACGCAGGAAAGCGCGAAGCTTCAGATCGTCATGCAGCAGCCGGGAGTAGTCCTGACCGGCGTACCAGCGGCTATCCCAGGTGCGGTTGATACCGAGCCGAAGCCCGATCGGATTGACTTTATGTCCCATCGTCAGGCCGCCTTCTCTTCCGTCTTTGCCTCTGGCTCGGGCGCACGCTCAGCGACGACAATCTTCAGATGACTGAAGAACTTCTCGACGCGCGCGGAACGGCCGCGGCCACGTGCATGGAAACGCCGCATAACGATAGACTTGCCAACGTCAGCGATTTTCACCACCAGCTGATCGACATCAAGCTGGTGGTTGTTCTCCGCATTTGCGATCGCGCTTTCCAGCGTCTTCTTCACTTCCTGGGCAATACGACGCTTCGAGAACGTCAGTGTTGCCACGGCCTGTGATGCCGGCTTGTTGCGGATGAGACCGGCAACGAGACCCAGCTTACGGGGACTCACGCGGATATTCCGCGTGATCGCCTGAGCCTCGTTCTCAGCCAGTGTGCGTGGGTGCTTGGATTTGCTCATCTCAGCCCCGCTTCGACTTCTTGTCAGCGCCATGCCCATGGAATGTACGGGTGGGCGAGAACTCGCCGAACTTATGTCCGACCATATTCTCGGTCACCTGCACGGGCAGGAACTTGTGACCATTATAAACACCGAAGGTCAGCCCGACGAACTGCGGCAGGATCGTTGAGCGACGCGACCAGATTTTGATCACCTCATTACGACCCGAAGCGCGCGATGCGTCGGCTTTGTTCAGCAGATACCCGTCCACGAACGGGCCTTTCCAGACGGAACGTGCCATCTCTTTTGCCCCTTACTTGCCGGTCTTCCGGCGACGGATAATCAGACTGTCCGTACGCTTGTTGACCCTCGTCTTATAACCTTTTGTCGGCTTGCCCCATGGCGTGACCGGATGACGGCCACCTGAGGTACGACCTTCACCACCACCATGCGGATGATCGACCGGGTTCATGACCACACCGCGGTTATGCGGACGGCGACCCAGCCAGCGGGAGCGGCCCGCTTTACCCATATGCTGGTTCATATTGTCCGGGTTCGAAACCGCACCGACCGTTGCGAAGCATTCACCACGAACGACCCGCAGCTCACCGGACTGCAGTTTGATCTGCGCGTAACCGGAATCCTTACCAACGAGCTGGGCATATGTGCCGGCCGAACGCGACAGCTTGCCGCCTGCGCCCTGCTTCAGTTCAATGTTATGGATGATGGTTCCGACCGGGATAGCCGACAGCGGCATCGCGTTGCCTGGCTTGATGTCGACACGGGCACCGGAAATGACCTGATCGCCGACCTTCAGGCGCTGAGGCGCCAGGATGTAGGCGAGCTCACCATCTTCGTACTTCACCAGAGCGATGAAAGCCGTACGGTTAGGGTCATATTCCAGACGCTCGATCGTGCCGGTTACGTCAAGCTTACGACGCTTGAAGTCGACATAACGATACGACTGCTTGTGTCCGCCACCACGAAAGCGCGATGTCGTACGCCCGTGATTGTTGCGACCACCGGTTTTGTTCTTACCCTCAGTCAGCTGCTTGACCGGCTTGCCCTTCCAGAGCTCGGACCGGTCCACCAGCACCGTGCCGCGAAGGCTCGGCGTGACGGGATTAAAGTGCTTCAGTGCCATGTGTAGATACCCCGCGTCACGCCAGTTTTGCGGTCAGGTCGATGGACTGACCTTCCGCGAGCTGCACGAACGCCTTCTTGATATCGGAGCGCTGGCCAGGACGGCCTTTAAAGCGCTTCGCTTTGCCTTTCTGCACGAGCGTGTTCACGCCAAGAACCTTGACGCCAAACAGTGTCTCGACAGCGACCTTGATTTCCGGCTTCGTCGCCGAAATCGCAACCTTGAAGACCATCTGGTTCTTCTCGGACAGCGCCGTCGCCTTTTCCGTGATCAGCGGCGCGCGAACGATGTCGAACATCGCTTCACGAGACAGCCGCTCCGCTTTTTTGCGGATCGCAAGCACGTTTGTCATGCCAGCCGCTCCTTCAGCTTCTCGACGCCAGCGCGTGTGATCGCGAGCACGTCGTGGTTCAGAATATCGTAAACATTCGCACCAACAGTTGGCAGAACGTCGATCCTCGGCAGATTGCGGGCTGCGCGAACGAAGCCTTCATCAACTGCACCATCAACGATCAGCGCTGACTTCCAGCCCAGAGCTTTCAGTTTCGTGGCCAGTTCCGCTGTCTTCGTCACGCCGGAAGCGCTGTCAAGAACGATCAGCTTGCCGTCTTTCGCTTTCTGCGAAAGCGCGGAGATCAGCCCAAGACGACGAACTTTTTTAGGCAGATCATAGCCGTGATCACGAACGACCGGGCCGTGAACGACGCCACCGGTGCGATACTGCGGAGCACGAAGCGAGCCCTGACGAGCCGAACCGGTCCCCTTCTGCTTATAAGGCTTCCTTGTCGTTCCGGAGACTTCGCCCATGCCCTTCACCTTATGGTTGCCGGCACGGCGTTTCGCGAGCTGCCAGTGAACAACGCGGGCCATGACATCGGCGCGCGGCGCAATAGCAAAAATCTCGTCCGGAAGTGTCTCGGTCCCGGCACTGCCGTTATCGAGGGTCTTGATATCGAGTTCCATGATCCTCAGCCTTCCGCCGTCGCGAGGGCTGCCGGATATGGCGCCTCAGCATGACGAGCCTTTTTGATAGCGTCACGGACCATGACCAGTCCGTTCTTAGCTCCCGGGATGGAACCACGAATCATGATCAGGTTCTTGTCCGGATCGACCGCTGCGACTTCAAGGTTCAGCGTCGTCACCCGCTCGTCACCCAGGTGGCCAGCCATCTTCTTGTTCTTGAAGGTCTTGCCCGGATCCTGACGGTTGCCGGTCGAACCATGAGAACGGTGAGAGACCGAAACACCATGAGATGCCTCAAGACCAGCAAAGTTCCAGCGCTTCATGGCGCCCGCGAACCCTTTACCCTTGCTGGTGCCGCACACGTCCACTTTCTGCCCGACGATAAAGTGCGAGGCCAGAATACGGGTTCCGGACTCAAGCACGGCATCGGGTGCCACGCGGAATTCGCGCAGAACCTTTTTCGGCTCGACCTTTACCCGGGCGTAGTGGCCGCGGTTCGGCTTTGTGACGTTCTTTACCTTGGCTTTGCCGAGCCCGAGCTGAACGGCGGTATAACCGTCGCGCTCTTCTGTTTTCGACTCAACCACCTGCACGTCGTCGAGGTGCAGGACAGTGACGGGCACATGTGTGCCGTCTTCCTTGAATAGCCGGGTCATACCCAGCTTTCTTGCGATCAATCCGGTGCGCATCGTCTGGACCTTAGAGTTTGATCTCGACATCCACGCCAGCGGCGAGGTCGAGTTTCATGAGGGCGTCCACGGTCTGCGGGGTCGGCTCGACAATGTCGAGCAGCCGACGATGAGTCCGAATCTCGAACTGCTCGCGGCTTTTCTTATCCACGTGGGGTGAGCGGTTCACTGTGAACCGTTCGATATGCGTCGGCAGCGGGATAGGACCCCGAACCCGCGCACCCGTACGCTTCGCCGTGTTGACGATTTCCTTCGTGCTGTTGTCAAGCACCCGGTGATCGTACGCCTTCAGGCGAATGCGGATGTTCTGGTTGTCCATCGTTTTGTTCAGTCCAACTTTTTAACCCGGGTCAGCATCTGTCCGGGATATTCCCACCACCAGGTAAGACCCCGACCGGATGACTCCGGCCGGGGCTACTCGGTTCAGGGCCCATCGGGGCACCTGCCCCGTATTACTCGGTGATGGAAGCCACCACGCCGGCGCCAACAGTACGGCCACCTTCGCGAATAGCGAAGCGGAGGCCTTCATCCATGGCGATCGGAGCAATCAGCTCGACATCCATAGCGACGTTATCACCTGGCATGACCATTTCCGTGCCTTCCGGCAGATGAACGACGCCGGTGACGTCGGTCGTACGGAAATAGAACTGCGGACGATAGTTGGTGAAGAATGGTGTATGACGACCACCCTCTTCCTTCGTCAGAATGTACGCTTCAGCCTTGAACTTCTTGTGCGGAGTGATGGATCCCGGCTTTGCGAGAACCTGGCCACGCTCAACATCTTCACGCTTCGTGCCACGCAGCAGGGCACCGATGTTATCGCCAGCCTCACCACGATCGAGCAGCTTGCGGAACATCTCAACGCCGGTCACGATCGTTTTGACGGTGTCTTTCAGGCCAACGATCTCAACCTCGTCACCCGTGTTGACAATGCCACGCTCCACACGACCAGTCACAACCGTGCCACGACCAGAGATCGAAAACACATCTTCAATCGGCATCAGGAACGGACGGTCAACCGGACGCTCAGGCTGCGGGATGTAGTCATCGACTGCATCCATCAGATCTTTCACGCGGTTTTCACCGATCTCCGGATCACCGTCTTCGAGGGTTACGAGAGCGGAGCCCTTGATGATGGGGATCTCGTCGCCGGGGAACTGGTAAGACGAAAGAAGCTCACGCACTTCCATCTCGACGAGCTCAAGAAGCTCAGGATCATCAACCTGGTCGACCTTGTTCAGGAACACAACCAGAGCAGGCACACCGACCTGACGCGCAAGCAGGATGTGCTCACGGGTCTGCGGCATCGGACCGTCAGCAGCGGACACCACCAGGATCGCGCCGTCCATCTGCGCCGCACCGGTAATCATGTTCTTCACATAGTCGGCATGACCCGGGCAATCGACGTGAGCGTAGTGACGCTTCGCCGTCTCATACTCGACATGCGCTGTCGAGATCGTAATGCCACGAGCGCGCTCTTCCGGAGCCGCATCGATCTGATCATACGCCTTGAACTCAGCGCCACCGGCTTTCGCCAGAGTCTTCGTGATTGCAGCTGTAAGCGAGGTCTTACCATGGTCAACGTGACCGATGGTGCCGATGTTACAGTGCGGCTTGTTCCGCTGAAATTTAGCCTTTGCCATCGTTTCTCTCCGTTATCCCACCAGGCGGGATGCGGTTATTAGTCCTGTTTCACGCACTGAATACCGGATTAATCCGGCACCAGGAAATCCACGCCCGCCGATTACCAGCGATAATGACTGAATGCCTTATTGGCTTCAGCCATGCGGTGCGTGTCCTCACGCTTTTTCACTGCCGAACCGCGATTATTCATCGCGTCCATCAGCTCGTTCGACAGCCGGTCCTGCATGGTGTTCTCACCGCGCTTACGCGAAGCATCGATCAGCCAGCGGATTGCCAGAGCCTGACGACGATCGGTACGAACCTCGACGGGCACCTGATAGGTGGCACCACCAACACGACGCGAACGAACCTCGACAGCAGGCTTCACGTTATCCAGAGCTGTGTGAAACATCGTGACAGGATCTGCCGACGCTCCACCGCTACGACGCTGAAGGGACTCGAGCGCACCATATACGATGCCCTCAGCTGTGGATTTCTTACCATCGTACATCAGTGCGTTCATGAAACGCGTGATAACGATGTCTCCAAATTTTGGATCCGGAAGGATCTCACGCTTTACAGCGCGGTGACGGCGACTCATGCCTCGATATTCCTCTTACTTCGGACGCTTCGCGCCATAGAGCGAACGGCGCTGACGGCGCTTTGCGATACCCTGCGTATCGAGCACACCACGCAGGATGTGATAGCGGACACCGGGAAGATCCTTCACGCGGCCACCGCGGATCAGAACGACGCTATGCTCCTGGAGGTTATGCCCCTCACCCGGAATATAGCTCACCACCTCGTAGCCGTTCGTCAGACGCACTTTGGCGACCTTTCGCAGCGCGGAGTTCGGCTTCTTCGGTGTGGTTGTATACACGCGAGTGCAAACGCCACGCTTCTGCGGGCAGCCCTGAAGAGCCGGCACCTTGTTGCGCTTCGCCGCAGGCTCGCGCCCTTTTGCGATCAGCTGATTGATGGTCGGCATGCGCCCTTCCCGATCCTTACACAATTCGGCCGGCAAGCCCTCACTCTGGCTGCCGACTGTCATTCAAAACGAACCCCTGCGGACGCAAAGCGCCTGCGGAGCCTATCTTTACATCCGGCCTTGGCATGCCTTCAGAGAGACATACGGCACCACATGCTTTACCCTGCTGCTTTCAGCAACCACGTCCGAGTAGCTACCCGACGTCGGAGATAGCTGAGGGCGCGGAACCTACGGGGGAGGAAGATGCGAGTCAAGAAAGACCTGCGATTCGTCCCCGTGTTACCCGCCGCGCATCTCAGACATATCCTTCTGCGAGGACAACTGGCTTCGTAACGCAACGAATTGGCCCGCTCTTACCGCGTAATGCACGGGAAGGCCAGAGGATTCGGCGGGATTCGGCAGAAATCTGCCGTGACTCTCTGACAAGAAGTGAAACACTGCTTTCTTTTGAGCGCGAACGATCCCTGGCGACCTTTGAGTTGCTCACACTCGACAACGCAGGAACTGCCAATTTCCGCCTGATTCCCGCAGAATCAGGATTTTCTGCCTGCCAAAGAAAAAGGCCGGACACAGGGTCCGGCCTTTTCCATAATCCGATTCCCGAAGACCTTTACTCGGCAGCTTCGTTGTTCGGAGATAGCCGCTGACGATCCTGACGAGCCGCAACAGCGCGCAGCTTGTTCATCACACTTCCTGTTCCGGCCGGGATCAGACGCCCGACGATCACGTTCTCTTTCAGACCATTCAGCGTATCGACCTTGCCCGCTGTAGCAGCCTCGGTCAGCACGCGTGTTGTCTCCTGGAACGAGGCAGCCGAGATGAACGACTGGGTCTGCAGCGAAGCTTTCGTGATGCCCTGAAGCACCGGCATGGCCATTGCAGGACGGTCACCTGCATTGAGTCGCTTCGTGTTCTCAGTATCGAACTCGATGCGATCCACGGTCTCGCCAATGAGATACGTGGTATCGCCAGGCTCAAGTACCTCAACCTTCTGCAGCATCTGGCGAACGATCACTTCAATGTGCTTGTCGTTGATCTTCACGCCCTGCAGTCGATACACGTCCTGAATCTCATTCACGAGATAATCGGACAGAGCCTCAACACCCATCACTTTCAGAATGTCATGCGGGACGCGCGGACCGTCGACCAGCGGATCGCCCTTCTGGACGAAATCGCCTTCCTGAACGGATACGTGCTTACCCTTCGGTACCAGATAATCGGTCTCTTCGCCGGTCTCATCATTCTTCACGATGATGCGGCGCTTCGACTTGTAATCCTTACCGAATTCAACGCGGCCTTCATTCTCCGCGATGATCGCATGATCTTTCGGACGACGGGCTTCGAACAGTTCGGCCACGCGCGGCAGACCACCCGTAATGTCACGGGTTTTCGAGCCTTCGCGCGGAATACGCGCCAGAACGTCACCAGCATGAACGACGGCGCCGTTTTCAACCGACAGCAGCGAGTCCGGTGAGAGGAAGTAGCGGGCGTCATTGCCGTTATCCAGCTTGATGACCTCGCCTTTCTCATCCTTGAGTTGCAGACGCGGCCGAAGATCCACGCCCTTCGAGGCCTGCTTGTAATCGACGACCACTTTCGAGGTGAGGCCGGTGACTTCATCCATCCGCTCGACGAGCGTGATGGAATCGATCAGATCGAGATATTCGACCGTTCCGGCTTTCTCCGTGATGATCGGCAGGGTGTACGGATCCCACTCAGCCATCTTCTGATTACGATCAACGGCCTGACCATCATCAACCAGCAGACGAGAACCGTAAGGCACGCGGTAGCGCGCGCGCTCCGTGCCATTCTCATCTGTCAGCACGATTTCGCAGTTACGCGACATGACGATCGGAATATTCTGGCTGTTCTGCACCACGTTACGATTGCGGATGGTAACCTTACCATCACGCGACGCCTCGACCATGGACTGTTCGGCGCCACGCTGTGCCGCGCCACCGATATGGAAGGTACGCATCGTCAGCTGCGTGCCAGGCTCGCCGATGGACTGAGCCGCGATAACGCCGACAGCTTCACCGATATTGACCGGCGTGCCACGAGCAAGATCACGACCATAGCAATGCCCGCAAACGCCGACGCGGCTTTCACAGGTCAGAACCGAGCGGATGAGCACGGTCTCGACACCTGATTTCTCAAGTTTCTCGGAATCCGCCTCATCCAGAAGCTGATTGCGCTTAAAGACAAGCTCGCCCGTCACCGGGCTGATGACATCAGCCGCCAGTGTGCGACCAAGAACACGTTCGGAAAGCGAGGACACGATTTCGCCGCCATCCATAACCGCACGAACCGTCAGACCACGCTCGGAGCCACAATCGTCTTCGACGATGATGCAGTCCTGAGCCACGTCGACAAGACGACGGGTCAGGTAACCTGAGTTCGCTGTCTTCAGCGCCGTATCGGCCAGACCCTTACGGGCACCGTGGGTTGAAGTGAAGTAATCGAGAACTGACAGGCCTTCTTTAAAGTTGGCGATGATCGGCTGCTCGATGATCTCACCCGACGGCTTGGCCATCAGACCGCGCATACCGGCAAGCTGCTTCATCTGGGCCGGCGACCCGCGGGCACCGGAGTGGCTCATCATCCACACAGAGTTAATGGGCTTGCCAATCTCTGCCCGCGACAGTTCCCTGGTCATCGCGGCCTGGACTTCGTCCGTGCAACGCGACCAGGCATCCACCACTTTGTTATAGCGCTCGCCAGCCGTAATCAGACCATCCTGATACTGCTGCTCGAATTCCTTGACCTCAGCCGTGGTGTGATCGACCAGAGCTACCTTCTCTTTCGGGATGATCATGTCATCCTTACCGAAGGAGATGCCGGCTTTCGCTGCGTGACGGAAACCGAGGGTCATCATCCGGTCACAGAAGATGACAGCTTCCTTCTGACCACAGTGACGATACACCGCATCAATGACGTCCGAGACATTCTTCTTGGTCAGCTGCTTGTTGATCAGCGAGAACGGGATCGACGAACTCTTCGGCAGAATCTGCGCGACAAGAACGCGACCTGGCGTCGTAACAACTGTCTGACGCACCGTTTTGCCGTCAGGATCAACCATTTCCAGACGGGCACGGATCTTGTCGTGCAGCTTCAGCGCGCCGGAACTGAGAGCGTATTCAACGTCATTGATTGAGCCATAAGCCGGCGCACCTTCTTTAAGGATTGCTCCGGTCGTCTCGTCATATTCGCTCTTATCCGGGGTCGCCAGAAATTCCGGCGTCTCCAGACTGAGATAATACAAACCGAGAACAATATCCTGCGACGGCACGATGATCGGCTTGCCGTTCGCGGGGCTGAGGATGTTGTTGGTCGACATCATCAGCACGCGGGCTTCGAGCTGGGCCTCGAGCGACAGTGGCACGTGAACGGCCATCTGATCGCCATCGAAGTCGGCGTTGAAGGCAGTGCAGACCAGCGGGTGAAGCTGGATGGCTTTACCCTCGACGAGGATCGGCTCGAAGGCCTGGATACCAAGGCGATGGAGTGTCGGCGCGCGGTTGAGCATAACCGGATGCTCGCGGATTACCTCTTCGAGGATATCCCACACTTCCGGGCGTTCTTTTTCCACCATGCGCTTTGCGGCTTTGATGGTGGTTGCGTGACCGTATTTTTCGAGTTTCGAATAGATGAATGGCTTGAACAGTTCGAGCGCCATCTTCTTCGGCAGGCCGCACTGGTGAAGCTTCAGTTCCGGGCCGACCACGATGACCGAACGACCGGAATAATCGACGCGCTTGCCGAGCAGGTTCTGACGGAAGCGTCCCTGCTTGCCTTTCAGCATGTCGGAAAGGGACTTCAGCGGACGCTTGTTCGCGCCGGTGATGGCACGACCACGACGACCGTTGTCGAACAGGGCGTCAACCGCTTCCTGCAGCATGCGCTTTTCGTTACGGACGATGATATCCGGCGCACGCAGTTCCATCAGCCGCTTGAGGCGGTTGTTACGGTTGATGACGCGGCGATAGAGATCGTTCAGATCCGAAGTCGCGAAACGACCACCATCGAGGGGCACGAGAGGACGAAGCTCGGGCGGAATGACCGGGACGAGGTCCAGAATCATCCATTCCGGCTTACAGCCGCTTTCCGCGAACGCTTCGATCAGCTTCAGACGCTTGACGAGCTTCTTGCGCTTGGCTTCGGAGGTCGTCTCCTTCAGCTCCTGGCGCAGCTTCACCTTCTCGGCGTCACAATCGATGCGCTCAAGGATCTTCTTGACCGCTTCCGCGCCGATGCCGACCTCGATGCCGTCCTCGGCATGCTCGTCCATGACGTCAAGATACTGGTCTTCCGACAGCAGGCTGAACTGCTTGAGCGGCGAGGTGCCGGGCTCAAGAACAACGTAGCTTTCGAAATACAGAACCTTTTCGAGGTCTTTCAGCGTCATGTCGACCATCAGGCCGATACGGCTCGGGAGCGACTTCAGGAACCAGATGTGAGCGACCGGGCTTGCAAGCTGGATGTGACCCATCCGCTCACGCCGCACCTTCGCGAGAGTTACCTCAACGCCGCATTTCTCACAGATGATGCCGCGGAACTTCATCCGCTTGTATTTGCCGCAAAGGCACTCGTAGTCCTTGATCGGCCCAAAGATACGCGCGCAGAACAGGCCGTCGCGCTCGGGCTTGAACGTACGATAATTGATCGTCTCGGGCTTTTTGATCTCGCCATACGACCACGACCGGATCTGCTCGCTGGATGCCAGCTGAATCTTGATCTGATCGAAGGTGGCTGCCTGGCCTGTCTGGCCAAGGATCTTCATGAGTTCATTCATGCGCCGAAAACCTCCAGAACGGAAATGACGCGGTCTGCCGCCGCGCCGTGCGGTGCGTCATGTCCCGCACCCGAATTCATCGAAAATAAGCCCGCGTCGGAGGGATTTATCCCCCCGACGAGCGCAAAACCGGATGTCACCAGTCGTTCAGTCACCACTGTTTTCCAGATCGACATTCAGACCAAGCGACTTCAGCTCCTTGATGAGAACGTTGAAACTCTCAGGAATACCGGCCTCGAAGTCATCCTGCTCCCGCACGATCGACTCATAGACCTTGGTGCGACCCGATACGTCATCGGACTTCACCGTCAGCATTTCCTGAAGCGTGTAGGCCGCGCCATACGCCTCAAGAGCCCAGACCTCCATCTCACCGAAGCGCTGACCACCGAACTGCGCCTTACCACCCAGCGGCTGCTGCGTGACGAGCGAGTAAGGACCAATCGAACGAGCGTGGATCTTATCATCAACGAGATGGTGCAGCTTCAGCATATAGATGTAGCCGACTGTGGTCTTCCGCTCGAACAGTTCACCGGTGCGACCATCGATCAGCTGAGACTGGCCTGAACGATCGACGCCGGCCTTTTCGAGCATGTTTTCAATATCCGGGATGGACGCTCCGTCGAACACCGGCGTCGCGATAGGCACACCCTTCCGCAGGTTGTTTGCCAGCTCGACCAGCTGAGCATGTTCCATATCCGCGATATCGGCGTTGTAAACCGCATCTCCATAGACGTCTTTCAGTTCGTCCAGCAGCACCTGCTTCTTCTCACCGTCGCGCTGATACTCATCGACCATCGTGCCGATACGCTTGCCGATATTGGCACACGCCCAGCCAAGATGCGTCTCAAGGATCTGCCCGACATTCATTCGTGACGGTACACCGAGCGGATTCAGGACGATATCGACCGAGGTGCCGTCTTCAAGGAACGGCATGTCCTCAACCGGAACAACCCGGGAAACGACACCTTTATTACCATGACGTCCGGCCATTTTATCGCCCGGCTGCAGCTTGCGCTTCACCGCAACGAACACCTTGACCATTTTCATCACGCCAGGTGGCAGCTCGTCACCACGCTGAAGCTTCTCGACCTTGCTGTCGAAGCGACCTTTGATCTTGCCGACCGCGACATCGAATTCAGCACGCAGGGTTTCAAGCTCGGCCATGACCGCGTCAGATGCAACCGTGACGTGGCGCCATGCACCGCGAGGGATTTCAGCGAGCACGTCTTCAGTGATTGGCGTGCCGGATTTCAGACCCTTGAAGCCCGTCCCCGCCGTCTCACCGAGCAGGCGTTCCCGCAGCCTGTTGTAGAACGAACGCTCCTGAATCGCCTGCTCGTCGTCACGATCCTTGGCCAGACGCTCGATCTCGGCGCGCTCGATCGCCATGGCGCGCTCGTCTTTATCGACGCCGCGACGGGAGAAGACACGAACATCGACGATCGTGCCGGTCGTGCCTGGCGGCAGACGCAGCGACGTGTCACGGACGTCAGACGCTTTTTCACCAAAGATGGCACGGAGGAGCTTTTCTTCCGGCGTCATCGGGCTTTCGCCCTTTGGTGTGACCTTGCCGACGAGAATATCGCCAGGGTTCACTTCGGCACCGACATAGACAATACCGGCTTCATCGAGACAGCGCAGGGCTTCCTCGCCGACATTCGGAATGTCACGGGTGATTTCTTCCTGACCCAGCTTCGTGTCGCGGGCCATGACTTCGAATTCCTCGATATGGATCGAGGTGAAGACGTCATCGCGCGCGATGCGCTCGGAAATCAGGATGGAATCCTCGAAGTTATAACCGTTCCACGGCATGAACGCGACGAGCACGTTCCGGCCCAGAGCCAGTTCACCGAGTTCCGTCGAAGGACCGTCAGCGATGATATCACCGGCGGCAACCTGATCACCCACACGCACCAGCGGACGCTGATTGATGCAGGTAGACTGATTGGAACGCGAATATTTACGCAGACGATAGATATCGACACCCTGCGTCGCACCCTTGTCATCGGTCGTGCGGACCACGATGCGGGCGCCGTCGATCTGGTCGACGATACCGGGACGACGGGCAACGATCGTCGCGCCGGAGTCATGAGCGACCGCGGCCTCCATGCCGGTGCCGACCAGAGGCGCATCGGAGCGCACCAGCGGCACGGCCTGACGCTGCATGTTCGAGCCCATCAGCGCACGGTTGGCGTCATCGTTCTCAAGGAACGGAATGAGCGCGGCGGCAACGGAAACAAGCTGCTTCGGCGACACGTCACAGGCGGTCACATCGGTCGGCGGCACCAGGCGGAAGTCACCATTCCTGCGAACGGATACCAGCTCGCCGGTCAGGCGACCGTCGGGGCTCTGCTTCGCATCGGCCTGAGCCACAACGAGGCGCTCTTCCTCCATGGCAGACAGATATTTCCAGCCATCCTGAAAAACGCCGTCCTTCACGAGACGATACGGAGTTTCGATGAAGCCGTATTTGTTGACCTTCGCATACGTCGCAAGCGAGTTGATCAGACCGATGTTCGGGCCTTCGGGCGTCTCAATCGGGCAGATACGGCCGTAATGTGTTGGATGAACATCACGGACTTCGAAACCGGCCCGCTCACGGGTCAGACCGCCCGGGCCGAGGGCTGAGAGACGACGCTTGTGCGTCACTTCAGACAGCGGGTTGGTCTGATCCATGAACTGCGAAAGCTGCGAGGAGCCGAAGAACTCACGCACGGCAGCAGCGGCCGGCTTCGCGTTGATCAGATCATGCGGCATGACCGTGTCGATATCGACCGAGCCCATACGCTCGCGAATGGCACGCTCCATGCGGAGCAGGCCGACGCGATACTGGTTCTCCATCAGCTCGCCGACCGAGCGGACACGACGGTTACCAAGGTTATCGATATCGTCGATCTGGCCGCGACCATCTTTCAGATCACACATGACCTTGAGGGCGCGCAGGATATCTTCCTTACGCAGCACACGGACCGTATCCGGGCAATCAATTCCGAGCCGCATGTTCATCTTCACACGACCAACAGACGACAGATCATAACGGTCGGGATCGAAGAACAGGCTGCGGAACATCGCTTCGGCCGTCTCTGCGGTCGGCGGCTCACCAGGGCGCATGACACGATAGATGTCGATCAGCGCCTCATCACGTGAACTGTTCTTGTCAACAGCCAGCGTATTGCGGATCCAGGGACCATTGGCCTGATCGACAGCGAGTGTCGGCAGTTCGGTCAGACCTGCTTCTTCAAGCGCCTCAAGACGGGATTCTGTCAGTTCTTCGCCGGATTCACCGAAGATCTCACCCGTTTCCGGATTGACGATATCATGAGCAATGAACCGCCCCAGAAGATCAGCCTCGCCAACCAGGACTTCTTTCGTCGCCTCGGCGATCTTACGGACCATACGGGCCGTCAGCTTGGAATCAGCCGCGGCAACGACTTCACCTGTCTGCGCGTCGACCATATCGGACAGCAGCTTCTGACCACGGAAAGCCTCCGGATCAAACGGACGCGCCCAGCCTTTCGGGGTCTTCGTGAAAGTCACTGTATTGTAGAAATAGCCGAGGATCTCGTCCGGATCCATGCCACGGATGTCCATGGACTCGACATCACCACCCTCTTCCACCTTTTTGCGGCGGGCAGCTTCGGAGTGAACCCCCTCAAGCGCGTAGAGCAGCGTGGTGACCGGCAGCTTCCGCTTGCGGTCGATGCGGACGTAGATCAGATCCTTCGCGTCGAACTCGAAGTCGAGCCAGGAACCACGATAAGGGATCACGCGTGCAGAGAAGAGATACTTACCTGAGGAGTGCGTCTTACCCTTGTCATGATCGAAGAACACACCAGGCGAACGGTGCATCTGACTGACAATCACACGCTCGGTGCCATTGATGATGAAGGTGCCGTTACCCGTCATCAGAGGCATGTCGCCCATATAGACCGGCTGCTCTTTGATATCGCGGATCGAGCGCGAACCGGTGTCTTCATCCACGTCCCACACGATGAGACGCAGAATTACCTTCAGAGGCGCTGCGTATGTGAGACCACGCTGGATGCATTCCTCAACGTCATATTTCGGCTCTTCGAATTCGTACTGGACGAACTCCAGCCGACCACGACCCGCGAAGTCATTGATCGGGAACACAGAGCGGAAAACTTCCTGCAGACCCGTCTGGGTACGGGCATCAGGCGAAATATTCGCCTGCAGGAACGCCTCATACGAAGCGCGCTGAACATCGATAAGGTTAGGCATCGGCGCAACTTCGGGGATCCGTCCGAAGCTTTTGCGGATCCGCTTGCGTCCCGTGAACGATTTCGTAATTGCGTTCATTCTATCCTGCCCCGTCCCTGCCGTCGGACCACCAGGCCTCCTGCGTCCGGAACACCGGAAAACAGGGGGCCAGACGGTCCGGCCGAAATATCGCGCCCGATGCGGTCGTTACCGACCCCGCCCTGCGCACTCGCCTCAAATCGTCCACTGCGGCGACCCTGAACCCGGACCCGCCACAGACGAACAGGCGGAGACCAGAACAGCCTCCGCCCGAAAACCGACTTTAAAAAACATGCCGGAGCGGTAAACGCCCCGCCATGAGAGTACCGTCGTTATTTAACTTCAACAGATGCACCGTTGTCTTCGAGTGTCTTCTTGATCTTCTCAGCTTCGTCCTTGCTGACGCCTTCCTTGACGGTCTTAGGCGCGCCCTCAACCAGATCTTTCGCCTCTTTCAGGCCCAGACCGGTGATGGTGCGGATTTCCTTAATGACGTTGATCTTCTTGTCGCCAGCCTTGGCAAGGATAACGGTGAACTCCGTCTGCTCTTCAGCAGGCGCAGCGGCCGCAGCAGCCGGACCGGCGGCGGCAGCAACAGGAGCAGCAGCGGAAACGCCCCACTTTTCTTCAAGAAGCTTTGACAGCTCAGCAGCCTCAAGGACCGTAAGAGCGGACAGCTCGTCAACAAGCTTGTTCAGATCGGCCATGATATGGTCTTCCTAATATAGATACTGGTTACCAATGCACAACCCGATTCCCCGGGCCATGCGAATTTTCTTGTCCCCGTGACAGGGACACGCATCAGGCTGCGTCCGCCTCGCCCGTTTTGGCATAGGCCCCGAAGACCCGTGCAAGCTGACCTGCCGGCGCCTGAAGAACACCCGCGATACGCGTGGCCGGTGTGGAGATAAGCCCCACCAGCTGCGCGCGGAGTGCATCCAGAGACGGCAGTTCTGCGAGAGCCTTGATACCTTCGACATTGAGCGTCTGAGTACCGAGGGCTCCACCAAGCAGAACCAGCTTGTCATTGGTCTTGGCGAACTCGACGACTGCTTTTGCCACCGCCACAGGATCCTGCGACCACGCGAGCGCGGTCGGACCCTTCAGCAGAGGTGCAATGCCGTCGAACCGGGTCCCGTCCAGGGCGAGAGTGGCCAGCCGGTTCTTCGCGACTTTATATGTCGCTCCCGCAGCGCGCACCTTACGTCGCAGATCCGTCACTTCAGCGACTGTCAGCCCGTCATTACGGGTAACAACCACCATGGACGTCTCGGCGAATACGGCGGCGAGCGACGCGACAAATTCGCGCTTCTCCGTACGGTTCACTTCCCGTCTCCGTCTGGGCTTCCCCGCGCAATGCGGGTCAGCCGGGTTGCCCAAAGACCATCAGCCGGAAAGGCTGCTGATCCGGTTCGCCTGTCCTTTGTTACGGAACACACGGAGACGCAGGCGATGAAACCTGCATAACCAGCATCCTCGTCTCCCGGTCGTATCTGCCGCGGTTACCCGAAACAGAGATTAAGGCATCAGCCACGCCCGGTCTTGGACAGGATCAGATGACACGCGAACGTATCACCCTGGAAACCGGGCGACTTACGTCACCCGGGATCATCTTTATCGCGTCAGGCCGCGAAGCCGGACAGATCGACCCGCACGCCCGGACCCATGGTGGAGGACAGCGCGATCTTCTTCAGATACGTGCCCTTCGCACCCGTCGGACGAGCCTTCTGGACCGCATCCACGAACGCGCGAATATTCTCGGCAAGCTTTTCAGCATCGAAAGAGGCCTTGCCGATACCGGCATGGACGATACCGGCCTTTTCGGCGCGATATTCAACCTGACCGGATTTAGCTGCCGTGACGGCGCCCTTAACATCCATCGTCACTGTGCCTAGCTTCGGGTTCGGCATCAGGCCACGCGGACCAAGCACCTTACCGAGACGGCCGACGAGGCCCATCATGTCCGGCGTCGCGATGCAGCGGTCGAAATTGATTTCGCCAGCCTGCACCTTCTCCATCAGGTCTTCCGCACCGACGATATCGGCACCGGCCGCCTGTGCTTCCTCAGCCTTCGGGCCACGGGCAAACACGGCAACGCGCAGAGTCTTGCCCGTGCCGTTCGGCAGGGAAAGCAGACCACGGACCATCTGATCCGCGTGACGCGGGTCGATACCGAGATTCATCGAGATTTCGACCGTCTCGTCGAACTTCGCTTTCGCGTTGTTCTTCACAAGGCTGATAGCCTCATCAAGACCGTAAGCCTTCGTGATGTCGACTGCTGCGCGGGCAGTTGCCAGACGCTTGTTCTTTGCCATGACCTCAGCCCTCCACAACCTGAAGACCCATCGAGCGGGCTGAACCAGCCAGCATCCGGACGGCGCCGTCCAGGTCGTTGGCGTTCATGTCTTTGTTCTTTTCTTCGGCAATCTCACGCAGCTGCGTCATCGTCACCTTACCAACAGCCGCAGACTTACCGACCGTCTGGCTGCCTTTGGAAATTTTGGCGGCCTTGAGCAGGAAGTAGGTATTCGGCGGGGTCTTGGTGATGAAGCTGAACGTACGATCAGCGAAGGCGGTGATGACAACCGGAATCGGCATTCCGGGCTCCATGCCCTGCGTCTTCGCGTTGAATTCTTTACAGAACTGCATGATGTTCAGACCGCGCTGACCGAGAGCGGGACCGACCGGCGGCGAAGGGTTTGCCTTGCCTGCGGGAATCTGCAGCTTGATGTAGCCAACGATTTTTTTGGCCATATCCGGGACTCCTTAGTGTTATGCCCGAACCGCGGTTCGATCGACGCTGGCACGCATATCACGCACGCCAGCAAGTCTCCCGCGTTCCGTAGGAGGGGCGCCCATACGCTGCATACCAGATCGCGTCAAGAGCGGGATGCGATCACGACCGTGTCCGGACACGGTCACACGAGGGTCGGCGCGAGGCTGAAAACGAACGTGGCTGTGACACAGAACGATGCTCCATGTTAATGGAATCCGATCATGGCTACACGAACACCCCGCCTTCCCCGTCCGGCTGGACCGCCTCCCGATCAGGCAGCGCTCCGCGAGGCCGCGCTGGCTCATCTGGCACGATTTGCCACAACTGAGCAGGGGCTGACACAGGTGCTCGAAAGACGAATCGGGCGCTGGGGACGTCGTGCGGCTGAAGACGGTCTCGCTTCCGATGAAATCGCCGACATAACAGCACGGCTGATGCCGCTGGCCACTGTGGTTGCGCGCACCATGGTGGAACTGGGTGCCGTCGACGACTCGTCCTTCGCTCGTGCCCGTGCCGCGCGACTGACCCGTTCCGGTCAGTCCCGGCGCTCGGTTGAGGCTCGGCTTGCGGCAAAAGGGATTGCACCATCGACCGTCGGCGACGTGCTGGATGAGACACTCGGCGATGATGAGCGCGCCCGGGACTCGGAACTGGGCGCGGCTCTGGTTTTTGCCCGCAAGCGACGGGCAGGCCCTTTCAGCACCGGAGAAACTTTACAGAAAGACGAGTCGCGCATTCTGGCGGCTTTCGCGCGCGCCGGTTTCACGCGTGAGATTGCTTTCCGGGCACTCGCCATGGATCGGGACGAGGCCGAGGAAAGGATCATCACGCTAAAGGATGCCCTGTGAGGGAGATAAGTGTCCTGTTTCGCGCCTTGCGGACCACCTTTCACTGCCTGACGACAGTGAGTCTGCCGCTTCTGATGACAGCCTGCGCTGACGGTGGCGGCACAGGACGAAGCTGGCACGGGCGTTTGCAATGCGCTCCATGGGCACGCGAACACTCCTCCATCGCCCTCAGAGGGCAGGCAGCTTCATGGTGGGCGAACGCGCGCGGCGAATATCCGCGGGCCTCTTTGCCGGAGCCCGGCTCCGTGCTGGTTTTCCGCGCCACGTCCCGGTTGCCGGACGGACATGTCTCGGTGGTTCGGTCCGTCCGGGGATCACGCGCCATTCTTGTCGATCAGGCGAACTGGAATCCCGGGCGCATCGATCACGCGGTACCGGTGGTCGATGTCTCAGCGGGAAATGACTGGACGCGCGTGCGGGTCTGGTGGTCCCCGACAGGAACGATGGGACGCACGGTGTATTCGACTTACGGATTCATCCTCCCGGCGTCGCATCCGGGCTGGATTTCCTGAGACCTCCGCGTCGCGACAAAATCACGACCAATGGCCTTGTGAAGCGTTGAGGTGTAATAGCGCGCACAGAACGCTTGCATGATGGCCGCGAGGCAGCCATCTCCCATGTGAGTTCATCATGAAACATCAGATGCGCGTCTGGCCGAAACCAGCGGGCGCGATGGACACAACCAGGAGTCGAGGCAATGGGTAGCTTGAGCATCTGGCACTGGCTGATCGTGCTGGCCGTCGTGGTGGTCGTTTTTGGCGGCGGCGGAAAGATCAGCGGGCTGATGGGCGATTTCGCCAAAGGCATCAAATCGTTCAAGAAGAATCTTGAAGACGACGAATCCATGGAACAGAGCGTGAAGCCTGATGGTCGTATTCAGCCCCCACCACCGGCAGGCACGACTTTTACGACGGACACGACCGCGAGCCGGGCTCCCGGCAGCACGCACTCCTCCTGATCGCCGGAGACAACCTCTATGACCGCTGACCCGGGGATTGCCAGACGGGAGGGCGTTCCCCTTCCCGCCACGGAAGATGTCGCGTGGGACAAGGCTGCGGCCTCGATCGTCAGGGCCGGACGGCGGATGGATGAACGCGGGTGGGTTCCGGCAACGGCCGGCAATCTGAGTGTCCGTCTTGCTGATGGCCGGATCGCGGTCACGCGCTCCGGCGGTCATAAGGGATTCCTGACGACGGATAGCGTCATTGAGGTGAACCTTAATGGCCAACCGCTTCATGAGGGAGACCGGCCCAGTGCTGAAACGCTCCTTCATTGCCAGATTTACGGACATTTCCCGGACGCCGGTGCAGTGCTGCACGGTCATTCTGTTGCCTCGACCGTGCTGTCCATGACGTCTGATGACGCGGCTCTTCATCTTGAAAACTACGAAGTGCTCAAGGTGTTTGAAGGGCAGACGACTCATGCGACGCGACTTGCCGTGCCGATGTTCGCCAACGACCAGAACATCCCGCGACTATCGCGGAGTGTGGCGCTGTATCTGGACGAAACGAAGGCTGGCTATATTATTCGTGGTCACGGTGTTTATGTCTGGGGACCGGATATGGCCATTGCGCTTGCCCGGCTTGAGGGACTGGAGTTTCTGCTTTCCTGCGAACTTGAGCGGCGCAAACTCCTCTCTGCCATTCCTGTGAGAGACGTGACGTGAGCAGTCTTGTTATTTTCAATGATGCCAGTCCTGAGCAACCTGAATTCGCCACGGACGATCCGGCGGCGATTGCGGCGCGCCTGAAGACGATCGGGGTCCGGTTCGAGCGCTGGGATGGTGCGGAAACGCCGCCACGCGATGCGGATGAAACCGCCGTGCTGACGCGATACCGTCCCTGGCTCGATAAACTGATGGGCGAGACCGGCGCAGGCTCCGCCGATGTGATTCGTATTGATGTGAATACGCCCGGTCGTGAGGCGTTACGGAAGAAATTCCTCTCGGAGCATATTCATACGGAGGACGAGGTCCGCTTTTTCGTGCATGGCGGCGGTCATTTCGTGCTCCATCTGAATGGGAGGGTCTACGATATTGGCTGCACGCAACGCGACCTGATTTCAGTTCCGGCCGGAACACCGCACTGGTTCGATGCCGGTGAAACGCCCGATGTGGTCGCGCTCCGGATCTTCACCAATCGTGACGGATGGATCGCGGATTACACCGGCGACGATATCGCCAACCGTTTTCCGGCGCGCGCAGCATGAAAGCCGTTGTCGCAGCACCGCCGAAAGTGATTCTGCTGGATATCGAAGGCACGACAACGCCCGTCTCCTTTGTCCACAAGGTCCTGTTTCCCTACGCCCGGAAGGCCCTGCCCGGTCTTATTGAGCGACGGGCAAATGATCCGGTCGTACAGGAAGCTCTCGCTGAGACACGGCGTCTGGCACCCGGAGTCGAGCCGATCCACCAGCTGATGGCGTGGATGGACGCGGATGCGAAGGTTGCGCCCCTGAAAGCATTGCAGGGGCTGGCCTGGGCGGAAGGTTATGCTGAGGGCACGCTGATGGCGACAGTATTCCCGGACGTTCCGGCGGCTCTGAGGGACTGGAAGCAGGCAGGTTTCATGCTTGCCGTTTATTCCTCCGGTTCAGCTGCCGCGCAGCGGCTGATCTACGGACACACGACCAGTGGTGATCTGACGTCACTGTTTTCCGCTTTTCTTGACCTGGAAATGGGCGGCAAGAAAGAGGCAGGCAGTTACCGGAACATTCTGGCGACACAGGGCTGGAAGCCGGGAACGGTGCTGTTTGTCTCGGATGTCATTGCCGAGCTGGACGCAGCGGACGCCGCCGGGTTGCTGACCTGCCAGATGGTGCGGGCCGAAGACGGGACCGTGCCAGGCGATGTCCATCCGGTTGCTCACAATATGACGGATGTGGCGACCCTGTTTGCACTGCCGGACCCCGCTGTCACCGGATCATGAGCGCGAAACTCTATACAGACTGGCGCGCCATTCCGGCGCATGCACGGGGTGCTGTCGCAGCGCTGGGCAACTTTGACGGCGTGCATCTCGGTCATGCCCATCTGGTGCGTACACTGCATCAGGCGCGACCGGACGAACCGCTGGCGGTCGTGACATTTGAACCCCATCCCAGGGAACTGTTCCGTCCGCAGGATCCGCCATTTCGGCTGACCCTTGCTGAGGAGCGCTTTTCAGCACTTGCGGCGCTTGGCGTGCGGGATGTGTTTCAGATCCGCTTTGATGAAGCCTTTTCGCAAATGAGCGCCGAACAGTTTGTCAGTGACGTGCTTCATGATGCTCTCGGATTGCGGCACATCGCCTGCGGTCATGATTTTGCATTTGGCCATCGCCGGGGTGGCAATACGGAGTTTCTGGCTGAGCGGGCCTGTGAACTGGGGATGGGGTTCACCCTCGTGCCGGCCTTTACGGACGCGAACGGCCCTTACTCATCGACCCGTATCCGGCGCCTGCTGCAGGATGGATATCCGGAACGGGCGGCACAGGAACTCGGGCGGTTGTGGTCCATCCGGGGCGTTGTTCAGCATGGCGATAAACGCGGTCGTCTGCTGGGCTTTCCGACTGCGAATGTGCCGCTGGGACGACATCTGGAGCCGGCCCGTGGCGTTTATGCCGCGACAGTCCGGCTGGAAAACGGCCGGACCCATCGCGGCGTGGCCAATATCGGTCGCAGACCGACGATCAATGATGGCCGGGAAAGCCGGCTTGAAGTCAATCTTTTCGACTTTGACGGCGATCTTTACGGACAGACGCTCTCTGTTGCGCTCCACGTGCTGCTGCGACCGGAAAAGCGGTTTGATGGACTGGACGCGCTGAAGGCTCAGATCGCTCTGGATGCGGGACAGGCGCGGGACATACTGGATCGTCCGGCCTGATCCGTTAAGTTTCAGGCTGCTATTCAGCCAGCGGAACGGTTTTTCCCTCAGCCCTGATCCGGCACACTGCCGAATTCGCGCTTCCAGTTCACCTGCTTCTTTTTTGGCGGCGTCTGTTCACAGGAAATCAGATAAACTCCACAGACGAATGCCGCGTCAGCCAGAGCATTGAACCACAAACCCAGATTGATCGGGGGCGGCAGGGACGTGCTCTGCCAGATGGCATAGAGCAGGAACGCAAAAGAAATCGGACGAAAACCAAGAAACATGGTCCGGAGCGGATTCATGAAGCCTGGTCGCACGAGCACACGCATGCGATTGACGCCGAGATAGAACGCCACCCACATGCCCCAGATCAGCACGTCATAAATAGCATTCAGCGGGTTTTCGCCCAGCAGAACAACCATGGCGGCGATTGAGGTTGCCAGCAAAAGCAGGGAACCGAGCAGCAGACTCATTCCGGCTTCATAAGCAGGGAGCCGTTCCGGCAGGCGATCCGCGACAGGCTGAAAAACCCGGTCGAGCAGCCAGAGATCGAACCGGGTAATAATATCGGAAAGAGTCATAACGTTATCATGTGACCTTCAGCCCTGGTCACGCCTTTCCTGTCAGAACTGCGCGACCGTCCGGTGAAAGCTTTCAGGGCGAAAACTCTCAGGCTGTGCCTTCCGGTGTCTTTTTATCAACCGCATCAGGCAGGAAATGCGCCAGCGCGGGAAGCAGCGAGTCCGCGGGCAGACCAGTCCGCGCCACGAGATTCTGGACTTCTGAATTACCAAGGATCTGTTTGATCTCATCCGGAGAAACCGGGAGGTTGTCGCCCTTCCCGATCCACGAGCGGACCTTGTCACCGAGGCCGGCATCGTCGGCTTTGGCGACGATCTGCTGAATGGTGGCCGGATCAAGCAGGGACTGAAGCTGCTCATTCATTTTGGCGTGCAGATCGATACCGAGAGAGGAACCGATCTTATCGACCAGATTGCCCAATATGCTCATGACTGTGTCCTCTGGCCCGTTGTTTCGCGTATTCCGGCATGTAATGGGCGCTGCCTGAATGGGACGTTAACGCATTTCAGGACGCTTTGCGACCGGAGCGTTATACTGTGCTCCGCGACGCTCCGGCCCTGATTTTCCGGGCCGGGCAACATCCTCGTCCCAAAAACGTTTCAGAAGCGCTGCCGGTAAGGATATGTGCGTCGCGTTCAGGCTAAAGGATGGCTGTTATGCGGCTATCCCCCACGCACGGCGTCCAAACATCAGCTATCCGTAATTTCATATTCTCACCTTCTGATCCAGGCAGATTGTGCCCGCGCTTCCCGGAATTCCCCTCTTTCTGATCAAGCGCCTCTCTTTTCTGCGTCACCTGCAGCCCGTCAGGCGACCAGGCGAATCGCGGAATGATGCTCTGCGGTGGCTCTTCGCGCCGACTCCGGCGGCTCTCGGATTTGCGGTTCGCACCACGACCGCAGCCCTTCTGGCGCTGGTCATCGCCATGTGGATGGAACTGGACGATCCGCAATGGGCGGCGATGACCGTCTGGATCGTGGCTCAGGGCTCCCGCGGCGAAAGCATGTCGAAATCCCGCTGGCGTCTGGTGGGCACTGTGCTGGGTGTGGTCTCATCAATCGCGCTGGTTTCGGCTTTCCCTCAGAAACCCTGGCTGTTTTTCCCCGCACTCGGCCTTTGGGTGGGTTTCTGCTGCATGTGCGCCACGCTTGTGCACAATTTCCGTTCCTATGCCCTTGTTCTGGCAGGCTATACCTCCGCCATCATCGCGCTGGGTTCGGTCAACAATCCTGACAATGTGTTCATGATCGCAATGTCGCGTGCAACGTATATCGTGCTCGGGATTACCTGCGAGGCGCTGCTGGCGGGCCTGTTCGCTCATAATCTTGCCGAAACGGCCCGGCGCAACATCCGGCATAAGCTCGGCACTGCTTTGTCCAGTGTCTCGGAGGCAATTGCCGCTCTGCTCGAAGGCAAGCAGGCGGCGCTGGTCCGTTCCCGCGCTCTGTTCGGGCCGCTTCTGTCGATCAACGACCAGATCGAATTCAGCGAAGTGGAGATGGGGCCACACGGACACGAAGGCGATCATGCGCGTGCTGCGCTGGCTGCCGTATCCGTCCTGCTCTCCCGCGGTCTGGGTATGGCGGTGCGGCTGCAATCGCTTGAACATGCCCAGCCGGCTTTCGAGAATACGGCGGGGATGACACGCACCTTTCTGCTGACGCTTCCCACGCGTCTGGCAACCGACGAAGAGATTGTCGTCCTGCGGCACGACCTCTCGCGATTGCGCGCTGAATGCCGTCAGCAGATCGTTGATGCCCTGACCCAGGAGATCTCGCTTAATCTCCCGTCCACTGACGACAAGGTCACGGCGCTGCTTGATGAGCGCATTCTGCATAACGCGCTTGACGAACTGCTGGGTGAACTTGACGGGGCTCTTGCTGAGTTCGATGCCAGCCATCACGAGATTAAGGGCGACCATTTCCGCTTCCGGCTACAGTCTCATCGGGACTGGCGCGAGGCGGCCTATAACGGTGTGCGTGCTACCCTTGCGATGACAACGGCGGGGCTGGTGTGGGAAATTACCGCATGGCCGTCAGGGCTCGGTTTCATCACCTTTGTGGGCGTTGTCTGCGGTCTGTTCGCGACACGTGAAAACCCGGTTCTGGCGACGACAAACTTTCTGAAAGGCAGCCTCTGGGCCGCCTTTGTGTCGTTCTTTATGGTGTTTCTCATTGTGCCGCAGCTTACGGTTTATGAGGAACTCATTGCCGCTCTGGCCATACCGATGATTGCAGGTGGTCTGGCTGCCCGCAATTCGGCGACAGCGCTGCATGCCGCTGCTTACACACTGCTTTTGCCGAACTTTGTGCATACCTGGAATCAGGGACGCTGGAACGAGATCGAGTGGCTCAACTCGACGAGCGCCGTTGTTCTCGGCGTTGCTTTCGCCGTGATGATTTTCCGCCTTGTGCTGCCGTTCGATGCGTCTTCCGAGCGCTGGCGGATGCGCCGGACGATGCTTCAGGATCTCCGCACCCTGGCCTCAGCCGAGCCGATCCCGCTCACGCAGGACTGGACGGGCCGCAACATCGACCGCTTTGCGCGGGTGATCCGCCATGCCGGCCCTACGCCCTCACCCACCATTGAGGGCTATCTGCAGGGCACCCTGGCTGCGATGACTATCGGGCTGAACATCATCAGGCTTCGCACGCTGCTGAAGCGCAACCAGGTCCCGCATCAGGCCCGCCAGGCGCTGGAAATCACCATGTCGCGCATGAGCCAGTTCACCGGGCAGTATGGGCGGGCATCGAGCACGGCCCGGCGGGCCACGGCGCTGTTACGGCGGATCGAGGCACGGGAAGCCAATATCTCGACACGCATCGAACTGACGCGGGCCATCACTTATCTGATCGTTGTCTCGCATGAGCTGGATGCGAACCACGCGTTCCTTGACGCGTCCAGACGGTTCAAGGTGAAGGACTGAGAATCACGGCTGGCGGTTTGAATGACCACCCGATGACCGTGTTGTTTCCTGTAGCGTTCTGATCTCCGCCACTGCGGCCTTCACCTGCATTTCCACGCCGGTCCGGCCGAGTTCCGCCGTCGAAGGGCGTGGATCTCCGCCATAGACACCATCCGCTGTCGTGGGTTTCGGCGCTGCGCGAAGTGCATCGGTACGGACCATGGACGGATCAACAGCGAGCATCAGTGAGGTGTCGCTCAGTTCAGCATGAGTGCCGACATCAGTTGCCAGCCCGCGGGAACGGAGCGCCTGATCGTAGGCACCGCTGATGACAGTATAATAATCGTCAATACAGGCAGCACGGGCACCCGTATGCGACCATGAATGGTCGATTTCCGCCGCGACCTTACACATTTCGGCGCGATATCCGCCGTGATCGCCGATAAAGGCGATGAGACTAAAGCCCTGTACGCGAAAACTCTCGGCGGCAGAGTGCAGGAGGCCGGAAAATACAGCAGGTGTGACGGAGATCGTGCCAGGAAAGCGCATGTGGGAGGTGCGCGGGGACGTGCCCCCTTCAGGGACATAAGCGATCACCGGGGCGACAAGCGCATTGCCAAGATTACGGGCAATCTGATCGGCGAGCGCCTGGGCGCGGACATTGTGTTTACCGACCGCTATGTAGGGCCCGCTCTGCTCGGTGCCGCCAATGGGGACGATGATCGTGTCGTAACCGGAGTGGATGGCGCTCTGAATTTCCGTCCATGTCAGACGCTGGAACTCGACCTGAGGGGCAGCGTTCGCGGCGACCGGGCCAACGGTGGCCAGGGTGAGCGCGGCGGCGGCAGCCCGCATGCTGCCGGGTGTCAGAAACATGGGATGCCCTCCTGCGAGACTAAACGGGTTGCGGTATCCCGCGTCACGCTGCGCCGCAAGAGGCCGGGTGGCCCGGATTGCCTGCTTGTCGGAAAATACTCAGTCCGTCGCTCTCATGAGAAGATCGGGATGCGGGGGCTAAGCCCCCCGCAGGGCCCGGGACATCACGCGGCGCTATCGACAAGAACGAGTTCGGCGTCCTCGCATGCTTCGACGGTGATGTAATCTTCATCATGAATCGCCACACCATCCCGTGCGCTGGCTTTCACACCATTGACGATGACCGTTCCCTGCGCCGGAACGAGGTAGAGATAGCGATCTTTCGATGTCGCCCAGGTTACGCTTTCACCCGCTTTCACCGTTGCGCCAAGGACGCGGGCATCTGCCCCGATCCACAGCGCGTCGCCATCCCCTTCCCGACCGGAAGCAAGCGGCACGAACTGGCCGGACCGATCGGTCTTCGGGAAAGGTCTGGCTCCCCAGCGCGGAGCGTGACCACGGGCATCCGGCATGATCCAGATCTGGAACAGCGTGGTCGGTTCAGCCTCACGGTTATATTCCGCATGTGTGATACCGGAACCGGCGGACATCACCTGTACGTCGCCTGCACCGGTCCGGCCTTTATTGCCAAGACTGTCCTCATGCGTGATCGCGCCGCTGCGAACATAGGTGATGATTTCCATGTCGCGATGCGGATGCGGCGGAAAGCCTGTGTTCGCGTCGATGGTGTCATCGTTCCACACCCGGAGCGCACCCCAGTGCATCCTGGCGGGATCATGATAACCCGCGAAAGAAAAATGGTGATGCGCGTCCAGCCAGCCGTGGCGGGCGGCACCGAGTCCGGCAAAGGGTCTGACTTCGATCATTGTTCTTCTCCTGTTCTTCCCCGCTCAGTTTTCCGGAGAATGGGTGTGCCGAAGAGTTGCGCTCAGGAGAGACTGATTGAAATCGAAATGGCGGAAACGATGTGTTTCCACAAAGGACGCCTGACAGAAGCAGCCAGTCAGTCCGCTTTCAGTCCGCGCCACGCGGCGAGCGCCCGCTCCCGGGCCTCGCGATGATCGACAATCGGGGCGGGATAAGTTTGCCCGGGGGCAATACCCGCATGACGCAGCAAGTCCGGATCAGCCTCCCAGGGGGTATGGATCACGGAATCTGGCAGACGGACCAGTTCCGGAACCCAGCGGCGGATATAGGTGCCGTCCGGATCGAATTTCCGCGATTGCAGGATCGGATTCATGACCCTGAAGAACGGGGCTGACTCGACACCCGTGCCGGCATTCCACTGCCAGTTCATGGCGTTGCTGGCCGGATCATAATCGACGAGCGTGTCTGCGAACCAGCGTTCACCCTCGCGCCAGTCGATCAGCAGATGTTTCACGAGAAACGAAGCGACGACCATCCGCACACGGTTATGCATCCAGCCGGTCTGCCAGAGTTCCCGCATCCCGGCATCGACCAGGGGATAGCCGGTGAGGCCCTGTTGCCACGCTTTCAGGCCCTCGGGATCGTGACGCCAGGGCATGGCGTCGAAAGCTGGCCGGAGATTACGGGTCGCCAGATCATCATGAGCAAACAGCAGTGACCAGGCGAATTCGCGCCAGCCAAGTTCCGCGAGGAACTTCGCGGCATCCGTTTCGCTGGCCGCTTCAGTCCTGTCGGCAACGGCATGCCAGACCTGGGCGGGCGTAATATGGCCAGAGCGGAGATACGGCGACAGGTGTGAGCTTGTGTCCTGCCCTGGAAAATCACGCGATGTGGCGTAAGCCGTGAGGTCGTGGGCCAGAAACGAGTCGAGCAGATCATGCGCCTCTGCTTCGCCGGGCGTCCAGGCGTCACGCAGGCCTGAGGCCCAGTCAGGATGCTGCGGGCGCAGCGCATATTCATCCGGTCTGAGACAGTCCCGTTTAAGACTCTCTGGCAGCCCGGCAAATGACATTGTCTTCGGTTCCGGAAGAGGCGGACGAGGTTCACCAAGATCCCGGACGCCGCGCCAGAAAGCCGTGAAAACCTGAAATGGCGTGCCGGAACGGGTGCGCACTGTCCACGGTTCGTTCAGAAGAGCGCCGGCATGACTGTGCGCCACGATTCCGGCGTCTTTCAGTTCCGCTTTGATGGCAGCGTCTGTCTCACGACCTTTCTGGTCGTAACGGCGGTTCCAGAAGACGGATCGCGCACTGGTTTGCTCCACGATCCGGCGCAAAACGCTCTGCGACGGGCCACGAAATACGTGGAGTGCGCCTCCCATGCCTTTCAGTCGGGCATCAAGCGCGCGCACGGCACCGTCAAGCCACCAGCGGGCCGCTGCCCCAGGCAGGCGGGCCTCATCAAGAATGACGAAACAGATCAGCGGACCGCCACTTTGTGCAGCATCAGCGAGGGCAGCGTTATCAGCGAGACGGAAGTCTTCGCGGAACCAGACGAGCGCGGGTGGGGTGACGGACATACGACTTCATAGCGATGCCGGAGATGACGTCAAAGCTCATGAAAGACTGCGCCGACAGTGATCAGGCACAAACTGCCTGCTGCGGCGGAACATTATTTCACGACATATTTTCTGAGGAGATGGTGGACAGGGTTGGATTCGAACCAACGTAGGCGTACGCCAGCGGATTTACAGTCCGCCCCCTTTAGCCACTCGGGCACCTGTCCGACGCGACGAGGAATTAAGGGGCTCAGACGGCCATGTCAACACCGGGCGCGTCTCTTCACGGCGCCATGTGATGCAATGCCGGTATCCGGACGATCATCTGGCGGCGACAGACGTGATGACGAGACTTTCGTGCCGTCGTATAGCAGGCGCATGAACACGCCCCGTCATCCAAAGCCTCGTCCGTCTCCCTCTAATCGCCCTCAGAAAGAGCATCGGCCCCGGCATGGAGGCGATGATCACACAGGGGCGGACAAAGGGACGCACCGTCAGCCGCGCCGGCATGGGCGGCCATCAGGGCGGGGCGCGGCGCCTTACTGGGTAGCGGGCGTTCATGCCTCACAGGCGGCGCTTGAGAATCCGCACCGGACGGTCCACCGGGTTCTGCTCTCCGCCGAAGCGCAGGAGGATTTCGCAGGACGCCTCTCCGTGCCTCTGCCTTCCGCGACAGAACGTGCTGACCGGGCACGTTTCACGGCCCTGCTTGGTGCGGACACGGTTCATCAGGGAGTTGCTGTTCTTGTGGAGCCGCTGGAAGCGCTCGATCTGGAGGACGCGCTGGAACGGCCCGGCCCCGTGCTTGTTCTTGATCAGGTCACGGACCCACGCAATGTCGGCGCCATTCTGAGATCTGCGGCAGCATTCGGAGCTGCCTGTGTGGTGATGCAGGATCGGCATGCTCCTGATGAGGGTGCCGCCCTCGCCAAAGCCGCGTCAGGGGCGCTTGAGGTTGTTCCGCTGGTGCGGGTGGTCAATCTGGCGCGCTGCATCGACACTCTCAAACAACACGACATCTGGACGGTCGGGCTTGATGCGGGTGGCGGACGGCTGGACGGCGCCTCTCTGGGCGGGCGCAGGGCTGCGCTGGTGCTTGGCTCGGAAGGCGACGGCCTGCGGCGGCTGACACGTGAAGGCTGCGATGAAATTGCCGGGCTTTATATGCCGGGGACGATGGAGAGCCTGAATGTATCTGTCGCGGCGGCAATCGGGCTTTATGAACTGGTGCGCGGGAAATAACGGGGCTCTGGCGCACAGGCATTAAAAAGGTGTTTCAAAAGCCTCACTGCTGAGCGAGAGCGGTCGTGAGGGGATGCGACCGGCGTGTGTTTTTGAGCCCCGAAGCGAAGCGGCCGTGCTGGCCGTGGACATCGGAGAGCAGAAAACGCGCGCCTGATCGCCAGCAGAGGGGCTTTTGAAAGGCTCTGTTGTCATTAGAGCGTGATGATTTTATGTTGGTCCATATCCTGAGTTGGTGAAGTAGTTGGCGCATTCGCTGGGAGTGTAGCTGCGCAGGAGTTCGCCGAT
>NZ_WOSX01000024.1 GCF_011516735.1 Acetobacter fallax | reverse complement strand
AGGGCTCGGGTCATACGGGCCGGCCTCCATACCGGCACATAGTATGAATCAGATTTCGACCAGTATGGGAATCCTTAAAATGAACCTATTAGATCGGATTGTGCTCTAGCGTTCATTGTACGACTTGCGCACGACAAATCTCCCCACCCGTCAAGCACAACGTCTAAGGCAGGCGGAGAAGCCGAGGCTCTTGGAGGCGTTCGAACTAACCGCCGAATGCCTGCCGCAGGGGCTCATACTCTTGCTCAAGCATCATTTTAACCAAAAGATCGGGGGGTATCGACAGATACCAGCTTTGTGACTGACATGTAGGGAAAAAACTCATTCACCGTCGCGAACGTGGGGATGATCTGATTATCGCCCAAGGTCGTTTCCACAGCCGCGCCGATCCAATCTTCGGGCAGAGGGTGGAGCGCATTGGGATTACGGATCAAGTCCGTGCCTTGGCGCCAATCTTCCGGTGGGGCAGTCGGGTCGCCGACCTCATACACGAACGATTTAGGTCTGATCGCCATAGGATCCCAGTCATAGTATGTGCCATATCGGAACATATGAAATTTGTTTGTCGCGTGTCCCCGCAACTGACCCATCCTGTTGAACTTGGCGACTGTTCCGCTATTAACGAAAAGTACAGCCGAAATGTATTCGGCGTTTTCCTGCAAGAAAAATCCCGAAGGAATTTCCTTCGAACCTACATGTTTTTCGACCCGCGACTTCCCGATATCGAGTTTACCGTTATATGCCTTGGACCAAGTTGCCTCCGCGCCGAATAGATAAGTGATAAGAGGAGAAGAGCTGATGGACAGCGACCCGTCAGTATGGAAATCCTCAATTGCGAGAACCAGCGGCTTGTCTTTCACATGGGGCAGTTCCCAGTATCTTTTTTTCAGCTTGGAATAGAGTGGGCACCCAAACGGATCGGGATTTCGTGTTGGTGGTAGAAGATCGCCTCGGTCATTGATCTTGGCTTGGGAAATGCCTGATAAGGTTTGCCACCTATACCGTCGGGAGGGTTGGCAGTGACGGCCTCAACAAAAACCTCGAAGCCATCTTTCTTGAGCAGGAAGTCTGGCCGGTCATAATTCCGGACGAGTTCATGCCCCTGCTCTTCGAACATGGCCGAAAGGAACAGTTCGAATGTACGTGCGTCGAACCCCGTGGACTGGAACTGCTCCACAAAATTACCGTCGACATCTGCGAATAAATTTGCAAGTTCGTCCATCATCGCGCGAGCTGGAGCGTAACCCAGCAAGTCCCGCAGGTTGACGTATTGCGGGTGTAATTTCTTGTCGGCGACGACCTGCCTGAATAGGTCCATACTGAAATCTTTCTGTCTTAACGATCTGCATCCTTACCACAGGGCCGATCATCGTTTTACTTTCCTCGATCATCAGACCGTTTCTGTTGATCTCGCCATTCTAATAAGCGGCAGTAGACCGTCGGCTGTCGGCCCAACTTGGTCAGGAGATCGCGCTGCTCATGTCCGCTATGGCGGCGGCTCTCTGAGGGCACGTATGACCGAGATGAGGCGAAAGCCGACATACTTTCTGAAGGTTTCCAAAGGCGCGCCTTTGGCGGGGTGCGGGGCGGAGCCCCCGCTTTCTTTCTTCCCGCCAGTCCTTAGCTCCCGGTGTCGCTCCCTGGGGCGCCGGTGAGGTCGATGATCCAGCGGGCGGTGGATTCACCGAGGAGTTTGTAGCCGAAATCGCCCATGTGGAGGTTGTCGGGGGAGAGGGTTTCGCGGGTGATGTTATATTCGGCGCACCATGATTTCATGTGGCGGTAGCGGTCGAAGAAGGGGACGCCCATTTCGAGGGCGAGGGCGGGGACGGCATCGCGAAAGGCGGGGAAGGATGGGGCGTCTTCCAGCATTTTGCACCATTGCGGGCCGATCATGGCGAGGTCGCTGCCGTGGCGGCGGAGGGTGCTGAGATCGTCGCGGGACAGGTCGATGAAGGTGGCGACCGGGGCGTTTCGCAGGACGTCGTTTGTGCCGCCCTGCCAGATGACGAGATCGGCTTTGTCGTCGATGACCTGCTGAAGACGGTCGTGCATTTCGTGGGCGCCGTTGCCGCCGATGCCGCGATTGATGACGGTGAGGCCGCCGGGGGCGTAAGGGGCGAAGGTGCGTTCGAAGACCGGGCCGAAGCCGTTTTCGGGGGTGCTGGCGCCGATGCCTTCCACGGTGGAGGAGCCGAACAGACAGATGCGGACGGGTTCTCCGGCTAAGAGCAGGCGTGTGAAGTGGGGAAAATGGGTCATGCTGAGGGGCTCCTCGGAATGGGGCGGGCCTGTTTATTATTAATCAATTTTGCAGGGCGGGCGAAGTTTCTGAGGCCGGAGCGACATCAGGCTGCGGCTCTGGCGCGGGCGCGATCCCGGTTGCGCTTGCGTTCATAGACGACGGTGACGCCGTAGAGGATGGCGAGTCCTGCGATGTTGATGGTGATCTGGAGCAGCCAGGCGTCGCCGAAGGTGGTGAAGATCAGGCGGCCGAACAGATCGAGGATGGTGCCGACGGTGAACACTTCGAGTGAGTGGCGTCCGCAGAGTGCGAGGGCCTGACCGAAGCGGGTTTCCGCGAAACGGCGGGCGAGGGTGGAGGACTGCACGAGGTAGAAGATGGCCATGACATCCAGCAGGCGCAGCGGGGCGAGGGTGCTTTTGTCGGGCGAGGGCAGGGCGAAGGGGGTGAGGGTGGGGAGATCCCATTGTGCCCAGGGGAAGGCTTCGATCAGGGAGAAGGTGAGGTAGAGGCCGCAGAGTGCTTTCAGCCAGGTGAAGGAGGGCAGATCCCCGTTGTGGCGGCTGGCTTCGATGGCGCCGGAGGCGCCGAGGACGAACAGGAACTGCCAGGCGAGCGGGTCAAAATACCAGCCGTCGGGGTCGAGCCAGTTGGGGAAATTGATCCCTGGATCGATGTTGATGAGCGCCCAGAGGGCCATGCTGAGGGCGAGGGCGAGGAAGCGGTTGGCGCGGATGAGCAGGTAGATGAGGGGGAACGCTGCCAGCAGCACCATGTAGAGCGGCAGGATGTTGAGATTGGATGGCAGGGCGTCGAGCACCATGACGCGCCAGAAGCTGTCGAAGCCGTGGGCGAGTTCGGGTTCGAGGAAATCGACGGGGACGGGGGAGTAATTGCGCCAGGTGCGGATGGTGACGACGCAGACGATGAGCATGAGGGTCTGGGCGAGGTAGAGCCGGCCGCATCGTTTTGCGATGCGGATCAGGGTGACGTTCGCGCCGTTTTTGGCGAAGCCGCGTCCGTAGGCGAGCCAGGAGGCGTATCCGGCGAGGAGGACGAAGATTTCGGCGGCGTCGGCGAATCCGAGATTGCGCAGGGTGAACCGGTTGAGGAGGTTCTGCGGCATGTGATCGACGAACATCATGAGCAGGGCGATGCCGCGGAGGGCATCGACCCGATGGTCGCGGGTGTGGGCTTTGCCGGCGGTCTCTGATGTTGCCTGGGTGGCGGTGCGTATGCGCGCGCCTGCTGTCGCATCCGTCTGGCTGCCGGAGCGGTCTGTTTCGAAGGTCTGGGTAGCGGAGGAAGACGTGACTGTCATATCCTGTCCTGCACGGTGCCCTTTCCGGTCGCGGGCGGGGAGGCATGATGTCTATCGGGCTCTGGCTCATGGATAGCCAGCGTAGTTTCGCTTTCTTACACTACGGATCATGCGCTGATGGCCCCATATTGCACGCAGGGCTGTTAAGCGCGGGTGGCAGGCGGCTGTAATTTTCGCCATACACCGCAGATGACACAGAAAAAGGGCAAGGTCATGACGGAGATGCACGGTCCTGCACGGGAAGACGTTGAGCGTGTTCTTGGCGGGATGATCGACGGGGCCATCGGAAAGCGGTTGCCGGATCTTGCCCGGGTTGAGGCCTGTTCTGTTGCGGATGGCCGGCTTCGGGTCACGCTGGCTGTGCCGGCTGATCTGGCGCCGCGGCTTGGCGAGACGGTTGCGCGGGCGGAGGATGCTCTTTCGACGGCATTCGCGCCGCTGACGGCCTCGATTCTGCTGACGGCTCATCGGGAGGCTCCGGGGGCGGCGGCACCGGCGCAAGGTGCGGCACAGGGCGGCGGCGGGCACAGGCCGCTGGGTGGTGTGGGACGCAAGCCGGCGGCGGGCGAGCCGGCGCGGCTTCTGGAGCATGTTGGCGTTGTGATTGCGGTTGCGTCCGGCAAGGGTGGTGTTGGCAAATCCACGACGGCGGTTAATCTGGCTGTCGGGCTGGGGATGGAGGGGTTGTCCGTCGGGCTGATGGATGCGGATGTTCATGGTCCTTCGCTGCCCCGGATGCTGGGCACGGTCGGGCAGCCGGAGGTGCGTGACGGTTTGCTGATTCCGGTTCAGGCCTGGGGGATCAGCGCCATGTCGATCGGCATGCTGGTGGATGAGACGCAGGCCATGATCTGGCGCGGGCCGATGGTGATGGGCGCGATCAGTCAGTTGCTTGGCGATGTGGCGTGGGGGGCGCTGGATGTTCTGGTGATCGACATGCCGCCGGGCACGGGTGACGCGCAGCTGACGCTGGCGCAGAAGGCGGTTCTTACGGGGGCGATCATTGTATCTACCCCGCAGGATATTGCGTTGCTGGATGCGCGGCGCGGCATTGCGATGTTTGAGAAGACCAGGGTGCCGGTGCTCGGTCTTGTCGAGAACATGTCGTATTTCTGCTGCCCGAATTGTGGTCATCGGACGGAGCTGTTTGGTCATGGGGGGGCTCGGGATGAGGCGATGCGGCTGAATGTGCCGTTCCTGGGTGAAATTCCGTTACTGGCCGATATTCGGGCGAGTGCTGACAGTGGTGTGCCGATTACGATCGGGGCGCCGGAGAGTGAGGCGGCGCAGGCTTACCGGATGCTGGCGGCGACGGTTGCCGGCACGATCAGGCGTGTGAGCCGGCTCCCTCCTGTGTGAGGGGGAGGGGCGTTTTGTGGCGGGTGTTGCGGTGATCAGAAAGACGGATTGGTGAATGAGGCGTCGGCCTGACTTCAGAAAGTGCTGTGTCGCGGGGCTGGCTCTGGTTCTTTGCGGGGTTTCTGGCGCGGGGATGGCGCAGGACGCCAGCGGGTCGCATCGCGGGGGGACGCTGAAGCTGGTGGCCTCCGGCTCTGCCGGGACACTTGATCCGCAGATCAACTATTCGGCGCAATATATTGATCTGTTTGCGAATGTTTATGATGGTCTCACCGGATTTCGGAAGGTGCGCGGAAAGGGTGGCAACGATGTCGTGGCGGATCTCGCGGAGGCTCTGCCTGTGCCGCGGGATGGCGGACGGACATGGGTGTTTACGCTGCGCCAGGGGGTACGGTTTTCGAACGGGCGTGAGGTGACGGTTGCGGATGTTGTGGCCTCGATGCGGAGATTGTTTCGTGTCGGGTCGCCGACGGCGGGTGCGTTTTACTCCGCGATTGCCGGTGCTGATCTTTGCATGAAGGAGGCGGCGCGCTGCACGCTTGAGAGGGGTGTGGTCGCGGATACGGAACGGCGCACAGTGACTTTTCATCTGATGCAGCCTGACAATGAATTTTTGCAGAAGCTGGCTTTTATTCATGCCAGTATTCTTCCGGCGGAGACGCCGGATCATGACGTTGGCAATGTGCCGGCGACTGGCACGGGGCCGTACCGGGTTGTCTCCTATGATCCGAATGGCGGCATGAAGCTGGAGCGCAACCCCTGGTTCCGGCTCTGGAGCGAGGATGCGCAGCCGGACGGGTATGCGGATCATATTGACTACAGCTTCGGGCTTCCGGATGAGAGCGCGGTGACGGCGGTTGAGAATGGCCAGTATGACTGGATGTATGATCAGTTGCCGCTGGACCGGCTTGGTGAGCTTGGGTCGCGTTTTACTGCCCAGACCCATGTGAGTCCGCATCCTGTTGCGTATTTCGCACCGCTGAATGTGAATATTCCGCCGTTTTCGGAGGAAAAGGCGCGGCAGGCCGTGAACTATGCGATGGGTCGCAGGGCGATGGTCATTTTCTATGGGGGGACGGCGCTGGCCAGGCCGCTCTGTGACATGATTCCGTCGGCGATCGAGGGGCATACGGACGCCTGTCCGTATTCCCGGGATGCTGATGCGGATCATCCGGCGGCGCGGTGGGAGGCGCCTGATCTGGAGCGGGCCAGGCAGCTTGTGCGGGAAAGTGGCACGGCTGGTCAGAAGGTGACGGTGGTTGTGGCGAATGGCAGTGTGGATCTCGCCATGGGCAATTACATGCGGAATACGCTGGAGGAGATCGGCTATAAGGCTTCGGTCAGGCCGCTCAGTCCCGGGGTGATGTTTCCCTATATTCAGAACAGTTCAAATCATGTTCAGATTTCTCTGAAGAGCTGGGCGGCGGATTATCCTTCGCCGTCGAATTTCCTCGATGCGCTGCTTGGCTGTGAGAATTTTCATCCAGGTTCGGATAGTTCGATCAATATGCCGGGGTTTTGTGACAGGACGATTCAGGCGATCATGGATCGGGCGAAGTCAGATGTGTCGCTTTCACCGGAGCAGACGCTTGCTCTCTGGCGTCAGGCTGATGAGCTGGTGATGCGGCGGTCGCCGATTGCGCCGGTCATTGAGATGAATGTTGTATCGCTGACATCCCGGCGTCTGGGTAATTTCTTCTATACGAATGTTTATGGGTTGTTGTTCTCGAAAGTCTGGGTTCAGTAAAACCCGGCCCTGAAAAAAAGACCGGGCGAACCCGGCCTTTCTTCACAGTCATCCACGTTCAGGACGGGATATCTGTTCTATTGGTATCAGTTGGAAGAAGACGACTCAGGCGTGCTGGTTGCGGCGGCCTTTTCTTTCTTCTTGTGGTGATGGTGCTTGCCGTGATGCTTCTTCTTTTCCGTGGACTTGCCGGTTTCGTCTGTCGCGGCAGGGGCGGTCGTTGCTGTGTCAGGTGCGGCTGCGGTCGGCGCGGCAGGCGGAACGGCCGCGGCGGCTGGTGCAGCGGCCGGGGCCTCTGTGGTCTGCGCGAAAGCCGGAACTGCGGTTGCGCCGGTCAGAGCGATCAGGGACAGCGCCGCAAAAAGGCGAGATGACTTCATGGAACAGTCTCCAGTAAACAAAACCAGGCTCCGATGGTGGTCGCGGAAGCATCCGTGACGGTCCGGAGCCAGTTACAATCGGATTTACCATGCGGATTTGGTTCTGTCTCGAATTAATTTTTCATTATGGGGAGTGTTTTCAGAGGGAAGCGCCTTAATTTCAGCGTAATCATAGTATGGCAAGGTGCGAATTCATTGCAGTGCATATGTGATTATTTTAATTACAGGATGGAAATTAAAAAGAGTGTCATCTGTTGATGAATGAAATCAATGGGTTATTGTTTCGTAACTGGATTGAAGTGCGGGGTTCAGGCTTCTGTGCCAGCCGGGCGGGCGAGCAGGCGCGCGATCGCGTCTTTCACGGTGAGTTCGCCTGCGACGAGGCTGGCCACGCTGTCGATGACGGGGACCGAAACATTTTTCCGGTGTGCGAGTTCGGCCAGGGCGCCGGCTGTGGGGACGCCTTCCGCCACGCCGCCGAGTGTGGCGAGGGTTTCGTTCAGTGTCAGGCCGGAGCCAAGTGCGGCGCCGGTGCGAAAATTGCGTGAGGCTTCTCCTGTGCAGGTCAGCAGAAGATCACCCATGCCGGCCAGTCCTGCGATGGTCGCGGGCAGTCCGCCGGTTGCGGCGGCCAGTCTTCCGATCTCGGTGAGGCCGCGTGTGACGAGCGCGGCGCGGGCGTTCTCACCGAGGCCGGCACCGATGGTGGCGCCTGCGGCGATGGCGATGACGTTTTTGGCTGCACCGCCAAGCTGCACACCTGCTGTATCCGTGCTGTCGTAGAGTCGGAATGTGAGGGTTCCGAGCCTGTCGGCCAGTGTGCGGGCGAGGGCGGGTTCTTTTGAGGCGATGACGGAGGCGGCGGGGAGGCCGGCGGCGATTTCATGGGCGAAATTGGGCCCTGACAGCACGGCGCCGGTGAGATCGGGGCGGATGTCGTGCAGGATATCGAGCGGGAAGCGCAGGCTGTGGGGTTCGATGCCTTTGCAGCAGAGGACGACCGGCGCTGTGGTTTCAAGCTGCGTGAGGGTGCTTCGGAGATACTGCGTGGGGACGGCGACGAGCACCATGCCAGTGTTTTCGGGGCCTGCGTTTTCGGGCATGTCGTTGCTGACCGTCACCTGAGCGGGGAGCGGGTGGGCGGGCAGACGCGGCATGGCGCCGTTCGGGAGGCGTGACGCGGGGTTGCGTGCCCGGAGGTGGACGGGGGCACCGGTTCTCGCGGCCTGGAGTGTCAGCGCCAGCCCCCATGATCCCGCACCGATGACTACGATCTGTTTCATTCCGGCACGACCCATTCGACGGTGGCTCTGGTTTCGGTTTCACCGAGATATGGACACAGGGCGTTGAGAATGGAACGGGCGTCCTCCTCAAACTGGTATGGCGGATTGGCGATGAGCAGGCCGCAGCCATTCAGTCGGGTCGGGTCGAGCGGCGGACGGAGGGTGAGTTCGGCGGTCAGCAGGTTTCGTTGTCCGGCATCCTTCAGGGCGTGGAGGAAGGCTCTCGGAGGTGCGCCGTGTTTGATCGGATACCAGGCGGCGACGATGCCGGCGGGGAAGCGGGTCCGGGCTTCGATCACGGCGTGAGTCAGGCGGGCGAATTCGTCCCGCTGTTCAAAGGGCGGGTCCATCAGCACGAGGCCGCGTTTCGCGGTGCGGGGTGGGAGCAGGGCGGCGATGGCGGCGTAGGCGTCGCGGCCGTGGACGGAGACGGCGGGGTTGTTGCGGAACAGGGATTTCAGGCTGCGCTGGTCTTCCGGGTGCAGTTCACAGCAGGTGAGGGTGTCGCCGGGACGGAGGAGTTTTGCGACCAGTTCGGGGGAGCCGGGATAGAACAGTTTTCCGTCATGCGCCCGGATGATGTCCCGCACGACATTGAGCCAGGGTTGCAGCGACGCCAGAGCCGGTGTGGCGGGGTCGGTGTCGAGCAGGCGGCCGATGCCGTCGCGCCACTCGCCGGTTGACTGAGCCTGCGGGCCGGAGAGGTCGTAGGTGCCGATGCCGGCATGGGTGTCGAGCACGGAGAAGGGCGTGGACTTGCGGCGCAGGGCGCTGATGAGGGCGGTCAGCAGCGCGTGTTTCATGACGTCCGCGAAGTTTCCCGCGTGGTAGGCGTGTCGGTAGTTCAACGTTTTTTATCCGGGCAGGCTTGTCGCAATGGCGTGAGTATACACCCTGTGCGGGGTCATCACGAAACCAGTATGGTTTCGGCTTGTGAACGGCCTGTTCCTCGGGCATCGTCGGGGCCGGATTATGGCCCGAAACGGTGTGTCGCGGGTCTGGACTGATCCTCATGCAAAGAGGCCTGCCGCAATGAAAACAGTGTTTTTCGCCGGATTTATGGTTGTTGTTACTGCGACGGCAGCCGTTGCGCCGTCCATGATTGTGAGCACTGCCGTTGCGGCTTCGTGTCGGGACGACAAGGGCAAATTTATCAAATGTCCGCCGCAGAAGCCGGTGAAGTGTCGTGATGCTAAAGGGCGTTATACGAAATGCACGACAGATGGCGGCAGCGCGGGCTGATATGAAAAAGATGAAACGGCTGGCGCTTGGGCTGGCTCTGGGCGTTTGTTTTTCCGCGTTCGGTGTGGTGACGGCCGATCGGGCCGATGCTGCCGGTCAGGCCCGCAAGGTGATTGTGGATGATGACGGTTTTGGCATCGCGCAATGGCTTCTTTTGCAGTCGCCTGACGTGGATGTGCTGGGTGTTGCCGTGGTCAGCGGTGATTTCTGGCGGGATGAGGGGGTTGCACAGGCTCTGCGTGGTCTGGAGCTTGCGCACCGGACGGATGTTCCGGTTCTGAAAGGGGCGGTTTATCCGCTGCTCAATTCTGAAAAGCTGACGGATCGCTGGGAAGCGCTCTATGGCAAGCTGGTGTGGAAGGGCGCGTGGATGAAGCGCTGGGTTGAGCCGACCGCGCAGGCTGCCCCGCCTTATCATGCGGCTGATGTTGTGCCTGATCTTCCTGAGGGCAACCCGACCACGAAGGCTTCGGGTGAGCCGGCCGTTCTGTTCATGATCCGGAAGGTTCATGAGTTTCCGGGACAGGTCACGATTATTGCGACTGGTCCGATGACCGATCTCGCACTGGCGCAGCGTCTTGATCCGTCTTTTGCCGGGCTGGCGCGGGAGCTGGTTTATATGGGGGGCAGCCTCAATCCGCAGCGGGTGCGCAATGATCTCGATGCCGTGCAGTTTGCGCGCGAATTCTCGAATTCTCCGCGAAGGGAGTTCAATTTTCGTTTCGATCCTGAGGCGGCGAGTATTGTGTTGCGGGCGCCGTGGCGGCGGATTGTCGCCATTCCGGCTGATCCTTCGACGGCCACGGAGCTGACGCCTGAGTTTCTGCGTCGTCTGGCGGCGGCAAATCCGGCGTTTGCGGACGTGCTGAAGAAGCGGGCGCCTGGTTTTCCGCTATGGGATGAGATTGCCGCGGCGGTCTGGCTTGATCCGAAGCTGATCACGAAGAGTGAGGAGCTTTATGTTGATGTGAACAGCCAGTTCGGGGCTGGATATGGGGACACGTTGTCCTGGCAGCCGGGGTATCAGCCGGATCTGGATGAGCAGAAAGAGACGGTTGTGAGGACTGTTGATGTGCGCGGGCTTGAGCAGAAGATTGTTGATATCCTGAGTCGCAGGGTGCCGCCGGCGAAGTGATGCCGGTGGGTGCGGTTCGTCTTCAGTTAAGTGTTGTGATGTGAGGCAAAGCGCGCCTTTGCCCCGAAGCCCGGCAAAGGTCGCAGACCTTTGGAAAGGCGCTGTTGTTGTTACGTGTTGGCTCCCTCCCAGGGCTTTGCCCTGGAACCCACCAAAGGTCACAGACCTTTGGAAACCATTTTATTATTAATCAATCGGGGTGCAGGGGCCTGCGGTCCCTGGCGGGTTCGGGCAGAGCCCGGATTCTGCTAACCCGTTGAAAAATCACAGATCAACACGTAATAACAACAGAGCCTATGCAAACAGTTTGATTTTAACAGACCGGGGTGACGGGGACTGCGGGCCCTGCCGGGTAAATCTGATGCCCTCAGGCTGGTGAGCTTTGTTCAAGCCGCTCAAGCAGCGAGAATCCTGTCTGTCTGAATGTTTCCTCGCCGTAACGCGACAGCACCAGGTTTCGCGCGCTGGTACCCATTTCTGCGAGAGCGTCTGGTCTGCTCAGGGCATGATGTAAGGCTGATGCCAGAGCTTCGGGATTTCGGGGCGGGACATGCCAGCCGGTGACGCCGTTCTCGATGGAATAAGTCATCTCACCGACTCTGGAGCCGATGACGGGAAGGCCGGCAAGCATGGCTTCGTGGGCTGCGATGCAGAAGCCTTCCCAGCGCGACGGTTGCAGGTAGAGATGAAGGCTGGTCAGAAACTGCTCTGTGTGGGCTGTGAAGCCGGGCAGATGAACGCGGTCGCTGAGACCGTGCTGTGTGATGAGGGTTTCAAGCCGGGAGCGTTCCTGGCCTTCTCCGGCGATGATCAGTTCGAAGCGGGGGAGATCGGCGGTTTTCAGCAGGGCAAGGGCCTGGAGCAGTTCGGCATACCCTTTCACCGGGTGCAGGCGCCCGAGGGAGCCAAGGCGCAGGGGCTCGCCCTGTGTCCAGGGAGTGGCTCTGGCCGTGGAGGCTTTCGCGCAGAAAATGGGCCAGCAGGCGAGGCGGGACGGGGGAATGGACAGGGATTGTCTCGTGATTTCGGTGACGTAGCGGGAATCGCCGATCCAGAGGCACGACAGGTTGCGCGTCATGCGGAGGAGCAGGCGGTTGCCGGGTTTGAGGCGTGCGGAGTGCTGCCAGCTAGCAACGGGAACTCTGAGGCGTCGTCCGGCCAGCTGGCCGAAAATTGTGGCGCGGGTCAGCGAGGTCCAGAGATGCGTTGGCTGCCAGGCTTTTAGCGTTTGCATGAGCCAGCGGAAGGCATCGAGGTGGTCGTGCGGACTGGCCTGACACGTGAAGACGTCCAGCCCGGCGGCCCGCATGGGAGGTTCGGCGAGTCCGTCACGTCTGGTGAGGGCAAAGATCGCGACGTCGTGTCCGGCTTCGCGAAAGACGCGGGTGATGGACGGAACGGGGAAGGCTGCGCCCCCGCCTTCAAGCGAGTTGATCACATAAGCGATACGCATGGTCGGGATTGGCACCTTCGGGGGGCGTGAAGTCAAGACCGTGCGGCACCGTATAACATTGCTCTTTCGATTTCATCCTGGCGGCGGGCGGTTTATAGGGTGGGGCAATTACGGGGAGTTCGGTCATTGTCTATACTGCGTTCGCGTCGTTTTCCGGCGGCAGGTTTGTCTGCCTCTTTTCTGTCTCTTCTGATGGCGGGGTTTTCTCTTCCCTGTTTTGCGGCGGAGACAGCGGGGACTGCCGCTCACCAGACGGAGGGTGATCCGGCAACTGATATGGCGCGCGCGATTCCGGCGCGGCATGAGACATCAGGCAGCGTGACGGTCGGGGGGAAAGCGATCAGCTACCGTGCGGTTGCGGGGACTCTGATTGTTCATCCGCAGGGTTGGGACGATTCTGACGGGGTTATTGCAGCGCGAACCGGGGTGAAGCCGGACGTGAAGCCGGATGCGAAGGCTGATGACAGCAATCCCGATGCGACGGCGGCGATCTTCTATGTGGCGTATTTCAAAAAGGATGCGAAGGCGGAGGACCGGCCGATCACGTTTGTTTATAACGGAGGTCCGGGTTCGGCGACTGTCTGGCTGCATATGGGGGCTTTTGGTCCACGCCGGATCGTGACGATGAACGACACGCATGATCCCGCGGCGCCTTATAAGCTGGTGAACAATGACTCCAGTCTTCTGGATGTCAGTGATCTTGTGTTTATTGATGCACCCGGCACCGGGTTTGGCAGGGTCACGGGCAAGGACAGGAAGAAAGCGTTCTGGGGTGTGGACGCTGACGGACGGGCGTTTGCGAATTTCATTACGCAGTTTCTGGCTGTTTACGGACGTTATAATTCACCGAAATTTCTGTTTGGTGAGAGCTATGGCACGATGCGGTCGGCTGTCGTGGTGAATGATCTGCAGAATGACGATAATATTGATTTCAACGGTGTAATCCTGCTTTCGCAGATTCTTAGTTATGACAACGATGTTGACGAACCCAGGATGAATCCTGGCAATGATCAGCCTTATGTTCTGGCGTTGCCGACCTATGCCGCGACGGCCTGGTATCATCATCGTCTGCCGGCTCATACGGGGGCGCTCAGGCCGCTCCTGAACGAGGTCGAAAAATTTGCCAGTACGGATTATCTTCTGGCGTTGCAGCAGGGATCTGATCTGAGCGTGGATCGGCGCAGGGTGATTGCGGAAAAGCTGCACGATTACACGGGGCTTCCCGTGGATTATATTCTGCGGGCTAATCTGCGGATTGATGGTGGTGAGTTCGAGAAGACGTTGCAGGGGGATTCCGACATGACCACGGGCCGCCTCGATACGCGCTTTTCGGGGCCGACGCTTGATCCGATGAGCGAGAGTTCGGAATATGATCCGCAGTCATCAGCGCTCAGTTCAGCCTATGTTTCGGCTTTTAATGATTACTCCCGCAAGGTTCTTGGATTTGGCCAGGGGCAGACCTATGTGCCCGGGATCAATATAGAGTGGGAAACGAAGCATGCGGTTCCTGGCATGGAGCACTCTGATGGCGCACCGAATGTGATGCCGGATCTGGCTTATGCGATGAAGACGAATCCGACGCTCAAGGTTATGCTGAATGCTGGCTTCTATGATCTTGCGACGCCCTATTATGAGGGGATTTACGAGATGAAGCATGTGCCGATTCCGGAAAAGCTGCGGTCGAATATCGAATTTGCGCAGTATGAATCGGGGCATATGGTTTATGCGAACGAGGCGGCGCTGAAGCAGCTTCATGATAACGTGGCGGGGTTTATTCGTCGGTCATCGGGTGGAGTTGAGGCGGGGAGCCACTGAAGCGGGCTCTGTCCGTGCCCGGAAGGGGGCGGACCCCTTCACCCCGATCAGTTGAGTAACAGGCTGGTTTCCAGAGGCTCTGTTGTCATTAAGCGTTGATCTGTGATTTTTCAAAGGGCTGGCGGAATTCGGGCTCTGCCCGAACCCGGCAGGGACCGCAGGCCCCTGCACCCCGATTGATTAATAATAAAATGGTTTCCAAAGGTCTGCGACCTTTGGTGGGTTCCAGGGCAAAGCCCTGAGAAGGCGCCGGCACTTAACGCGAACAGAGCCTTTGCCTGAGCCCGAAATCAGAATGCCGTCAGAATCTGTCGGGCTGCGTCTGACCATGTGATCGGTCTGAAGCCGTCTGTAACCCGGCGTTCCGCTGTTGTCAGTGCGTCAGTGTCAAAAAGAAGTTGGCTGATTTTTTCCAGAGCCTCTGTGGCATTATCCGGATCGAAGCTGTCCACGAGGCCTTGTCCGGCTTCGGGCAGGGATGAACGGTCTGAGATCAGGCAGGGACGGCCGCATGCGAGGCTTTCTGTCACAGGCAGGCCCCAGCCCTCGTAGAATGAGGGAAAGACCGTGAACAGGCAGTGTCGCGAGAGTGCATCGATGACGGCATCGGAGGGAGAGCGGATGAGGACGAGGTGGCCGTCCAGAAAATTGCTGTTACGGATCTGCTGAAGCAGATCGTCCACCAGCCATCCGGGTGAACCGGCGAAGACGAGTTTCGGAATCTCTTTTCCAGGGTTGTCAAGAATCAGACGGCGCCAGACACGAAACAGCAGGGCGTGATTCTTGCGGGCTTCCATGGTGCCGGTCACGAGAACATAGCGCCCGAGATCTGACGCAATCTTTCGGGCTGCGGGATCATCGGCGGGGCGTTGCGTGAAGCCGCTGGCCATGGGGATGACACTGACAGGGTGACGCAGCGTGACGGATGTGCGGGACGCGTAAGCGACGATGTCGCGTTGTGTTGAGTGCGAGACGGCGAAGATCCTGTCACATTCAGGCAGGAGCGCATCCAGCCATCGGCGGAACACGCGTGGCAGGCCGGGCTGGCACCATTCGGGCCAGAGCAGCGGGATCAGGTCGTGGATGAGGAGGCCGGTTTTCATCCCGTGTGTCTCACGGTATTTCTGAAACAGGCTGGCGTAGGATGAATGGGACCAGGGGGCGCCGAGGGAGAGGAGAACATCGCCTGGAGAAGGGGAAAACTCCTGCTGATCCGATGACTTTTCTTTTTCGCGGGCGGCGTCGCGCAGGATTTGTCCGGATGCCCGCAGCATGGCGCTGGCATCTTTCGCGGCCTGGGTCTGGTGTGCGATGAATCGCCCGAGCGGCACGCGCAGCAGGGTTGGCAGGCGAAGGGCGAGACGGCGGAGGCGTCCGGGTTGCTGCTGAACAGCACTGCCTGTTTCGATGACGGGTGGTGTGCTGGTGTCGGCTGTCAGATGGCGATACAGGGCGAGCACATCGTCCCACGGGACGGTGACGAACCCGGTGCCGCTGACGGTGTGACGCAGAAATCCGATGCGATCCCGAAAGTCATCCTGTGCCTGCATGGCGAGATAAATCTCGAATCCGACGCGCTGGATGCCGCTTGGTCGCGCGTTGCCGCGCGCATAGTCGAAGAGATCCTCGACATCGATCCAGAAGCGGGGTGTGCCGGTGATTGTAAGGCTGGCCATTGTCAGGCTTCGTGACGGATGCGGGCGCGCCAGTCATCGAGCACGGCGCGGAGCGTGTCATCCCATGCAGTGGAGGGGTGCCAGTTCAGTGTGGCCGCAGCCTGCTGTGCGGAGCCTGCTGCGCGGGGGAGATCGACGGGGCGCAGTTTTTCCGGGGCGATCCGTACGGTGACGCTGGTTCCTGACAGGCGGATCAGATCGTCCACCACGCTGCGGATCGATCGGGTCTGGCCTGAGCACAGGTTGAAGATCGTTCCTGGTCTGATGTCAGCGGCGTGGCGGGCGCAGGCGAGATAGGCGGCGCAGATGTCCCGGACATCAAGAAAATCGCGTTCGGCGTCGAGATTGCCGACGGAGAGGACGGGGTCCTGGAGTCCGGCTTCGATGCGGGCGATCTGTCGTGCGAAGGCGGGGACGACGAAATCGGCGGTCTGGCCGGGGCCTGTGTGATTGAAGGGGCGCAGCCGGATGGTGCGGAGGTCTTCATGGGCCAGGGCGCCGAGGGCCAGGTCGGCGGCGGCTTTTGTCGCTGAATAGGTGTTGGCGGGGGCGAGAGGGGCGGTTTCATCGAGCGGCAGGCCGCTGCGGAAACTGTCGCCGTAGGCTTCGGCGCTGGAGGCGAAGACGAAGGTCGCGCCGGGATTGATGCGGCGGAGGGCGTTGGCGACCCGCAGCGTGCCGTGCAGATTGACGGTCCATGCTTCATCGGGATCGGCGCGGGCGGCACCGATGCTTGAGATGGCGGCGAGGTGGAAGCAGAGATCCGGGCGGGTGCGGTCAAGCACGGCTGAGACCGCGTCCGGGTCCGTGATGTCGAAGCGGGCGGCCTCGATCACGGTATTGGGCACGGTATCGGGCTGGGCGTTGTGGCTGGTGCTTCTGAGGGCATGGAGCAGGTGGTTGCCGACGAAGCCCTGCGCGCCTGTGACCAGAATCCGCATTGTCATGGCCGCCTTCAGCCGAGGGGCTTCGCGCGATGGCGGGCGAGGTCGGCTTCGACCATCTCCGCGATCATATCTTCCAGCGGGGTTTTTGCGGCCCAGCCGAGAACCTTTTTCGCTTTGGAGGCGTCACCGAGCAGGACATCGACTTCAGCCGGGCGGAAGAAGGCCGGATCGGTTGTGACGTAATCGGTGTATTCGAGGCCGACGTGACTGAAGGCGATGCGGCACAGGTCGCGGATGCTGGTGGTGCGGCCGGTAGCGATCACATAATCGTCCGGCTTGTCCTGTTGCAGCATGAGCCACATGGCTTCGACGTAGTCCCGGGCATGGCCCCAGTCGCGGGTGGCGTCGAGATTGCCTAGGGAGAGGGATTTCGCGAGGCCGAGTTTGATGCGGGCCACGCCGTCGGTGACTTTGCGTGTGACGAACTCGATGCCGCGGAGGGGGCTTTCGTGATTGAAGAGGATGCCTGATGAGGCGTGGAGACCGAAGCTCTCGCGGTAATTCACGGTCATCCAGTGCGCGTAGAGCTTGGCGACGGCGTAGGGGGAGCGCGGATAGAACGGGGTTTTTTCTGACTGTACCTTATCCTGGATCTTGCCGAACATTTCCGAGGAGGAAGCCTGATAGAAGCGGATGCCCGGATTGACGATCCGGACGGCTTCCAGAACGTTGGCAGCGCCCATTCCCGTGACATTTCCTGTCAGGAGGGGCTGCTGCCAGGAGGCGGCGACAAAGCTCTGTGCGGCAAGGTTATAGACTTCATCCGGCTGAACATCCTGCACAATGCGGATCAGGCTGGAGAGGTCGGTGAGGTTGCCGTCAACGAGTTCGACTTTGTCTGCGATGCCCAGCCAGTGCAGGCGCAGACCGACGACATCCGCGCTGGCTGACCGGCGGAGGAGACCGACCACGCGGTAGCCTCTGGAGAGCAGGAACTGGCTGAGATAGGCGCCATCCTGGCCAGTAACGCCGGTGATCAGGGCTGTAGGCATCGGAAACTCCAGGCTGCTTTGGACATCCCTGACAACGGCGAAGTGTGTGCTGTCAGGGATGTTCTGCATAGTCGAGCCGTGGCGACAATGCCAGCCGGGCAGGGGGGTAGTGTGTCCTGGTCCGGTATCAGATGCCTTGCGCGATAACGTTCTGGGCCTGGGACGGTGTCATGGTCGTGGAGACGGAAACGGCGCCGATCAGGGTTTCGAGCGCAGGAAGGAGTGCTGCGACGGCCTGGATGATGAGATTGACCTGCGACGGCAGCAGGCTCTGGAAATCCTGCAGGATTCCGATCGCGACTTCCACGGCGCTTTCGGCTGTTGCGATCCAGTTCTGCGCGACGGTGAGGCTGACGGTGCTGGCGGCCGTGGCGGCGACTTCACCGGTGACCTGGCTGACGGTGTTGATGACGCTGGTGATTTTTGTTGCGTTGGCTGTGCCGATGATCCCGGTGACGGTGGAGGACGTGGCGATCTGTGTGAGGCCGGACTCGATGCTGCTCATGAGGGACAGAAGTCTGGTGACATTGACGGTGTAGGTTGTTGAGCCGCCGCTTGTCGTTGTCGTGCAGGCTGCGAGTGCGGAGGCGGCCCCGAGCGCGCCTGCTGCACGGACGGCCGAGCAGAAAAGAGTTCGGCGGGAAATGCTGGACATAAAATCTCCTGAAACCATTCTGAATGAAAATCGGTCTGAAAGCTGAAATGACGGCGTGACCTCTGGTCCCGTGGCAGGCGGCGGGGCATGACAGTGATCGCATTGTGGTGAATGAAAACTCAGGATTTCGGGTCTCGCCGCGCACAGTCTATGTGTCTCTGACGTTGTTCATGACGGCGTGACATGCTGATGAAGCGCTTCCCCGCGCTTCATGATGAAGTTAAAACAATTCTCAGTAGGCGGGTGACCGCGCAACTGACCTGTAAAGAGGCCAATACGTGAAAGCCCGTTTGTTCAGCCTTTGTCTGATTGCTACCTGTTTTTCTTCGCCCGCTCTGGCTGAGGAGGAGTTGTCGGCGGGGCACGCCGACGCTGTGCCTAACGCGCAGCTTCAGAAAGAGCTTGGCGTGCTTCAGACGACACCGGATCAGGCCAGCGAGGCCTGTATCAACTCGCTGAAGGAACTGCACGAAACCCAGGGCAAGCTCGAAGCTGAGCAGGAGCGGACGAAAGATCAGGACCTGGCGGTTGCTCAGGACGTTCTGGAGTCTGATTACGAGAATGCCATTGAGATGTGTGGGCCTGATGCGCGTCGTCTGTGCGAGACCCGGAATCCGTCGAACACGCTGGCCCATGCCTGTGAGACACTGGGCAGCGTTCCGGACTGATCGCTGTTTGCGACAGATGTGTGAGAGATGCGTTTTTAAGGGGCTATTGACACAGCCTCTCAGTCTGCCCGGAAGCGACTGACTTCAATGCCGGTGCCGACTGGTAGCAGAACACTGCTGATACCGGGTTTTGCGCGGATGGCGCGGGCATATCGTTTTACGTCTTCGGTGCCGGGCCGGATCATGTTGTCGGCGACGATGATCGCGCCGGGTGCGAGCTTCGGGTAAAAGGCGTCGAGGCAGGGGACGTAGAGATCTTTCCAGAGGTCGACGAAGACGAAATCGACCGGTTCGGTCAGATCACCGATCATTGCGACGGCATCTCCGACGCGGAAGTCGATCTGTCCGGCGAGGCCGGCTTTTTCGGCCATCTCACGGGCATAGGCTGATTTGTAGCCGTGCAGTTCCATAGTGATGACTTTGCCGCCGGTGCTCCGGGCGGCTTCGGCGAGCCAGAGGCCGGAATATCCGAAGGATGTTCCGAGTTCTAGGATTACCGGCTTGTCGAGGCTTCGGGCGAGGATGTTGAGCAGCCGGCCCGTATCCGGGCCGATGGCGCGCATCCGCTGATCCTGCCCGCCATCACGGCCTCCGGGCGGTTCGGTGCGCGGCTGACTCCGTTCAGCGCGCATTCGCTCATGATAGAGATCGAGGACGGAAGATAATTTTTCATCCATGACCGGTCTCCTTTCTGTGGTTGTGCCGGGTTTAGCTGCGCTCGACAGCGCCTGCGGCTTCATCGAGGGCTGCGGCGATTTTTGTGGCGGTATCCTGGCCGATCTGTCCCTGTCTCATGCGTAGCCGCATGGCCAGTTTGAGGTTTTCCATGGCCCGGATGATGGGGGCTGGTGCGTTTTCACCGCCTTTTCGATCCTGAGGCACGGAACGGGAGAGGACTTCGTCGGCGGCCTTGCGGTTTTCGACGAGGAAGGTCTCGCCTTCTTTTGTGATGTGATAGCTCTTGCGGTCGCCTTCCACGACCATGCTGGCATAGCCGGAATCATCCAGCCAGGAGAGGGTCGGGTAGATTACACCGGGGCTGGGTGTGTAGCTGCCGCCGAATTTTTCTTCGATCGCCCTGATGAGTTCGTAACCGTGGCGCGGCTGTTCCGCGATCATGGCGAGGACCAGCAGGCGAAGCTCACCGTAATCGAACAGTCGGTTGCCGCGTCGGCCGCCACGGCCACCGCCGCCATGCGGGCCTTCGCCGCGGTGGCGCGGATGGCGTGAGCGCCCGCCTGCATCGCCGGTTTCAGGGGAGAAAGTGTGACGGTGACGACCGTCTGCGTGTTTTTGTTTGTTTCTCATGTCACCCGATATAGGTCACGATATATCTTACGTCAAGATATATCTGAATTTATATCGGAAAAAGGTTTTTGAATGAGGAGGGTTCTGGTCGTCTGAGGGGAGTTTTCGGGCTTTGAGTTTCTGTAACATGACAGATTCCCGGGCTTTTTCGATTGTTGTGGATCGGTGTGTCGAGGCTTGTGCTGTAAAACGAATCGGGATTCGTGAGGCTGCTGCTGACCGGATGCAACCAGTGAAGACGCTTTGATGTGGCATAAAGCGGGGCGCTGCACCGAACCCCACCAAAGGTCACAGACCTTTGGAAACCATTTTATTATTCATCAATCGGGGTGCAGGGGCCTGCGGTCCCTGCCGGGTCCGGGCAGAGCCCGGGCTTCTGCCCGCTCTTTGAAAATTCAGGCTTCAACACGTAACAACAACAGAGCCTTTGAAAACAGGCTCGTTATTCAACAAATCGGGGTGAAGGAAGCTGCGACCCCTTCCGGGCGCGTGCAGCGCCCGCATCACTTCCCGGTTTAACGGCGTGCCTGCGGGACGCGGAGCCCTGCGATATCAGAGGACGCTGATCAGTCAGCCGTCGATTCAGGGGGTATCGTCGGAAATGCTCATATCGGGCCGGCGCCACCAGCAGTGTTCGGGCGCGCGCGGGGTCGGGAGCATGTCGAGCGGGTTTCCGGTGAACTCGACGGTGTTGGTCGGGGTTTCCTGAAGGGTGATGGTCGTGCAGTGCAGGAGATCCCCATCCGCGGCGAGCATGGCGTCGAGTTTGGCCTTCATCAGACAGGCCATGAGCTCTGTTGTGGGATCGCCGGGCGTGACGATGATCCGTGCGGCGCGGGCGGGTTCATGGGCGCGGAACCAGGCGAGGAGCGGATCGTCGCCGGCGAGTTGCAGGGCGTGGTCGAGCCGTTCGTCGACGAAACGGTGCCAGGCGCTTTTAGCGCGCTGGAACGAGACGGGCATGTTGCTGTGACCGTCGAGCGGACCGGTTGCTGTCGGCTCAAGACGGATGGTGACGAACTCGTTGTGGCCGTGGGGGAGGGCGCAGCTTTCGCTGGCGCCGTGGATCAGGCGGTGCCCCATGGAAAACCGGCGTGTGAAGATGAGGTCAGCCATGGGCATGTCCTGTCAGGCTGGCTTCGTATTGCTCCCAGCCGCTGCGGCGGAGGGTGCAGGCGGGGCAGGTTCCGCAGCCATGGCCCCAGGGATGCAGCGTGCCGCGTGTACCGAGATAGCAACTGTGGCTTTCGTGGTTGATGAGGGTGACGAGAGGCGCGCCGCCCAGGCTTTCGGCGAGCGCCCATGTTTGTGCCTTGTCGATCCACATCAGCGGCGTGTGCAGGACGAAACGGGTGTCCATGCCGAGATTGAGCGCTACCTGCATGGCTTTGATCGTGTCATCGCGGCAGTCCGGATAGCCTGAGTAATCGGTTTCGCAGACGCCGGTGATGATGTGGCGGAGACCACGCCGGTATGCGAGGGCGGCGGCGAAGGTCAGGAAGATCAGGTTGCGGCCGGGCACGAAGGTGCTGGGCAGGCCGCTTTCGCTCATGGTGATTTCGGTTTCGCGGGTGAGGGCGGTTTCCGAGACTTTGCCGAGGGCATCGAGCGTGACGGTGTGATCCGGTCCGAGGGCGGTTTTCCACGACGGGTTCAGTTCGGTTATGCCGGTGCGCAGGGTGTCACGGCAGGCGAGTTCGACGGCGTGACGCTGGCCGTAATCGAAGCCGAGCGTTTCCACGCGGTCGAAGCGGCTGAGGGCCCAGGCGAGGCAGGTGGCGGAATCCTGTCCGCCGGAGAACACGACGAGGGCGCTGTTCTGGTTTGTGGGGATGGTCATGATCAGGGGATTCCGATCAGCTTATGGGTTTGCAGTGAGAGGCGCCAGCGTGGGTTTTCGAGACAGTAGCGGGTTGCGGCCTCTGTATTTGCCTTCTGGTCGGGGCCATCCATCGGCTGGAGCCAGAACTGTTCGAAGTCGAGGGCGAGAAAGTCCCGCGGATTGAAACTGGTCTGCGGGTAGACGAGTTTCAGCTCCTGTCCGTGTTTTTGTACGAGTGTGCTGCCGGCTTTCGGGCTGATGCAGAGCCAGTCGATGCCTGGCGGGGCGGCGATGGTGCCGTTGCTTTCGACGGCGATGGTGAAGCCCTGCTCATGCACGGCGTCGATCAGTGCGCTATCGAGCTGGAGGAGTGGTTCACCACCGGTGAAGACGACGAAGCGGCGGTCTCTGCCGGGTGCGGGCCAGGTGCCGGCGATGGCTTTGGCGAGGGTGGAGGCTGTGTCGAACCGGCCGCCGCCGGGGCCGTCGGTGCCGATGAAATCGGTATCGCAGAACTGGCAGGTTGCCTTGTCCCGGTCGGCTTCGCGGCCTGTCCAGAGATTGCATCCGGCAAAACGGCAGAACACGGCGGCGCGGCCGGTCTGGCCGCCTTCGCCCTGCAGGGTGTGGAAGAGTTCCTTCACGGAGTACGTCATGGGCGGTGATGTCGGCCAGAGCGGGCCGGAAGGCAAGGGGTTTTGCCGGTGTATCGGGCTTTGAGGGCGGGAAAACGCGGGGTGTGCTGCTCAGTTTCTGTGTGGCGCGAGAAGAATCACGGCGGCGCCGGCGAGGGAGAGGAGGACGCCGGCGATATCGGCCCGGTCGGGGCGGATTCCTTCAGCGGTCCAGAGCCAGAAAAGCGCTACCGTAATGTAGATGCCGCCATAAGCCGCGTAAGCGCGGCCCGCGGCGGCGGTGTCGATCAGTGTCAGAAGCCAGGCGAACAGTATGAGTGAGGCGCAGCCGGGGATCAGCCAGAGCGGGGAGCGGCTGAGGCGCAGCCAGGCCCAGAAAGAGAAGCATCCGCCGATTTCGGCGAGGGCGGCTGCTATATAGATCAGGAGGGTCATAGGGGCTCGCTGCGGTATGGAGACGTTACGACGTGGCTGAATAGCAGATTCTGTCTGCCTGCGCATGTGGCGTTCACCGGGCGGCTGATTGCTATGATTCTTCCGGGTGGCGCTTAACGATGACAGAGCCGCATCGGGAATTGTTTTGTTAACCGGGCGGAAGATACAGCGGATCTTTGGTTTCTGCCTGCTTCGGGTCGGTCATGATGGAGGGAATAGCTGACGATCGTTCGGCAAAGCCATGTTTCGCGTGCGGGAGGCGTAGTTGATAGCGGCCAGGATTTGTCGGCGTTCTGTGCCGTTCAGGTGTGATTTTCTGTATTGAATTGTAGTTTTCTATATCTTGTATTCTGTTTTTGAGTGGTTTGTTTATTTTAATGTCGTGTATTATAATACAGTACAGTACAGTACAGTATTGTATTTTATGGTATATTTATCTGAATTTATGATTTTTTTACATAAATTTTTATGTAATTGAGAAGAAAAATCTCAGGATGACTCAGTAAATAATCTCAGCGTTAACGGTTTATTATCTTGGGATATTTCTCCGCTGGCTGTTACACGAGCTTCATCGGATGAACCTGAAAATATGCTTCAGACAACGGGATAAAACATAATGTCCACAATGCGTGAACTTTCTGCACTTGAGCTTGATACTGTTTCCGGTGGCTGTGGTGGTCAGGGCGGCGGCTGGTCCCATTCATCCTGCAATCCGCAGCCTTCCTGCGGGTCTTCCGTTTCCACGGCCGGCATGATTGGAGCGTATGCGGGTTATCTGGCCGGCATGTATAATGTTGCGGCGGATTACTTCAATCATGCCAGCTGCTCCACGATTGCCAGTGCCTGGCAGAATGTCGCGAGCGATATGCAGATCGGTTATGCTGACACGAAGGGCATGTCGGTGTCGGGTGCTCAGAGTTTCCTCAAGCAGACGATTTCGTCCATTCAGGGCGCTCAGAGCTATGGAAATTGTGGCGCTCTGATTGCCGCCTCGACGATTGCCTTCCCTGCTGTCAACACTGGCGGCCTTGGCTGATTTGCGGCTCTGACCGTTTTGCCATCCCGGCATGTCTGTGCATGTCGGGATGGTTTTGTTTTCAGACATGAAACGTAATATCAGAAAAAAATACGCTCGTTTGTTGTCGTGTTTATAAATCTGGTTTGTATTTCAGTATATTTTTGAACTTTGAGAGAAGTTTTTTCTTCTCTGCCCGATCTGTTTGACTGAAACAGATGTCGCTTTCCGGTGCAGCTGCCTTTGCGGCAACCCTGAAGCTGATGGCGCGTCTGATGTGTGCAGCATCAGGAGAAGCCTGTGACCGGAACCCGGGATTACGATATTGTTGTGATAGGCAGTGGTCCTGCCGGGCGCCGTGCTGCGGTGCAGGCGGCGAAGCTTGGTCGTTCGGCTCTGGTGATTGAAAAGATGTCCGGGGTGGGGGGTGTCTGCGTTCACACCGGAACCATTCCGTCAAAGACGCTGCGGGAAGCGGTGCTCAGTCTGACCGGCTGGCGGGAGCGTGGGATTTATGGTTCCGGCTGGCGGGTCAAAAAAGATATTACCGCAGCGGATCTCAGGGCGCGTCTTGATCAGACCGTTGAGCGTGAAGTGGATGTGCTTGATCATCAGTTTGCGCGCAACGGGGTGACGGTTGCGCATGGCGCTGCGCGGTTTGTCGATGGTCATCATGTTGAAATTGCTTCGGGTTCCGGGGAGCTTTTGCGTGTTGTTTCCGCTGATCGCATTCTGATTGCCGTGGGTACGCGGCCTTTCCGGCCGGATGATGTGCCGTTTGACGATCGTATTGTGGTCGACAGTGACAGTATTCTGGCACTGGAGAGGCTGCCCCGGTCGCTGACTGTGATTGGTGCCGGGGTGATTGGCATTGAATATGCGACGATTTTTGCGGCTCTGGATATTCAGGTGACGCTGGTTGACGCGCGGGAGACGATTCTCGATTTCGTGGATCGGGAAATTATCGCTGATTTCATGCATGATCTTAGCGATTATGGAATGGTTCTGCGGCTTGGGACGCGGGTGAAATCCATTCGGAAGAACGGCGATCAGGCTGTCGCGGAACTGGAAGACGGGCGGCAGGTATGTTCGGACATGCTGCTTTATACAGGGGGCCGCACCGGGGCGACGGATGGACTGAATCTGGAAGCCTGTGGTCTGGCGGCCGATGCGCGGGGCCGGCTGAAGGTTGATCCTCAGACATTGCAGACGGCGATGCCCGATATTTACGCGGCGGGTGATGTGATCGGGTTTCCGGCTCTCGCGGCGACGTCGCTGGAGCAGGGGCGTCTCGCGGCGTGTCATGCTTTTGGTTATGAACTGCCTGCGCCCGAGCCGGTCTTTCCGTATGGTATTTATGCCGTGCCGGAAATTTCGACGATCGGGCTGAACGAGGAGGAGGCACGTGCGAAGTCCATTCCTTATGAATGTGGGATTGCGCGGTTTCGGGAGACATCACGCGGGCATGTGACCGGGCCGGGCAGTGGCATGCTGAAGCTGGTGATTTCACTGCAGACGAGAAAGCTGCTTGGGATTCATATTGTTGGCGAGAGTGCGACCGAGCTGATTCACATCGGGCAGGCTGTTCTGACGCTTGGTGGCACCTTCGATTATTTTCTGAATGCCACATTTAATTATCCGACGCTGGCGGAGGCCTATAAAATAGCGGCTCTGGATGCGTGGAACAGAATGATGCCGCGTCGGGACGGGCGGGCGCCGCTTTAGCGGGTTACGTTAACAGTCAGAGGTCTCAAAGGGGCGGTGTCTTTTGAGGCGATGCATAAAGCGGGCTCTGCCCGCGCCCGGAAGGGGTCGCGGACCCCTTCACCCCAATCTGTTGATAAATAAGCCGGTTTCCAAAGGTCTGCGACCTTTGGTGGGTCCTGGGCAAAGCCCAGGGAAGGTGCCAACGCCTAACGACAACAGAGCCTTTGCAAACCATGTTATGATAACAGATCGGGATGCAGGTGCCTGTGGTCCCGGCCGGGGTTCGGGGCAGAGCCCCGGTGCCGACGATCAGTGTCTCCGGTTTCAGCCTTCTTTCTTCGCGGCATCGAAAGCGTCGAGGATGCGGGTGGAATAGACGAGGGCGGCTCCGGCGTTCAGGGCGATGGCGACGCTCAGGGCTTCTCCGATTTCATCGCGGGTTGCGCCTGCCTTGACGGCTTCAGCGGCGTGGATGGTGATGCATCCGTCGCAGCGCGTCGTGGCCGCGACGGCGAGAGCGATCAGTTCCCGTGTTTTTGCATCGAGATGGCCGGTTTTTTCTCCGGCGCTGTTCAGGGCGAGTACACTGGAAACGGTGTCGGGCGAGAGCGCAGCATAGCCGCCGATGGCTTTACCGAGATGCTCGCGGCGGGCGTTCCAGTCTGTCCAGTCGGTCATGAGGCAATGCCTTAATTCTGAAGCGGGTTTCGGTGCCCTTGCAGGCGGTCAACGCGCTCTGTTGAGGAACGGCTGCTCTGACCATCCGTTGCCGGAGGCCAGAGCACTTTTTTAAGGCGTAACGCGGTGTGGGCGGGGATGGACAGTGCCGATTTCTTCACCTGCGCGTGATCGTGTTTTCACGAGACGGTGTGAGCGGGTGCCTGAATCTTGCTGACAGTCGCCGCGCTCGCTATCGGCTGAGTATGAACGCCATCAATGACAACTCCTCCGACCGTGTTTCCGATCAGGTTTCAGCTTCTGCGGTTGTGCCGCAGGATGCCGGACCGCTTGCGCTCTATGAAGCGCGTGTGGCGGAGGGGCTGCTCAGGCCTGATCCGGATCAGGAGCGTGTTGCAAGACGGCTGGACCGGTTGTGGACAGAGCTGAAAACATACCGGCCACCTGTGGTTGTGCCTGAGCCTGTGAGGAAAAAGAGTTTTCTGGCGTCGGTGGTGAACCGTCTTCCGGCCATGCTGCATCGGGAGGAGGAAATGGCTCCGCCGCCACGTGGCGTCTACATTGTCGGGCGTGTCGGGCGCGGCAAGACGATGCTGATGGATCTGTTTTTCTCCTGTGCGCCGCTGGCGAAGAAGCAGCGGATTCATTTTCTGTCATTCATGCAGGAGGTTCATCAGCGGCTGCGGCAGCTGAAGCTGGAGAACCCTGGCATGTCGGATCCGATTCCGCCGCTGGCGAAAACGATCGCCGCTGATGCGACGCTGCTGTGTTTTGACGAGTTTCAGATCAACGACATCGCTGATGCGATGATTCTCGGGCGTCTGTTTCAGGCTCTGTTTCGCGAGCGCGTGATTATTGTGGCGACATCGAATACGGTGCCGGGCGATTTGTTCCAGAACCGGCCGGGCGCGGATGCGTTCAAGCCTTTTATTGCGATCATCCACAGCAATCTCGATACGGAGACTCTCGACTCGGAAACGGATTACCGGCGCGGACGTGAGCAGGATGACACGACGTGGGTTGTCCCTGCGGATGAGACCGCGCGTCACCGGCTGGACAAGGTGGTTATGCGTTATGGTGAGGGTCATAAGCCGCAGGAGGTAACTCTGGAATTCAGCGGCCGGACTCTTCCGGTCGATCATGCGCAGGGACCGGTTGCGCGGTTTGACTTCACTTCTCTGTGTAGCCGTCCGCTTGGGCCGGGCGATTTTCTGGCTGTTGCGAAGCGGTTTCCGGTAGTTGTGATTGACGATATTCCGGCGCTTGGTCCGGACGATGCCAATGTGGCACGGCGGTTCATCACGCTGATTGATGCGCTCTATGACAACGGCAATCTGCTGTTTGTCTCGGCTGACGCGACGCCGGATCAGCTTTTTCCTGCGGGCGAGGGGGCGGATGCGTTTGCGCGCACGGCATCCCGGCTGGTGGAGATGAGCAGTGAAAGCTGGCTGGCCCGCGCTCATGCTCCCGGTGGCTGCCTCTCCAGACCGTGACAGCCGGCGACCTTGTCCCGTCTGGTTACGGGGGCTAGCAAATTCGCCAGCGGTCCGGTGCTTTCCGGGCCTGAGTCGAGTGGCTGACCAGACAATCGGGGGAGGCGGGTATGTGTTCACATCTGAAGCTGTCGTCTCTTTCGAAGGGATTTTCCTCAGCGGAAGTGCCTTGCGGTCCGGTCATCGGATTTTCAGTTTTGCGGACAACAGTCATGCGGGAACGGCCTGTGGACCGGCTTCTGGCAGCAGTGCCTGAAGCTACTCCCGCGGACTTGCGACAAGACAAGGGAGTGTTCTGATAATGGCGGGCACCGATCTCCTTACGGCGGCGCTGAGCGGTAGCAATATTGCTTATGTCGCAGATCTCTATGCACGATGGGCGGAGGATCCGAAGAGCGTTGATCCGTCGTTCGCGACCCTGTTCGGTTCGCTGGACGATGAGGGCGCCTCGATCCTTCAGGATGCGTCCGGTGCCTCCTGGGCGCCGCGCAAATCGATCATCACGGGTGATGAGCCGGCTCCGGCTCCTGCTGCGGGCAAAGGCGCCGGCAAGAGTTCCGGTCTGGCCGCGTCTGACAGCCTTGCTGTCGCGCAGCTTATTCGCGGTTTCCGCGAGTTCGGGCATCTTGAGGCGAAAACCGATCCGCTGGGTCTGAAAATTCCGAAACCCGCGCCTGAACTTGATCCGGCGACATATGGTTTTGGCTCAGGCGATCTTGATCGTCCGGTTTATATCGGCACGGTGCTGTTGCCGCTTCTGTCCGGTCGGGACACGGCGACGGTTAAGGAAATCGTGGCGGCGCTTCGTGAGATCTATTGCGACGCGATCGGGGCGGAATACATCTATGTGCGCTCCGAGGAGCAGCGCGAGTGGTTCCGGTCCCGGATCGAGGGTGACAACTGGCGGTCCGGTGTCACTGTTGAAGAGCAGAAATCGATTCTGAAAAACCTGACCGAAGCGGAAGGGTTCGAGACGTTCTGTCAGAAGCGCTACGTTGGTGCGAAGCGGTTTGGTCTTGAGGGTGGCGAGGTATCCATTCCGGCGCTGCATGCCGTGATTGACCAGGTGGCGCAGCAGGGCGTGAAATCGGTGGCGATCGGCATGGCCCATCGCGGGCGGCTGAACACGCTGGTGAACGTGGTGCGCAAGCCTTATGTCGCGATTTTCAGTGAATTTGCCGGCGGGTCGTTCAAGCCTGACAATGTGGCTGGCTCGGGTGATGTGAAGTATCACCTGGGATCTTCGACGGATGTCGAGATTGGCGGACATGCCGTTCATATCTCGTTGCAGCCGAACCCGTCTCATCTTGAGGCAGTTGATCCTGTTGTCTGCGGCAAGGTCCGTGCAGCGCAGGATGACGATGGCGACACAGAGACGCGCCTGTCGCATATGGCGATCCAGATTCATGGCGACGCGGCATTTGCCGGCCAGGGCGTGGTTTATGAGACGCTGTCGATGTCGCAGCTCGTCGGCTATCGCACGGGTGGTTCGGTCCATATTATCGTCAATAACCAGATCGGTTTCACGACCAATCCGGTGAACGGGCATTCCGGCATCTATGGTTCCGATATGGCGAAGGCCATTGAGGCGCCGGTTCTGCATGTCAATGGCGACGATGCTGAAGCGGTGGTTTATGCCTCGCGTCTGGCGGCCGATTACCGGCAGAAATTCGCCAGCGATGTGATCCTGGACATTGTCTGCTATCGCCGTCATGGCCACAACGAGCTTGATGAGCCGGTGTTCACGCAGCCGGTCATGTATAAGGCGATTGCGACTCATGTGACGCCGCATGCGCTGTATGCTGATCGTCTGGTGAAGGCTGGCGTGGTCTCGGAAGACGATGTCAGATCGCAGTGGGACGCCTTCGAGTCCAGGCTCGATGACGATTTCAAGGCGGCTCAGTCCTACAAGGTGAACAAGGCGGACTGGCTGGAAGGCGCCTGGTCGGGTCTTGAAGCACCGCAGACCGGTGATCGGCCGCAGCCAAAAACGAGCCTGCCGGTCGATGTGCTGAAGAAAATCGGCGCCGCGTTGACGACTGTGCCTGAGGGCTTTGATCTCAACACGAAGATTGTTCGCCAGCTTAAAGCCAAGACCAAAGCGATTGAGACCGGTGAGGGCATTGACTGGGCGACCGGTGAGGCTTTGGGACTGGGATCGCTGCTGCTTGAGAAGCACCGCGTCCGGTTCTCGGGTGAGGATGTGCAGCGCGGCACATTCAGCCAGCGTCACGCGGTCGTTTTCGATCAGACGACACAGGAGCCTTACACGCTGCTGAACCACATTGAGCCCGGTCAGGCAGAGGCGGATTTCTGGAATTCGCATCTTTCCGAGTTTGGTGTGCTGGGCTTCGAGTATGGCTACACGATGCATAACCCGAACACCCTTGTGGTGTGGGAAGCGCAGTTCGGTGACTTCGCGAACGGCGCCCAGGTGATCATTGACCAGTTCGTCGCCTCCGGTGAGACGAAATGGCTTCGGATGTCCGGCCTGGTGATGCTTCTGCCGCATGGGTATGAAGGGCAGGGGCCGGAGCATTCCTCCGCGCGTCTGGAGCGGTATCTCCAGCTTTGTGCTGAAGACAACATGTTTGTCTGCAACATCACGACGCCCGGGAATTACTTCCATGCGCTGCGGCGTCAGCTGAAGCTGTCTTATCGCAAGCCGCTGATCCTGATGGAGCCGAAGTCGCTGCTGCGTCATAAGCTGGCAGTATCGGCGCTTTCGGAATTCGAGGGTGACACGACCTTCCTGCCGGTGATCGGTGAGATTGATCCGATTGATGCGGGCAAGGTGGATCGTGTCGTGATCTGCTCTGGCAAGGTTTACTATGATCTGTTGCAGGAGCGTCGGGATCAGAAGCGCGATACGACGGCGATCATCCGTCTGGAGCAGTTCTATCCGTTCCCTGAGGCGGAGCTTGCGGCTGAGCTGAAAAAGTATCCGGCGGCGAAAGACGTTGTCTGGTGTCAGGAAGAGACCCGGAATGCCGGTGGCTGGACCTTTGTCGATCACCTGATTGAGGAGACGCTTGGGAAGGCGGGTCACAAGGTCGGGCGTCCGGCTTATGTGGGCCGTGCGGCGGCGGCGAGTCCGGCGACGGGTCTGGCGAAGACGCATGCGGCCGAGCAGGCTGCTCTTGTGAAGAAAGCACTGGGGCTAAACTGAGGCTCCTGATGAAAAGCCGGGCAGCCATGAGGTTGCCCGGTTTCTTTGTTGCGCGCTGTTTATGCCTGCCCTGTTCTGTCGGGATATGTCTCGCAGACGTGATGGCAGGTCGCTGGCGAGTGAATTCCGATAGCCGCAGATTGGCGGCATAACGCGATGAGGGCGCGTCGCGGGCCGGTCTGGCCTGTAAGGCGTGGATTCGAAAAGGGAAGTGGGAAGCGAGATGTCAGTCGAGATCAAGGTGCCTACGCTGGGCGAGAGTGTCACCACGGCGACTGTTGCGAAGTGGCTGAAGAAAGCAGGCGAGGCGGTAACGGCTGACGAGCCTGTAGCCGAACTGGAAACTGACAAGGTGACGGTTGAGGTTCCGGCGCCGCAGGCTGGTGTTCTGGAAAATCTTGTCGCCAAAGAGGGTGATGAGGTTGAGGTCGGAGCGTTGCTGGCGACGCTGAACCCGAACGGCAAGGCGTCGGCGAAGCCGGCGGCTCCTGAAGCTAAAGCGCCGAAAGCCGAGGCACCGCAGCCTGCTCCGGCCGCTGTTGCCAAGTCGGCTCCGGCTCCTGTGAAATCCGCTCCGGTGGATGCTGGCGCTGCTCTGCCTGCCGCGCGCAAGATGATGGCGGAAAAAGGTGTTGCCGCTGAACAGGTGGGCAGCGGAACGGGTAAGGACGGACGCATTACCAAGGGTGATGTGCTGGCGTTCCTGTCGCAGCCGCCTGTTGCCGCTGCGCAGGCTGCCGCGAAGCCGCCCCGCAAGGACGATCCGCGTGAAGAGCGTGTGAAGATGACGCGTCTGCGGCGCACGATTGCGCGTCGTCTGAAGGATGCGCAGAACACGGCGGCGATGCTGACGACGTTCAACGAGATCGACATGACCGCCGCGAAAGAGATGCGTGTCGAATTTCAGGATCTGTTCGTGAAGAAATACGGCGTGAAGCTTGGCTTCATGTCGATCTTCTCGAAAGCTGTGATTGCGGCTCTGGCTGAATTCCCGGCGATTAACGCCGAGATCGACGGCGATGACGTGGTTTATCGTCACTTCGTCAATCTCGGTATCGCTGTTGGCGGGCCGAACGGGCTGGTCGTTCCAGTAATTCGGGATGCGGAAAAGCTGAGCCATGCCGAGATCGAGAAGAAGATTGCCGGTTTCGGCAAGGCGGCTCGCGAGGGCACGTTGAAGATCGACGATCTGGCGGGTGGCACATTCTCGATCACCAATGGCGGCATTTACGGTTCGATGCTGTCCACGCCTATTCTGAATGCGCCGCAATCCGGTATTCTGGGCATGCATAACATTGTTGATCGTCCGGTGGCGGTGAACGGCAAGGTTGAAATCCGGCCGATCATGTATGTCGCGCTGTCTTATGATCATCGGATTGTGGATGGTAAGGAGGCTGTCAGCTTCCTGGTCAGCCTGAAGAAATACGTCGAAGATCCGCGCAGCCTGCTGCTCGGACTCTGAGTTTCGGAAACCTCCGCAGGGAATTGCCCTGCGGAGGTTTTTTGATTTTTGCGGCTATTCGGTAGAATTGCTGCGGCTTCGAAATATTGGGGCACGAACCGGGCGAGCGGCGTGTGGGTGCGGATCGCACAGGACATGCCGGTCGGCTTCAATCGGGACGGGGAAATATGGCTATCGAGATCAAGGTTCCGACGCTGGGTGAAAGCGTGACGTCTGCCACTGTTGGTAAATGGCTCAGGCAGCCGGGTGACGCGGTTGCTGCTGACGACCCGATCGTTGAACTTGAAACGGACAAAGTGAGCGTTGAGGTTCCGGCCCCGGCTGCGGGCGTGCTGGAAAGCCATGTCGTTAAAGAGGGCGACGAGGTTGAGGTTGGTGCGGTTCTGGCGATGCTGGATGCGGGCGCGAAAGGCGGCAGGACCGCGTCGAAGCCTGCTCCGGCTGCGGAGAAGAAAGCGGCGCCCGTGCCGGCAGCGGCTCCTGCTGCCGCAGCCAGGCCTGTTCCTGTCGCGTCTGAGCCGCCGCCTGCTGAGACGGACTACGATATCGTGGTGATCGGCGCAGGTCCGGGTGGTTACATCTGTGCGATCCGTGCCGCGCAGCTTGGCTTTAAGGTTGCCTGTGTTGAGAAGCGTGCGACGCTTGGGGGCACCTGCCTGAATGTTGGCTGTATTCCGTCCAAGGCTCTGCTGCATTCTTCCGAGAATTTTCACGCGGCGGGGCATGAATTTGCCGTGCATGGCGTCGATATCGCCAGTGTGAAGCTCAATCTTGCTCAGATGCAGAAGCGCAAGGCGGGCATTGTTGAGGCCAACGTCAAAGGCGTTGAATATCTCTTCAAGAAGAACGGCATCACCTGGCTGAAGGGTGAGGGCAAGGTCCAGGGCACCGGGCGTCTGACGGTTGCCGGGAAACCTGTTACGGCGAAGCACATCGTCATTGCTTCGGGCAGTGACAGTGCGGCGCTGAAGGGCGTTGACGTTGATGAGAAGGTGATTGTCACTTCCACGGGCGCGCTCGAACTGTCGGCTGTGCCGAAGCGGCTGGTGGTGATCGGTGGTGGCGTGATCGGTCTGGAACTGGGCAGCGTGTGGCACCGTCTCGGGTCAGAGGTGACTGTTGTCGAGTTCCTTGATCGTCTGGTTCCGGGGACTGACAACGAGGTTGAGGCTGCTTTCCGCAAGATCCTGGTCAAGCAGGGTTTGCAGCTGAAGCTGGGTCACAAGGTCACGAAGGCTGAGAAGACCGGCACGGGCGTGGTGCTGACGGTGGAGCCTTCGAAGGGGGGGACGCCGGAAACGATCGAGGCGGATGTCGTGCTGCTGGCGATTGGTCGCACGGCTGCCAGTGAGGGGCTTGGTCTGGATGCGGCGGGTATCGCGCTTGATAACCGTGGGCGGATTGAGGTGGACGAGCACTATGCCACCAGTGTTCCGGGCATTTACGCGATTGGCGACGTGATCAAAGGTCCGATGCTGGCGCATAAGGCCGAGGAAGAAGGCGTTGCTGTGGCTGAACTGCTTGCTGGTCAGGCTGGTCATGTGAACTACGACGCGATTCCGGGTGTGGTTTACACCTGGCCGGAGCTGGCGACGGTTGGTTTCACCGAGGAGCAGCTCAAAGAGAAGGGCGTTGCTTACAAGGTGGGCAAGTTCCCGTTCATGGCCAACGGGCGTGCGCGGGCGCTGGGCATGACGGACGGGTTTGTGAAGGTGATTGCCGACGCGACGACGGATCGGGTGCTTGGTGTTCATATTCTTGGCCCGGCTGCGGGCGAACTGATCGCGGAGTGCACGATGGCGATCGAGTTTGGCGCGTCGTCCGAGGATATCGGGCGGGTCTGCCATGCGCATCCGACGCTGAGCGAGGCGGTAAAAGAAGCCGCGCTTGGTGTGAATGGGATGTCGCTGAACATCTGAGCGTCTTCGCCGGCGCTGTGACGCGCCTGTGTGTCTGAAGAATGCGCTGCCGGGATTGTCCTGGTGGCGCATTTTTTGTTGAGATGGCGGCGTGATGCCAGCCCGAATGAAGACTGGTCGTCATGAAGAAAGATTGGGTTCTGCCCGAACCCGGCAGGGACCGTCACGCGACGGCGTGCTGCGCACGACGACCCCTGCACCCCGATCTGTTTAACAAAATGGTTTCCAAAGGTCTGAGACCTTTGGTGGGTTCCAGGGCAAAGCCCTGGGAAGGAGCCAGCACTTAATGACAACAGAGCCTCTGAAAACCGGCCTGTTACTCAACTGATCGTGGAGAAGGGGGCTGCGACCCCTTCCGGGTGCGGGCAGAGCCCGGATGCTCTCCATGCACAGGTCAGTTTTCATGGCCTTTGGTATTATCTGCGCCTGGAATGGTCGTTTCTTTGCTGGTCCTGGAAATCAGCTCTGTCGTTATGGCGTGGTTTACCGTTCATGAAGGGGGCGCGGGCAGAATAACGGGCCGGAATTGTGTTTCATTCCGGAGAAATACGGTAAACCGCAAACCGGATGATCGGGCTGAGAGGAATGGGACTGAGTATGAAGGGGCTGATGGCGGCTGTGGCCGCAACTGTACTGGGGTCCCTGGCCTGTTCTCTGCCGGCTTTGTGCCAGGACAATGCGTCTGTACGGCCTTTGGCTGATCCTGCCGGGGCAACGCCGGTGAATCCGGCCGGAACGGCCACGGAACCGGTCTATCCTGAGTCAGCGCCGGTTGTTATTCCGCCGCTTCCGTCTCTGGACGATGCTGCCGCGCGGGCGGAGGCTGACCGGCTTCAGGTGGCTTTGCAGCGTGAAGTCCCTCATCTTTTGCCGCTGACACTGGCGCAGCGTCTGCACTGGGTGCTCCTGGCGCGTAACATGGTCGTCGAAGCCGGGTTTGCCATTACGCGGGCGCAGGTTCTTGTGGTTGTGGATCGTAATCCGGCGGTGCAGAAGCTGGCGCTCATTCTTGCGTTGCCCGATTCATCCGACTGGCATGTCATTGGCAGCGTGAAGGTTTCGACCGGCACGCGCGGGCGTAAATATTACTTCGTGACGCCGACGGGGGTGTTTCCGAACACCACGGACCGGCTGGGGTATCGTGCCGAAGGGACGAAGAACGAGCATGGGATTCGTGGCATCGGGGCCAAAGGGATGCGGGTCTGGGATTTCGGCTGGCATACTGCGGTGAAAGGCTGGCTGAGTGCTGGTGAGACCGGGGATATTCGTCTTGAGATGCACGCGACGGACCCGGACTTTCTTGAAAGCCGCCTCGGGCGTCCCGCATCGGAAGGTTGTGTGAGGATTCCGGCGGCGTTTAATGTCTTTCTGGATCATCATGGCCTGCTGGATGTCGAATATGAGCAGGCCGCGAGTTATGATGGTCGGTTCAGGGCCTTGCTGCCGAAGAACCGGGTGCCGTCACCGATTGCGGGTGAGGCGCTGGTTGTTGTGGATTCCGGACAGCAGGATCAGGCGTCGGGGCGTTCGTGAGCCGCCTGATTTCAGAGAGGTGGTGGAAAGTCGGGCTCTGCCCGCACCCGGCAGGGGTCGCGGCCCTCTGCACCCCGCTCTGTTGATCAACAGGATGGTTTCCAAAGACTCTGTTGTCGTTAAGTGTTGATCTGTGATTTTTCAAAGAGTTAGAAAAAGACCGGGCTCTGCCCGAACCCGGCAGGGACCGCAGGCCCCTGCACCCCGATTGATTCATAATAAAATGGTTTCCAAAGGTCTGCGACCTTTGGTGGGTTTCAGGGCAAAGCCCTGAGAAAGGACCATTACGTAATGAGTGCAGAGCTCTTTACAAAACCATGCTGCACAACGGCAGGGGCGCTGGGCTTGTGGTCCCTGCCGGGTCCGGGCTGAGCCCGGCGTTTCTTTTGCTCAGGAGGTTGTCTGTGACGACAGGCCTCCTGGCGTGTCAGCGTGCTGTGGAGACGAGTGCGTGAATGCCTGGCAGAATGGCGATCAGCAGTCCTGATGGTGGCTGCGGATTGGCATAGGAGGCCACGGCTGTGGCGCAGGCGGCGAAGGTCTGATCCTGGAGCGCGAGCTGCTCACGGGCTTTTTTTCGCCATGCGCGACCGTGGTGGCGTGGCTGCATGGCTTCCTGTCCCAGGACTGCCAGAGCGGAGAGTTGCTGCGAGACAGGGCGCGCGGCCTGCAATGCCGGTGTTGTGGCGATCTGCTCATAGGCGCTGTCATTGCCGGCGTAGCGCCCCAGGAGCATCTGAAGGTCAGCGGCGACACTCAGGTCTCCTGCCGCATAGCGCTCCGCGAGGTGGTTGAAGGTCATTGCCTCGAAGCTGTCAGGAGCGGCGACGGCGACCGGTGCTTTCAGCATTTCGTCACCGGTGCGGGAGGCGAGCCGGTTAAGGGCATAGTTGCGGACGGGGCTTGTGACAGAGGTCAGGATGGCCAGAGGTGAGGTGTTGGCGGGTGACATCTGGTCGATCATACGCTGCGTATTTTCGGTTGCCTGGAGTCCGGTTGTTTCCAGCTCCTGCTGGATGGCGGGCAGACGGCTTTCCATGTCAGCGACATCCCTGACGGTTTCCGGCGACCAGTATCTTTCGGCGATGGCGGCGGAGCGTGGCCAGAGACGGGCGTCGGCCATCTGGTCTGAGACCAGTTCGCTCCACAGCGGGGCTTCTCCGCCCAGCACGAGATGTTTCTGTGCGTCATCAAGAGGAGGGGCATCGGGGTCGAGAGAGAAGGCGTCTGCCAGCGCGGCGGAGTGTTTTCTGGCACGCGCGGTGTCTGCGGCTGACAGGCCGACGGCTTTAACGTCCAGCGGATCGATTTTGTAATGTGTTGAGGAGGGCGTCAGGAGATCGAGATAATAGCCGGCGGACACGACGACCGGATGGCCTGCCCGTGTTGCGGAGCCGATCCATTTCGAGCCGCGCCAGGTTTCGACGACGACCTCTTTTGGGATCGGGGCTTCACTGACTTCATCCCACCCCATCATGATCTTGCCCTGCTGTGCCAGAACTTTCTGCACCTGCGCTGTGAAGGCTGCCTGCATGGCGGGAGCGTCGGCATAACCGTGGCTTTTCATATACGCGGCGATTTTCGGGTTTCCCGTCCACTGTGACGGCACCACTTCATCGCCACCGGAATGGAAATAGCGATCGGGAAACAGCCTGCCCATTTCGGCGTAGAGTTCACGGGCGAAGTTCAGGACTTCCGGGTTGCTCGGATCAATGGCGGCATTGTTGTAATTGAAGACTTTTTTGCAACTTGCTGTCGTTGTGTCACCGCCGGTGGTGACATCGCATGTCTGCTTCCAGTTTTTGCTGAACGGCACCGGCTGCTGGGCGGCCAGCTCAGGGTAGGCTTCCAGAATGGAGAGTGTGTGGCCCGGGATATCGAATTCAGGGACGATTCTGATTCCACGATCACCAGCATAGGCGATGACGTCGCGGATCTGGGCCTGGGTGTAAAACTGATGATGACCGCCCGTTGTCTGCAGTTTTGGAAACCGTTTGCTTTCGACGCGAAAGCCGGTGCCATCGCTGAGATGCCAGTGCATGACGTTAAGTTTCGTCAGTTCCATGGCGTCGAGCTGGCGCTTGATGGTTTCGACGGACATGAAGTGACGCGAGACATCGATCATGAGGCCGCGCCAGGGGAAGCGCGGACTGTCGGTGATGTCGGCGAGGGCGAATTGCGGGCCGGAAGCGCCTGGCCCGATCAGCTGGAGCAGCGTGGCGAAACCATGGACCACGCCGTCAGGGCCGTCGGCGGTAAGGACGACACCGGTTGGGCTGACGGCGAGGCTGTAGCCTTCTTTTGCATCGACAGTGAGCGCGCCGGAATCTTTGCTGGCGTGGATATGCACAGGAATGGCGGAGCCGGCATTGCCTGTGACCGGACCGAGGCGTGAGGAGATGGCTTCAGCGCGCGTTGTGAAGCGTGCGGCGGCACGTTTCAGCATGGAGGACGGTTTTGTGTCCCAGATGATGCTGATTCCGCCGGAGAGTGGCAGACCGCCGGTCGAAAACTGCACCGAGGCGGGCACTGGCATCAGAGCGGGGAAACTGGCCGGGGCCGGAACAGGAACTGTTGTGGCCGGCGTTGCGTGAGCGGGGAGCTGTGTGGCGGCGAGTAAGGTTGCCGTTCCCATCAGGGCAGTCTTCAGACCTGAAAAAAGGCGTCTGCTTTTCAATGTTTTTCTCCACTGATTACGATGCTGTCGATGGCGGCACGCAGAGCGCGCACGACAGATTCGCTGGTCCCGGCATGATGTGTTCCGAAGCCAAAATCCCGCATGCGCGGGGAGGGTGCGGTGTGAGGGGGCGTCGTAGTCCGGCAGGAAGCGTGGAGTTCGTTCACGCCTGTCTCTGTCAGAAGCGACACGGCATTGGCGGCGGTAACGCCGCTGCCTGCCATGATGGCGATACGGCCCCGGGATTTTTCACAAAGTGTGCGTAATGTTGAGGCTCCGGCTTCCGCCGTGGCAGCGCCTCCTGACGTGAGGATGCGTTCGAAGCCGAGGGCGATGGCCTCTTCCAGCGCTGCTTCGGGATCGGGGGTGAGGTCGAACGCACGATGCAGTGTCGCGTGATGGAGGCCTCTGGCGCGGGCATGGTCGAGGAGACGGCGCAGGCAGGCGGTATCCAGGCTGCCATCGGGTTTCGAGGCGCCCAGAACCACGCCGGCAAGAGCGTGCCCGGCGACGGCATTGATATCCTGGTGCATGGTGTCTTCCTCATCGGAGGAAAAGACGAAATCTCCTGCACGAGGGCGGATCATGACGAAAACCGGAGTGGACTGGCATGCGGCGAGGGCGAGCAGACCGGGTGAAGGGGTGAGGCCGCCGAGGGCGAGTGCGCTGCACAGTTCGATCCGATCCGCGCCGCCATCGGCTGCGGCGCGGAGGCTGGACAGGCTCTCCACACAGACTTCGAGGGGGATGGTCTGCCCTGGCATCAGCTGGACGTGGCGGTCAGGAGATCGGTGAGTTCCGGGTCATGCCGCATCTGCCAGTCAATCATGGCGCGTTGCGTGAGACCGGAGGCTGCGGCTTCATCAAGAATGACGAGGCAATGCTGATGGAGTTGCAGGGCTGAGCCGGGGACCAGAGCGCTGACGGGGCCTTCGACGACGCGGGCGAGGATGTCAGCTTTGGCGGCTCCGGTGACGACCAGGAGCGTCTCGCGGGAGTCGAGGATGGTGCCGGTGCCCATGGTCAGGGCTCTGGTCGGGACTTTTGTGGCGTCACCGCCGAACATGCCGGCGTTCTGCTCAAGCGTGGCGCAATCGAGTGTTACGACGCGGGTGCGTGAACTCAGAGCGGACAGGGGCTCGTTGAAGCCGATATGGCCGTTTTCTCCCAGACCCAGAAGCTGGAGATCGATGCCGCCACTTGCGGCGATGCTGGTATCGTAGGCTTCGGCTTCGGCATCCGGATCGGAAGCGGCGCCGTCGGGGACATGTGTTTGCGCGGTTGTAACGTTCACATGATCAAAAAGATGAGTCTGCATGTAATATCGGTAGGACTGGTCATGTGTGCCTGGGAGGCCGACATATTCGTCAAGATTGAAGGTTGTGACAGCGGAAAAATCGAGACCATGTTCGGTGTGTTCGCGGGCCAGAAGGCGGTAGATGGCCTCCATGGTGCGTCCGGTGGCGAGTCCGAGAACAGAGGCGGGTTTTTTTCTGATCTGGTGCGAGATGACGCGGGCTGCGACCTGGCGGGCGGCTGTTGCATCGGGGCAGATAGCGAGTTTCATGGTGTCAGTCTCCGGCCGTGACAATCGATGCTTTCGGAGGAGATCCGGCGGTCCGGCCGCAGATGACGATCATCCAGGCGGCGATGAAGAGATAAGACGGAATGGCCAGAGTCATGAAAGCGTTTGCTGTACCGAGTGAGGGCGCAAGGTGAACGAAAAGCTGCGGGAGCACGGCGCCACCGGAGTAGGCCATTATCAGCCAGGCCGTTGCGCGGGCTCCGTCAGCGCCGGCTTCGGCCAGAACGACCGGGAACAGCGCCGGGATGATCATGGCGTTGGCAAAGCCGAGCAGGGCGACGCACAGAACCGGGACTGAGCCGGACGTAATCATGGCCAGAACGCAGATCATGATACCGACGGCGCAGGACAGAACGAGGTAGCGCTCCTGGGTAAAAAAGCGGGGTACGACGATCATGCCGGCAATGTAGCCGGCCATCATGGACGCCAGGGTCATGGCCGTGAGGTATTTCGTGACATCGAGCGACAGCCCGAGCGAGCGACCGTAAAGGCCGATGGCGTCACCGGCCAGGACTTCGACGCCGACATAAAGAAACATGGCGAGGACACCGGTGGCGAGCCGGAGGGGGTGCGCGCGGCGGGGGGGCGTGGCTGCTGAAGCGGTTTCGGCACTCTCAAGAGAAATCTCGGGCAGAGACGAGCGGGCGACGAGAACGGCGAAGATGATGAGCAGAAGCGCCATCGTTTCATAAGGCGCATGTACGGCGTGGGTGAAGCGCAGCAGAATGGCTTCACGGTCCGGTCCCGGCGCTGCATCACGGATGCTGGCCGCGACTTCGCCGACATGCGGCATGACAACGACGGCGAACAGCGCCGGGGCAAGGATACCAGCGAATTTGTTGGCGACGCCCATGATGGCGATGCGCTGTGCGGCTCTGTCGTGATCGCCCAGCAGGGTGACATAGGGATTGATGGTGATCTGGAGAAGAGAGAGTCCGGCGCCGATCACGGTCAGCCCGCTGAGGGCGCCGGCATACCAGCGGGCATTGACGCATTCGCCGAACAGCGCGGTGCCGGCAGCCATGATGACAAGAGCCACGATCAGCCCGCGACGTAGACCGATGCGGCGGGAGAGCAGTGTGGCGGGCAGGGGAAAGAAGAAATAGGCCAGATAGAAGCAGACCGGCACGAGGAAGGAGGCGACATCGCTCAGGTTGAAGGCGACCTGCACGAAGGTGATGAGCGGGCCGTTCAGCCAGGTGACAAAACCGATGCTGAAGAACAGCGCGGCCATGATGAAAATGGGCCGCCAGCCGTAATGGCCGGCCGGGCTTGCGATCGGAAGCCGGAACAAGGCGTGCTTTTCCTTTCATCAGATCCGGTCAGACTGTTTCTGCCTGGGCAGGAACCGGTCTGACCGGACTGTGTGACGCGGTGTGGTTTGTCAACTCCGGGCTTCTGCCATGGATCAGAAGCCGGTGGAGACGGACACCATGGCAGCGAAATTTCCGCCGACGAGGTAGGTCGGGGCGCTTCCCGCTACGACCGTGCCGTTCGTCTGTTTCTGTGCCTGGGCGTTTGAGGTGTAGCTCGAACCGGACAGATAATGGTTGTCGCCGATATTCATCAGATTGAGCTGGATCTGGGGATGTTTGATTCGTCCGAAGGATTTCATGCGATAACCGAGGGTAATGTCCGACGTCAGGTAGGCTGGCATTTTTTCGTCGTTCATGAACGTTGTGTACTGCGTATCGACATAGCGGAGCTGGAAATTGCCGAAGTATGTCCCGTCATCGTAGTTCAGGCCGATGGCACCGGTGAATTTCGGGGCGCCGACAGCGATTTTTCCTGCCGTGGGGAGAACACCCGTTCCGGTGTTGAAGTTGTTATCGAACGTGGAATGGAGGAACTGGCCCGAGAAATACGGGCTGATATGGTGCCAGCGGCGGAAACCGAGTTCTGCCGTTACGCCACGGGATGTCTGACCGCCAATATTGATGGGCGAGGCGACCATCAGATTGGTTCCGGGAATATAGCCCGTTGAGGTCACCTGATGGTTTGTCATGTTGTAGTTAAACAGCGACATGGCGAAATTGTAGAACGAACCGTGGTGGCGATAGCCGATTTCTTCGCCGATGGAGTATTCCGGCTTCAGGCTTTGTGGCTGCATCACGGCATGGGCTGAGTTCGGATCGAAAATCTGCGAGTAGGCTTCGACGGATTCCGGCGCGCGGAAAGATGTGGTTCCGTTGATATAGATCTGATCTTTATCCGTGATCTGATAGTTGGCGGAGAATTGCGGCAGAGGTTCGAAATAGTTGCCCTGCATCTTGTAGGGGTTGGCGCCCGGGATAAGGTTGGTGCCCTGACGCGACACCATAGCGACACGGAAGCCGGCGCTGATGGTCAGCTTGTCGTTGAGGAGACGCTGCGTATCCGCGATGAACAGCGTATTGACCTGCTGCATAAAGTTCAGGTCATAGCCAGAAAGAATCTTGCCATTGACTTTGATGTTTTCGTTCGACCAGCCCTGACCGTCCGGGTAGACCGGGCTGAAATCGGAGAGTTCTTCGTGGGTCGTGTAGGCATACCAACAGCCGAACGAGAAGGTATTGGAACGGGTGATGTTCCAGTCGGCCGATGCGTTGATGCCACCGGTTTTCTGATTCCACGGATCACGGCTCGAAGTCAGGATGTTGCCGTTGACCACTGTGCCCGCTCCGGGGTTGAGTGTGCCGTATTGTTGCGTACCGTAATAACCGCCTGATGCGGGGATGTTCTCGCCACCCAGGGATGGTCCGAACTGATGGACATAATAGGGTGAAACGTGCAGCTTCAGCCGGTCAGCGAGCGTAAAGTGCATTGGCAGCACGACGAGCTGACTGTTGATGTTCGACTGATTGAGTTTGTAATAGGCGCTGTCGCCCGGAGTAAATTTCGGGTCGTAGGCAAAACCGATGCCGTACTGGTCCCACTGCGCTTTGGTGGGCGAGCGCCATGATGTCGCCTGTTGTCTGTTATAGGAGAAGATGGCGGAAATGCTGTTGTCATCTCCCCACTCCTTCACGAATTTTGAATCGACGTGGTAACGGAACATTCCGCCGGGACCGCGGAAGTTATTATAGCTTGTGTGCGAGAAAGAAACGAAACCACGCACGCCGGAGTTTCCGATATCGCCTGTTTCAAGGCGGATAAATTCTTTGTTGGCGCTGTGCGTTCCGCCGCCCACATCCAGAAAGCCGCCCATTTTATGGGCCGGGTTCATTTCGGTTGCCGTAATCTGGCCGCCGACAGCGTTGTAGAACGGCGCGTTCAGATCCGGCGATCCCTGCGAGACCGTGACGGAGCCGAGATTCTCTGAGTCCACAAGCATTGAAGTATAAGGCTCGTAGTTGATCGGATCGGCCAGCGGCGCTCCTTCGAAAAGATAGCCGATCTGGCTCTCATTCATTCCGCGCATGGTGATGTGATCGCCCGTCATGCCCAGCGGGTCCTGACTTGAAAACGTCACGCCCGGCAGGGCAGCGATCAGGGACGAGATGTTGGCTGTCGGGGACTGTTTGGCGATGTAGTCACGCGTGATGCCGCTTTGTGTGCGGGGCGCGGTCTGTACGGGCATCAGCCCGCCACCCGGCGTGCGGTTGGTTACACCCGTTGCCGTCGCCATGTTTCCGCGAACGGAGATTTCTTCGGGAGCCGCGGTGAACTGCCCGAGAACAGAGGTGGACAGCCCCGATGATGACGCTTTGCGCGGGGCCGCTGCTTCGCCTTTCGGGCCAGTCGGTTTCGCCGCAGCGGCAGGCGGCTGTGTGGCAGAGTGGTGAACTGCCGTGCTGTCGGCTTCTTTTGCGGTGCTGCTGGTGCGGGCTTCAGCATGCAGGGCATGCAGACCGATGAAAATGCTACAGGAAACTGAAATCTGGCGAAAGGATATACGCATTATATCAATTCCTCTGGCAGGCTCTGGCGGACAGGAGCGGGTCATTGCGATGTGTTAATCAGAATGACCAGATTTCATTTGTGTGCAATAGTTACAAAAATATGGCTATTTATTTTATACGGTGAACAAACGGTTTTCGTATTTTCCTGGTAATATTGTTGCGGAAAAGACACAAATATGACTGTTCCCGCAGTTTATCATTCCGGGGTCAGCCGGCTTCGGGGCCAAAAATAAAATACCGTGCGGCCAGACTTGCGGCGCCAGCCGCGAATCCTTCCGGCGCGAAATCACGGAAGTGGATCATCGTTTTGACACCGGTTCGGTGTAAAATGTGAGATTCAGCCTCATTCATGAGTGCGTGGCCGAAAACGCTGTCGTGAAGTGTGTGATCGAGCATGACCACGACATGGCTGGGATCAAGCATCTGGATCAGTTGTGCTGTTGCGATCCCCATTGCGGAGCCGGCCTGATGCAGAATGGAGAGCGCATCGGGCTGACCGGCTGCTGCCAGATCGGCCAGCTCTGCGATATCTGTGGGCAGTTCCGCGCGCCGGGCGGCGTTGCCGATTGCCAGAAGCGAGGAAACGGTTTCAAGGCAGCCTTTGTTGCCGCAGCGGCAGGGCAGGGCGCCGAACCCGTCGATGGCGACCGGCGCATGGGAAATTTCACCGGCTCCACCGGAATTTCCGCGCAGAAGCCGGCCATTGACGATATGGGCGCACCCAATACCGTGGCTGACGAAAAGCATGCTGAAATCAGGACTGCCGCGAAGTGGACCGAACAGTTCCTCGCCGAGAATGAGGGCGTTCGCATCGTTTTCCACCCAGGTGGGTAGTCCGGTGCGTTCGGCCAGAGCCGTGCCGATATTCACGTTTTTCCAGCCGTGAGCGGTGCTGGTGATGCAGGTGAGACGGTCGCGGGAGACGAAACCTGGCAGGGCGATGCCGATGCCGGAAAGACGATCCGCGGCGTCTCCCCCCTCTTTTTTAAGGCTCTGAATGCCGTTTGCGAGGCTTTCAACGGCTTCATCCGGGTCTGAAAGGCGAGGAAGTTCGAGGCGTGCATGGACGGTGCCGTGCAGATCGGTCAGCAGCAGAACGGCCGGATCCTGCTGAAGCGAAATTCCGATAAAACTCGCGGCATCGGCGCGCACGGCCAGGGAAACTGACGGGCGGCCGATTCCGAAAATGAGCTCCTGTTCACACAGGATATTCTGTTCCAGAAGATCGCGTACCAGGCCGGAAATGCTGGCCTTGCTGAGACCGAGCAGTCCGGCCAGTTCCGTGCGGCTCCTGGGGCCTTCCCGGCTGATTGCGCTCAGAATCTGGCGATGGCCTGCTGAGAGCGTTGCGGATCCGGGCACCATGGAATGTCCTGACAAATTTAAATACGCGGCACCGACCATCGTGCCGGCTGGTTTTTTTAGAGGGTAAACCATCTTGCCGTAAATATCAGTCGCATATTTACAAAAGGGCAGGCGCCTGGTAACCGGAGATGACGAGGATGTGGATGGTGAAGCGGTGGACGGCCCGGCAGTCTGCCGCGGTATCACGAGCCCTGTTTCCGGCATCCGGTTGCAGACGGAAGCAGGCATGATTCTCTGTGCGGATATTGGCGGCTCGTTTATTGATTTTGCCGTTGCCTCTCCTGATGGTCATCTGACACATCGCCAGGCTGCTCCGACGCCTGTTGCCGATCTCGACTCCTTTGTCGGAATTCTTGCTGATCTCTGTGCGCCCTGGCCGGGTGTGCCTTTGCATATCGCGATTGCAGGAGTGGAGAATCCCGCGACGGGTGTTGTGCATGCGGCCAATATTCCCTGCCTTGCGACGACGGATCTGTCCCGGTTGCTGAGTGTGAAGACGGGGCGGACGGTTCTGATTGCCAATGATGCGGACTGTTTCGCGCTTGCTGAGGCGCGTTTTGGTGTGGCGCGCGGGCATAGCAATGTGTTCGGCATCATTCTCGGCACGGGTGTTGGCGGAGGCCACGTTATCGACGGACGCATTGTGCAGGGACTGGGGGGTGTGACGGGAGAGTGGGGGCATGGCCCGTTCATCATCCCGCCGCCCCGTGTGCCGGCCGGAATGGATCTGTCTGCGGTGATCCCGTCTTTTCGGTGTGGTTGCGGGCAGACCGGCTGCCTGGACACGATCGCCGGAGCGCGGGCGCTTGAGCGGCTGCATGTGTGGGCTGGCGGGGCGCCTGCTGACAGTCGTGCGATCCTTTCCGCGTGGGAAAGGAAGGATGCGCAGGCTTCCCGCACGATGGATTTTTATCTCGGGTATCTGAGTTCGGCTCTGGCGCTTGTTATTAATGTCACGGGCTGTACTGTGATTCCTGTTGGCGGAGGACTTGGAAATTCTGCCGCGCTGGTCAGGGCTGTTGATCTTGCTGTACGCGAGCGGATTCTTGTGAAAGAACCCGGTGTTCTCGTGAAGCAGGCTGTTCTTGCGCGCGATGCGGGATTGCTGGGGGCGGCATGTCTTGTGGCTGTTCATGACAAGGGCGCTGAGCGGTAGCGACGGGTCGTTTGCTGCGTGGACTGCCGGGCTCGGCTACGTCAGGTGATATAAGCCTGTTGTTGTTTCCCTGTGCGGCTTCTGACAAATCATCTGTGGATGTCTGTGTGCGGGGGCTTGACCTGGAGCGCGCTCAGACCAACTCTTCAGTCACACCAGATTTAGGAAGATCATCATGAGCGAGAACACTGTCGCTGTCAGCGATGCCACTTTTGAGACCGATGTGCTTAAGGCGTCCGGACCCGTCCTCGTGGATTTCTGGGCGGAATGGTGCGGTCCCTGCAAGATGATCGCTCCGGCTCTTGATGAGATCGGCGCGGAATTCAGGGGCAAGCTGACGGTCGCCAAGGTCAATATTGACGAGAACCCCCAGACGCCGACGAATTTTGGCGTCCGTGGGATTCCGACATTGATTCTTTTCAAGGACGGCAAGCCGGTCGAGACGAAGGTTGGTGCGCTGCCGAAGAGCCAGCTTAAATCGTGGGTTCAGGGGCTCGTCTGAGCGCGTTCCGGGAGTAACCGGGGCAGGGCTGGAGCTTTGTCCCGGCCCGGACTGTCCCGGTTGCATCGTTGCGGTCTTTATCATAAAAACAACTCATGGTTTTTGCCCGCGCCCTTTCTGAGTCGATGCCGCGCTTCAGCGCGCCGATGATGTGCGCGCGCAGCCAGTCTCTCCTTTCCCGACTTCTTCTTCGACTTATCTGCCCCTGAGCGAGCAGGCTGACGCGATGTCAGTACGCTTAGGGGGTAAATGGTAAAGTGTGTTTCGTGTCACTGGTGACCGAAACAGGGGAACGGACTGTCATTGTCCGCACAGACAGACATTTGAGGCTTCCATGACGACCTTCGATCATCCTTCTTTCGGTCGCGTCTCCGACGACCGGGTGTTTATTTTCGACACCACTCTGCGTGACGGAGAGCAGTCTCCTGGTTTCTCGATGAATCTCGAAGAGAAGCTGCGTATGGCGGAGGCTCTTGCCGATCTCGGGGTGGATGTGATCGAGGCCGGTTTCCCCGTCGCTTCCAAAGGTGATTTCGAGTCGGTTGCCGAGATTGCCCGTGTTGTCCGTGGTGCGGTCGTCTGCGCGCTGGCCCGTTCGGGCGGGAAGAATGACATCACGGCTGCCGGGCAGGCTATTGCACATGCTGAGCGCGGTCGTATTCATAACTTCATCTCCACCTCTCCGCTGCACATGAAATATAAGCTGCGAATGGAGCCGGAGACTGTTCTGGAGATTGTCACGGCTGGAAACGTGGCGGCCCGGAACCTGACGGATGATGTTGAATGGTCTGCCGAGGACGGCTCCCGCACGGAGCCGGATTTCCTGGGTCGTTGTGTTGAGGCCGCGATTAAGGCCGGTGCCACCACGATCAATATTCCGGATACTGTCGGTTATGCCACGCCTGAGGATATGGAATGCATCTTCGCGATGCTGAAGAGTCGGGTGCCGGGTGCTGATAAGGTGATTTTCTCAGCGCATAACCATAACGATCTCGGGCTGGGGGTTGCCAACACGCTGGCTTCGCTGCGTGGCGGAGCGCGTCAGATCGAATGTACCATCAATGGCATTGGTGAGCGTGCCGGTAATGCCGCGCTGGAAGAGATCGTCATGGCGCTCCGCACGCGCCACGATCAGTATCCGTTCACCAACCGGATTCAGACGGAAAAGCTGCTGAAGCTGTCGCGGATGCTTTCCACGACGACGGGTTTTGATGTGCAGCCGAACAAGGCGATCGTGGGTCGCAATGCCTTTGCGCATGAGAGTGGCATTCATCAGGATGGCGTGCTGAAGAATGCTGCGACCTATGAGATCATGACGCCTGAGAGTGTGGGCTGGTCGAAATCGTCGCTGGTTATGGGGAAGCATTCCGGCCGGGCGGCATTCCGCGATAAGCTGGCGGCCCTGGGGTATACGCTTGGCGATAACCAGCTGAATGATGCGTTCGCGCGGTTCAAGGATCTCGCGGATCATAAGAAGGTGGTTTACGACGAAGACATTGTTGCGCTTGTTGACGATGAAGTTCGTGATCATCAGCGGATACGCTTTCTGTCGCTGGATGTCAGCGCCGGCTCCAGACGGCCGGCTGAGGCAACACTTGAACTGGAAATTGACGGTGAGCTGGTGGAAGCCACGGCGACGGGAAATGGTCCGGTCGATGCGGCGTTCAATGCCATCCGTAGCGCTTATCCGCACACGGCTCGTCTGGCGCTGTATTCTGTTGGCGCTGTGACGGAAGGCACCGATGCTCAGGCGCGTACTACGGTCCGTCTGGAGGAAGATGGAAAGCTGGTTGACGGTCAGGGGGCAGATGCTGACACGGTTGTTTCTGCGGTCCGTGCCTATGTTCATGCGCTGAACAAGTTGCTGGTCAAGCGTGCCCGGACAGAGCCGGAAGCGTTGCCGGCCTGAAGTTCCGCTACCGGGGTCTGTGGAGAGTGACCCATTGGATCAGAGTATCCGGGCTCTGCCCGGACCCGGCAGGGACCGCAGGTCCCTGTCACCTGATCTGTTTATAATAAATCAGAGAGATACGCCGTCATCATCTGCACTGCTGCTGGTGTTGTCAGCAGGTTTCGGAGGGACCGAGACTGAACCGACGCCCGAGATATGTTTGTCGAGTGTTCGGGGATAGCGCGTCAGTTTCACTGATCCGACGCCGTCAATTGAAACGCTGGCGTGCCCGGTCGGTCCGACTTTCACTGATCCGGCACCGGCGATGCTGATATCAGCATCTTTTACGGTCATATCGGACAGATTCACGCTGCTGGCGCCATCGGATGACAGAACGATCCGGTCAGCGCGTCCGTTTCCGGTAATGCTTGCGGCACCATCGACGGACAGTCTGAGTTCTGGCAGAGCGATGTCGTTCAGGTGTACGGAGGCAGCAGAACTGATGGCCAGGTCGCTGACCGCCGGGGCTGTTATTCGCAGCGTGACACCGTCATGGTGGCCAGACCGCCAGTTCCATTGATGGCCCGTTCCGCTGATGACATTGCCCGATAACGTGATGCCGCTGATCAGATCCTGAGGGCCTTCAACACTGATCGATGGTGCCGGACCCTGTGTGTAAATCACGTTTGCAGGAAATGAAATTTCAAGCCGGGTTCCTCCCTGCCATGGGATGTCCCGCCGGGCCATGGGGCCGTGATGATGACTGCCCGTCGTCGCGGATTCCAGATAGTCTGTCATAGAAACAGGGCCGAGGGCGTGCATCACCGAAAAGCAGCCCATTGAGAGAACAGCACCGCCAACAGCGGCGACAACAAGACCACGGATCATGGATCATACTCCTGCTGAGAGGGAGGCGCCTGGAGAAATCAGGCGGAAATGGGCGCGTGCATATCGTGAGACCAGATCGGTGAGGCCGATCAGAAACAGTGCGCAGAACGCGGTTCCCGAGACACCTGCGCTGAAAAGCCCCAGACCGATCAGAATATTCTGCAACCAGCTTCCGTCCGATGACGGGAGGATATTGAGTATGGCGAACGGAAGGATGACCAGGCCGGCGAAACCGATGCAGACGGCGGCGAGTGCCAGGCAGAACACGACGATAAGAATAGTGATCAGAACGGGGATAACGATGAACAGATCCAGCGCGGCCAGCCCGAGCAGGCCGACGATGGCGCCAAGAGCGGCTGCCATGCTGCGTTCGTCTTCCCAGCGCCGGATGCCGGCTTCGGCGCGAAGCTCCCGCGCCAGTCGCGCCGGATCACCGAGTTGATGGGCTATGTCGGCATCGCTGCGGCCGGCGCGGCGTCCCTCCCCGAAATGTCCCTCATAATCCTGAAGGATATCGGTGGCGGTGTCTTTTGGCATGCCACGCAGTCCTCCGGCGAGACGGCGCATGAAGTCGTCTTTTTCGTTCATGATGTTCCATCCTGGCCGGCATCCAGCACGGCGTTTACGGCCTGGGTAAAGTCTGTCCAGGCCGCCTTCTGGCGCAGAAGACTTTGCCGTCCTTCTTCTGTCAGGCGGTAGTATTTTCGTGGTGGTCCGGAGGGGGATTCCACCAGATAGGTGGAAACCAGCTGCTCTTTCTGCATCCGTCTCATCAGCGGGTAGATCGTGCCTTCCCCCATATCGATTGCGTCTGCCAGGCGGCTTGCGATTTCATATCCGTATGCGTCGGCGCGTTCGAGAAGTGCGAGAACGCACAGATCCAGAACGCCTTTTCTGAACTGGACAAGATTTGGCTCCACGGAATGGGGGACTCCCTGCTCCTGGTTCCGGACAGGAACCTTGCATTAACAGGTAGCATGCGGTGCATGGTTCCATGCAACATTTTTTTTGCGTTTATCGATAAATTTTTCCGACCGGATATTGGGATGGCGGTTTCAGGAAGTGTGTGAGCCGGAGCTCCGCACCCTGATTTGTTTAAATAAAATGGTTTGGAAAGGCTCTGTTGTCATTAGAGCGTGATGATTTTATGTTGGTCCATATCCTGAGTTGGTGAAGTAGTTGGCGCATTCGCTGGGAGTGTAGCTGCGCAGGAGTTCGCCGATGGTTGAACTGACTGCGTCTCGGCTTCGGGCTGCGGCCTTGCGGAGGAGGTGCTTGAGCTTGGCAAAGACCTGTTCGATCGGGTTTAGGTCTGGCGAATATTTTGGCAGGAGGATCAGGCGCGCGCCGACCTGTCGGATAGCTACCCGTGCTGCCTTGTTCTTGTGGCTGCCGAGGTTG
>NZ_WOSX01000023.1 GCF_011516735.1 Acetobacter fallax | reverse complement strand
GACACTCGTCGCTCTCGCATACAACTGCAAAAGAATGGCACGGCTTCAAACAGCATAAGCCGGGTCAGCCTCGGCGTTATCAGCCGCAAAATGCCCAACCCGACAGGCTGCTAAACCGTGACACGTCCACTATGGAGTTGACGTCAGATGCTCCGTTATAGAAAAACCACCCAAATTTATAAATCGTATTATGAAAAAGTTATATCCTGAATGAAAAAAGTCGCTACTTCGCGTCCTTGCCAGACTTCATGACGAAGATATCCCACTAAATTTAGGAGTGGTCGCGTCCGGTCTTCAAGTGCTGTAAGAACTGGGCTTTCGGTGACGCGGAACATAAGGGCTTTAATATTGCGATTACCTTCACCGGCCAAAATCAGCCGTAAAGTAGTACCATTCGTTCCAATGCGATCGAGTTTCATGACCTGCACATTGGTCAGTGCGATCAGAGGTTCTTCATTTCCTTGCCCAAAAGGGGCGAGAATATCAATGGCTTTAGATGTCTCAACTGACACGCCACGAGGTGAGAGGACTGCGTCGATCTGGAGTATCGTGCGATCTGGCTGAGAACTTGCTGCTGCCAGTCTGATATTCAAAAAAGCTAGAAAATCGGATGCGCGCTGCTTTGGCAGAGTAAATCCGGCAGCCATTGCGTGACCACCGCCATTTGTCAGCAATCCACGTTCTCTGGCAGCTATAACAGCTGCGCCAAGATCCAGACCTTCAATAGAGCGACCTGAACCTTTGATCTGCCCATCGTCCTGTTCGGCACAGACAAGGGTAGGCCTGTTGAATCGTTCCTTGATGCGGCTGGCAACTATTCCCACAACGCCAGCGTGCCATTCAGATCCTATGAGCATCAGAACCGCATGACCTTGTTGATTCTGTTCTTCTGCCTGCTTTATTGCATGTTCAAAGATATCGGCTTCAACGTCCTGACGTTTACGATTAATGGTATTAAGTCGCTCGGCCAGTTCACGTGCCTCTATAGCATCCTGTGTTATTAGCAGGCGTGTACCGAGGTCAGATTCGGCTATTCGACCACCGGCGTTAATTCGTGGACCAAGGGTATATCCGCAGGAAAATGCTGATAGTGCGGATTTTAGCCCGGCGACTTCAGCAAGATGACGCAGGCCAGGACGCAATTGCATCGTCATGGTGCGCAGTCCTTGTCGGACAAAAGCTCTGTTGAGTCCGGTCAGCGGCATAACGTCACAGACGGTAGCGAGTGCAACCAGATCGAGTTCCAGGAGGAGATCTGGCGCTGGCCGCTGATCCGAAAACCATTTGGTTTTTCGAAGTTCGCGCATCGTTGCGACAGCGACAAAGAATGTTAATGCTGCTGCACAAAGAGTATTAAGTTTCGAATGACAATCCGGCCTGTTTGGATTGACCGTTGCCAGAATGTCGGGAAGTTTGCCTTCGGACTTGTGGTGGTCGACGACGATAACGTCTGCACGATCTTTCAGGCAGTGCAGGATATCAGCGGCTGCAGTACCGCAGTCCAGACAAACGATAAGTGTCGCACCCTTGTCTGCCAGGGAAAACAGGGCCGGAACATTGGGACCGTAACCCTCGGTCATTCTGTCCGGGATGTGAGTCAGAACTGTACAGCCAAGTTTCTGCAGTATCGTCGTGAGCAGAGCGGTTGAACAGGCGCCGTCGACGTCATAATCCCCAAAAACTGCAACGGTTTCTTTGTTTTTTATCGCATTGGCAAGGCGTTTTGCCGCGACGTCCATATCTTTCAGACTGGAGGGGTCAGGCATCAGTGCACGGAGAGTGGGCTCAAGGAAATCAGATGCTTCCTCAAGTCGGATACCGCGAAGCGCCATGATCCGGCCAACAATTTCCGGAAGGTTGTAACGCTGTGCGATTGCAGTGCCAACGCGGGCAGTTGCCGGATCCTCTGTGCCGGCTCTCCATTGCCATCGACAGCCAGCAAGTCCGGATTCCACACCAAATGCAGGTGCAGGAAGGACATCGGCGTCAACGGCGCTATGGTCAACACCATTTTTAGCCTGATCGTCTGATGGCGCCGTATCAGACATGCGACGCTATCAGCGTTGGGTAGTCAGAAATCGGGAGAGACATAAACCGTTTGATTAACGTGCACTCCAGGTTTTGGTGTTGAAGTTGTGATGTCCCTCAATAAATCTAAGGGTTCCTGATTTTGAGCGCATAACGAGCGAATGGGTGACGGCGTGATGGGTCCGACGCTTGATCCCCTGGAGAAGGAAACCTGTTGTTACTCCGGTAGCGGAAAACAGAACATCGCCGGCGGCAAGGTCGCGCAGGCCAAGTTTCCTGTCAGGCTGTTTGCCGGGGTTCATTTTTTCTGCGCGATTACGCTGATCTGCGTCCTCAAACAGGAGGCGTGCCTGCATCTGGCCGTGCATGCAACGGACGGCGGCAGCAGCCAGCACACCTTCAGGCGCACCACCAGATCCGGCATAGATATCCACTGTTGCTGTTTCCAGGCATGCGGCAATACCTGCAGCAACGTCGCCATCGGAAATCAGGCGTACACGGGCACCGGCTTCGCGGGTTTTTGCGATCAGCTCAGCATGACGTTCACGATCCAGCGCGCAAAGGACGATTTCACCAACATCCTTTCCTCGCGCTTTAGCCAGATTGCGAAGATTTTCGCCAATGGAGGCATCGAGGTCGATCAGGTCATCGGGCAGACCTGCTCCAACAATGATCTTGTCCATATAGACGTCTGGTGCATGCAGAAAATTACCGTGTTCTGCCAGAGCAACAACAGTAATTGCGTTTGGCATATCCTTGGCACACAGGTTTGTGCCTTCGAGCGGGTCAACGGCGATATCCATTGGTGGTCCGCCTGCGCCGACTTTTTCACCAATGTACAGCATGGGCGCTTCGTCCATCTCGCCTTCGCCGATTACAACCGTTCCGTCGATGGCTACGGTATCAAAAGCGGTACGCATTGCTTCGACCGCGGCTCCGTCGGCGTCGTTCTTCTGGCCGCGTCCCGTCCAGTGAGACGATGCCAGAGCCGCCGCTTCCGTGACGCGGACCAGTTCGAGGGCAAGATTGCGATCTGATACGACGAAGGAACTGAATGTTGTTTCAGCCGACATGAGACTTCTCCGGTTGTGGCAACCTGTTAAAAATTTAAGAGGCGCCGGACTGCTGCAATGGTTGTTCGGGCTTGTAAACTTGCTGGCTGCGGCGTGAATATAATGTCGCGCGGCAGTCGCTTTTCAGGGCATATGCTCGGGAGCTGAATGGCTTTTTTAAGGCATGCTCAGAGATTTTCGATTCTGACAAGGACCGGTGCAGACAGAACAACCGGCAGGGCGGAAATTTTATCAACAGCATGCTGCATTCCGGCTTCCCGTGTAGGGTGAGTCACCAGAACGAGCGATACGTCCTGGTCTGTTCTGGCCGAAGGATGCTGGATCATACTATTGAGCGATACGCCGCAATCCCGAAGGATGGCGGCAATATCGGCAATGACCCCGGGGCGGTCCGTTACTGTCAGGCGGATATAAAATGCTCCTTCGCGTTCTGACGCCGGTCGGCTACGGACGGATTTCAGCTCACTTGAGCTTGTTCCCCATACCGGAGCTGTGGTGTTTCTGGCGAGGTCGATAAGGTCAGCTGCCACAGCGCTGGCGGTCGGCCCCGCACCGGCCCCGCGACCTTCGACCATGAGGCGACCGACAAACGTTCCTTCGGTGATCACAGCGTTAAAAACACCGTCAACCTGGGCGATGGGTGATGCTTCAGGAATCAGACAGGGCGCAACGCGGGCTTCAATCCCGTATTCGTTTCGTCTTGCGAGGCCGATCAGCTTGATACGGTAACCGAGAGTTCTGGCGAAGCTGAAATCAAGCGCGCCGATATGACGGATACCTTCGACGTGGACGCTGTCAAAGATGATGGGGTTACCGAATGCCAGCGAGGCGAGAATGGTTAGCTTGTGTGCGGCGTCGATACCATCGACATCAGTCGAAGGATCAGCTTCCGCATATCCCAGCGCCTGGGCTTCGGCGAGCACGTCGGCAAAATCCCGCCCGGTTTCCCGCATGGCGGTCAGGATATAGTTACAGGTTCCGTTCAGGATCCCGCCGATCCAGAGGATACGGTCGGCTGCCAGTCCTTCCCTGACGGTCTTGATCGCGGGTATCCCACCTGCGACGGCGGCTTCGAACAGCAAAGGAGCTTTATGGCGTTCGCTTAATCTGGCGAGTGTCTCACCATGCAGGGCAATAAGAGCCTTGTTGGCCGTTACGGTTGGTTTGCCGGCCGTGAGCGCGGATTCCACCAGAAGGCGGGCAGTTCCATCAGCGCCACCGATGAGTTCGACAATCACGTCGACGTTCGGATCGCTGACAAGGTCCGTGGCGTTGTCATACCAGCGGAAGGGTGTGACATCGATTCCGCGGTCACGATTCCGGTCACGGGCGGCAACGGCTGTGACTTCGACTGGCCGGCCGGCACGGGCCGTTATCAGGTCGGCGTTGTCGCGGAGCAAAGTGATCAGGCCGGCACCCACTGTACCAAGGCCGGCAACCCCGAGCCGCAAGGGTGTGGCTGATGCTGTGCTTCCCGAGGGTGACGTCACGATATGCTGTCCTCCATGGCAGACTGTCTCTGAGGTGCAGGTGGTGCCTGAGTGGGGTTGATACCATGAGCGCTCAGGAAACCGCGAATAGCACGGGTTGCCTGACGGAGACGCTGTGTGTTTTCAACAAGGCCGATCCGGACGTGGCCTTCACCGTGCTCGCCGAAACCAAGTCCGGGAGCGACGGCCACGCCTGCTTCCTGAAGCAGAAGCTTGGAGAAAGCGACACTGCCCATATCACGGAAGGCTTCCGGAATCGGAGCCCAGGCGAACATTGAGCCTTCGGGAGGCGGGATATCCCACCCGGAGCCCTGGAGGCCGCGAAGGAGAACGTCACGGCGCTCTTTGTAAAGAGCCCGGATTTCAGCGACGCAATCCTGTGGGCCGCTCAGCGCTGCGACAGCGGCGACCTGGATGGGCGTAAAGGCTCCATAATCGAGGTAGGATTTGATACGGGTGAGGGCTGCGATCAGCTGCGGGTTGCCGGCTGCGAAACCCATGCGCCAGCCGGCCATGGAATAGGTTTTGGACAGTGAGGTGAACTCGACGGCGATGTCTTTCGCGCCCGGTACGGCGAGGATCGACGGGGGAACCACGTCACCGAAATAGATCTCGGCATAGGCGAGATCGGAGAGGATGAAGATCTCTTCCTTGCGGCAGAAGGCGACGATTTCCTTGTAGAAATCGAGATCCGCGACATAGGCCGTCGGATTGGACGGGAAGTTGACGATCAGGGCGGTTGGCTTCGGGACGGAGTGACGCACGGCGCGTTCGAGGGCGCGAAGCATGTTCTCATCCGGGTAAGCCGGGATGGAGCGGACTGAGGCGCCTGCGATGATGAAACCGAACTGATGGATCGGGTAGGACGGGTTCGGGACGAGGATGGTGTCGCCGGGGCTGGTGATCGCCGAGGCGAGGTTGGCGAGGCCTTCCTTCGAGCCAAGGGTGGCGATGACTTCGGTTTCCGGGTCGAGTTTCACGTTGAAGCGGCGCTCGTAATAACCGGCCAGGGCCTTGCGAAGACCGGGGATGCCGCGGCTGACCGAATAACGGTGACTGCGGGGGTCAGCGACGGTTTCGATCAGTTTTTTGACGATATGCGGAGGGGTGGGGCTGTCGGGATTGCCCATACCGAGGTCGATGATGTCCTCGCCTCGCGCCCGGGCGGCGGCCTTGGCCTTGTTGACTTCAGCGAAGACATAAGGCGGGAGGCGACGGATGCGATGGAACTCTTCGGTCATGGCCGGACTGTCCTACGGGCTCTTCAGGCTCTTGTTTGCCAGGATGGCAGAATGAAAATGTATAGGAAGCAGCGGGCGGCCAGGCAAGGTGGAGAGTCCAGAGGGGGGTGGGGGTCTGATCTGTCCGGTCGGGGAGGGTGATCGCGGCTGTTTATTTTTTATGAATGGCGGGAGACGTGTCGGGGTAATTGCTGTCCGGGAGTGAGCTTTATTTGCTGCTTGCGGCGGTTTTCCTGATGTTAAGTCCTTTGCCTGAGGATCGGGGATCACGCCTGTCTCTGTATGGGGATGCAAGCTGGTGTCAGCGGTCGGTAGAGAGAAATATACTGGTTTGTTTTGGTGACGCAGGGAGCGTGGAGGCGGATTCCGTAATGTTCCGGACATTTTTGTTTTGTTTTCGAAATATTAAAACTGGTCACCGGTCTGGCTCAGGTAAGGGTGCCAGAGGCATGATTTCGCATCGATGGAAACAGGGAACGCGGCTGGATGCGGAATGATGGCCTGGGGCTTCCTGCAGGTGACGTCAGATTGTGACTGACCGGGTCTGCTTTCGGGACGAAGGGGGCAGGTAATGTTGCGCCTGGGATGATCCTGGGGCAAAGCTGACGGGCCATGAAAAGCTGACTGGCAGGATATGTCTTTCCCAACGGGATTTCAGGTCCGGAAATATTTTCGGGGCCGGAGGCAGAAGATCACAGGGGCGGCCTGTGAGACGATGGCGTTTTTATCCGGTCCTGTGATCCTGGTATTGTCTTTTGCCGATGAGACAGGGCGGGGGTATTGTTGTGTAACATTGGAGTGTATGCCGGAGCGGGATGAAGCATAGTTTGTTTGCCGGCAAACTTCCGGAGTGCCATCCGGCTTTTGTGAACAGAGTGAGTTTTTCCATGGACGGTTTCCTTCTCGACTACTGGGGCAATATTCTTGATTTCAATGACGATCAGGGTTTTGCCGTAAACCGTCAGATGGACGGCACTCCGCCTCGTCTGCGAGTGGCTGTTGAAGATGATATTGCTATGCTTTCTTTTCAGGGGGCTGATGGAAAGTGGGAGACACTCTCAGTTTCCACCGATGGGTATCTTCGCCCCGGGCAAACAGTGGCAAGCCGCTTTGCCATCGAGTATCAGCGGCGCGGGATGAAATATATTGCCATCGGGTTCAATGGCCTTTTTCTGAGCGCGGACCCGGGTGGCGGGGTGAAGATCGACAAGCATCACGTCTATGACTGGGAAACGTTCCGCGTTCTGTCTGTGGAAGAATTTGGTAAACTTGCCTTTATTACAGGGCATTCCTGGTATTCCCGCTCCCTGAACAGGGTTGTTTCCGGACCTGTGCCGATTGCGCAGGATTTCGAAATCGATTTTTCCGGTATCCGGCCGAAAATTGATGATCTTTTCAAAAGTGTTTCGGATCTGAATACAAAAAGTATCGACGTTTTTTATAACTCATGGCGATTTGAGCATCTGGAGCTGTTTAATCCGCTTGTCTATTGCTGCACTTTCGGCAGGGATGAAGCGTTTGAAACGCTGGATATGGTCGTGGATTCATTGCGGCGTTTTGCAAAATATGATGGCGATATCAAGATTCTGACCGAACGTTCTCCTGAAGATATCAGGAACAGATATGAGGCGGTTCGGGATGACAGGGTCGAGTTGGTGCCGTATGTGCCTCTCGACCTGATTGATTATATGTCATCGCGGTTTGATATCGGTGATTATGAACAGTTTCATCAGTATCAGCCGATTTTATATCTCGACACGGATATTATTGCCGGACGCTCTGTTGATAAGCTGTTTCTCGACATTATGCGTGATTCCGAACCTTCCGTTTATGTATTTGTTGAAACACGCGATCCGGCATCTGAGAATTACTGGGGGAAAGAGTTGTTTGACGCGGATGAGTTCGCCCGCATGCCGGAGTATGGATTCAGCACGGGCGTCATGGCCTTTCGGAATCTTGAACAGGCCGGTCCTTTTCTGAAGAATGTCAGGCGGGTTATTTTCCGGCAGAGCCGGGGCCTGAACTCGCGGATGGAATTGCGCTGTTATGACCAGCCCGTTGCGAATTATGTGCTGTCGAAGATGGGATGTCGCACGGATGCGAAGCTGCTCAACCGGTATGTCAGAAATTTCGACATGGGGATGAACCACGCGGAGAGCGATGTTTACGACCGTTATGCTTCGGCGCTGACGGAGCCGGTGCTGCATTTTGCCGGTGGCGTGGGCGGATATGACTGGAAACTTGGTGCGATGCACCATTACCGGGCCTGGCTGATCCGCTCCGGCACACCCGACTTTGGCACACCCGACTCTGACGCATCTGCTTCTGACAGGTCAGCCTCTGCGACTGAGCGTGCTGATACCGACGCAGGATGATGAATTTTTTAAGTGGTTTTGCCAGAAACATGTCTTTCTGAGCCTGGGTGGAAGTATTGCGTCCGGCTGGGGATTTTTCCGGCCCGAACGCATGTTTGATGTCATATTATCCTGTGCGTCTTTCCCCACTTGGAGAGAGGTTGCTGAGCCAGTAACGTATGCCAATGGCCGAACCGATATCGTTTTCAACACCTGATCCGACTGTCCGCGAGCTTCTCGCTACTCATCCTCAGCTTACGCTCGATGTGCAATGCGGGCTGATGATGGAGGGAGTGCCTTTGTCCGCGATTGCGGACGAAGTGGGCACGCCGTGCTGGGTTATGAGCGCGGGCACACTTCGGGCGCGGGCGCAGCGGCTTTCCGGCGCGATGATGCAGGCGGGTCTTTCCGTCTCGTCGCATTTCGCGGTGAAGGCAAACGATCATCTGGCGATTCTGAAGATTCTGGCGAAAGCCGGGCTGGGTGCTGATGTGGTCAGCGCGGGGGAGCTTCTGCGGGCCCGCAGGGCGGGGATCCCGGCGTCGCGGATTGTGTTTTCCGGTGTTGGTAAGACGGAGGCCGAACTGAGGCTGGCGCTTGCCGAGGGCATTGCCCAGGTCAATGTGGAAAGTGCTGAAGAGCTGGAGATTTTGTCGGCGCTGGCGGTGGAGTGTCGTCGGGAGATGACGGTTCTGCTGCGGGTGAATCCGGATGTGGATGCCGGGACGCACGCCAAGATTACGACGGGTGTGGCGGGGAACAAGTTTGGTGTTCCCTGGGATGAGGCGCTGGCGCTTTACCGGCATGCGGCGGGGCTGCCGGGGATCAGGGCAGCGGGATATGCGATGCATATCGGCAGTCAGATTCTGGCGGCGGCACCTTTTCGGGCGGCCTATGCGCGGCTGGCGGCGCTTGTGCGGGCGACGCGGGAGGCTGGTCTGGCTGTCAGCGCGGTGGATTGCGGTGGCGGGCTGGGCATCTGTTATCGGGACGAGGGTGAAGGATCGCCGGATGTGTGGGCGGGCGTGATCCGGGCCGAGCTCGGGGATCTGGATGTGCGGCTGGCGATCGAGCCGGGGCGGTGGATCGCGGCGCCGGCCGGGGTGTTGTTGTCCACGGTTGTGCTGCGCAAGGCAGTGACGGGAGAGGCGCCTTTCATTGTTCTCGATGCGGCGATGAACGATCTGTTGAGGCCTTCGCTTTATGATGCCTGGCATGGAATCGTACCGTTATCGCCCCGGGATGCTGTTGCCGCCGCTGAGACGGCGACCATTGTGGGGCCTGTGTGTGAGTCAGGCGACACGTTCGCGCAGGAGCGGGTGCTTCCCCGGCTGGAGCGTGGTGCGCGGGTGGCTGTGCTTGATACCGGCGCGTATGGGGCGGTGATGAGTTCGACCTATAACGCGCGGCCGCTTGCGGCTGAGGTGCTCGTCGATGGCGGGCGGTGGTCGGTTATCAGGCCGCGCCAGAGCGTGGAGGCGCTCTGGGCCGGTGAGACTATTCCTGACTGGATCAAGCACCCGGCATGAGCGACGCGCGGCACGAGGGGGCTGTTCAGATCCCGGCAGATGGTGGATCTCCTCTCGCGATGCTGGCGGCGGCGAGGCAGCGGGCGCGTCGGGTTCTTGTTACCGAGCAGGTGATGCGGCGGCTGGTGCCGGCGCTTTCCGTGCTGTTGCTTTATGGCCTGGCGGCGTTGTTCCGGCTGCCGCAGAGCCTTCCTGACTGGCTGCATCTGATTGCCGAGTGTCTTTGTCTGGCGCTGGCTGGCGGGCTCGCGCGGCGGGGGTTGCGGGGATATGTGCCGCCGTCGGAGTCGGCGGCGGACCGGCGTCTTGAGCAGGTGTCGGGGCTGAAGCACCGGCCGCTTGCGAGTCTGATGGATAAGTCGGCGGGTATTGGCTCTCCGGCCTTGTGGTCGGCGTATCAGGGACGGCTGATCGCGGCTCTGGGACCGCTAAAAGCCGGGTGGCCGAAACTGCGGTTTCGGGCGCGTGATCCGTGGCGGGCGGCAGTGCTTCTTGTTCCTGCCGTGGTGATTGCGGCCTTTATGGCGGGCAGTCATGCACCTGGACGGATGGTCGCTGCGCTGGTGCCGGGATGGGACGATCCGGATGTGCCGCTTCCGCATGTGGAAGCCTGGATTACGCCGCCACCTTACACTCCGTCTGCTCCGGTTTTTCTGACTTCGGGTGGGAAAACCGCGTCGGTGCCGCAGGGGGCGGTTCTGACGGCGACCGTGACGGGCCTGCACGGGGCGCCGCAACTGGAGGGGGCTCTTTCCGGTCAGCATGTGCGGGCGCTGGATAAGCGATCCTGGCGCGTGGAAGGAACACTTGATGAGTCCGGCTGGCTGACGCTTCGGGCGCGGGGGCGCACCATCGCGCACTGGAATGTGGTGGTGGCGCCGGATGCGGCACCGGCTGTCCGGTGGGGCAAAGACCCTGGCGGCGAAAAAGGCGGGCGACGGACGCGGATTCCTTTTGAGGCGCATCATGCTTACGGCATTGCGTCGCTTGTTGTGGAAATGCGGCTGGCGCATCCGTCCTTCCTTGCGAAGGAGCGGGTTCTGCGGGTGCCTGTTCCGCTTTCCGGCCATCCGATCGATGCGAAGGGAACAGCGACGCCCGATCTGTCTTCGGACCCGTGGGCCGGGGAGCAGGTTTCGGCGGTGCTGGTTGCGACGAGTGTCAGCCACCATGAGGGCCGGAGCCAGGCAGTGACATTCATGCTCGGCTCGCGGCAGTTCCGGTCACCGGTGGCGCGGGCTGTTCTGGATCTTCGCAGGCGGCTGGCGCTGGGATCGGAATCACGGAGCGCCGCGGCGGATGATCTGGAGGCGCTGGGCGACACGCCGGGGCCGATTGCCGAAAATACGGGGATGTTTCTGAATCTGACATCGGTGGCGTCTTTGCTGGCTGATTCCGATGTTGCGGATGATGAGGCGCGGGAGGAGGCTGTCGGGCGGCTGTGGGATCTGGCGCTTGATATTGAGGACCGGCTGCACGGTGGCGCGGAGGGAGCTCTGGCGTCGATTGATGTGCGGGCTGCTCAGGAGGCTGTCGCGGAACAGCTCCGGCATATGCGCGAGGATAATGCGCATGGGTCTGAGGATCAGGCTGAACTGAAGCGTCGGATGGACACATTGCGGCAGGCGATTGCGCGCAAGATGCAGGCGCTGGCGCAGCAGGCGGTCCGGGACGGGACGGCGATTCCTGATTTGCCGGGACTGTCAAAAAACGGGGACAGGGCGTTTCAGCGTCTGATGCAGCGGCTTCAGTCGGATGCGGCCGAGGGGCGTGAAGGCGCCATGGAGAAGTTGCAGCAGCTTGAGGATTCCATCGAGCGGATGCGCAACGCGACGCCGCAGGACATGGCGCAGATGGCGCAGCAGATGGTCGCGCAGCAGAAGTTGCAGGAGCAGACGGAAGGTTTGCAGGATCTTGTCAAACAGCAGACGTCGTTGCTCGATCATACGCAGTCCCGGCTTGATCGGGTTCACCGGACTGACGAGGCGCGCAGGGCGCAGATGGCTCCGCCTCCGGGCGAGGATGGGGACAGTGATCTGTCCATGATGTCCACGCAGGAGCTTTTGCGGCGTCTGGGGCTGGTGCCGCCTGGTGAGCAGGGAGGGCAGGAGCAGTCACCTCAGGGATCGGCAGCTCAGTCGCAGTCTGGTCAGGCTCAGGGTCATGAAGGAGATGAGCCGCAGGACGGGGCGAAAAATGGTGATGCCGGGTCCGGGTCTGCGAACGGGGAGGCGGCGCATGGGGATGCTTCTGCTGCGGCGGATCAGCGGCAGGCGGACCGGGCGTCTCAGCATGCGCTGATGCGTGCGACGGATGAGCTTCGGCAGGAATTTAAGGATCTGACGGGCAAGGAACCGCCGGCTTTCGCGAAGGCGCAGACCGATATGCGCGATGCGCGTCATGCGCTGGCGTCTGGCGACGATTCGCAGGCCGTGACGGCGGAGCAGAAGGCTCTTCAGGAGTTGCAGCAGGGGCGTCAGCAGATGCGGCAGTCTCTCCAGGGCAAGGGAGGCGGTTCCGGGGCGACGAGCTTCCTGCCGTCTTTCGGTGGCGGGCAGGGCGGCGGCGGCGGCAATGACCAGAGCGGGGTCAGCAATTCCGGCGATGAGGGCGGGGATGGCACTGATGAGGGCTCGGGCGACGATCAGGACACGGATCGTGATCCGCTGGGGCGTGCGACCGGGGAAGGCAACGATAGCGGTCAGAATCAGGGCGGGCATATTCCGGATGCGGCATCCCGTGAGCGGGCGCATGAGATTGAGGAAGAGCTTCGCAAGCGTGACTCCGACCGGACACGGCCGCCGCAGGAACTGGAGTATCTCGACCGGTTGCTAAAGCCGTTCTGAGGGGCTGATGCTTCGGCGGCTGTTTGCGGGAGGGATTCCGGGTTCTGCCCGCACCCGGAAGGGGTCGCGGCCCCCTTCTACCCCGATCTGTTTCATTAAATGGTTTCCAAAGGTCTGCGACCTTTGGTGGGTTCCAGGGCAAAGCCCTGAGTAAGGTGCCGGTAACTGATGACAACAGAGCCTTTGCAAAAGCTCTGTTAGCGTTAAGTGTTGATCGGTGATTTTTTCAAAGGGTTGGCAGAAGATCGGGCTCTGCCCGAACCCGGCAGGGACCGCAGGCCCCTGCACCCCGATTTATTTATGATAAAATGGTTTCCAAAGGTCTGTGACCTTTGGTGGGGTCCAGGGCAAAGCCCTGGGAAGGAGCCAGCACTTAATGACAACAGAGCCTTTGCAAATCCGTTTGCGAAACGGGTCGGGTGTGGGGACGTCTCTGCCTGGTTCGGACGGAGCCGGGCTCTGTTTTGATTTTTCACATTCCCGTCATGGCAAAAAACGGAACAGGTCTGTTTCGTTATTTTCTCTGTGCCGGACTGTGCTGAACGTTATCTTTGCGGCACCGGGGGCTTGTACTGACGGGTTGTGACAGGCCATGGCCGGAACTGGAAAAGGATGATCCCGATGCCGAAGGTGCTGGTTCTTTATTATTCGTCGTATGGGCATGTTGAGAAAATGGCGCATGCGGTTGCTGAGGGCGCGCGTGAGGCGGGGGCTGATGTTGTTGTGAAGCGTGTTCCGGAGCTGGTGCCGGAAGAGATTGCGAAAGCGAGCCATTTCAGGCTCGATCAGGAGGCTCAGTTTGCGACGGTGGCTGAGTTGCCGGAGTATGATGCGATTATTGTCGGGGCTCCGACGCGGTTTGGGCGTCTTCCTTCGCAGATGGCGAATTTCTGGGATCAGACGGGTGGTCTCTGGGCGAAGGGTACGCTGGTTGGCAAGGTTGGGGCGGTCTTTACGTCCACGGCCAGTCAGCATGGTGGTCAGGAGACAACTTTGTTTTCGCTGATGACCAATCTTCTGCATCATGGGATGATCATCAGTGGTCTGCCTTATACTTTTCAGGGGCAGATGCGGCTGGATGAGATCACGGGCGGGTCGCCTTATGGTGCGACGACGATTGCGGCGGGTGACGGGTCACGTCAGCCGACTGTGACGGAGCTGGATGGGGCGAAGTTTCTCGGGTCTCATGTGACGGGGATTGCGACGAAGCTGGCCTGAGGCCGGGTCGGCGCTTTCTCGGGGTTTTTGCTCTGGAACGAGGCGGGAACCGGCTCCGAAGTCCGGCAAGGGCTCTGTCAGCGTTAAGTGCTGGCTCCTTCCCAGGGCTTTGCCCTGGAACCCACCAAAGGTCACAGACCTTTGGAAACCGTTTTATTATGAATCAATCGGGGTGCAGGGGCCGTCGTGCGCAGCACGCCTTCGCGTGACGGTCCCTGCCGGGTCCGGGCAGAGCCCGACCTTCTGCTAACCTTTTGAAAAATAAAAGATCAACACGTAACGCAAACGACCCCTTTGCAATCTGCCATATGTTAGCAGATCAGGATGGAAAGAGCCGCGAGCTCTTTCGGGGCGGGCAAAGATTATGGGGCGTCTGGTTCGTGATCGACCCATGGGGCTGAGGGCAGGGTTTCGGACAGGTAGTCCATCAGTGCCTGGACACGTCTGGGACGCAGGGCGTTGGGGGGAGTGACGAGGCAGATTCCGATGGAGGGCATGTGCCAGTCGGGAAGGATTCGTTGCAGTCGACCGTCCCGGAGGGCTTTCCAGATCATGAATTCGGGGAAAAGTCCGTAGCCGAAACCGGCTTCGAGTGAGGGCAGGAAGGCTTCGGCGTTATTCGAGCGAAAGCGTGCGGTCTGGGCGATGGTGTGGCTGTCTCCGTTATGATGTGTCATGCGGATGAGGCCGGGCGTGGATGTTCCGGTGTAGACGAAGCCCTTATGCCGATCGAGATCCTGAGGTGTGGTCAGGGGGGCGGTTGTGCTGATCCACTGAGGGCTGGCGACGAGAAGCAGTCTGACGCCGCAGAGCCGGCGGGCTCTGAGGGAGGAATCGGCCAGGGTTGCGATACGGATGGCGACATCGAAGCCGTCGGCGACGAGATCGACGAGGGAATCGCTGAAATCGATGTCTACATCGACATCCGGGCAGCGTGTGAAAAAGCCGGGGAGCAGGGGGGACAGGTGGTGAACGCCGAATGTCATGGGGGCGGCGAGTCTCACCAGTCCGGTCGGGGTGAGCATCGTCTCGCGTGCCTCGGCTTCGGCGGCCTCCGCTTCGGCGATGACCTGGCGGGCGTGGCTGAGGAGCTGGCGTCCCATGCCGGTCAGGGAGAGCTGGCGGGAGGTTCGGCTGAACAGGGAGAGGCCGAGTGCGTCTTCGAGTCTGCTGATCGCTTTTGAGACGGTGGGGCGGGAGAGCTGCACATCTTCGGCGGCTTTGGCGAAGGAGCCGTGTTCGGCGACTTTGGCGAAGATCGCCCAGGCTTCGAGATCGGGCAGTCTCACAGGGATGCGCCTTCCGGCAACGGATGATCGCTTCCGGGTCTGGTTTGCCCGTGGGGGCGTGCGGGGATAGGTTCGCGGTGACCGGAGCGGCGTGTTCCGCGTTGCTTTACGATCCTGAGTTGCATCGCTTTTTCATCCCACTTCCTGACGGTCAGTCGGCCATAACCGGAAAGATCACCTGTTGCATCTGGGAAAAGACACGAAACCGGCCGCGAATGCTACCGGAGCCGGGTGGTTGCTGCGAGCGGGTGGTGCGCTGGCTGTTCTTCTGTGCGTTTCGGCGTGTCAGCAGCAGGCGGTGGTGGATGTACGGCCGACTCCGCATACGCTGATTTACACCTATCTGATGGCGCATGGCATGGCGCGCGGGACGGTTATGTCGGGCGAGATGACTCCGCAGAAGCTGACGGGGCTGCTGGTTGCCGACCGGGCGGCTCTTCTGGCTGTGCTGAAGGAGACGGCTTATCCGTCGGGGACCAACCTGGCGGCTGCGAGCAAGGCCGTGCAGGTTTTGCTGGCGGCGACGGACCCGACCGATCATGGCGCGGCGCGGCCGCGGCAGGCGGACGGGCGCTGAGGAATATTATGCCACGCGGGCGGGCAGGCTGATCCTGCTGAGGCGGTTTTTGCCGAGAAGGCAGAGCTGCATCGGGCCTGTGAACAGTTGCGAGATGGCGGGGTTTTGTACGTCCAGGCCACCTGTGTAAGTGCCGAAGGCTGGCAGCAGCACGCGGGTTTCATCCATGACGAAGCAGGGGCGGGTGAGTGTGTGGCCTCTGAGGGTGATGCGGGCTTTCGGGTGCAGATGACCGGCCAGTTCGGCGGTTCCGGGAGGGATGGTGTTGGTCGGGATGTGTCGGAACAGGAGGGTGCCTTCCTGGTGTTCCGCTTTCCAGATTCCGGGGAGGTCTGCCGGTGGAATCGGGTCATGATTGCCGGTCAGCCAGAGCAGGGCCGCGTGCTGGCCGAGGAGGGTCAGGCGGGCGCGATCGGCGGGTGAGAGGCGCTCGCTGGCGGTGTTGTCGTGGAAGCTGTCGCCGAGAGCGATGATTCGTTCCGGCCGCCAGGATGTGGCGAGTGCTGTGAGGCGGTCGAGCGTGATGCCGGTATCGTAGGGCGGAAGAAGCAGTCCGGCGTCGCGGCGGGAGGAGCTTTTTTCCAGGTGCAGGTCTGCGACGATGAGTGTTTTGCTGGCGGGGTGGACAATCGCGCCTTCGGGGAGAAGGAGGAGCGTTTCGCCGGCGAGGGTGTGGGGTGTGGGCGTCGTCATGATCCGGATTCGGCTTCGGTAAAGAGGGCGTCCGCTTCGGCAAGAAGCTGTTCCTCGCCTTCGCCGCCTTTGATTTTTTCGCGGCCCTGTTCGAGCATGACGGGCACGGAGAGGGGGGAGATTCGGGGGAGGCGGACGTGATCGATCTGGCCTTTGATTCTTTTCAGCATGGCGGTGATCCGGTCGAGATCTGTGAGGCCGTGGGCGGCCTCGGCCCTTGTGGCGCGGAGCAGGACGTGATCGGGATCGTGTTTACGCAGGACATCGTAGAGCAGATCGCTGCTGATGGTCATCTGGCGGCGGCTTTTCTCGCGGCCGGGGTGGTTGCGTTCGATGAGGCCGGAGATGATGGCGACGTCACGGAAGGTGCGGCGGAGCATGGCGCTGTTCGCGATCCGGTCGGTGAGATCATCACCGAGCATGTTTTCGTCAAACAGCGTGTTGATATCGGTTGGTTCCCGGACTGACCAGCAGGCGAGCATGTAATCGTTTGCGACGAAGCCGAGGGGGCCGGTTCCGGCGTGTTCCAGTCGTTTTGTGAGGAGCATGCCGAGGGTCTGGTGGGCGTTGCGGCCTTCGAAGCAGTAAGCGACGAGGTACCAGCGGTTTCTGTGCGGGAATGTTTCGACGAGGAGGTTGTCGGGGCCGGGGAGGCGGGAGCGGCGGCGCTGCATGTCCAGCCAGTTCTGCACGGATTGCGGCAGGGTGTGCCAGGCGTCGGGGTTGTGCAGCATGGCGCGGACGCGGGCGGCGAGGCCGGTGGAGATGGAGAGGCGGTTGCCGCCATAGACGGGGATGCGCGGTTCTTTTGCGCTGCCTTTTGCGACCTGGACGGTTGTGTCCTGCATGCTGATGAACTGGAAAAGTTCTCCTGCGAGAAGGAAAGTATCGCCGGGGACGAGGGTGGAGGCGAAGTATTCGTCGATTTCGCCGATCTGTTTGCCGCGGCGGGTTTTGACGCGGAGCATGGGGGTATCGACGATGGTGCCGATATTCATGCGGAACTGCTTCATGATCTGTTCGTTGCGGGCCCACAACTGTCCGAGGGAATCACGGAACAGGCGCCGGTGGCGATCATAAGCTTTCAGGGCGTAACCGCCGTCTTCGACAAAACTCACGACATCATCGAAGTCTTTACGTGACAGTGCGTGATAGGGCGCGGCGTTGCGGACTTCATTACAGAGCGCGTCGGGGAGGAAGGGACCGTTGCAGGCTGTTGCCATGATGTGCTGGGCGAGGACGTCGAGGGTGCCGGGCCTTGGGGGCGGGCCGTCGAGATCATGGGCGGCGACGGCTTCTCTGGCGGCCTCACATTCCAGGACTTCGAACCGGCTGGCGGGGGCGAGGAGGGCCCGGGATGGTTCGTTCATGCGGTGATTGGCGCGGCCGATGCGCTGGACGAGCCGGGTGACTTCCCTGGGCGCGCCGACCTGGATGATCTGTTCGACGTCGCCCCAGTCGATGCCGAGATCCAGCGAAGAGGTGGCGACGACGGCGCGGAGCTGTCCTTCGGCCATGGCCTGTTCGACCCGCTGTCGTTGCTCGGTGCCGAGGCTGCCGTGGTGCAGGCCGATGGGCAGGGTGTCGGTGTTGTGTTTCCAGAGTTCCTGAAACAGCAGTTCCGCCTGGGCGCGGCTGTTGACGAAGACGATGGTAAGTTTTGTGCGTGCGATTTCGGTGAGGATGGCGGTGGTGGTGCCGAGGCCCATATGGCCGGACCATGGGAGGTAGCCGTTCCGGTCGGGCAGGAGCAGCGACACGTCGGGTTCGGCGCCGCCTCTGGCGGTGATGCGGCGGATATCGGCGGCATCGCCGGTTGGGGAAATCCAGGCGGCGATGGCATCCGGATGAGTGACGGTCGCGGAGAGGCCGCTGCGCCGGAGGGACGGTGCGAGCGTGTTCAGGCGGGAGGCGCAGAGGGCGAGCTGGTCTCCGCGTCTGGTTCCGGCGAGGGCGTGGACTTCATCGATGATGAGGGCTCTGAGGCTGGCGAAGGTTTCGGCTGCGTTCGGGTATGAGAGCAGCAGGCTCAGGCTTTCCGGCGTGGTGAGGAGAAAGTGTGGTGGGTTTTTTTTCTGATGTTTTCTTTGCGTGGCTGATGTGTCTCCGGTGCGGGTTCCGATGCGGATGGGCAGTTCCATTTCGGCGACGGTGCGGGACAGGCTTTGGGCGATATTTGTCGAGAGGGCTTTCAGCGGGCTGACATAGAGTGTGTGTATTTCTGGCGGTGGAGCGGGGTTTTCCGCGAGGTCGATGAGGGTGGGGAGGAAGCCGGCCAGGGTCTTTCCGCCGCCGGTGGGCGCGATGAGGAGTGTGGACTCTTTGCGCTGTGCTGCCGCGATCATTGCGAGCTGGTGTGGATGGATGTGCCAACCGCGGCGGGTGAACCACGTTCTGAATACCGGGGGGAGTGTTTCTCTCATATAACTGAACAAACGCGGAACATCGGGCCGGGTTCGGGTGTTGGTTGCGGGAGGGTTGAATTTGGAGTGGCTGGTGCCTGAGCCGGAGGGGCTGTTCTGCGTTCCGGGTGGTTTTTACATTGATCCGCTTCGTCCCGTGGCGTGTGCGGTGATCAGCCATGGTCATTCGGATCATGCGCGTCCTTTTCATAAGCGGGTGATCGGGACGCCGGAGACTCTGGCGATCATGCGGCTGCGCATGGGGGAGGAGCGCGCGGGGGACGTGCAGCAGGCATTGTCTTATGGCGAGCGTGTTACTCTGGGGGGTGTCACGGTGTGGCTGGCGCCTGCGGGGCATGTTGCGGGTAGCGCGCAGGTTGTCATGGAGTATGCAGGACAGCGGGCTGTTGTCAGCGGGGATTACAAGCGGGCGCCTGATCCGACCTGCGCGCCGTTTGAGGTTGTGCCGTGTAATCTTTTTGTGACGGAGGCGACATTTGCTCTGCCGGTTTTCCGTCGTCCTGATCCGGCGCATGAGATTGCGAAACTGCTTCATGATGTAAGATTGTTTCCTGACAGGACGCATGTTGTCGGGTGTTATGCGCTGGGGAAGTGTCAGCGTCTGATCGCGCTGTTGCGGCAGAGTGGGTATGATGGGCCGGTCTGGCTGCATGGTGCTCTGATCCCGATGTGTGCGCTGTATGAGAGTTTCGGGATTCCGCTTGGGGAATTGCGGCAGGCCACTGTGGCTGAAAAGTCTGAGTTGCGGGGCGGGATTGTGCTGGCGCCGCCTTCGGCGATTGCGGATCGCTGGGCGCGGCGGCTGTCGGACCCGGTGGTGTGTCTGGCGTCGGGATGGATGCAGGTGAGGCAGCGGGCGAAGGCGCGGGGCGTGGAGCTTCCACTTGTTATCAGCGATCATGCGGACTGGGATGCGTTACTGGCGACCTGTGAGGAGGTTGGGGCACCTGAGGTCTGGGTGACGCATGGGCGGGAGGAGGCTCTGATTCATGCGCTGGGGCTGCGCGGGATCAGGGGGCGAGCGCTTCGGCTGGTTGGGTATGAGGCGGAGGATGAAGGCAGCGAGGCTGAGTCGTGATTGCTTTTGCGGCGCTTCTGGAGCGGCTTGCCTTCACGCCGTCGCGCAATACGAAAATTGCTTTGCTGAAAAACTATTTTGCGGAGACGCCTGATCCTGACCGTGGGTTTGCGCTGGCGGCGATGGCGGGGGCGTTATCTTTTTCAGCCGCGAAGCCTGCCATGCTGAGAGCGCTGGCGATGGAGCGGACCGATCCGGAGCTGTTTGCGCTGTCTTATGATTATGTCGGGGATCTGGCGGAGACGGTGGCGCTGATCTGGCGTGACGGGGTGGTGAGGCCGAACAGTGTGACGCCGGGGCTGGCGGAGGTTGTAGCGGCTCTGGAGGCGACGCCGAAAGCGGATCTGCCCGGACTGGTGGCGGGGTGGCTTGATGTTTCGGACAGTTCATCGCGTTACGCCATTCTGAAGCTGATGACGGGGTCTTTGCGGGTTGGGGCGTCGGCGCGGCTGGCGAAGACGGCTCTGGCGGAGCTGGGCGGGATAACGCCGGATGAGATTGAGGAAGTCTGGCACGGGCTTGAGGCGCCTTATGGTCCGCTGTTTGCGTGGCTCAGCGGTCGGGCGGCGCGGCCTGAGTCGGGAGAGGCGCCGGTGTTCAGGCCGCCGATGCTGGCGCAGTCTCTGGAGGGTGTCGATCTGGCGGAGTTTGATCCGACGGACTGGCGGGCGGAGTGGAAGTGGGACGGTATCCGGGTTCAGCTTGTCAGAACGCCGGGGGGAGAGCGGGTCTATACGCGCACGGCGGAGGATATCGGTCAGGCGTTTCCGGATGTGCTGGAGAGTCTGGGCGATCTGGGAAGCCATGTGGTTCTGGATGGCGAACTGCTGGTGATGCAGGGTGATGAGCCTGCGTCTTTTGCGGATTTGCAGCAGCGTCTGAACCGGAAATCGCCGGGGAAGGCGATGTTGCGGGATTTGCCGGCCGGGGTAAGGCTTTATGACATTCTGTTCGAGGATGGCGAGGATCTGCGGGGATTGCCTTTCGATGTCCGGAGGAAGCGGCTTGAGGGGTGGTTTGCACGGCTGACGCCGCCGCGCATGACTCTTTCGGAACTGATCCCTTTTGAGAATTTCAGCGAACTTGCGGCGCTACGCGAGGCGGCGCGGTCGGAAGGCATCGAGGGACTGATGCTGAAACGGGCGGACAGTCTCTACGTTCCGGGGCGTCCGCGCGGGCCGTGGTGGAAGTGGAAGCGTGAGCCGCTGACGGTGGATGCTGTGCTGATGTATGCGCAGCGCGGACATGGGAAGCGGAGCAGCTTTTATTCGGATTATACGTTCGGACTGTGGCGTGATGGCGTGGACGGGCGTGAGCTGGTGCCGATCGGGAAGGCGTATTCCGGATTTACGGATGAGGAGCTGACGTTTCTTGATCGCTGGGTGCGCACGCACACGACGGGGCGATTTGGTCCGGTTCGGGAGGTGGAGCAGGGGCTTGTTCTGGAGATTGCTTTTGATGCTGCTCAGTATTCGAAGCGGCATAAGAGCGGTGTGGCGCTGCGGTTTCCCAGGGTGTCGCGGATCAGGACGGATAAGCCGGCGGGGGAGGCTGACGAGCTGGCGGAGTTTGTCAGGGCGTTTCTGTCAGGGGGCTAACAGATTGTTGTCGGTCAGAAATCTGACGATCTCGTCGTAATTTGAGACGCGCGATTTCGTGCCCAGTCCCTGACGCTTCGTGAATGCGGCCTGTGGCCGTATGTCGCCTGTGAAACCGGTGAAGTTCCGGATTTTTTCCCAGTGAGACGGGGATTCGAGCAGATCTTCGTAGCACACGGACAGTCGCTGATGGGCGGGATAACGCTTCGTGATGAAGGTGTCGAAACCATCCGCGGCAGACAGCATCCTGGCGATCAGGGCGGGGTCCAGCTCGACGGATGGCGCGGTGTTGCTGCGTGTCGGGTTGAACTGTTCGTCCACATTGAAGCACCTGTCGAGGACGGCCTGGGACAGGGCGCGGCCGAGGCGGTCACGTCGATGCAGATGCAGGACGCGGATATTCATCAGCTCGATACATTCGTAGAGTCTCGGGACTGTCAGGAAACAGTCACTTTTGACATCGAAACAACTGATTTTTCTGGGTGAATACTGTACGATTTCGTCGATATAGGATGAAAAAAGAGCGTCGAAAATAACGCCGTTATTGAAAAAGATATTGTATTTATCTTCCGCTATCTTGTCCCGATAAAACTGGAAAAAATGGCCGTCGAAATTATGGGTTATGTGGACGTCCGGGAAAAAGACCTCGCCATAAGGATAGATATCCGTCTGCCGCATGAAGATGTCACGGATGTAGTTTGTTCCTGACCTCTGATTGCCCACGATGATAAAGAAAGGGCGATCTGTTTTATCAGCCGTTTGCATTGGACTCCCGCATACATTCTGAAGGCACGTTGGCAGGCGACGGAGCTGATGCCCGATTCTGCCGGAAACGGTCATTGTGTCTGTGGGGTTACGTTCTGGAAGCTCAGGCGGGGACGGGCAAGTAATCTCTTGTAAAATATCATGTATCAGGAGGGCAGAATACGGTCTCGGACTGGCGGGCTTCAGAGCCGGAACCTGTGTCCGGCGTTGAGTCTGATGGCGTGGGCCGGCTGATTATCCGGCGACGGGTTTTGTGTCTTTTCGCAGTCTTTTTTCGCCGAGCAGCAGGAGCAGCGGGGCGGCGATGAAGATGGAGGACGAGGTGCCCACGACGATTCCGAACAGCATGACCCAGGCGAAGCCGGACAGGCTGGCGCCGCCGAAGATGGCGAGCGGCAGGGCTGCGAGGAACACGGTGGTCGAGGTGCCGAGCGTGCGGTTCAGGGTTTCGTTGATGGAGAGGTCGATCAGTTCGCGCAGCGGCATGGTGCGGTAACGACGCAGGTTTTCGCGGACGCGGTCGTAGACCACGACTTTATCGTTTGTGGAGTAGCCGAGGATGGTCAGGATCGCGGCGACCATGACGAGGTCGAACTCGAAATGGGTGAGCACCAGGAAGCCGATGGTTTTGGTCAGATCGAGCACCAGGGTGACGACGGCGCTGAGAGCGAACTCCCATTCAAACCGGAACCAGATATAGGCGAGGATCATCACCAGGCTGAGGCCGAGGGCGAGCAGGCCGTTGCGGAGCAGTTCCGCGGACACGGAGGCGCCGACGGCGTCGGCCCGCAGGACTGTGGCACCGGGCTGCGCTTCGGTGATGGCTTGCCGGACCTGGTCGATGACGGCGTTGGTGTTGGTGTTTTCGTCGGCGCCGAGGCGGATGAGGACATCGTTATCGCCACCGAAGGACTGGACGCCTGCGGCTTCGATATGGTGCGCGGCCAGGGCGCTGCGGATTTTACCGAAATCGGCGGGGCCTGCGGTCCGGGCTTCGACGACGATGCCGCCTTTGAAGTCCAGGCCAAGGGTGAGACCGGGGTGGAAGAACAGGATCAGGGACGCGATCGACAGGACTGCCGAGGTGATGAGCCCGAGGAAGCGGCCGCGCATGAAGTTGATGTGTGTTTCGCTGCGGACGAAGCGCAGCAGGGGACGTCCAAACATAACGCTTCGGCCTAGACGGGAAGGGAGGAAGGGCGGGTGAGGGCGTACCAGCGCACCATCAGGAGACGGGAGAGCAGGAGGGTCGTGAACAGGGTTGTCGCGATGCCGATGGTGATCGTCAGCGCGAAGCCGCGCACGGGGCCTGTGCCGAAGACGAACAGCATGACGTGGGCGAGGAAGGCTGTTGCGTTGCTGTCCAGGATGGTGCCGGTGGCGCGTTCGAAGCCGGCCTGCATGGCGGCCAGTGCGGTGCGGCCCCGGCCCAGTTCCTCGCGGATACGTTCGACGATGAGGATGTTCGCGTCCACGGCCATGCCGAGGGTGAGCAGCATGCCGGCCATTCCGGGCAGGGTCAGCGTGGCGCCGAAGAGGGAGAGGATGGCGAGCATCAGGGTGACGTTCGCGAACAGGGCGATGTTCGCGTACCAGCCGAAGCGTCCGTAGAACAGCGCCATGAAGACGATGACGAGGAGGAAGCCGACCATCAGGCTGAGGGCGCCGGCGCGGATTGAATCGGCGCCGAGTGATGGGCCGATGGAGCGTTCCTCAATGACCGTGAGCGGCACGGGCAGGGCGCCGGCGCGGAGCAGGAGGCCGAGATCGGTGGCTTTGCGAGCGTCGAAATTGCCGGTGATGATGCCATTGCCGCCGGTGATGGCGGAACGGATGACCGGGGCTTCGATGACCTTATTATCGAGGACGATGGCGAAGCGGCGTCCGACATTGGCCTGGGTGACGCCGGCGAAGGCGCGGGTTCCGACGGAGTTGAGCGTGAAGCTGACGGCCCAGCCGCCGCTCTGATCGTCCGTTGTGGCACCGGCGTTGACGAGATCCGCGCCATCGACATCGATATGATCGCGGACGGCCAGGGTCTGGCCGGGAGATTCGGTCAGCGGAAGCAGTGTATCGCCGGGAGGGGCGACGGCGCTGCCGGCTGGTGTTTCATCGACGAGGCGGAAGGTCATGCGGGCTGTGGTGCCGAGCAGGGCCTTGATGTGCTGCGGGTCGCTGATGCCGGGAAGTTCGACGATGATCCGGTCTTCGCCCTGACGGGTGATTTCCGGGTCAACGGCGCCGGTGGCGTCGATACGGCGGCGGACGATTTCGATGGCCTGGGTGACGGCGTCGCGGGCGCGGGTTTTCATGGCGTCCGGCGAGAGGGTCAGCAGGATGGCGCCGTCTGGCCGGGTCGTGACGGTGAATTCGTCGGCGACGGCGCGGGGCATGTCGTTGACGGTTCTGAAGTCGCGGTCTTTTTCGGACGGGTCACGGGGCTGGAAGGAAAAAGTGCCCTGTTTCGTATCGAGGGCAATATTTCTGTAACCGAGCCCGGCTGTCAGCAGTGACTGGCGGACCGAATCAGCGAGGCTCTGGAGCCGGTCATGCGTCAGCGAGGACAGGTCGACCTGCATCAGCAGGTAGGAGCCGCCCCGCAGATCGAGGCCGAGATGAATCTGCGGCCAGGGAATGGAGGCGACCGGTTTGCGAACGAAATTGGGCACGCACAGCATCAGTCCGATGAGGCACACTGAAATGACGGAAAACAGTTTGATCCGGCTGTAATACATCATTGAGTGGAAGACCGTTTTCTGTCGCGCGGACAGAAGCTGATGTGCTGTTTGTGGGCGAACACGGATGCCTCTTCTGCCGGTTGGTTTATGGCGGCGGGACCATGCAGGGCATCGGGCTATAATGCAACCGCTTCGCGGCACGGGCGGGAAGCGCCGGATTGTGACCGGCGTTACGAAACCGGGCTTAACCGGAGGGTTTCGTCACACTTCATTTTCCCGCCGGACCAGGTTCAGTGTCATGCAGGGTTATGACTTTCATCCTGTCCGTGTTGCATCGCTTTTTTCTGGCTGCTCAGACGTATGCCCTCTGGCAGGCTGTTGTCCTGCTCAGGCTTCCCGCCCCCCGGCATGCCTCTGATGCGGGGGGCTATCTGATGCGCCGGATTGGCATGAGGCTGTCGGCTTCCCGTGTGGCGGACCGCAATCTCCGCTGCATTATGCCGGAGCTGGATGGTCTGCAACGGCGGCGTATTATTGGTGATGTCTGGGACAATCTGGGGAGAAATGTTGCGGAGCTGCTGCATCTGCACCGGTTTGGCCGCACAGAATCCGGTCCGGGGTGGGAGGTTGAAGGCGGGGAGCATCTGGAGGCGCTCAGGAAGAGGGGCGGCCAGGCGCTGTTTTTCTCCGGGCATTGCGGCAACTGGGAGATGATTCTGCCGATTGCCGGCAGCCTTGGGTTTGAGGTGTCCGGCTTTTATCGCGCGAGTTCCAATCCGGTTATCGACAGGATGATTCAGGGTCTGCGGCAGCGGGCTCTCGGCGCGGGGAGTAAAATGTTTCCGAAGGGCGGCAGGGGCGCGCGTCAGGCGCTTGTTCATGTCCGGGACGGCGGCTCTCTGGGGTTTCTTATCGATCAGAAGATGAATGACGGTCTTTCCGTCCCGTTCATGGGACGGGAGGCGATGATGGCGCCGGCTGTTGCCCAGATGGCGTTGCGGTTCGGCCTGCCGGTCGTGCCGGTTTATGTGGTGCGGCTGGGTGCCGCGCGTTTTCGACTGGTGTGCGAGGCGCCGCTTGACGTGGCGCTTACGGGGGAGCGCCATGCCGATGTGAAGGCGATCTGTGTAGGCATCAACGATACGCTTGGGCGCTGGGTGCGGGAGCGTCCGGGGGCATGGTTGTGGCTGCATCGGCGGTGGCCGAAGTCGATGCAGCCGGAGGATGTTGTTCCGCTGGCTGCTGTGGAGGCGGGCACGGTCTGCGTGGGGCCGTAGCTGGCGCGTCTGTGGCCCTGTTCATGCGGGGGCGGTGTTGGCGGTTCTGATGCGGCTCAGGGCGAAACGCCCGGGGCCTGCGACGGCGAGGGCGATGAGGCCACCGGCGATGCTGATGTTTTTATAGAAGTGGATGGTCATGTCGTAACGGAGCATTCCGGTCATGGTCCAGAAATGATGGCCGATGAAGGCTGTGGCGACGGTGTAGGCGGCGAGCATGAGGGCGACGGGCGTTGTCAGCAGGCCGAGGATGAGGGCGATCCCGGTTCCGAGTTCGACGAGGATGGCGAGGAGTGCGGAGAGGGCCGGAAAGGGGGAGCCGGTCTGGGTCATGTAGGCGACGGCGCCGGCGTAGTCTGAGAGTTTGCCCCAGCCCATGACGAGGAAAAGGGAGGAGAGGGCGAGGCGGGAGACGAGCAGGGCGGTATCGCGGCTGAAGAGCGTGGTGTTCATGATCGTAATCCGTTGTGTGTGAGTGGGAGCGGGGCTGGCGGATGGGCTGGCCTCGCTGTTGTCGTTACGTTACGATCGGCGCCGGGCGTAAGATATCGAAACGATGGAATGTCATCGGTTCTGAAATTTTCTGTTTCAGGGGGCGTGGGTGTAAAGGTCACAGACCTTTGGAAACCTGCTTGCTGATCAGCAGATCGGGGTAAAGGGGTTCGCGACCCCTTTCGGGTCCGGGCAGAGCCTGGATTCTGTTGATCCTTTATAAAATCACAGATCAGCACAGGACGCTGGCAGAGCCCTGGTTTTGGCGTGTGCGGCGTTTTTTCTTTCGGTAGTCTGCCGTCGGGCGTGCCGCTATAGCTTCGGATTGCATGGGCGTCGTATGACGGGTCGGTGTGGAAACAGAACTGGCCTTCGCATCATCTGACACGCTGCGGCAATCACGGAGTTATCGACTGATGCGGCTGAGAGACATCCGGACTCCGGGCCCGGCAGCTTTTCTGTTCGTCGAAGGCATGTTCTGGCATCGCCATCCGGTTGGTACGGCCATCGCGGGGGTTATCACGGTGATGCTGCTTTTTCTTGGTGAGGCTCTGAATGAGGACGACACGTATCTGCGTGGCGTAAAGGATGGCCAGTCGCGGATTGTTTCTGACCCGGACGATACTGGATCGGGGAAAGGTGGCGCGGGCACTGGCGGCTGGTAGCGCGCCGGAGTGGTTTGGCGGCGATGGTGTCGGAGGAGATTTCCGTCTTCATGGCACCGGTTCTGACGGGTCAGCGTGGGGACCGGCGACTTGCGAATCAAAACGCGGACCAGTAAGGTCTGCGTATGGCTCTTTTTGGCGTCAGCACTGAATATATTCTGCACAGTCTGTTGTGGCTCGTGGACAATCCCGAGCCTGTCAGCAGTCTTGATCTCTCGGAATTGCAGGATATTCCGGCGGCTTTTGTGGCGAAACTTCTGCCGAAGCTGGAAAAGGCTGGTCTTCTCGAAGCGTCAGAAGGGCTGCGTGGCGGCTACAGGCTGGCGCGTCCGGCCGGGACGATCAGTGTTCTGGAGGTTGTTGAGGCGGTTGAGGGGCGAAAGGCACTCTTTAGCTGTCAGGAAATCCGTGGGCGTTGCGTGCTGTTTCAGGACAATCCGCCGGACTGGGCGGGGCGTGGAGTATGCAGCATTCATGCGGTGATGTTGCGGGCTGAGCGGGCCATGCGGCAGGAGCTTTCGCAAACGTCGCTTGCCGATCTGGCGCAAAGCGTCACGGAAAAAGCCCCTGCGTCGTTTCCGGGTGACGTCCGGTCATGGTTCGACGAGCGTGCCCGGACGCGCCGGAGCGGCAAAGTCAGGCAACGCAGACGGTCAGACGGGTCTGATCTGTAAAACTCATTGTCAGGAAAACGCATTATGCGGACTTTTATTGTTTCTGGCGCTCTGGCCCTGTGTCTTTATGCGACGTCGCTTCAGGCTGCGACCACCAGGGTCACACCTCTGCTTTCGCACGATCTGCAGGGTCTTCCGGGTAAGGAGGGGGTGATGCTGACGGTCGATTACCCGCCTGGCGGCTCGGATCCTGTTCACCGGCATAATGCTTCGGTGTTTGTTTATGTTCTGAAGGGCAGCATCACCATGCAGGTTGAAGGCGGCTCGGCTGTAACGCTGCATGAAGGACAGACGTTTTTCGAAGGACCGGGGGACGTGCATCTGGTTGGCCGGAACGCCAGCAGGACACGACCGGCGCGGTTTCTCGCGTTTTTTGTCAAGGACAGGGCGGCTCCTTTTGTCTTTCCGGCAAAGTGAGACGGAGGATTTCCCGATATGAAGGTTTTTGTTGCGGGCGCGAGTGGCGTGCTGGGTCGTGCGCTGATTGTCCGTCTGCTCCAGGCGGGTCATCAGGTGTGGGGGATGGCGCATCGCTCTGAGAGCCTTGCTGTTATCCGGGCGCTGGGGGCTGAACCTGTTCAGGGGAATGCTCTGGACCGGGAGGGTGTTCATGCCGTGATGGCGCGGATCAGGCCGGACAGTGTGATTGATCAGCTTACATCGCTGCCTGCCAGTCCGTTCGATCTGCCTCAGAGATTGCCGGCGGATCGGAGACTGCGTCTGGAGGGCGGGGGCAATCTGTTTGATGCGGCACAGGTTTGTGGCGTGCAGCGTTATGTTCAGCAGTCATGCGGGTTTTATCTGGAGGCTCCGGGCGGGCTGGCCGATGAAGCGTCGCGGCTCAGGACGGAAGCGCCGGGGCAGATCGGGGAAAGTGCCCGGATGTATGCTGCTCTGGAAAAACGGGTTCTCCAGGCTTCGGGAATGCTGGGCACGGCGCTGCGGTATGGGTTCTTTTATGGTCCTGGCACATGGTACTGGCATGACGGGGCATTCAGCGCGCATGTCCGGGCGAGCAATGTGTCCATTATCGGTGCCGGGAGCGCCACGTTTTCGTTCATTCATGTGGAGGATGCCGCCGCTGTGACTGTGGCAGCTCTGAGTGCGCCGGGTGGTATTTATAACGTGGTGGATGACCAGCCCGCGAAAGTTTCTCAGTGGCTCCCGGCATATGCAAAGTGGATCGGCGCCGCGGCGCCATCCCGTGTTGATGAGAGGGAGGCTCTGCATCGGCTCGGGGAGGAGAGTGTTTACTATCAGAACTCTCTTAACGGTGCGATCAACAGGAAAGCGAAGCGGGATCTGGGACTTGCGCCACGGAGGCTGGCCTGGCTGACCGTGTAAGAGTGTGTTTCGGTGCTTACCGTCGTGCGGGCGCTTTGCTGCGATGTTTGAAGGCAGCCCTGTTCGCGTTATGTGTTGATCTGTGATTTTTCAAAGGGTTAGCAGAAGATTGGGCTCTGCCCGAACCGGGGAGGGGCTACGGCCCCCTTTACCCGGTCTGCTGATCAGTAAGCCGGTTTCCAAAGGTCTGAGAAAGAGACAATACATAACGCGAACAGAGCCGCGGAAACGCGGGGCAGATCGCCATCTTCGGAACTTTTCTGGCAGGTTCTTATGGTTTCTGACGTGCTGGCACCGGGACGTTGCAGAGGGTGACGCCGTGGGCCGGACGGACGAAGAACGGGTCGGTGCGGCTGGCGCGGGCGTTGAGGTAGGCTGAGAATGTCGGGCTGTCGGTGCGCATCACCTGAAGATGCGGCTGTTGTGCGGCCGGCAGGTCGGTGGCGAGGGACACACTTCGGATCGGGACAGTCTCAGCTTTGCTGGCATAAAATCCCATATCGGCGGTCCCGCGCGGTAATGCGCCGAGATGGTCCATGCCTGTCAGAACACGTCCCACCACGGCGAGATTGCGATCGAGCTGGCGCGGCGCTTCGCTGTTGACCGCATAAAGTTCCTGCCCGTCACCAGTATCGGGCGGCATGTCGCGCCCGACGCCGACCATGCCATAGCAGTGAGCGAGCCAGACACGGTTTCCATCTGTTCCGACCGGCCATCCGGCGGCGAAGCCGGCCGATGGCGCATAGGAATCAGAAAAGCCGAGAGGACGAATGGGGATTCCCTGACGAGGGCGATCATATTCCGCTGGTGGGTGAGGGATGAAGCCTCCGGGTGGTTTTGCTTTTTCGTCGCGGGCTGCCCATTGCACGACGTAATTGTCCTGTACGCGGGTAATTGCGCCGCCATCCCACCAGTGCGCATGCGCCAGATGCACGATATTGCCGGTATGCACCGGAGCGAATTGTGGTGCGAGTTCGATCACGATCTGTGCGCCGCTGGCCAGCGTCATGACCAGGAGCTGGTCCGCCGGAACATCGGCCCAGGCTGTGGCTGGCGCATGTGCCACGATTTCCGGGGGGGCTGGGTGTCGCGGCGATCGCTACAGAGGGCAGCAGCAGGGCGAGGATCGGCAGAACGTGTCGCATGGTGGCGATCATGCCTGTAACGAAACGAGTAAGGCAAGCGGGAGTGCGGGGCGGCGGTCGCTCAATGTATTGCGGCCTGCCAGCGTCTTCTGACATCGCCTGATGAGCCATAAAGATTTCTCTGTTCTGTCTGAGATGATCTGGCAGTCAGTGGGATGGGCGATGGTGTGTCCGGCGTTTTTGCGGGCGGGAAGAGCTGGCGCTATGTCGTCTGACGGTTTTGGGGAAGACCCAGGGCCCTGCTGAGTCTGATTCTGACTTCTTCCTTGTTCAGATGGGATTTTACGTAACTGAGACCAGCTTGTGAGACTATTTCGGCTTTTGTCTGATGACGGTAGAGGTCGGCTGTGAGGGTGGCGAGGGCTTCCGCGCTGCTGGCGACGCAGGCTGAGAGTTCGGGCGGGAGGGTGAGTCCTTCGACGGCCATGGGGGTTGTGACGCAGGGGATGCCTGCGGCCCAGCTTTCGAGCACTTTGCTTTTGATGCCGGCTCCGAAGCGCAGCGGGGCGATCGTCAGGCGAACGGTTCTCAGCAGGGCGGTGAGATCTGAGACGTGGCCGAGGACGCGGATGCCGGGCTGGTTGTTCATACGGACGATGACGTCTGGCATGGCGCTGCCGATGAGGAGGAGTTCGGCCTCGGGGATTTCTTTGCGGATGCGTGGGAAAATATCTTCAGCGAGCCATTTCGCGGCGTCGGGATTGGGGGCGTGTCCGTAATGGGCGATGAAGGCGATGCCGTGTCTGTCCGGGAACGGGAGCGGGGCCGGTTTTTCCGCGATATGCCAGGGGACGACGTGGATACTGGCGGTCGGGACGGCGCGGGCGAGGAGGGTGGCCTCGACGGGAGAGTGGGTGATGACGGCGTGTGAGGACCAGGCGGCCATGTGTTCGCGGACGCGTTCCTGGCCGGCGAGGGTTTTCAGTTCGGGGCGACCTTCGATGGTGGCCTGACGTTCGATCCGCAGGTGGGCGAGATCGGCGACGCTGGAGATCAGGCGGGCACCGGGCATGTATTGCCGGGCGAGGGCGAGGTAGCGCGAGGCATTGGACAGGCGGTGAAAATAGATCGCGTCGAATGAGCCGGACTGCGCGCGGAGGAGCATCTCGACGCCCGGATAGGTCGGGGCACGAAAGCAGGTGACGCCGAGTTTTTCGAGTTCGCGTGCCGGGGCGTCACCGGGATCGGTGACTGAGGCGATGAAGCTGACGTTATGCCCGAGGGCCTGGGCGGCCTGCATGTGCGAGAGCAGGGCGCCGGAGCCGGCATCCCGGGTGGGGTCCGGCGCGCGGTCGTCAATGAACAGGATGCGCGAGGGTGTTGCGGCACTGGCAGCGCCGCCGGGGCGACGGGCGTTGCGATGCTGTTCCGTGGCGAGAGATCGTGCGTCGTCGCGGCCCTGGGTCTGGCGGAGGCGGTCCAGTTCTGAGGAGAGGAACCGGAGAGCCTGTTCCCGATGGGCGGTGGAAGCGAGACCGCCGAGGGTCTGTCTGACGTGCTGCCGGAATGTTTCGTTGAAGCGCCGGGTGGCGGCGAAATGGAAAGGCGATCCGGGCAGGCTTTCGCCGGTTTCGGCGCAGGTGATGGTGACCATGTGGTCCGCGTCGGCGGAAAGCGGGGGCGACAGGGGGATATCGAATCCGTAGCGGCCATCACCGAGACCGGTGTCGCGGAGATCGGTTCGCAGTCTGTTGGCCAGCACGCGCCGGATGAGCGCGCCGTCGACGGAGACGATGATGCCCAGTCTGGTGTCCGGTACGTCGTCATTCCGCAGCCAGCCGGCGATGCGGTCGCGGCCGACGATATCGACGGAGCCCTGGAGCGCGACGGGCGGGGCCGGGGGCTGGTCACCGGCTCTGCGGAGGGGGATGTGGCCGGGCAGAACGATGAGATCGAAGGCGGCCGGGGATGTCGCGGGCGCGGTGGTGTCGGGAATCAGGAATTCGAAGGCGTGGCGTCCGTCGGCTTCGCCTGGAATGACGAGGTCCGGACGAAAGGTTTCAGCCGGGCCGCGTGCGACTTCTTCGCCATGCCAGAGCACGGCGACTGTTGCGGGAGTTTTGGGAGAGGAGGCATGTCTTGCCCATCCGGCCAGACGCCAGCCTTGTCCGGGGACGTGCGAGATCAGGTCGATGAAACCGGTTACGGCTCCGGGAAGAGCCGGGGGCCGGGAAAGGTGTTCTGCGGGCATGGGGGGAAGATCGCAGACAATGCTGAATGTAGTACCAACGCGGGATGGTGGATGTGGTTTCGTCCCGCAGGCCGGTTTGCTGGTGGGGACGCGGCGTGCGGGACGGAATGGCGGCTTTCAGGCTGCGACGGATTTGTGGTCCGGCTGTCTGGCATGCGGGAGAATCGTGTCGCTTTCCTGATCCGCGACGGTGAGGCGTGCCAGGGGGACGGGCTGCGTCACTGTCAGGCTGAATCCGGATTTGCCACTGAACCGGCCGTTTTCGGTCAGATCGGCGCGGAACCGGTTTGCGATGACCCGTCCGATTTCTTCGTCTCCGCACCGGATGATGAGCTGGCGGGGTTCGTCGGGCAGTGCGTCGCACCGTGCCCAGCCTTCGATGGCGTGCGGGCTGACGACATCGATGAATCCGGTGATGCGGTAGCGTTCCGCGAGGGTCTGCCCCAGGCTGCCGAGGCGAGTGCGGAGGGCTTCCAGGGCAGGTCCGTCTTCGATACGGGGCAGGCAGAACAGGCCGGAGGATTCGGTGCTGGCGGCTGGCATTGCGTCGGGATAGAGGGCATCGAATTCGGCGGCGTTGTGGAACATGCCCCGGCTTCCGTCATCGACGAAGGTTTCCGAAGGGGTGCCTTCAGCCAGAACGAGGTCGTGGCTGTCGAGTTCGATGTGGATGTAATCGACGCGGCCGGTTTCGCGTCTCTGCACGATGGAGGTTCCGTTCAGCAGGAGCCTTGCCGGAACGAGGCGGTTGTCGAGTGCCATGGCGTGCAGCGGGGAGACGACGAGCGTGCGGCGCGGGAGATCGTTGCCGAGGGCGCCCGGGCGGATCATGACGGGCATGATGTCGGGGTTGCCGCGTGCGAACCGGCCATCGTAGCTGCGGCGGCCGATCCATCGGACCGGGCGGGCGTTGCCTGATGCGGTGAGAACGAGGTCGCCGATGGACAGATCCTGCACCGGGCGGTCGCCGTTGGGGCTGGCGATGAGAGTTCCGGGGCAGTAGCAGGGCACGCCGTAGGTGATTTCGGTTCCGCCGCCGGGGGCCGCCTGGAAGTAGAAATCGGAGCCGAAAGTGCCGGCGAGGTGCAGGGTGACGGTTTCGCTGCCTTCGGTGACGGTCAGGGCGCCGTCCGGGCCGATGGTGCCGGCATCGGTTGTTCCGCTGGCGCCGGCGAAGGTCAGATCTGAGATGACGATCTGGTTGATGGTGTTTTCTGTCGTCGTTTCCAGAGTGTTCCAGGGGTAGAGGCGTGCGGTGCCGCCAATCGCGTCGAAGCCGTTGATGGTGAGGCTGGCGATTTGCGCGGCTGTGACGTTCAGGACGGAGCCGGTCGTTCCGGCTGAGCTGGTGCTGGAAGGTGCGGTCAGCGGCGCGAAGGTCAGGGTTCCGGAATAACCGGCGCCGCTTTCGAGAAGCAGCGTGCCGCCGTCGATGACCGTTGCCGAGGCTGTGCCGCCGGACTGCACGTCCATGATGCCGCCGACATTGATCGTTGTGTGGATGGCGGTGCCACCGGCTGAGATGATTTCGTGCGCCTGTCCGTCGGACCATTGCACACTCATGTGATACAGCCAGGGCGTGTGGGCTCCGGTCAGGGTGGTGTCGATAACGGTGGCGCCGTTTTCGACATACTGGAAGGCGTCTTCGTAGACCGGGTTATTGTAGGGAGATTGTTCTGCTGACCCGAGGGTAACGAGTGTGGCGCTTGCGATGCCGCCGCTTGCGACGATCTGGACGCCGGGACTCCAGGCCGGATTGTAGAGGGAGCCTTCGCAATCTCCGCGGACGGTGGTGCCGGTTGCGGTTCCTCCGAGAATTTGCTGCGTGGCGCCATCGAGTGTTGTGCCGCTCGCGAGTCCGCCGGACAGAACGGTTGTGCTGCCGCCGGCTGAGACCGTGGTCTGAATGGTTGTGCCGCCTGAGCGGATGGTTTCCGTGGCGGCGCTGGCTATGGTGGTCTGGATTCCGGTTCCTTCGACGTAGAGTCGGCCGCCGGAATCGACTTCTGTGCCGATCGCTGTGCTGCCGGTCGGGATGACGGCGCCTTCGCCGGACGTGACGATGGCCGTGGCGGCACCGGAGCTGATCACGACATTGGCGTAGCCTGAGGCGGCGCCGCTGAGGGTGAGGATTGCGGCGTTTCCGTCTGGCTGTTCGGTCAGTGTGAGGCCGGCAGCGCTGTAATCGAGGCCGCTGCCGAGGCTGATGGTTTCGATGAGTGTGCCGCCCGATTCTATACGGAGCTGCGACCCGTTGACGAGGTCGGCGGATGTGCCGGAGGTGAGACCGGACAGAACGATCTGGTCGCCGGACCCGAAACCGGAGATGGCGAGGGTGGAGGGCAGTGAACCGCCGAGAATCAGTGTTTCGGCGCCGGATGCGGTGAAACTGAAGTCGATCCCTGACGCGTCCTGGCCGTCGGCGATGGCGACTGTGCCGCCGGCCATGCTGAGGGTGCCGGAGAAGGCGGCGAGGGCGCCTGAGGCGAAGCGGAGCGTGTCGTTCGCGCCGGTCTGTTCGACGAGGCCGTTGCCGCTGATCTGTCCCTGAATGGTAGTCTGATCATCGAAAATCAGTGTGCCGTTGTTCAGGACCGAGGCGCCGGCTTCAATCTGGTCGTCGAGGACAATACCGCCGGATGAGATGATTTGCTGGCCGCCGGACGCGATGGCGACGTGGCTGGCCGAGGCGGTGGACAGGACGGTCTGGGTGCCGCCGTTGTCGACGGTTCCGCTGGCGACGCTGACGCCGAAGCAGATGGTCTGCGATCCGCCGCTGATGATGTCAAACTGTGTTTCCACCGGGCCTCCGGACGTCGGGCCGGCGAGGATGAGTTCGGATGCGGAGGCACCGCTGATGACGGTGCCTGTGGCGGTGCCGCCATTGAGCTGCAATGTGCCGCCGGGGCCGACGAGGAGGCTGGCGGCGCTGGTGGCGGCTCCGAGGGTGAGTGTGGCGCCGGATATGGCGGAAAGAGGGATGGTGGCGGAGGTGATGGTTGCCGTGGCGCCGCTTTCGAGTTCGAGGGTGCCAATCTGCGCTGCGGAGATTGTTACGGCGCCGCCTGAGCCGGCGGTGATGGTTCCGGCCTGGGCGCCGGACGAGAAGATGAGTGTTCCGCCGGAGAGGACGCTGGCTTCTGTGATGATGCCGCCGGATAGGGCGGAGACGATGCCCGCGTTGATTGTGACGCTGTTTTCTATGCCGCCGTTCGCGATGATTTCCGTGGCTCTTCCGGCTGTGGTGCCGCGGAGGACTGTGCCGCTGGCGGTTCCGCTGACGATCAGTTTGCCGCCGCCGACGATGGTTGCATCTGTCAGGGTGGTGCCTGCGGTGACGGTTGCTGTCTGTCCGCTCACGATATAGCCGCCGGAGCTGATTGCGCCGGAACTGGCTGTTGTGGTGGCGTCAGATGAAGCGCTCGTCATTACGATGTGTTTCCGTTGCGGTTTTTCCGGTGGTGCCGGAGGGCGCGTGTGGTCAGGAAGCGCGCTGGTCTGATTCGCGCTGGTATAAGGGGCTGGCCTTGCGTGGAGCTTCTCATCTTTTGTGGAAAGTGTGTCGTTAAAAGGTCGGAAATATTCATTAAAAGACTGTTGTGATTTTGTGAATCCGGCGTTTTTTTGTCTGGCGGGGTGTGGATTGGTGCTTTGATCATCGTCAGCGGGGTATCGAAGTGTGGTGTGAGCCGCCGCGGTTGCTTGACACGGAAAAGCCGTATCGTTAGCAAGCCGATGCACCCGATCCTGAGGTGCGAATATGGACGAGGACAGGACATCCTTTGACGAACGCCTCCGTGCCGCGCAGAGCCGCGCAGCCGGAAAGCAGCCTGAAGAGCAGCAGCCTGACAGCGAGGATAAATCCCTCGTGGCGATGGCGGCGCGAGCGGGCAGTGAAATGCTGGGCGGTCTCGTTGTCGGAGTTCTGGTCGGGTGGGGTCTGGACCGATGGTTCCATTACCGCGCTCTTTTTCTTGTGCTGTTCGCGATGGCGGGTGGCTGTGCGGGTATCCTGAATGTCTGGCGGCTGGTAAAGCCACCGGACATGGGTGATAAAAAATCCTGAGAGATTATCTCAGGCCGGGGAGAGTAAGGCGTTGGCGAGCGGTTCAAGTATCGACGTGCTCGGGCAGTTCGAGCTGCATCCGGTGCTCGGTGGTCTGGGAGAGGCGCTGCGTCTCAGTCAGTCTCCTGTCTATATGGTTATCGCCTGCGCTCTGGTGCTTGCGTTTCTGTTCTACGGGATGAAGCCGGCTTCGGTTGTTCCGGGGCGGCTGCAGGCTGCGGCCGAGATCTGTTACGAATTCGTGCGAAATCTGGCTGTCGACACGATCGGTCCGGAAGGAACATCGTTCTTTCCGTTCATTTTCGCGCTGTTCTTCTTTATTCTGGCCGGTAATTATCTGGGTCTGATCCCGCATTCCTTCACCTTCACAAGTCATATTGCGGTGACATTCGCTCTGGCGATCATGGTTTTCGTGATTTCCATAGTTGTGTCGCTGAAGGTGCAGGGTTTCAAATTCTTCGCGCATTTCATGCCTGCCGGCGCACCCCTCGCGCTTGCGCCGTTGCTGGTGCCGATTGAAATTCTTTCGTTTCTGTCACGTCCTGTCAGTCTGTCGATCCGACTGTTCGCCAACATGGTGGCCGGGCATGTGATGTTCGATATCTTCGCGAGCTTCGTCATCATGCTGGCCGGCCTTGGCTTTGTGGGTGATGTGCTGGCGGTGGGTCCGATTGCGATCAACATTGCGCTGATCGGGCTTGAATTGCTGGTTGGTGTTTTGCAGGCCTATGTGTTTGCAATTCTCACCTGCATCTATCTGCGAGAGGCCGTCGCTCACTGAGGCGGCCCTCCTGTCGGTCAATCTGTTTTGTCAACCAGGGAAGTAAACAACAATGGACATCGCTGCAGCCCGTGAAATCGGTGCCGGTATCGCCGTGATTGCTCTTGCCGGTGTCGGCATCGGGCTTGGCAACATCTTCTCAACGCTTGTCAGCAGCATTGCTCGCAACCCTGCGGCTCGCCCGCATGTGTTCGGCCTTGGCATGCTTGGCTTCGCGCTGACAGAAGCTGTTGCTCTTTTTGCTCTGCTGATCGCCTTCCTTATCCTGTTCGTCTGAGGATGGAGGACGTCTCGTGCGCTTATCGGTTTCTTTGAATCGTCATTCCCTGCTGGCAGGGATTTCGGGCCTGCCGCTCCTCGTGGCGGCGGCGCCTGGCGCGCGCGCGGCGGGCATGCCCCAGCTGGATTTCAAAAATCCTCTTGTGACTGGTCAGGTCATCTGGGGCGGCATTATCTTCCTGTTTTTCTATCTGGCGCTTCGTAACTGGGCATTGCCCAGGGTCGAGACGGTTCTGAAGAACCGTAACGAGCGAATCACCGGAGATCTTGATCAGGCCCATTCAGCGAAAGTCGAAGCCGATAAAGCTGTTCGGGAACTGAAAGAGACGAGAAAAACAGCTGCTGCCGAATCTCAGGCTCATCTGGACGCCGTCCTTGAGCAGGAGAAAGTTTCCGCCGCGCAGCGTCTGGCTGAGATCAACGCGAAGCTTGAAGCTGAGATTGCCTCGGCGGAAGCCGGTGTTGCTGCGGAGCGTAAGCGTGCCATGGAGTCGCTTCGTCCGATTGCAAGCGATGTGGCAGAAACGCTGGTTCAGCGGCTGACGGGCAAAGCGCCGGATCGTGCGTCTGTCGAGGCGGCGGTGGCGAGAGTTGCTGTTCAGCCTGCTTAGTAATCTGACTCGACGAGCATAGCCGTGACGAGGGGATAACGTCGGTGTCTAATCTTTTTCTTGAACCGGTTTTCTGGTTCGCCGTCTCATTCGTTCTGTTTTTTGTCATCTTCGGACCTAAAATCTGGAAGCCTCTTTCAGGGCTTCTGGATGCGCGGGCTGATCAGATCCGGCTTGAGCTGGATGAATCCGCACGTCTTCGGCGTGAGGCTGAGCAGATGCTCGAGGATGCCACGCGTGAGCGTGAGCAGGCTTATGCTGAGGCGAATGCTCTGATCGAGCAGACGCGGAAACAGGCGGAAGAGCTTGCCAACAAAGCGCGTCTTGATGCGGAAGACATGCTTCGCCGTCGGGAGCAAATGGCACGGGACCGGATTGCTGCAGCTGAGCGTGCGGCTATTGAAGAGGTTCGGGCTGCGGCTGTTGATGCCGCGTTCGAGGGGGCCCGGCTTGTGATACAGCAGTCTCTTCCGGCTCAGTCATCGACGGATCTGGTGGACAGCGCGATTGCCGGGCTGCCGGCGGCTCTTTCCTCGCGCGCTGCCTGAGCGCCGGGGCCGCGTTGACGGAGCAGAGTAAAACGACCGGTGCGATCCTGGATAAGGGCGCGCCGGTTTTGAGTATTGTTGTCGCTGTGCTTAACGAGCAGGAGAATATTTCCTCCGTTTGCAGCGAAATTGCGGGTGTTCTCTCCACTTTACCGGCTGTCGAGGTCGTGTTTGTGGATGATGGGAGCAGTGATGGGACGGTGGCAGCGCTGATTGAAGCGCGCCGGATTCCGGGCCTTGAGACTCTGCGTATTCTTTCTCATGATCATTGTTGTGGAAAATCCGGTGCGATGCGCACTGGCGTTCGTCATGCACGGGGGACGTGGATTGCGACCATTGATGGTGATGGTCAGGACGATCCGGCGGAAATAGCGGCTCTTCTGGCGATGGCGATGGCGGCTGCCGAAAAGGGCAGAGCACCGCTTGTTGTCGGGACGCGACCGAAGCGCAGCGACACGGTATGGCGGAAGCTGGCGACCCGTTTTGCGAACGGTCTGCGTCAGAGGCTGCTGAATGATGGCTGTCCTGATACCGGCGCGCCGATGAAGGTGTTTCGCAGGAGTGATTTCCTCGATCTGCCTTATTTTGAGGGGCTTCACCGGTTCTTGCCGGCCATGATGCAGTCTTATGGAATACCGCTTCTCTGTAAGCCGGTTCACCATCGCTCACGGCTGCACGGGCAGTCGAAATATACGAATTTTGGGCGTGCGGTTGTTGGTGTACGCGATCTGCCTGGCGTGATGTGGTTGCGAAACCGGACGAGACTGCCGTCGTCAGTCAGAGAATGCTGAGGCGGAAAGGCACGAAACTTCTTATGGGACGATCTCTGGCCACGCGAACTGGTCTGCTGGCGTTCTGTATTTTCTTTCTTCTGCTGCCCGGTCGCGCCAGTATTCCGCCGTTCGATCGTGACGAGCCGCGCTACATGCAGGCGACGGCTCAGATGCTGGACAGCGGCAATTTCATTGATGTCCGCTTTCAGGACAAGCCGCGCTACCTCCAGCCTGCCGGGATTTACTGGCTTGAGGCTGCGGCGGTGTCTCTTTCCGGAACACTGAAAGAGCGGGAAGTCTGGGCTTACCGTGTTCCGTCTCTGCTTGCGATGACGGCATCTGTTGTGCTGACGGCTCGCATGGGGGCTCTGCTGTTCAATCCGGCGGCGGGACTGATGGCGGCGACGCTTCTCGGGACGTCGGTGCTTGTGACCGCCGAAGGGAGAATGGCGACGATCGACAGCATGCTGCTGCTCATCGTCGTTCTGGTCCAGACTGTTCTTCTGCGGGTATTACGGGATCGGGCCGCCGGGCGGTCCACGCCGGTGTGGACGGCGGTTTTGTTCTGGGGTGCACTTGGCTGTGGCCTTATGCTCAAAGGGCCGGTCATTCTTATTCCCGGACTTGGGACACCGCTGGCTTTTGCGTTTGCCGAGCGGGATCGTTCATGGCTGAAGCGGCTGCGTCCAGCCTGGGGATGGCTGGTAATGCTGGCGGTTGTTCTGCCCTGGTGCGTTGCTATCGGGATCGTGAGTCACGGCGAGTTCTTCCAGCGGGCTGTCGGGCGGAATTTTCTTGGCAAGATCGGACATGGTCAGGAGGCGCATGGTGCGTTTCCCGGCTATCATCTTGCGGTCTTTGCGATTGCGTTCTGGCCGGGTTCGTTCTTTGCGGCGGCGGCGCTGCCTGTGATCTGGTCGTGGCGGGCCTCGTGGAAGGTGCGGTTTCTGCTTTGCTGGATCATCCCGCTCTGGGTGGTGTTTGAACTGATTGCGACGAAGCTCCCGCATTACGTGCTGCCTGCCTATCCGGCGATTGCCATTCTGACGGGTGCGGCTTTGCAGGCGTCCGGGGATGTATGGAAGGCCTGGCCGCGTTCATTGTGGGGGCGTTTTTTTCTCGGGTTTTACGGGTTTGTCTGGGCTGCCGCGGGTATTGCCCTGTCGGTGGCGGGCATTGGCCTGAGTGAGGCGCTCGAAGGGCGGATTCCGGTTTCGGCATGGCTTGCGGCTGGTGGTAGTCTGCCGCTGCTTGCTCTGACGTTGAGAGAGACATTCCGGTCGCGTCTCTGGCGGGCGGCGATGTGTTCGGCTGGCGCGGCGGTTGTCATCTATATGGGACTGTTTCTCGGGGTTATTCCGCATCTTCAGTCAATCTGGCTGGCACCGCGCGTGGTGGAGCTTGTGGACCAGTATCGTCCCTGTCCCGATACGGAAGTTGTTTCGAGTTCTTTTTCCGAGCCGAGCCTTGTGTTTCTGATGCATGGCCAGGTTGAGCTTCGTAATGTGCGGGAGGGAGCTGCGATGCTGCGTCGTAATCCCTCCTGTGGTCTTGTTGTCGTTGACCGCCGCGACCTTGGCGCATTCCAGGATGAACTGGCCCGCAGAGACATCCGCTCGCTGGAATATGGCCGGGTCTCCGGCTTTAACTATTCAACGGGGAAATGGCTGGATCTTGGCCTTTATGGTGCGCCTTCACCCTGATGGCGCGCCGGGCGATCTGTCCATCTGCTGACATCATTGAAAATGGCCGGGGCATGTTTGTATAGCCGGGCAGTCGCCGACGGATTCTGATCGGTGCGCGGCGCATGACCAGAGCGCGATAACGGGCGTCGAGGGTATCCCATGCGGCGTTGGGCGTGCTGGCACTGACCGGCAGGTAGTCCGGCCGGCCGACGAGGAGTGAAATGGCGACACGTTCGGTCAGCGTGGTCATTTGCCACAGAACATTCGGGCTCAGATTTCCCGTGACAATCAGGCGTGCCGCTTCTGTAACCCGCATGGTCTGTTTCCCTCTTGCGTCTCTGTTTCGGCGCCAGGTGGATCGGCGTCTTTCTGAGGGGCATGATCGTCGGCGTGGATTACTGAATAATTAAAAGCGCCTTCAAAAACTGAATAATTTACTGGATGCGCATATTTCACGAGGGTTTGCATCATTCCCGGCGACAGGTGCAGCCTCTCCCCGTCATTGACTTAAAAGGGATCAGGATCAAAGGGGCCGTGCCCCTTTGTGGGTCTCAGGGACAAGCCCCGGGGCGGGCTTTCTCCAGAGGTTGTGAAGACTGACCTGTCGATGAGAGTATCCGGGCTCTGTCCGGGCCCGGCAGGGACCGCAGGCCCCTGTACCCCGGTTTGCTGATCATAAAACGGTTTGCAAAGGCGAGCCTTTGCCGGGTTCCAGGGCAGAGCCCTGCCAGTCCTGCACCTGCCAGTCCCACTCCCGCACCGGCCAGTCTTACACAGGACAATGGCCATGACCGTTCTGTGCATCACGTGCGTGTCCGGGAGCAGGGAGCTGATCGGCGTTACAGCGGGTTCGTTTTCGCAAACAGGCTGACAAAGCAGGAGTATGTCTGTTTCCTGTATGTGCGGGATAACGGGCACGGGTCATGGAAATATTTTGACGGGGTCTCTGACTTTGAGTTTTTATGTCAGAGACTTCTGATGCAGACTCTTATTTTGGCTGGAGTGGCTGGCCGTCCCAGGTCACAACTTTGCCCGGACCGCAGACTGCGCCCTTTGTTCCACCGAAACCGTAAAGTGTCGCCGGAGTTTTGATATTATTATAAGGCAGGCTTGTTTCCACGTAGCAGGGTTGCTGCGGTTTTTTCGGGTCCCATCCGTCGACTGTGATGGTTGATCCGGAGCTCATGTAGATCGATCCGGCGGGAACGCCGACGAGTGCGCCGAGTACGATTTCTGCTTTTCCTGTATCGCGATTTTCGATGTGTCCGGTGAATGAGGTTGGACCGCGCAGGATCATCTGTCGTGCGTTGAAATCGAAGCTGGTGCCCTGGAAATCAAATTCCCAGCATGATTCTTCGTCGATCCCGGCGACGACATTGTTGTAGATCGTGCCGCCGGCAAAGGTGGAGCGCTCACCTGAGTTGTGTGGGTTCGGCAAGGTGTAGATGCCGGTGTTTCCGTTGCCGATCAGCACGTTGAACATATCCACACCCCAGACATTGTTGCCAAGCGTGATGCCGTGGTTGAAGCCCTGGATGGACACGCTCATGAGGGTTATGGTCGCGTTGATGACGAATGTATTATTGTCGTTGTAATTCATCGTGATGCCGTCGATGGATTTATTACCCTTCAGGGTAATGCTTTCGAGGCGGTGTATGGCGGCGTTGTCGAGATGGGGGAATCCGTCCTGCGAAACATAAAGGCAGGTTCCGGATGTCATGCGGCATTCAAATATGGCGTTGCGGATCGTGGCCAGTTCCGGGTTGATTTTCAATGTTTTGTTAAGAGTTTTCGTGGCGCCCTGGAGGTCTATGACGCAACTGCGCTTGCCAGCATAGCAGGCGTCGAGCATGGCCTGCACGGAGGCGCTGTCATCGGCTTTCGCAGCGGTTGCGGCCGCGGTGAGGGCCAGAATGGAAAGACAGACTGTGTACTTCATTGGATGTTTGCTCCCGTGACGGTTTACGCGGACAACTTTTTTCTGAAGACTGTGTCTTTCCGCGCCTGTGTTCTTATTCATCCCTGTTGTGTGCACGATGTCCGGGGAGAACTGCAATGACTGTCATCTGTCGGAGTCTGTTTCAGAAATTTCTCTGCTGAGCGGGAGATGTGCTGCCTGGGTGTGTTTCCGGTCGTGACAGCGGAGAGGTGATGCTGGTTGCGCGTCCCGGAATCCGGGAAATCCGCGTGATGGATGGTCGGGAGGCTTATGAGGCAGACTCCGGGACGTGTCGTGCTCCCGTGTGGAGTTGTGGTTCGGAATTGGAAAGGAGTCTTCATGGTCGGCGCAACATAAATCTGCACTGACCATCGTCCTGCGGGGTAGCGTGCTGTGCCGGGGCTGTTGCGGCCTGTTTCTGACGGGGACGTTCCGGGGGCCGGTGGTGTTTTCTGTGCGGAGACGGCGGATGCGGCGGCGTGCGTGGCGCGGGGCTTTTTTGCGGGTGTTTTTTCGTGAGTGCCGGGGTCAGAATTTAATCTGGAACATCGACATGATGGCGTGAAACCGCTCCGGGGATTTACCACCGGTGATGTGACCGTGCTGGTACTGGAGGGTGAGGCGGATGATGTCGAAAGGGTACCAGTTGAGACCGGCGGTCCAGATTTTCTGGTTGCCGCCTGAATAGACGGGGGCACGCAGATCGGTCTGAGAGTAGCGGGCGGCGGCTTCGATGACGCCTGTGCCGTTGCACATGACGGTCTGGTTTGCAGCGCAGGTGGGATCTGAGAAGGCGCCGGCACGGGCTTTCCATTTTCGGGGACGACCTGCGATTGTGTATGCGGCCATGCCGTACCAGCCGTAATAATGGAGCGTGTTCGTTGTTGCGGGTGGGCGTGTGTTGACTGTGATGGTGTAGGCTTCCCCCTGAACGAGGAGGCGGCGCCACTGACCGGCGGCTTCAAGCCCGAAGGCACCGGCGCTTCGTGCCGGGATGGCGCTGGTGTTGAGGAAGTGGCTGGTTTCGCCGTTATTGCCTTCCGGTGTGTCTGAAAAAGAGACGCTGCGGCCGTTGGGGCCATCATAGGCGGGACGGAAGACCCATTCGCCGGAGAAGCCCAGATGGAGAAGGGCGTTGCCTGTTTTGAGCGGAAGACCGGCGAAGCGGAAGGCGATGCCTCTCTGGTTGCCGTCATGTTCAGGCCCGGAGGTGCCGGCGGTGGCCGAAACGGCGATATGGTAGCGATCACCAAAGGTTTCAGCTTCCACGGCTTCGCGCTCGATGCCGGCGGCGAGGTTTCGTGTGACGGTTGAGATGGCGGACCGTTCGATGAAAACGGTATCGCCCTGGGCCTCGTCTGATTCCAGGCCGAAGCTGGGTTTGAAAACACCGACGCGGAACAGGAAATGTTTCAGACCTGTATAGGCGATGGCGCCTTCAAACAGTCGCATGGGTCCGCCGGGGGCCGGACCGAAATCCCAGATGCCGCCGATTTCGATCTGATCACGGATGGTGACGCGGGCACCGTTTCTGATGCGGGCGCCGCTGGCGTCTGTGCCGGGACGGGTGGGGCTGGCTGAGGGATAACCGCCGATATCGAGCTGGTCGGTGGCGTAGGGTTTTATGGTGATCCCGCCGAACGTGAAGCTGGGGATAGTGCCCGCCTGGACGGAGGTGGTGTGGAGGATGGCGGTCGTGATGATGGTGCGGAGGATCTGGCTTGATCTGCGTGTGCATGTGGGCAACGGAGCGGGTTTCTGATGGGGTTCTGTGGCGTCATCAGGAGTTTTCCGGAGGGTTGTTTTCATCGCAGACGGTAACTGATCCGATGGTGTTTCGCGCAGCACTCCTGTCGCTGGCCAGTAGTGTTTATGGCTGAGGATCGCGTTCGTGGCGACTCAGTATCCGGGTTTGACGTTACCGGGCCAGGCGGGGCTTTTGCCTGGGAAGGGGCTTGTGACGCTCGCTGAAGGCAGATTTGCGGTCGTTTCCGGCATACTGGCCGGTGATCCGGAAAGACACGGAACTGTCATGTCGGTCTGAGGGTGAGGAGTGCCGTTTTGCTCAGCTGTTTTCCGGTTCATCAGGGCTGAGGAAGCAGAGGGCGATCAGCAGCGGGACCGGGAGCAGGAAAAACCCCGAGGTGGCGTGCCGCATGGGAACGGAGAGGAACGCGCCTGCGATGCAGCTTGTCCAGCCGAGGCCGGGGAGGGCGGCTGCGAGGGAGAAGGCGGGTTTTCCGGCTTTTAGTTTCCAGAGAAACGCGGCGATATTATCGGCAAATTTTATGATGTTATTGGTGACCACGATCGTCTGAACGGAGATGCCGGAGAAGCGGGAGAGGACTTCTCCCTGCATGGCCATGGCGACGGTGAGAAGCAGGATTTCGGTTTTCGAGCCGGAATTTGCGGGATGCAACCAGTGCAGGATCTGGGCGAGCACGAGAAGGGCGGCGATCCAGAGCCATTCGTGACGATAGGCGCGCAGGGACCGGCGAAGGATGCTGGCGGCGAGGGCGCCGAGGAAGAAGAGGCCGAGGACTGTGCCGATTGTTGCGATCCTGGGCCATTCTCCTTCGGCGAGGGAAACGCCGAAACTCGTGGAGTTTCCGGTCATGGCGGCGGAGAAGATGCCGTGGAGTTCGACGTAACCCACTGCATCGACATAACCGGCGATAAGGCCCAGCGCGATGACGCGCAGGGCCGAGTGCGATATGGGGCTCATCAGACGATGAGGGGCTTGTCCTGACGGAGTTTCGACAGGGTTTCGTCATCCAGGTTGAGGTGTTCTCTGACCATCTGGCGGGGGGAGAGGCCGAGCCACTGGTTGGCTGAGAAGTCCGCGAATTTGTCGCTTTTGAAGGCTTCCAGGAAGACCATGGGTTCGTCGCCGATATTTTCCAGGTAGTGACCCATGCCGAGCGGGACGTATCCGACGTCACCGGCGCAGTAATCGAAGGTGCGGGCTTTGCCGCCTGAGGCGAAGACGGTCATGCGGGCGCGGCCACGGACGAAATACTGCCATTCGTCATTGTTGGGGTGCCAGTGGAGTTCGCGCATCCGGCCGGGTTCGACGACGTTGATGGCGGCGGCGATGGTGGAGGCCGCGGGAAAGTTGCGGGAGTCGACGACGCGAACGGTGCCCCCGGCGGCTTTGGCGGGTTCCTGTTGCAGGAAGCGGTGGGTGTAGCGGATCGGGGACGGGCCCTGCGGGCACTTTATTGCGTCTTCCTTACAGATGGTGGGTTCGGTGCCGCTGAAGATCCAGCGGGTTTTTTCGACTTCGGTGGGAAGGTTGGCGAAGGCGGATTCCGGGACGCCGAAATTCTTCGCGAGGATGTGGCGCGGGGTGTGAGCGAACCAGTCGCTGATGAGGAAGGTCTCGTTTTCGGAGAAGTTCGCGTCATCGAAGACGAGGAGGAATTCGCAGCCTTCGGTGCCGAGGCCCTGGATGGAATGAGGGATTCCGGCGGGAAAGTTCCAGATGTCGCCGGCTTCGACGTCGTCCACGAAGGGGCGTCCTTCGGTGTCGAGGGCAGTCACGCGGGCTTTGCCTGCGATCATGAAGCCCCATTCGGCTTCTTTGTGGTAGTGCAGTTCGCGGTATCCCCCGGCTTTCAGGCGCATATTGACGCCGGCCAGGGTTGTTGCGGCGGGGAGTTCGCGGATGGTGATTTCGCGCGCCCAGCCGCCGGTGCCGAGGCGGTTACGGGCATCGGCGTAGGAGAATTTCAGGTTGGGAATGGTTCCGGCGTCGGTATCCGGGGAAGCGAGGAGGTCGGGGACTTCGCGTTCCCGGGCCAGGTTGCGGGGGCCGAGGATCGGGGCGCCGCGATCGCCGCGGATGGGTTCGGGGGCTTCGGGCTTTGACGCAAGCCAGGGGAGATCGGTCATGGGGCGGGCCTTTGATGTGACTGGAACTGTGTCAAACTATGTCTCGTTGGCGGTGCGTTCCATTGATCCTTGTCAAGAACAGGGGTTTTTCTGATTCTCATCACCGGATCGTGATAAGGCGCCGGAGCGGTGAACCGTGGGGAAGCAGAGGCGTTACCGGCGTGGTGTTGTGCTCCGGTTTTCCGCGAGTTTCCGGTATGGGGCCGCCATGCGGTGCTTTCTATTGACAAAGCTGTTGTACGCATGTCTTTCATCCCGCCTCATGGCCCGCGCGAAGAGTTCGGGGCATGGTTTTTTAATTGAGGTCTGTCTTCGTGGCTGATGTCGCGGAGAGTTCGGGCAGGTCGTTTCGCCAGGGTGCGGGGCGCAGGAATTGCCAGGGTTTTTCTCTGGCAGGGAATAGTTTTTTAAATGGCTTCAGCCACACAGACAGCAACTGACCACTTCGCCGGCGAAGATTTCGCGGCGCTTCTCGATGAAACACTCGGGAAGGACAGTGGCTTTGAAGGGTCGGTCGTTAAGGGACGTGTCGTTCGCCTCACCGATGATTATGCAATCGTTGATGTTGGTTTGAAGAGCGAAGGGCGCGTTTCACTTCGTGAGTTTGGTCCGCCGGGCGTGACGCCTGAGGTCAAGCCGGGTGATACCGTTGAGCTTTACATCGAGCGCTACGAGGATCGTGACGGTTCGATCGTTCTGTCGCGTGAGAAGGCGCGTCGTGAAGAGGCCTGGACGAACCTGGAGAAGGCCTTCGAGGCAAACCAGCGCGTCAACGGCACGATCTATGGTCGTGTGAAGGGTGGCTTCACCGTTGATCTCGGCGGCGCCATGGCGTTCCTTCCGGGCAGCCAGGTCGATATTCGGCCGGTTCGCGATGTGACGCCTCTGATGGGCATTCCGCAGCCTTTCCAGATCCTGAAGATGGATCGCGCACGCGGCAACATCGTTGTATCGCGTCGTGCGGTTCTTGAAGAGACGCGCGCCGAGCAGCGCAGCGAGCTGATTCAGGGTCTGAAAGAGGGCATGATCCTCGACGGCGTGGTCAAGAACATCACCGATTACGGCGCGTTCGTGGATCTCGGCGGCGTCGATGGCCTGCTGCATGTGACGGATATTGCGTGGAAGCGCATCAACCATCCTTCCGAGGCTCTGCAGATCGGCCAGCCGGTTCGCGTGCAGGTCATCCGCTTCAACCCGGAGACGCAGCGCATTTCTCTCGGCATGAAGCAGCTTGAGGCTGATCCGTGGGAGAACGTGGCGCTTAAGTATCCGCCGGGCGCACGCTTCACGGGTCGTGTCACGAACATCACCGATTACGGTGCGTTCGTTGAGCTTGAGCCGGGTGTTGAAGGTCTGGTGCATGTTTCCGAGATGTCCTGGACGAAAAAGAACGTCCATCCGGGCAAGATCGTCGCCACTTCGCAGGAAGTCGACGTCATGGTTCTGGATGTGGACAGCGGCAAGCGTCGTATCTCGCTTGGTCTGAAGCAGGTTCAGCGCAATCCGTGGGAGCAGTTCGCCGAAGAGCATAAGGTTGGCTCGATCGTCGAAGGCGAGATCCGCAACATCACCGAGTTCGGTCTGTTTGTTGGTCTGTCCGCGGATATCGATGGCATGGTTCACATGTCCGACCTGTCCTGGGATGAGGCCGGCGAAGAAGCCATGAAGAGCTACGAAAAGGGCCAGGTCGTTAAGGCCAAGGTTCTGGACGTTGATGTTGAGAAAGAGCGTATCTCTCTCGGTATCAAGCAGCTTCAGGAAGATCCGGCGGCTGACGTTCTGTCGCATGTTCAGAAGGGCGCGATTGTTACCTGCGTGGTGACCGGCGTTCAGACGAACGGCGTTGAAGTGAAGGTTGACGATGTTCTGACCGGCTTCATCCGTCGTGCTGAGCTGGCTCGTGACAAGGCTGAGCAGCGTCCTGAGCGTTTCGCCATCGGTGAAAAGATTGACGCGAAGATCGTGTCGGTTGACCGTGCGGCCCGTAAGCTTGCGCTGACCGTTCGCGGTCGTGAGGCTGATGAGGACAAGCAGGCGATCAATGAGTATGGATCGTCTGACAGCGGTGCGTCCCTGGGTGATATTCTCGGGGCTGCCATCCGGCGCCGCAACTCTGACGCCTGATTAAATTTCTGGCAGTTCAGAACTGAGAAAATGGCATCTCTTCATGAGATGCCATTTTTTTTGAGTGTCATGAGAACGTTCCGGAGTGGGGCCTTTTTTCCCTGTCACGTTTGCGGTAGTGTCCGTTAACAGAGACGAAATCGGGTCGGTGTAATTCAGTAAGGAAGGCGAGGACGGCGACGTCTGCGTAATTCATGGCGATCATATACAACACGAACTACACGCATAATCCGAACTATTACCTGACGCTGGCTTTTGAGCGTTCGGCAAAAACAGTTCTGGGTGACGATAATGTTGTTGTTGCCGATAACATGACGCTTGCCGGTCTGGCGGCGTCCGGCGAGCATGATGTTCTGATCTGTATTGATGGCCAGCAGATCAATATGGAGCTTATGCGCCGTGTCCGTCCGGCTTTCAAAACGATGATTTTCTGGGCATTTGAAGATCCCTTTATGGTGACTTTCAATGTCGATAATATCGGGCTTTTTGATTACGTCTTTACGAACGATCCGTCCTGCGTCGATTTCTATCTGGGCAAGGGGCATTATCTGCCGCTGGCCGCGAGTTTGTCTTTCCACGAACGGAAGGTGAAGTCTGCCGCCGATCTGGATTATGACATTTTCTTTGCCGGAACGATGTGGCCGAACCGGGTTCATACGCTTCGTCGTGTGATCACGGCTTTCCCTGATGCGCGGGTCAAGCTGATCTGCCCAGGGAACGAATATCTGCCGCCGCTTCCGGCGGATATTGCCGATCTGGCGATCCAGCGTCCGATCAGCCATGAAGCATTCATTGATTTTGCGAATGCCAGTGCCGTCACGCTGACCATGTTCCGTGACTATGCCAGTCATGGTGATGTTGGGCAGGCGACCGCTCCCGGTCCGCGTTTTTATGAGCTTGCGCTTGCGGGTACGGCGCAGGTTGTCGAGGCGGGTGAGCAACTCAACGAGGACTACATCAGGGAAGTGGCTGGTGTGGGTCTGGCGCGGACTGTTGAGGGGGTTGTCGAACACATTGATGCGCTTCTGTCCAACAGGACGATGCGCCGTAAATCCGCGACCGCGGCTCAGAAAGCCGTGCTTGAATCGCATCTTTACGAGCATCGCCTGCGGCGGATGATGGATGTGACGGGCGCGGATTTCAGCCGGCACCGGAATGTTCCGGTCGCCGTGCCGGCGCGGCGCGGGCGGCTTCGGGTGCTGATGTGCACGCACTCCACCATTCATGAGCAGGCGTGGGGTGGTGTTGAGGTTTATCAGCAGACGATTTCATCGATACTGCTGCGGGATGTGGAGTTCTTCTACTGGCTGCATCGCGACGGCATGTGCCGTCTGACGGATGCGAGCGGGCGGGAGATTGAGAGTTTCGACGTTCCCGATACCGGCTGGCTGGACACGATGTGTGATGGCGTGGAGGAGATGGCATTCTCCAGCGCGCTGAGTCAGTATAATTTCGACATCGTTCATTTTCAGCATCTTGGACATCACTGTCTTTCGCTTCCGATTATTGCGAAAGCCAATGGTGCTGGCGTTGTCTTTTCGGCACATGACTTCTTTTTGGTGTCATCGCGCTATAATCTGCTGAACCATGAGCTTCGCTATTGCGAGGAAGATGTGAAATGGGTGCTTGCGGCGGATATTTCGCTCAGGCGGTCGGACAATGTTGAGTTTGGCGGTGAACAGACGCGTCGGGCTTTTGTTGCGAAGATGCTGGATTCTGTGGATGCGATCCTGTTCGGAACCGAGCATTCACGGAATCTGACGCATACGGTCTATCCACATCTGGATCAGAAGGAGAGTCTGATCCTCGGGATTCCTTCTCCTGAAACGCCGGCGCCGGTTGAGAAAAAGCCTTACGCGCCTCTGAACGGGCGTCGTCTGTCGATTGCGATCATCGGGAACTTTCTGCGCACAAAGGGCGCGGATGCGGTTCTGAGCGTGATTGAGATGGCGCATCCGGATCTCTTTGAGTTCCATATTTTTGGTTATGTGCATCCTGAATATGAGGGTGTGCTGAACAATATGGGTCGGAAGAACGTTATTACTTATGGCCGTTATTCGGCTGGTGATATTGATGCGCTGAAGATTGCGGATGTTGCGCTCAATCTGTCGATCTGGCCTGAGACGTATTGTATTTCGCTGTCTGAGGCCTGGGCGAACGGACTTATTCCGATTGTGACCGATGTCGGGGCGCTGGGTGATCGTGTCGTTAATGACGTGAATGGCTACAAAGTGCCGATCGGCAGCCCGGCTGATGTTCTGCAGCGGCTGGAGCTGATCCGGTGCAGCGAGGGCACGCGCGAGCGGCTGATGTCGAATATCTCGCCGGCGCTGTGGACCAATGCGCGTGACTATGGCGTTGCTCTTCTCGATGTTTACAGAAAAGCCGCGCCGCGCCGGACGATGGGCAGCAGCAACGTTCAGTTCGATGTTGGCCAGGTTCATCTGCTGCCGCATGCGTCATGGAAGCATCAGGCGCCGCCGCGGCATATTTTCGATCCGCCGACACAGCGCGATATTGCGGTTGAGCTGCCTGAGAGCCTGAATCAGAAAGCGGTTTGATTGATTTTTCGCAGAACTCTGCGGATATGGGCAATCATCAACCATGCGCAGGATGACGAGATTGTTGTCTCGACATCCTTCG
>NZ_WOSX01000022.1 GCF_011516735.1 Acetobacter fallax | reverse complement strand
ACGAAGGATGTCGAGACAACAATCTCGTCATCCTGCGCATGGTTGATGATTGCCCATATCCGCAGAGTTCTGCGAAAAATCAATCAAACCGCTTTCTGATTCAGGCTCTTACAGTCCGGATGACGGCACGCCGCAGTTACGAAATACAGTGTGTGAAACCCGAAACAGGGTTTCGCGAAGCCAGCGGTGGACCGGGTCGGTGTCGCGTCTCGGATGCCAGGCCTGGAAGGCTTCAATGCAGGGCAGGGAAAGCGGGAATTCAAAAGTCGCCAGGCCGAGTGCTTTGACGGAGATATGGTCCAGCACGATTCCAGGGAGTGGCAGGATGAGGTCCGTGTCCTTCATGCTTTCAATCATGGCGTGGTAATTCGGCACGACCATGGCGATGCGGCGTGTGAGACCATGATGATCGCGCAGGGCAGCATCAATCGGGCCCTGTGCCCGACCCCGGCGCGATACGCTGATATACTCATAGCGGGTCATGGTTTCCGGCGTGATGCCCGCAGAAAAGATCGGATGATCCTTTCTCACCAGAGCACACATGGTGTCACGGAAGATCGTCTGGCGACGGATCTCGGACTTCATGGCATCCGTGGCGCCAATATAGAGATCAATACTGCCATGGCGCAGAGGATCGCTGGCAGGATCATCGACTTCCGGGGCGAACACGAGTTCGCAATGCGGACAGTCCTGCCTCAGCGCGCGAAGCAGCGGCAGGCCGAGGGCGGCAACGATGAGATCATTGGCGCGGATGGTGAACGTCGGCGTCAGATTACGCAGATTGGCGAGAGCCCGGGTTTCGATGAGACTGTCAGCCGCGCGGACGACCTCCTGCACCCGATCCATAATACCGAGGGCAAAGGAAGAGGCCATCATCCTGCGACCTGACTGCACGAGGATCGGATCTCTGAAGACAGCCCGCAGCTTGGCAAGGTGACGGCTCATGGCGGGCTCGCTCACCTTCAGGCGTCGGGCGGACGCTGAGACGCTTTCCTCCTCAATCAGAACCTGGAGATAACGAAGCAGATCGAGATCATATCCACGCATCATTCCACTTTTAGACTTCGCTGAACGAAGGTGCCACGATTTTTCAATCCGAAAAGTGGAATCGATGATTGCCGGAAACGGGGGTATTCCTGCTCCTGTTTCCGATGCTCATACGAGATATGCAGACTGCCCTCCCTTCTTCGACCGTAGTGGCACCCGGTGCCGCAGGTCTGGCAGAAGTCGCACAGACCCCGGCTGCGCCGGTGATCCATGCGTCTCCGCCCATGCCATCCTATATCCCTCCCTTTGGCCTCCGCACGGTCATCGGGTGTCTCGGGATGCTGCTGGCCGTGCATATCGCAGGCTTCAATGAGCATGTGACCGAAATCGGGCTCTCCGACATTCGTGGCGCGATGCATATCGGGCACGACGAAGGAACATGGTTGATTGCAATTTATGAGGCATTCAACATTGCGGCCATGGCGTTCACGCCCTGGTTTTACATGACGTTTTCGATTTATCGCTTCTCGATTTTCATGACAGCAGCCATGGCGTTGCTGGCAATCCCGGCCCCCTTTATGTCCGACGTCACAGCCCTGTGCATTCTGCGAGGCTTTCAGGGACTGACCGCAGGCTGCCTGCCGCCGGTTCTGATGACAGTCATGCTCAAATATCTGCCGCCGGAAATTCGTGTTTTCGGCATTGGCGGATACGCGATGAGCGCCACATTCGGACCAAATCTCGGACTCCCGCTGGAAGCGTTCTGGTTCGAGCATGTGGGCTGGCACTGGCTGTACTGGGAAATCATTCCGCTGGCAGTCGCCTCGATCGCAATGATGGCGTACGGACTGCCGCGTGATCCCATGCATCCTGAGCGGTTTAAGAAATTTAACTGGCTGGGAATTCTGGTCGGGCTTCCGGCAATCTGTTCTCTGGTGATCGTGCTCTATCAGGGAGACCGGCTGGACTGGTTCCGCTCACCGGTGATCACGCATCTGACATTCTGGGGCGGTGCAGCCTTCATTGTTTTTGCCATTAACGAGGCCTTTCATCCCAGTCCATATTTCCGGATTCAGTACTGGAAGAGTCGCAACATCCAGGCTTCGCTGTTGTCGCTGGTCGGGATTCTGGCGATCTGCGCGCTGATGGGCGATATTCCGGCGACCTATCTGGAGGGTGTACGGGGATATCGCCCGATACAGGCAGCACCGATATCTCTTGTCGTGGCGTTGCCACAACTCATCATGCTGCCGCTGATCGCGGCAATCTGTAACAGCCGAAAAGTGGATTGCCGCTATGTGCTGGCAGGTGGGATGCTGTGCCTGGCCGCCGCTGCCTGGCTCGGCACCTGGCTGACGCCGGACTGGGTCAGGGATAATTTCTATCCGTTGCAGATCCTGCAGGTTTTCGGACAGCCCATGACTGTGATCCCGACCCTGATGCTCGCCACTCTGGCGATGGGGCCGGCAGACGGGCCGTTCATTTCCGGCATGGTGAACATGCTCAAAGGGCTTGCGAATGCGGTGGCCTTCGCTCTGTTCTCCGCACTGACGCGGCGACGCGAGCAGTATCATTCCACGATGCTTCTGGATCACCACGGCACACACGGTCTGGCATTGCAGGGGCTCGGAGATCCCATTTCCGGGCAACTCTCCGGAATCTCACCCGATCCGGCACATGTGGCACGAAACTCTCTCCAGGTTTTCCATACTTACGTTCATGAGCAGGCGCTCGTTCTGGCTCTGAACGACATCTACTACGTGCTGATATGGGTCTGCCTCGGATACGCTGTTCTGAATCTTGTTCTGCCCAAAAGGGTTTTTCCACCCCGCGCTCCTTCACCAGCCATGCCCGTCCGCTGATATTCTGAAAAAGACAAAATAATGATCTACAGAAAACCTCTTCTTTATTCCGGCTGTGCCGCGGTTGTTCTTACACTGGCCGCCTGGAGCGGCAGCCGTCTGGTTCTGGGTAACGGTGTCGATCAGTACACGAACGATGCTTACGTGACAGCGGATTTCACCATAGTCGCTCCGAAAGTGTCCGGACGGATCGACCGGGTCATTGCGCAGGACAACGAACAGGTCCGCGCCGGAGAGGAGCTCGCCCATATCGAGGATGATGACTATCGTGCGGCGCTTGATGTGGCGAAAGGCAATGTTCTTGCAGCGCAGGGAGACGTTGCAAATCTTGAGGCCGGGCTGGCGCGGCAGGATTCGCTGATTTCCGGTGCGAAAGCCACCGTGTTGTCCGATCAGGCGGCCCTGATGTTCGCACGCGAAAATGCTCTGCGTTATCGTAATCTTTCCTCGGGGGGCGCAGGAACGACAGAGCAGAAACAGTCTTCTGAATCACAGCAGAAAGAAGCCGGTGCGACAGTGGCGCGCGATCAGGCCGCAGTCGATGCGTCGGTCGGTCAGATCGCAGTGCTGAAAGCACAGTTGCAGCGAGCCCGGGGCGTGCTGCTGCGGGCACAGGGTGATGAGAAGCAGGCTGCCCTGAACCTGTCTTACTGCACTATCCCGGCACCTGTGGACGGCGTCGTCGGCGAACGTGGCGTGCGGGTCGGTGCTTACGTACACCCCGGCACGGGAATTCTCGCCGTCGTCCCGATCCAGGGAGCTTACGTACTCGCCAACTTTCAGGAAACGCAACTGACACATGTTCAGACCGGACAGACAGCGACAATCCAGGTGGATACGTTTCCGAACCATACGCTGAAAGCGCACGTGGATTCCCTGGCGCCCGCGACAGGCGTCGCCTTCGCACCGATCCAGCCGGACAATGCAACGGGAAATTTCACCAAAGTGGTTCAGCGTGTTCCGGTAAAACTGACCTTTGATCCGGGACAGGCCCTCGCCTCGAAAGTGCGCGTCGGTCTGTCAGTGGAAGTGAGCATCGACACGGCCTCGCAGCCTGGCGGACCTCATGCGAACGATGCGCGCTATGTCTGGCGGTAACGACATGAGCGCGGGATGTGGAGGTCGGAGGCGCCGGGCGATGCTGCCGTCTCTGGCAATGGCGGTGCTGGCCGGATGCACCGTCGGGCCGGATTATCATAAACCCGATCTGCACGCGCCGGCGGCCTGGCGCGAGACCATGGCACCGGCCGAAAGTCATCCTGTCGGTGCGAAGATCGATCCTGACTGGTGGCGACTGTTTGATGATCCGGTTCTGACGGCGCTGGAGAAGCAGGTCGCAGCGAACAATCTTGATCTGAGGGCCGCGGCTTACCGTCTGGCCGAAAGCGTGGCCGAGCGGCGTATCGCCAGCGCGGCGCGGTTTCCGCACGCGGAGGCGGCTGCGTCCTATGCGCGGGAGCGTGCGAGCACGAACGGTATTCTGGGGCTGCTGGGCACGATGGAACAGGCTGGTGCCGGAACGATCGCAAACGGAGCACAGGGCTTCGGCCCGACCGCCCTTCCGGGAAGTGTCGGCAATCCGTCTTTCAATCTGCCTCAATACGGAATGAGCGCCTCCTGGGAGGTGGATTTCTGGGGTCACGTGCGACGTCAGGTTGAGGCCGCAACAGCGGCGATGCACGGCACGGAAGAAATGCGCCGCGATGTCATGGTCTCGCTGATGGCGGAAACGGCACAGGATTACATTGATCTTCGTGGCGTGCAGGCGCAGATCGGCATTCTTCAGCATAACATCGGGATCACGCAGCATAGTGTGGAACTGACGACGCTGCGTTTTCAGCAAGGTGCCGCGACACGTCTGGATGTTGCGGAATCAACCGGCCAGCTTCATACGTTTGAGGCGAGGATGCCACCGCTGAAGAGTCAGGAAATTCACCTGATCAACGCACTGAGTTTTCTTGTCGCCCGTGAACCTGGAGCACTGACCGCGCAACTCGGCCATACCGGAGCAATCCCGCCCGTTCCCGCCGCGGTGCCGGCCGGCCTGCCATCGGAACTGGCTGATCGCAGGCCGGATATCCGCATGGCTGAAGAACAGCTTCATGCGGCGACGGCGAGTATCGGTGTGGCGATTGCCGACTTCTTTCCGCGTGTGACCCTGTCGGGCAGCCTTGATATTCAGGCCCTGCAGTTCAGCGGACTGGGGTCCTGGGCTTCCCGGCAATACGGATTCGGCCCAACAGCGACGCTGCCGCTTTTTGAAGGAGGACGTCTGACCGGACAGTTGCATCTGCGAAAGGCCCAGCAGCGGGAAGCGGCGGTGATGCTGCAACGCACGGTCCTGAAAGCCTGGCAGGAAATCGACGACGCACTGGCGGATTTTTCCGCATCACAAACAGAACGCGACCATCTGGCTGAGGCTGTGCATGAAAATCAGGTCGCCGTTGATATGGCGCAGATGCAATACGTGCAGGGCTCATCGGACTTCCTGAACGTGCTGACCCTGCAAAATGCGTTGTTGTCCTCACAGAGCGCGCTCGTGGATGCGACAACTCAGGTCTCCCGGTCGGTGACACATCTCTATCGGGCGCTCGGCGGCGGCTGGGAGACGAGCTATCCGGTGGCGTCCGTTCACACTACGAGGCTCGTGCGATGATCGCCGTGCGTCGGCAAAGTTCACTTGGCGAAGTCCAGGATCAGGGCGTGACGCTGCGCTGCCATTTTCCGTTCCGGTCTTATGTCGATCCGATGCATGGCTGCTGCGGACGCCTGCGCGTTCTCAATACGGGCACACTCACCGCAGGCATGACATACGCTGTCGGCCCTGAATCCGGCATGGAGATTCTCACCTGGCTGCGGGACGGATCTCTGTCGACCTCTGTTGCGGGGTTTCCGGGTGATACGCTTTCAGCAGGTGGCCTGCATGCCGTGAGTACGGGCGATGGCGTCTCCCGTCTCGAATGGGTTGCCGGCACAGGCGAGGCATTTTTTCTGCAGTTCTGGCTTCTTCCTGATGACGGCGGCGGTGAACCATCGCAGGAAGTGCGTTCGGAGTTTCCTGCGCTCGAGAAAGGTAGTTTCCGGATTCTGGCTTCCGGATTTCCCGAGGATGACCCGGAAGAACTGGCAGAGATTACGGACGGATCTCCTGTGACGATCCGGTCTCGGTCAAGACTTCTGGATGCGCATATCCTGGCCAGAGAAGGTGCGCGCTACGACACGACCCCGGGACGCGCATTATATCTGACTGTGGTGTCGGGGGGAGCCTCGGTTGGAGACGCCATGCTTGCGGCGGGAGATGCTGTCGCCGTGACCGGAAAGAGTAGCATCACGGTGCTGGCCACAGAGAATACGGTGGTATTGCTGGTCGATACGGCGAGTTAATCTAAAGCAAATATTCCCGGGTCCACATACGCCTGCACCTGAAAGAGGGTCTCAGATCCTTTTGCTGTGGTTCGGAGCAGAGATCCCGCTTTATTCTTCCACGTCAAAGCGGTTTAACTCATACCCGCCTGCATAAAGACTGGCCGTGATGAAGAGAGCCCGGGCTCTGCCCGAACCAGGGCTTTTCTTCCTGTGTGTCAGCCTCTCTGCCATATTGCGTTACTGATGTTCTGCCAGTGTCGCAGGGAGGCCAGATTGCACAATATCGATTTCAGTTCATGGCATAACGTACTTGCAACAGTTATCGGGCTGGCGCTGTTCACGCTGATCGGCGTCGGGGTCCGTCTGGTGATGATGCTGACAATTCAGCAACGGCGGGACCGGCTCAACCGCCAGATCAATGAGCGGCTCCGGGTGCTGATCGCAGCTTATAAGACGCTGGGCGGATCTTTTACCGGTAATCTGAGTGTGGATCCCACTCATTTGCGCGATCTTAAGCAGCGCAATAGCGAAGCCGGAGAGCGGGTGTCACTGGATCTTACAGGCGGGTCTGACCGCGCGCGACGTATCAGGGATGCGGTGGAGTCGGCGTTATCGGATGTCATTCTGCTCGGCACCGAAGAACATGTCCGGCTTGCGGCGCGCGCGGCTGGTGAACTGGCTGGAGGACAACTGGTTCATACGAATGAACTGGTCGTCGCACTGCGGAATTTCGTCCGAACTGCGCTGAGTCTTGATCCCGTACCGTCTAATCTCCTGCTTCCCGGACAAGGTCCGGCACGACCGGCCAGTTCCGGCGGAGGCAGCCGCGACAGGAATGAAAAAGACGGGGGCGGAAAAGGCAATGGCGGCGCCGGTGACGACGGCATTGGCGGTGGAATGGGTGGCAGTTCCTCTGATGGTAGCATGGATGAAGAGATGCCGTCGGGGCATCAGCACTGAACGAGAGGAGTGCCTTTACAAAACACGGATTTTCAGCGCGCAGCAGGAACCGGATGGTCCGGAAGAACGCTTTTACCGGGACGAACGATCAGAATTTGCAAAAACATTCTGCAGAATCTGACTGAGACGCGCCATATAGGATTTCTCGCTGTTCTCATCAGCAAGAACCTGAAGAGATCCGGCCCGCACCGCAGTCCAGAGTTCTTCATCGGAATACAGGTCGGCAAGACGGGCGGCAAAACGCTGCGGATCATTCGTTCCGCCCGAAACGATTTCCAGACCATCCCGCCATCCGAGTTGCCGGCAGAGCAGGTCGGATGCCACCACAGGCAGACCGTAAGACGCGGCTTCATGCACCTTGAACGGAATGCCTCCGGCAAAACGCGTGGGCGCAACAAAGACGCGATGCGTTTTGTAGAGTTCGGATGTATCGGCAACAGGACCGATAAGTTCAACGCGCGGGTCACGGCCCAGAGCACTGAGATCGACAGCCGGACCAAGGAAACCTGCAACCGTAAAGCGGACATCGTCCGGCAGTCGGTCTTTCAGCAGCGGCAGAACCTCACGGATAAACCAGATCAGGCTGTCATGGTTGGGAGAGTCAGGTTCATGAATGGCCCCGAGAAAGAGCAGATCCCGTCGATCAGACCAGGTAGCCGGCGTTGGTCTGACCGGACACAGATGACCAAGCTCCGCCACGTTGTCATAGCCGGCGTCACGCAGCACTGCGGCATCGACGGCATTGACGGCAACGATGGTTTCACAAAGCCAGGCACAGGAGAGTTCTTCCTCAAGCGCCTCACTCACTGTTCCGGTTTGCGGAAGATGGAGGAGTTCTGCCCGCAAAGCCGTGCGTGGGGCCGTCACAGCTTCAGTATCGAGCACGATGCCACCGGTCGGCAGGCAGGAGGCATGTCCCATCAGGATCGGCAGCAGACGACCGAGATTGTGAGTGCGACCAATCCAGACACAGTCATAGGCTCCGCTTCGCTCCTGGAGAAGCCTGTCGAGTTCAACTTCATAATTACGGTCATGAAGGAGTTCGACTTCGGGCGGGAAGTCCGCATAGATCGCCGGAAGGGGGGCAGTTGAAGAATAGATCGGAGCGACTGTGACCTCGTGGCCCAGCGCGGCCATCGTGCGCACAATGTCATTCGACCGGACAAAACCCGATCCGAGACGTCGCGTCGGAATCCGGTCTTCAATAAAGAGAATGCGACGTGTCTTCTTTCCGGCAGTCCGTGCCCGCATCAGAAGAGTTGGTGAGGGCGGCTCGGCATCGAGAAGGGCGGCGGCATGGCGACGACGTAGCGTGCGCATGTCGGCAGTGTCGTAAGACGGCGCATCCGCATCGCGGACATCAAGCGTTGCGATCATCGCGGGTTCGTAAAGGGTCGCGAACCCTTTTTCCGCCGCCCGAAGCGAAAAATCTGCCAGAGCTCCGGCTTCAGATGCGAATTCAGGGCTGAAACCGTCGAGCGTTTCTATCAGCGCACGGCTGATCAGGAGGCAGGGAACCGTTCCGCAGGCTGTAAGCCGCCGAAAAGAGGCTTCCGGGACTTCAAGGGCTGCTCCTTCCATGTAATGCCCCAGTGAGCCGTCGCGCCATATGATCGTGCCGGCTTCCTGAATCCGGTCGTCGGCGCGCAATATTCTGCCGGTTACGATTCCGGCCCGTGGCTTTCCTGACCGTCGGGAAGCCTGAGCTGAAAGCTGGCTGAGAGCCGCTGTGATCGCGCCATGTTCCAGACGAACACCCTGGCCGAGCCAGAGAACTGTGTCCGTCGTAATATACGGCAGAGCAGCCTTCAGCGCCTCTGGCCGTGTTGTCGTTTGCGCAAGACGTACAATATGAACGCCACCGGCAAACTGTTCCAGATAACGGGTATCGTCTCGTGATCCGGCGTCAACGACGATGACTTCAATTGATCCGCGCACTGTGGTTCGCAGGGCAGCGAGCGTCGAGAGCGTTAGCGGCAGGCGGTTGTGAACATAAAGGACGACGCTGAGTGAAGGCGCTTCCTTCGACGTGAAACTGAGAGGATGGCGGACCAGAAGCGGAATGAGCGATTCCGCTTTTCGCGCCGCCAGTCCTTCATATTTTTTCAGTTCCGGGCGACTGGCGTCTGCGTCCCGCGCACGGATATGCCGCCGGGAAAGCCAGTGAACGAAAGCATCCCGGACCAGACCGTTCTCAATATCGGCGCGTACTGTGCCTGTGAAAAAATATTCGAGCAGATCGATATCCGGATGGGGTTTGCGCCGTTCAAGCGCACCATAACGGACAAAATGATCGTACGCCGACCTGACATGCCCTCCTGATATTGCGTTTCCGATATCAGGATACAGTTCGAGGTAATAGTCTTCGCTGAACCATTCCAGGGCACAGAAAGCCTGCGGCGTTATGCTGGTCAGGAAATGGTGGAGTGCATTTTCGAAATCTCCATCCTGAACCGCCATGATGACTTCAGGATATGTCGACTGATACCATTGCGGATCGAAATACCAGGTGACGCGTACTGTACTGCCGAACGCAGGTTGACCCAGAAACGTAGCGAAAGGGCCAAGCTCAGGAATGGCGGTTGCCGGACGGGCAGCGTCCGTGTCGCCGGTGTCGGAGGGGGTAAGAAGCGCGTTGGAATAAAAAAGCCGGGGATCGAAGAACAGATGGCCAGACCGGAATTCACGATCACCGTAAGTCAGGTAATGATCATAGCCGTTGATCAGGCCCAGACGATCAAGGGTCGAGCGCGTCAGATCCGGGTAACGCGACAGATAGTATGCTTCTGAAAACAGCCAGTGCGGCGAACGATCACTATGGCCATTCAGCCGGTAATGATCGAAACCCGAGGCAAATCCTCCGTGCCTGACTGCTGAAGCGACGTCCGGATTGGCGGTAAGATACCATTTTTCGTCAAAGAAGCGGTTGGGCGAAAAGCCGAGCGCCTTTCCTTCCGTCATGTAGTGCGTTTCAAGGGCGTCTGTGTCCGCCCCTGCGAACTCTTCAGACTGACCTGAATACCGGCTGCGATACCATTCGGCATCAAATTGCGCCCAGGATGGCCCTCTTACTGACTCCGACGACACCCTACCTCACAATAATCTGGCGTACATCCCTCGCAGGAATGACGCTATGGTTGCGACATCGCGGAGAACCGCCATGTCGCGAGAGCATTTTAGCTCCCATTTCTCATTAATGACTTATTATCTACCTGGGTGATTATTGCAAAAAGCAAACCCGGACAGGGTTTGCTATGCTGTTCAGACGCCGTTTTTCTGGGTTCGCCGTGACAGCCAGAGCGCCTCGAAATCGAATTGCTGCAGAATGACTGGCAGGAAGCCCGCCTCACGGGTGAGATCGGCGAGATAGTTTCGCGCGGCAGGGAAGATCATGCGGGGCGCTTCAACCAGCAACAGGGGCTCAAAAGCCTCAGCCGTCACATTTCTGAGCGTAAACAGGCCCGAGTAGATAATATCGGCCTCAAACAGAGTCGACGGCTGGCCGCCATCAGCGGGAGCATCAGCCATGCCATGACACCGCATCCCGAGATCGACCTCAAAGTCCGGCTGATTTTCGCCAACCTGCCGGGCGTTGACGTCAAGTGTCAGTGACGTGTTGGGGCGCATGGGAGGCCGGGTGTGAAGCATGACCGAATCCACCACCCGGAATGTGACGGAACGTACATATTGCGCTCCCATGATAACGGTGGGTCTGGCCGGCTGTTGTCCGGTTCCGGAGAGAGAGTCTGCCCCTGTTCCGCCGGAATGCGCGGCGGCGCCTGTTACCGTTTCCATCGTTTTCACATCGACCATGCTCAAAAAGTCTTTCCGTTCAATACCTGCTCTGCGCGAACCCCTAGCAAATCCGCACTACGCCGACGAGTGTATCAGCGAAACTCTTTCCATCACATGAAGCAAGCCTGCACCAGACCAGGCGCACGCGCTGGCCTCCGGTTTTCCGGTCATCCGGGACGGTGTGACGTGACAAACGGGCGCTGCCTCACCAGACAGAGGCAGGAACTGTTCACGGGCCTTCACCTTCTCACATCGCCAGGCACAGCCTGTCAGCATGGTCTCTCATGCCGGATAAATATTCGCGACGTACTCTCCTGTGCGTCCGATAATGGCGATCCCCTGTTCTGACCTGACAGAATTGCCTCGCCCGTCGGAAAGATCAAATGGAAGAATTGTTGCCATCAACTCAGATGCCTCATGTGTCATGCCAGCTGTCCCGACCGGACAGAATGCTCTGTTACGACACCCTGTCGGACTGCTTTGGGTGTGACTGTCCCGGCGCAGGCCGCCGTGTTTCCGCCAGAAACAGAAGCAGAGCTGACTGTGCATTTTCTTGCCCTCGGTTCGTCGTAGGGCTACGAACCTGACATGATCCGGCTTATCCTCATCGTCCCGTTCCTTCTTGCACTGGTTTTCTTTGCTGCGAGCAACCAGGAACCTACGCAAATGTGGCTGCTGGCCTATGGCTGGTCCTGCTCCATCGGTGTTCTTGCGCTCCTCGTCGCCGCAGTCTCGTTTTTGCTTGGCGCGTTTTCCGTCTGGATCGTCGAACTCGGGCAACGCCGCCGCGCGCGCCGCGCCGAGGCCCGCGTCCGCGACCTGGAAGCCACGCTGGCCACGCATGACGCGCAATCGCGGATGCAGCCACGCTCTGAACCTGCGGCTCCCGTCGTTGTGCCAACGACGCCTCCCCCGCTGTAAGGACTGGTTCATGTCTGATCGCCGGACGCGCCTGATTGCCGCCCTCGATACCCGTGATCCGCAGCAAGCGATGCGTTGGGCGAATGCTGTGTCGCCGCATGCCGCCGCGATTAAGCTGGGGCTGGAATTCGCCTATGCCGCAGGCTTTGAGGCCGTCTCAGATATTGCAGCCGGTCGGGAGCTTTTCCTTGATCTCAAGCTTCACGATATTCCCAACACAGTCGGCGCGGCAATCGGCAGCCTGAGCCGGATCAGTCCGGCAATGCTGACCATCCATGCCAGCGGAGGTGCCGCAATGGTGACCGCCGCCCGTAAGGCCTGTGATGAAAATTTTTCCGCTGAACGCAGGCCCCTTCTGCTGGCAGTCACGGTGCTGACCAGTCTTGATGATGCAGGGCTGGCGGAAACCGGCGTGCAGGACGGCGTGAGAACGCAGGTCCTGAGGCTGGCGGAACTGGCACTGCGCAACGGCGCGAATGGCCTCATCTGCTCAGCGCACGAACTGGCCGCTTTGCGGGCGGAGTTTGGCGACGCGCCGGTGCTGATCACACCCGGTATCCGGCCCCGTGGTGCTGCAGCCGGTGACCAGAAGCGAGTGATGACCCCAGGAGAAGCACGCGAGGCCGGAGCAGACTGGATCGTCGTCGGGCGACCCATCACCGAAGCGTCCGATCCGCAGGCAGCGGCAGCGGCAATCGCAGCCGAGCTCGCGGGATAAATAGTATGTCAGTCCAGGTCAAAATTTGCGGTCTCACCGAGGAAGTGGGGCTGGAAACCTGCCTGGATCAGCGCGTTGACTGGATCGGTTTCAACTTTTTTGCGCGGTCGCCAAGATATGTGACGCCAGCGCGTGCCGCACAGCTGGCCAGTCTGTTCGACAAGGCACCGGCCGGACCGGGATGCGTGGGGTTATTTGTCGAGCCCTCTGACGCAGACATTGCAGACGTCTTGTCCGTCACTTCACTTGATGTGCTGCAACTCTACACCTCGGCAGAACGGGCACGCGAGATCAGAGCCACCTTCGAATGTAAAGTCTGGTTGTCCTGCCCTGTCTCCTCCGAAACTGATTTACCAGTAACCACCGATGTCGATCGGCTGATTGTTGAGTCACGCCCGCCACAGACCTCCGGCCGTCCGGGTGGTAACGGCATCGCTTTCCCCTGGGGGCTGACGCGAGAGTGGAAAGCACCCGTTCCCTGGCTGCTGGCCGGAGGGCTGCGTCCGGAGAATGTGGCGCATGCAATCGCTGAAAGCGGCGCGGCAGCTGTCGACGTCGCATCGGGCGTTGAAAGTGCGCCCGGGATCAAAGATCCTGAGGCTATCGTGCGCTTCGTCGCAGCCGCCCGAGGGACTGTCGGAGCGTGATGCGGTTTTCCTCTTGAGTCTCCGGCGGATACTGGTATGAACGCTTCCCAGCGTCGGAGAGATGGCCGAGCGGCTTAAGGCGCACGCTTGGAAAGCGTGTGTGCGTTAATAGCGTACCGTGGGTTCGAATCCCACTCTCTCCGCCACAGGCTCATAAATCCAATGAAAACAGCAGATTAATGAAATTTAGCGTCATTAGTGCTGTGGCTGTGCGTTACATCATACAAGCAATTTGCTGAAGCGCGCTCAGAGCTATTCCGTCCGGCTCCACATTCCTGAAGATCGGCGAGCGGAGAAGGGCAGCGACCCGATATGCAGCCTGCCACCGAAACTCCCGATTCTGCGTTATCATTTAGCTTGCTGTATGGGGTTTGTTTTTTCTTGCATTCCCCTTTCATTCAGTGCATTTATGTCAAAAGTGGATGCTTTTATATGAGTCGTCGACGCATGTTGCGTCAGTTTTTCTCTTTAAAAGTTATGATTTCGTGTGTGTTTTGTACGCGACCGCTGTTGTAAAGAAGGAGCCTCGTTATGACGACAGGCACCGTAAAATGGTTCAACCCTACCAAGGGTTTTGGTTTCATTCAGCCCGATAACGGCGATCAGGATGCGTTCGTTCATATTTCTGAACTTGAGCGCGCTGGCATGCATACGCTTACCGAAGGTCAGAAAGTCTCTTATGAGCTTGAAGCTGGCCGGAATGGTAAGGCATCTGCTGTAAGTCTCAAAGCTATCTAACGCTTTGAAATCACAGTTCTGATGTGAAAGAAGCCGCCCTCCGGGGCGGCTTTTTCTTTGTCCTGACGACAAAGACCGGCTAGCCGTATTTTCCCTCCTCCACCTGCCTGCTGAGCGTAATCTGCGGACAGCAGGACTCATCTGTTGCGTATCTTCCGGGCGTCCGGTGCCGATCGATTGAACGAAGAGAGCGTGAGGGAGTTTTCTGGCGGGCATCGCCTGCATGAGCCTGAGTCCGCTTTTTGTCCCCCCTCTGGCTCTCCTGGCTATGGTGTATCACTCGATGCCCTCCCTGTCGTACGGGTGTTCCTGTGCAAAATCTGTCCCATAGCGCATCTCCCCATTTCTTACGGGATAACGCACCATCAAATGCCGGAACTAAACACACCCGGAATCCCACTTACACACGCCATTCAGTGAATCAGACAGAAAACAAAGAAAGCTTCACAATCAACTCTCAGTTGTGCAACAGAACTGCTTGTCCCCGCCCGGCCAGAGTCTGGTATTGTTCCGTCGATCAGCATCGCAGCGACGGAGAAAATCCCGATGGGACACAATTATGCCAGACCGGCAACATCCGAGCAGCGCCTCGCCCGCGTCCTGTCCCGCATTCCCGCTGACTGGGCCATTTCAATCGAACGTGGCGCTTCCTCCGACACATGGCGTGCCATAACGCACGCTCCTGACCAGACCGGTGAATGGGGCGAAGCGACCCCGGGACCCGTTGAGGCGCTGGAAGCCGCCTGGCGGCTTAACCGGGGACCGGCTGCCTGATCGGTGCCTCCGGTCAGGACAGAATCATTGACCGGCTCGAAATAAGAACATAACATGAACAACCATGAAGCGCACTTTTTCTCAACGCTTGGCCATCCTGTCCGACGCGGCGAAATACGACGCTTCCTGCGCGTCCAGCGGCACGGAAAAGCGCACGTCAAAGAGCGGCGGTAAGGGGCTGGGTTCCACCGAGAGCAGCGGCATCTGTCACGCCTTCACACCGGACGGGCGCTGCGTCTCGCTGCTCAAGATCCTGATGACCAATTTCTGTATCTACGACTGCGCCTACTGCATCAACCGGATCTTCTCCGGCGTCGAACGTGCCCGGTTCTCCGCCGAGGATATTGTCTGGCTGACTCTGGAGTTCTATCGCCGCAACTACATCGAAGGCCTGTTCCTCTCTTCCGGCATCATCCGCTCGTCGGATTACACGATGGAAGAACTCGTCCGCGTCGCCCGTACCCTGCGCCTCGATCATAATTTTCGCGGCTATATTCACCTCAAAACCATTCCGGACGCCTCGCCGGAACTGCTTGCGGAAGCAGGACTTTACGCCGACAGGCTCTCAATCAATGTCGAAATGCCCACCGAACAGGGTCTCGCCAGCTATGCACCGGAAAAGAACGCCGCCGGCATCCGCAGCGCCATGGGCCACATTCGATACCGCATGGACGCCGCACGTGAAAAAGCGCCCTCGGGCCGCAGACCACCACGTTTCGCACCCGGCGGACAAAGCACGCAGATGATCGTCGGGGCGGACGCTGCCACCGATCAGGACATTCTCTCCAGCAGCGCAAGCCTTTATACCGGCTACCAGCTTCGTCGCGTCTATTACTCCGCTTTCAGCCCGATCCCCGACGCTTCGGTGAAACTCCCGCTCATCCGCCCGCCTCTGCTGCGCGAACATCGCCTCTATCAGGCCGACTGGCTCTTTCGTTTCTACGGCTTTAATTTTCAGGAGCTGACAGAAAACCGTCCCGACGGAATGCTGGATCTGGAGATGGACCCGAAGCTCTCATGGGCCCTGGATCATCGCGATATTTTCCCTGTCGACATCAATCGTGCCGATCGCGAAACACTCTTTCGTATCCCTGGCATCGGTCCACGCAGCGTCATCGCTCTTCTGGCCGCCCGCAAACATCGCACGATCCGCCTTGAGGACCTTGAACGACTCAAAATCAGTATTCGCAAAATCCGTCCTTTCATCACCACCCCGGACTGGCGCCCGACCCGTCTCGCTGATCGAACCGATCTGCGCACACTATTCAAACCCGCGCCCGCGCAGCTCTCCCTGTTATGATGTTGCCCCATGCCATCACGCTCCCGGCTGACGCCTCGTTTGGGATGTGGCGTGATCACGCGAGAGCTCTGTTGCAGAGCAACAGCCCGCCCGAGTGTGTCGAATGGCGCATCAGGTCCGCCCAGGATGATCTGTTCGCTGAAAGCGATCCGCTTCCCGAAGCCACACCGACCAGCCACAAAACCGTTCAGCGCGGCTGTGTCAGGTTGCTGCAACGTATTCTCTGCCACACATCGCCCGACCGCTTTGCTCTGGCTTACAGAGTGTTGTGGAGAACGATGCATCAAGCCGGGCTGATCCGTGCCGCCACGGACCCTGACATCGCTGCCGCAAATCATATGGCGCATCAGATCAGGCGCGACGTCCATGACATGAAATCCTATGTCCGGTTCAGAGAGAAAAAGATCCCCGACAGAAATGAGCGGCATTTCGTATCATGGTTTGAGCCGGATCATCACATCCTTGAAATCGTCGCGCCATTCTTTGCCGGGCGCTTTACGGATATGAACTGGCTGATCCTGACACCGAAAGGCTCCATCGCCCGGAATGGCACAGACTGCATCATCACCCGCGAACCCTGCGCCCGCGAAACCATTGAAGATGAGACCGAACAACTCTGGTACACATATTACCGGTCGATCTTCAATCCGGCCCGCATCAAGCTGAAAACCATGCGGTCACAGATGCCCCGTAAATTCTGGAAAAACCTGCCCGAAACAGAGCTTATTCCGGAAATGCTCGTATCCGCGCAGCGCTGGAAAGTTCAGTGAAAGAAAGGGACGGTCCCGGCTCTCTCCCGGAAGCAGGAAATTTCCGAACTGGCACATATGATGGAACTGATGGAACCCGGCCCGGACTGCCTGCGTTCTTTTCGGGAAGGCGGTCGGGGCTGTCATGGGTTCTGAACGGGAGTGCGCGTTTCCTTCTCCTGTTCGCCACGACACACGAGCCTCGCACTGGTCCCGGTCTGCCGGAAAGTAACCCGACCGGAACCGGGATCACCATTATTTATTGTCCTGGAGGATGCCGGGCTTGTCTGTCTCGCTCTCACCAACGCCAGTCGGATCACGCCCCGGAGACACTGCTGACACTTTCTCAGGGCTTTGCCCGTGATGACCACCGAAGGTCTCAGACCTTTGGAAACCGGCTTCTGATCGACAGATCGGGGTATCGGGCTCCGGTCGCGGCCAGGTTCGGGCAGAAGCGCAGACAATAGTCTCCTGATCTTCATTCCCCTCAATCCACAAGAGCGGTCCCCGTGGCCTGCACGACAGGAAAGAGAAATTATGACTGCTTATCAAACTCTCAACCCGACGACAGGCAAAGTCGAAAAAACTTTTGCCATGAATTCGGATGCCGAAATGGCCCGTTTTCTTGATACGGCCGACGAGACATACCGATCGGACTGGCGGCATCGCAGTCTGGCTGACCGCTGTGCCATCGTCAGCAAAGCCGCAGCGCTTCTGCGCCGCGACCGCGACAAACATGCCCGCCTGATCACCACCGAGATGGGTAAACCCTTTTCTGAAGCCCGTGCAGAAATTGATGTGACTGCTGGTATTCTTGAATTCTATGCAAACGGCGCCGGGAAATTCCTCGCTCCGCAGAAAATCAACATCGACTCAGGCTCGGCAACCGTCATCAGCCAGTCCATCGGCGTGATCTATTGTGTTGAGCCCTGGAATTTCCCTTACTACCAGCTTGCCCGCGTTGCCGCGCCCAATCTTGTGGCCGGTAACGTTGTTATCGCCAAACATGCCCCGAATGTCCCGCAATGTGGTGAGGCTTTCGCTGCGCTGTTCAGCGAAGCCGGAGCGCCGGAAGGCATCTACACCAACGTTTTCCTGAGTAATGACCAGTCCGCGGACCTCATCGCGCAGGACAAAATCCGAGGTGTCGCTCTCACCGGCAGCGAACGCGCCGGAAAAGCGGTCGCCGCCCAGGCCGGCGCTGCTCTGAAGAAAGACACGATGGAACTCGGCGGGAGCGATCCTTTCATCGTTCTTGAAGACGCCGACCTCGATCTTGCCGTCCACTGGGCCGCGTGGGGACGCATGGCCAATAATGGTCAGGTCTGCACCGCCGCCAAACGCATGATCGTGCATGAATCTCTTGCTGATACATTCATCAGCCGTCTGAAGGAAAAGGTCGAATCCTTCCGCCCCGGTGACCCGATGGATCCGGAAAGCACCCACGGCCCGATGAGCAGCGAAAAACAGCTCAGCACAACGCTGTCGCAGATCGATCAGGCCGTCAAAGGCGGTGCCCGGCTCATCACCGGAGGTGAACGCATCAGGCGTGATGGCTTCTTCATGAAAGCTGCGATCCTGACCAATGTCACTAAGGATAATCCTGTTTACTATCAGGAGATCTTCGGACCAGTGGCGGTTGTTCATCGTGTCGGCAGCGAGCAGGAAGCGATCGACCTGGCCAACGATTCACCCTACGGCCTGGGCGGAGCTGTCTTTACGAAAGATGAGGCACGGGGCTACCGCGTTGCTGAAAAAATCGAAACCGGCATGATGTTCGTCAACACCGCCACTGCCGCAGCCCCCGAACTTCCCTTCGGCGGCGTGAAGAATTCAGGATACGGTCGCGAGCTCTCGTCTCTCGGTATCGAGGAATTTCTCAACAAAAAGCTGATCCGGATTGCCTGATCCGGGCGGCAGACCGGTTCGGGACAACAGGCCCGGAACCGGTCATGCCTCTCCCGCAATCGCCGCATGGCAGGCCGCATCTGGCGCTCCTGAACTTTTGCGGCATAACACTGTTCCTGTAGCGTAACACGCGACATCAGGGAGCCGTGTATGTACCGACGTCAGATTCTCACAGCGATGGCCGGCGCGACCGCACTCGGCGTTCTCCCGGCCAGAGCCGGCGTCCGGCCCCGGTCCCTCGTCATCGACCCGACCATTCCTTCTCCGCCAGGTTCTCCGGATGTGCCGGACCCTGAACTGGTTCCCGTCGCCCAGGCAGACCGTATCTGGAACTGCGTGACGACAACGCCGGACGGACAGGTCTTCGTCAGTTTCCCCTCCTGTGACAGGCCAGGTCTTCAGGTCGCCCGCCTGCTGCCTGGAAATGTCCTCCAGCCTTTCCCCGATACCCGCTGGAATGCTCTGCGCGGCCCTTCATGGACACCTGCGGACGGCTTCTTTCTCGTCAATGCCATCCGCATCGGACCAGATGGCAATCTGTGGGTGATCGACGCAGGCGCCCCCGGGATCGGGCTTCCCGCCGTTTCCGGTGCCGCTCGCCTGTTCGTATTCGACCCGAAGAGCGGCGCCCTGATCCGCACCTTTGATCTCGCAGCCGGGCTCCGTCCCGACAGCTATATCGATGACATCCGCTTCAACGGGCCGATCCTTTATGCCACCGATGCCGGCGCTCCCGGCCTCCTCGTCGTCAACATTGTGTCCGGTCTCGTCCGCCGTGTTCTTGACGGCCACAGGCTGCTCACCGATCACAAGCCCATGCTTGCTGATGGGCGGCTGTTGCGGAACGATGCCGGCAAACCACTCCGCGTTCATGCCGATCAGCTCGAAGTCACTCCGGACGGGCGCTATCTCTATGTCCAGCCCTGTTCAGGCTCGCTAGCCCGCATCGAAACCGCCCTGCTCGACAACGAAGCCACCAGCGCCATCACGCTCTCCCTGGGCCTGATCCCCTGGCTCGACACCGGAACCACTGGCGGTACCGCAATCGACGCAAACGGCGTGCTCTACATGTCGGATGTCAATCACCGCCGTATTCTGCGCATTACCCCGGACCGGCATGTCTCGGTTTTTATTGCTGATCCAAGGCTGATCTGGTCCGATGCGATGTGGATCGATCACGATCACCGCCTCTGGATTCCGGCAACGCAGCAGAACAGGACACATGGCTTCCAGGGCGGCACGCAATCCGTGATCTACCCGGTATGGCTGTATGTCGCGAAGATCGATGCCGGACCGGCACCGCTGGATCACGCCTGAGTCTGCCAGCGCAACCCATCGCGGCAATGTCACTTCCGGCGTGACGCCCTGCCGCGCCATGCTGCCCGTGTTTTTCACGGAGCATCGTTCATGAGACCGTCCCGCCGGCTGGAATCCTTCCTGGCCCTGAAGGATTTTGAACGGGTGGCGCGGCGGCTTCTGCCACGTCCTGTCTATGGCTACGTCGCCGGCGCCGCCGAAGACAACGACTCGTTCAATGCCAATACCGCCGCCTTTGCGGATCTCGATCTTGTTCCGCGCGTGCTGATGGACGTATCAAAACGCTCTCAGCGCACCACTCTGTTCGGCCGGGAATATGCCGCCCCTTTCGGTATCGCCCCGATGGGCCTGTCCGCTCTCAGCGCCTATCGCGGCGATATCGTGCAGGCGCAGGCCGCCGCAGCTGCCGAAATCCCGATGATCCTCAGCGGCACCTCTCTCATCCGCATGGAAGATGTCATCTCCGCTGCGCCCGACACATGGTTTCAGGCCTATCTTCCCGGAAACACCAGCCGCATCGACGCTTTGCTGGACCGCGTGACGGCAGCCGGGTTTGAAACGCTTGTCGTCACCATCGATATCCCCGTCGCCGGAAATCGCGAGAACAACACCCGGAACGGCTTTTCAACCCCGCTGCGCCCCGGCATTGGTCTTGCGCTGCAAGGACTTACCCATCCGCGCTGGCTCGTCGATACGTTCGCCCGGACACTGGCGAAATACGGCATGCCCCATTTTGAAAATTCATTTGCTGAGCGTGGTGCCCCGATCCTTTCATCGAACGTCCTCCGTGACTTCACGGCCCGTGACCATTTCAACTGGGACCACATCAGACATATCCGCCAGCGCTGGAAAAATCCTCTGATTATCAAAGGAATTCTTCATCCTGAAGATGCCACTATCGCGCAGAATACCGGCGTTGATGCCATCATCGTCTCCAACCACGGGGGCCGTCAGCTTGATGGTGCCATCGCTCCACTGCGCATTCTCCCTGAAATTGTCGCTTCCACAACCCTGCCTGTCATGATTGACAGTGGTTTTCGACGAGGGAGTCATATCCTGAAAGCTCTCGCTCTCGGCGCGGATTTTGTGTTTATAGGTCGTCCGTTCAACTACGCAGCCGTCGTTGCCGGAAGAGCCGGTGTGGCCCACGCCATCACTCTCGTGAAAGCCGAAGTGGACAGAGATATGGCCATGCTCGGCGTCATTACCTGCGACGACATCACCCTGGATCACGTGCGCTTTCGTCATGCGCGGCACATACCGTAACAGAAAAACTCCCGGTCAGGCGCCAGCTCCGACCGGGAGTCAGTCTGCGCAGAGTCTGTTTGAGAATGGTCATGGATGGACAATTCTACGGAGCATGAGGTTACCGGGAGCGACATGAATCATCGTCTCCGGGACGTCGATCCTCTGCTTGTCACCCCAAACGAGCCGCTTCCAGCGCGTTATCCACCCGAAAGTGCGCTCGACGACCTGGCGCCGGGGCAACACCCTGAAGCCGGCTCCTTGTCGGAGCGGCGGATGATCCTGAGGACGAAATCCTGACAGGTCGCGGTATCCATAAGGCGGGTGCGATCGTCGGCACCGTCAGCGAACAGAGGCCTGAGCCAGGGCCGTCGTTTGCGAATGGCCGCGACGATCGCCTGAGCGCCAGCACTTCGGCAGTGGTCAGACTGACCATGAGCAATCGGCCATCTGTCTCGACGGGAATGTGTCGTTTACGGCCGATGACCTGCCTGCATCAAAGCGTTTTTCCGCTGCTGGTGCCTTGATGGACTGGCTGTCAACGACGGCGGCCGTCGGGCTCTGCACGGGCGCCACGCGACGCCGTGCATAACGGCTTCTTTACCCCGACCCGCTGATCAATAAGCAGGTTTCCAGAGGCTCTGTTGTCATTAAATACTGGCCCCTTCCCAGGGCTTTGCCCTGGAACTGACCAAAGGTCACAGACCTTTGGAAATATGCTTATTTATCAACAGATTGGGGTGAAGGGGTCCGCGACCCTTTCCGGGTTCGGGCAGAGCCCGATCTTTTTCTAACCCTTTGAAAAATCACAGATCAACACTTAACGACAACAGAGCCTTTCCAAAGGTCTGCGATTTTTGGCGGAGTGCGGGGCGGAGACCCCGACACTCTCTTTCCATGTGTCATCCTCAACACTGGTTGAGATCAGACATCAGCCTGCATGAATCGCAATCGTCCGCTCCGCAGGTTTTACTTCCGCCTTGCGCGGCAGCGTTACCGTCAGAACACCGTTTTTCATACTGGCAGCGATCTTGTCGGCATCGGCGTCTTCAGGAATCGCAAAGGAATCCTCAAAAGAAGCAAACCAGCGACCCGCCAGATGCTGCTTCGTTCCCTCCGCCACGTCCGGACGCTTCTTTTCACCGCTGACCGTCAGCAATCCGTTTGTCGCGGAAAGCTTCACATCGCTTTCAGAACAGCCCGGAACCTCAATGCTGACCGTATAACCCTTCGCATCTTCGGTCACATCCGTCGCGCCAATCCGACCGGCTGCCTTCTGCGTTCCGCCAGACGTGGACGGATCTTTGAAATCATCAAACAGGCGAACCATCTGCCGTTCCAGAGCCGTAAACGGATCGGCCACGCGCACCATGCCTGCCGGCACGCGCACCACCTGCGGACGACCACCATTTCCCTGACTGACCATAATGTTCTTCTCCCTTTGCCCGGGTCAAAGCGCACTTCATCACCGCTCTCCGGGCCAGAACGATATCGCGCGGACATCAGGCGATCTGCCGTCATATCAAAACTGACGAAAAACGCCCTGCATTTCTGGTATCATCCGCCCGGAGACCACTCTTTGACCTGCATCAATTTTTGCAGGGAATACCACGTGGTCTCTGGAAACATGGCTTATAGTGTCAGTAAACTTTCGAAACAAAACAGGCAGGTGATCCTGCTGTTTGTCCCGGCGTTATACAGACACACGTTACATGGAGCGTCTGTCAGCATCCCGTCAGCGAAGACCGGATTCACTTGACTTTATGACACTTAATAATTTAATTCAGACATAACATACATAGTTAAATAAATTATGAAATTAAGGACGCAGCCCATGTCCGATCTGCCCCCGTCCCCCGGCACTCCCCGGACGCCCGTTTCCACGCCTGATGCCGTTCTGGCCGCAGCCACGGAACAGGTCGAAACAGCTCTGGCCAGTCCGGCCCTGTGCCCCGTTATCCGTACCTTTTTCGACGAAGACACCTTCACCGCCACTCACGTCGTCCACGATCCGGAGACAAAAAAAGCCGCCATTATCGACAGCGTGCTGAACTACGAAGCCTCCTCGGGCCGGACAAAACACGGCTCGGCACAGATGGTTGTGGACTACATTCGCAAGACTGGTCTCGAAGTGGAGTGGCAGCTCGAAACCCATGCCCACGCCGATCACCTCTCAGCTGCCCCCTGGCTTCAGCAGCAGCTCGGCGGTAAGCTTGCGATCGGGGCCGGCATCACCCGCGTGCAGGATGTTTTTGGGAAAATTTTCAATGCCGGCACCGAATTCGCCCGGGACGGCTCGCAGTTCGATCACCTGTTTCATGATGGGGATACCTTCAGCGTAGGCACCATTCCCGCCATCGCGCTCCACGTTCCCGGTCATACACCCGCCGACATGGCCTTCGTGATCGGTGACGCCGCCTTCATCGGCGATACCCTGTTCATGCCGGATTATGGTACCGCTCGCGCCGACTTCCCTGGCGGCGATGCCCGCGCCCTGTTTCACTCGATCCGCCGCCTCCTGTCGCTACCCGCCTTAACCCGCCTTTATCTGTGCCATGACTATAAGGCTCCTGGTCGCGACACCTTCGCCTGGGAAACCACTGTCGGGGCTGAGCGGGAAGGAAACGTCCATGTGCATAACGGCATCGCCGAGGACGATTTCGTCGCCATGCGCAGTGCCCGCGACAAAACGCTCTCACTGCCTACTCTCATCATGCCCTCCGTGCAGGTGAACATGCGCGCCGGCCACATGCCGGAAGCCGAGGAAAACGGCGTCAGCTACATCAAGGTGCCCGTCAACACCCTCTGAGCTCCCGATCCGTCTGTCCCGGCGCCTCCGCAGATCCCACAGCAACAGGTCCCCATCATGGCTTTCCGCTCCCTTACTGACCGCTACTCTGTCGCTCCGCAGCTCAGCATGGACGATGTCGCCGAAGCCGCCCGTCAAGGCTTTCGCGCCATCGTCTGCATCCGCCCGGACGGTGAGCAGAAAGGTCAGCCTGCAGCCGCTGAAATCGGAAAAGCCACCATTGCCGCCGGGATGACGTTTGAATCCATTCCCTTTCAGTCCGGAATGCTGCCTTCCGAGACTGATATCGAGCGGATGAAAGTTGTCATCAGGGGCGTTGACGGGCCTGTTCTGGGGTATTGCCGTTCCGGTAATCGCGCTGCCATGCTCTGGGCTTTTGCTGAAGCCGGAACTCTGCCCGAAAATGACATCATTACCGCTGGTCAGAAAATCGGCATCGACCTGTCCCCGATCTCCGGCGCTCTGAAACGAAATGCCGCGCCCGTCACCGACAAAGCCCCGGGTGCCGCACCTGGCTCCGCTCCGGGGCGCCGTTTCGATGTCGTCGTCATCGGTGGCGGGGCAGGAGGACTGTCCGCTGCCGCCGGTCTTCTGCGCCGTCGCCCGAACCTGTCGGTCGCCATCGTTGAACCCTCCGCCGATCATTTCTATCAGCCGGGCTGGACCCTTGTCGGAGGAGGCGTTTTCACTGCGAAACAGACCCGCCGCTCCGAAGCCTCCCTGATTCCCAAAGGGGCTGAATGGATCCGCAGCAGGGTGGAGCAGATCCTTCCCGGGGAGGGCCGGGTCATTGTCGCCGATGGCGCCCCCCTGTCTTACTCCGTGCTCATCGTCGCTGCCGGCATCGTTCTCAACTGGGGGGGCATCTCCGGCCTGGAAGAAACGCTCGGCCGCAATGGCGTCACATCCAATTACCGCTACGATCTTGCGCCCTACACCTGGCAGCTCGTGCAGACCCTCTCGCGCGGCACCGCGCTCTTCACCCAGCCACCCATGCCGATCAAATGCGCCGGCGCGCCGCAGAAGGCACTCTATCTTTCATGTGACGAATGGCGCCGCCGGGGTGTGCTGGATTCCATCACTGTCGAATTCGATACCTGCACACCTGCCCTGTTTGGCGTTCCCGCCTTCGTCCCGGCGCTGATGAACTACATCCGTGATTATGGCGTCGATCTTGAGCTCAGCTCCCGCCTCGTTTCCGTTGACGGCACCCGCAAGGTCGCCACCTTCGAGCGCAAAGGCGACAATGGCCCGATGCAGATCGAACGCGGGTTTGACATGCTGCACGTCGTCCCCCCACAGATCGCCCCGGCTTTCGTGCGCGACAGCGGCATCGCCGACCCGTCTGGTTTCGTCGCCGTCAATCCCGCAACCCTGCAGCACATCACTTACAAAAATATTTACGCCCTCGGTGATGTCGCCGGCACAGGCAATGCCAAGACCGCCGCTGCTGCCCGCAAGCAGGCCCCCGTCGTCGCCCTCAATGCCCTGGCTACGCTCGATGGCAAAGCACCCGTCTATGCCTATGATGGTTATGGCGGCTGCCCGCTCACTGTGGAACGTGGGAAGATCGTCCTGGCGGAATTCGGTTACGGTGGCAAACTGATGCCCACCCTGCCAGGATGGATTCTCGATGGCACGAAACCAACACGCCTCGCCTGGTTCCTCAAGAAAGACGTCATGCCCCGGCTCTACTGGGAAATGCTCAAAGGGCACGAATTCATGGTGAAGCCGGAAAAGATAGCGTCCTGAGAAAGTCCGTGTGCCAGGAAGCCTCTGATGGCACGGGTTGTTCTGCCCGTGCCCGCTTTCTTTCGTCCCGGACTGCGGCTGCGTGAGTCCCGACATCGCCCATATCGCGCTGGAACTTTTCTCCGGGGTCATTGTCGGGTTTACCCTGGGCCTGATCGGTGGTGGTGGCTCAATCATGGCCGTTCCCCTGATGGTGTACGTCGTCGGCGTCCCGGACCCGCATGTTGCCATCGGCACCAGCGCCCTCAGCGTTGCCGTCAATGCCCTCGCGGGCCTCGCGCAACATGCAAGGTCCGGCAACGTCAAATGGCGCTGTGCCGCCATCTTCGCCTCCGCCGGTGTCGCTGGCGCCCTCATCGGTGCGCGTTTCGGTAAAGCCGTCGATGGACACAAGCTTCTTTTCTTTTTTGCTCTGCTGATGATCGTTGTCGGTTTCCTGATGCTGCGATGTCGACGCAGCCAGGGCTGTGAAGGCGCCAGCTGCAACCGTGACAATGTGCTGAAGGTCGCCGGCGCCGGTGTCGGCACAGGCGCGCTCTCGGGTTTCTTTGGCATCGGTGGCGGCTTTCTCATTGTGCCGGCCCTTATCGCCGCAACAGGCATGCCCATTCTCAACGCCGTCGGAACGTCGCTCGTCGCCGTCGCGGCTTTCGGCATCAGCACCGCCTTCAGTTATATGCTGTCCGGCTATATCGACTGGAGCCTCGCCGCCCTGTTTATCGCTGGCGGCATCCTCGGCAGCTATGCCGGCATGCGTGCCGCCTGCAGAATGGCAAGCTCACGCGGTGCCCTGACAACCATTTTCGCTGGCGTCATCTTCATCGTGGCGGCTTATATGATCTGGAAAAGTATCAGCGTGGTCTGATGCCAGCCCGCATACAGACAACCCGGGCTCTGCCCGCACCCGGAAGGGGTCGCGGACCCCTTCACCCCAATCTGTTGATAAATAAGCCTGTTTCCAAAGGTCTGCGACCTTTGGCGGGTCCAGGGCGGATTACCCGTAAGGTCAGGCTGTTTTCGCTGGCGGCCGGTGGGGTTTCGGGCGCATGGCGCGCACCGAACCAGGCCGGCATGATCGCTTCGGCCCGGTCTGTTTTGGCAACCCTGCCGGTCGCGCGGGCAAAAGCAAGGGTCTGACGCGGGTTCATCTTCGCAAAAGGCAGGCCTTGCCTGTGTCAGCCTGCATTCGCGCTTCCTATGTCTGCCTGAAGAACGGCAGAACCCGCGTTCCGTCTTTACAGGACAAGCCGTGGCAAAATAGCCTCCAGCCGCAACCGGCCTTCCGCCGTCGCCAGCAACCCGCTCTCTGTCTGTTTCAGATACCCTTCTTCCAGACACATTCCCAGCACATCAGTATCCACTGCCTGCTCCAGCGCCATCCCTGTTCGTGTCAGAAACCGCGCTCCGTCCACGCCTGTCGCCAGCCGCAGTCCCATCAGCAACATTTCCCGCGCCCGCTCCCGCGCTTCAAGTGGCTCCGGTTCGGTCATCCCGGAGCCTGTCCGCTCCACCCGTTCCGCCCAGGGTTCCGGCGCCCGATGCCGTCGCGTGGCCAGCAATTCGCCCTTCCGTGTGACCCGTCCATGCGCTCCGGGCCCAATCCCGATATAATCGCCGTAATGCCAGTACGTCAGATTATGCCGGCTCTCCGCCCCCGGCGCCGCATAGTTCGACACTTCATATGCGCCAAGCCCATGTCGTGCCGCAATCTCACCCGTTTCCATATAAAGCGCCGCCGCCAGATCCTCATCAGGCAACACAAGTTTTCCCTGCCGGTGCAGCCCCTCAAATCGTGTCCCCGGCTCAATTGTCAGCTGATAAATCGACACATGGTCCGCCACCAGGGTCAGCGCCTGATCCAGCTCAGCCCGCCAGTCCGCCAGTGACTGTCCCGGTCGCGCATAAATCAGATCGAACGTCACCCTGGGAAACAGCTCTCGCGCCATTTCCAGAGCCGCCACCGCCTGAACCGCAGAATGCTCCCGGCCCAGCAGCGCCAGCGCCTCATCCCGCAGCGACTGAATCCCCAGTGAAACCCGGTTCACTCCCGCCTCGCGGAACCCCCGCAACCTCGCCGCCTCCACACTTGTCGGGTTGGCCTCCAGCGTAATCTCAATCTCCGGATCCGCCTCAAACAGCGTGAGGGCATCTTCGATCAGCGCCGCCACGCCATCCGGCGGCATCAGCGATGGTGTCCCGCCTCCAAAGAAGATCGACCCCAGCCGACGCCGTCCGGTCAGGCCCGCCTCATGCGCCAGTTCCTTCCGCAGAGCCGCAATAAACCTCTCCGCCGGAATCCGCTCCCGGACATGGCTGTTGAAGTCACAATACGGACATTTGGAGAGACAAAACGGCCAGTGAATATACAGCGCCAGCGGCTCATCAGCCTGCGCTACCGAAGGCGAAATCGCTGTCATCACATGAACCTGTCAGAGAACGGACGGGGGCAGCGCCATGATCGGGCTCTGCCCGAACCCGGCAGGGACCACAGCTCCCTGCACCCTGAAATTATTTAACTAAAACGGTTTCCCGAGGCTGCCAGCCCTGGTGTCTTCCGGCGCAGAACTCTGAAATACCACGGAAGCGATTTTCAGATCGCCACCTTGACGCCAAGTTCCACCACACGATCCATCGGAATCCGGAAGAACTCCGTCGCCGGCGTAGCGTTCCGGGCCATAAACAGAAACAGCGACAACCGCCACCGTGCCATCTTCGGAATTGAAGACCGCGTTACCAGCTCGCGCGAGATGAAGTAGGACGCCTGCAGCGGATCAAAGTCCACACCATTCGCCTTCAGTTCCATCAGCGCGCGCGGAATATTCGGCGTCTCCATGAAGCCATAACGCAGGATCACGCGATACATGTCGTGCGCCAGTTCCTCCACAGCTACACGATGACCGCGATCCGCCTCCGGCTGATCCAGGTTCTCAATCGTCACGAACAGAACATGATCATGCAGAACTTTGTTGTGCTTCAGATTATGCAGCAGACACGGCGGCACAAACTCAGGCGTCGCCGTCAGAAACACCGCCATACCCGGCACGCGAATAGTCCGGGATTGCGGCAGACGGGCAATGAACGACCCCATCGGCAGACTGTCCTGCCCTTGCCGCGCAATGATCAGGCTCCTGCCGCGCTTCCAGGTCGTCATCATCAGCGTCAGAACACAGCCCAGCATCAGCGGCACCCAGCCGCCATCCGGAATCTTCAGCGCATTGGCGGAAAAAAACGTCGTGTCAATGATCAGAAACGGAATGAACGTTGCCAGAACAGCTTGCTGCGACCAGTGGAAATGCCGTCGAAACACCACAAAACACAGACAGGTTGTGCAGATGAACGTCCCCGTCACCGCAATGCCGTAAGCCGCTGCAAGGGCATCCGAACTGCGGAACGCAATCACCAGCAGAATAGCACCCACCGCCAGGAAACGATTGAAGTCAGGCAGATAAATCTGCCCCTCTTCCTCCGCGTTCGTGTGAACAATCCGCATCCGCGGCAGATAGCCAAGCTGAATCAGCTGACGACAAACCTGAAAACCGCCCGAAATCCCTGCCTGACTGGCAATCACCGTCGCAAACGTCGCCAGAATCACCAGCGGAACCTGCATCGAATGCGGTGCCAGCATGAAGAACGGATTGGCCAGCGCCGAAGGGTCCGACATAATCAGCGCACCCTGGCCGAAATAGTTCAGCACCAGCATCGGCAGCACAAAGAAATTCCACGCATAACGGATCGGTTGCGCGCCAAAATGGCCCATATCTGCATAAAGCGCCTCAGCACCCGTCACACACAGCACCACGGAACCCAGGGCCATAAAGGACAGCATGCCGTGATGAATGATGAACATCAGCGCATAAGTGGGCAGCAGCGCGAACAGAACCCCTGGATGATGCAGGATCTCCAGCAACCCCATCAAGCCAAGTGACCCGAACCACAACAGCATGACCGGGCCGAAAATCGTTCCCACCTTGCCCGTGCCCAGCCACTGAACACTGAACAGCCCGATAATCACCGCAATCGCCATGGGGATCACGAAATCACGTGCTCCGGGCAGACTGACCTCAACACCCTCAATCGCCGAAAGCACCGAAATCGCCGGCGTAATCACACCATCGCCAAAGAAGAGACAGGCTCCGGCAATGCCGGTCAGCCCCAGCGCGAGGCGCGCTTTCGGGTTCGCCACCACGCGCTGCGCCAGCGACGTCAGAGCCAGAATGCCGCCCTCGCCGTTATGGTCGGCCCGCATGACCAGCATGACGTATTTGACTGTCACCACGACGATCAGCGTCCAGAAGATCAGGCTGCAAATGCCCATCACCTCTGAATCCTGAATTGTGTGATGCCCCGTCACCACCTCAATAGTGGAACGCAGCGCATAGAGCGGGCTCGTGCCGATATCACCATAGACGACACCCAGAACACTCAGCAGCGCGGCAAACCCGACCGGCGCTGCCGCATGCTGAGGTGCATCCGCATCGAACTCAGTAATATGCGGGACCCGCTTCGCCGCACCATGAGGCGGCGGTGAAGCGGGTCCCGCATTCCCGACATCGTGCACCCCGGCACCCGTAGCGCTGCTGCCCTGACCACCTGCTGCGCCCGAAGCGGGCGAGGCATTGTGGTCTCCAGGCGGTGTCGCGGTTCCAGTCATGGTTCAGTTCAGACTCCCTCGCGCGGCCAGATGGCGCATCCGGCCCACGCTCGCGGTAAATTGCGCCACGCTCGACTTACGGCGACGGTCCCACGACGGCAACCCCGGCATCGCCGACAGAACTGCCACGCATCCCCACCGGCTGTGACCCTCGACAACATAATCACATGTCCGTTCGGGGTTGCTGACCATAGCCGATAAGCACCCCTGGACTCACCCAGGCGGACGCGCCCCGAAAATCGCTGTCCCTACGCGCACCAGCGTTGCACCCTCAGCAATGGCGACCGGAAAATCTGCCGACATCCCCATCGACCGCGCCGGCAACCCATGCTCATCCGCCAGAGAGCGCAAAAACCGGAAATGCGGTACCGGATCCTCGCCCGCCGGCGGAATGCACATCAGTCCCCGCACCCGCTCCCCGAACCGTGCGCGGCTTTCCCGGATAAACTCGTCAGCTTTCTCACGCGGCACTCCGAATTTCTGTGGCTCGTCCCCCGTGTTGACCTCAATCAGCAACTCCGGCAGCCGCCCCTCCTGATCCCCGGCCTTTGCGAGCGCGTCCGAAAGGGCAGAACGATCCAGACTCTCAATCACATCGGCCAGACGAACCGCTTCACGTGCCTTGTTCGTCTGCAACCCGCCAATCAGATGCAGCCGCAAATCAGGGTACCGTGTCCGAAGCTCCGGAAACTTTCCCGCCGCCTCCTGAACCCGGTTCTCTCCGAACACAAGCTGGCCAGCCACAAGCGCCGCCTCGACACTTTCTGCGGGATGAAACTTGGAAACCGCGACAAGCTGCACCGAGGCCACTTCCCGTCTGGCAGCAATAGCGGCCGCCTCAATCCGGGCCCGGACATCTGCCAGTGCCACAGCAACAGTATTGCCCATATTCACAGTGGTCGCAGGAATTTCATTCATGATTCGTAAGGATGCCTTACTCCTCCCCCAGGTCAAGAGGATGCCTGAAAAACGGCACCATTTGCCGATGTGAACAGGTCTCTGCCCCGGAACCCGGCAACGGCTCGCCTTTGCAAACCGTTTTATTATAAACAAACCAGGGCGCAGGGGCCCGTGGTCCCTGCCGGGTTCCGTGCCGGGCCCGGACGCTCCCCTCCACAGTTCAGTCTGCACAGCCTCTGACATAATGACTTTGAGGCTCAGAACACCCAACACAGAGAGTAAAGAGTGAAAATTTACGGTTTTCCGGCGTGTTTCATCATTTTTTCAGCCCTTGCTCCGTCGGTTGTCAGCGCGCAGGCGCCAGATAGTCTGCCTCTGGTGAAATCTGCTCTGCCGGGTCCCATATACGGTGTCTCGCCCTCGCTGCGTAACGCAGATCGACCCACCATACGGGACTATGCGCCGGCCGGCATCGTTGGCAATGCTTACAGCACGGTGATCCTGGCCACCCCTGCGCCCAATGCAGCAACTCTCTTTGCCAATGGTACAGTCCAGGTCGGCATGCATGTTCTGGCCGACGGATTGCCCGCCAGCGCAGTCGTGAGCGGGATCGGCGTTCCGACCTCCGAGACTGTGAACGCCGTGATGGCCTCCGCAACATTGCCAGATACCAGCCAGTCTTTGCTGACAAATTCGCAAGGCATGTCAACCGCTCTGAAATTCGATGAACTCCTGGTGATTCCCGTCGGCGCCTCCGTGTCCGGAACCGGCATAGCGCAGGGCACCACCGTCGTCGCAGGCAAGGGAAATACCATCTATATCAGCCATGCCGTCTCACGGGAGATTCCGGCCGGCACAGCAATCCATTTCACATTCCCGACTGAACCGGTTTATTTTTCTGCGAACTGGACTGCCGCGCCCCGTTCCGGGCGCGAGATCGGGTTTTACACGCAGGATGATTACCTGGCCTTCGCGAATGCCGCCTGGTGGAACGATCCCGCCAACGGCGGTGCCGGCGCAAAAATTTATGTCCCGGGCGGCGTCTATTACCTGTCGAAAGTTGTTTATACACGAAATGACACATCTTTTGAGCTTGCTCCCGGCGTGCGTTTTATTGACGGATCAGCACCAATAGACGCAGCCGACGGATCGTTTACCCGGTATTCACAGGTTTCGTTTCTGGGAAGCGGCTACAACCAGGCGCCCACGACAGTAAATATCTCTCAGGTGCTGTATCAGAGAAATGTTCCGGACATTCAGGGACAGGCCCTTCTTGTCGCTCAGAACAACAGTGACTGCGTGAACGATGGCAGCGGCTGGGGTTGCGGCATGGTCGGTACCGAAGTCAAACAGTCCATGAATCGCTACGTCCGTCGCGGTGCGATGTGGGAATATCACGGAACGGACGTGCTTGATCCCGGCCAGCATCTGTCCTGGGCAGGCCTCGAAGCCGAGATCGTCAACAATTCAGGCTGGTGGGGCGCTTTCGCAGGCAATTCATTAAACGGGAATGGTATCGGACTTCATATCGACAATATCGCGCCAGGAACAACATCCGTGGCAAATGCCTATGCACTCGATCCCGCCGGAAGCTGGCACACAATGGCTCAGTGCGAGAGTAGCATTCTTGACTGGTGCCTCTCCCACACGAACGGCCTGTTTTCAAACCAGCAGCCGATGCAGGATAGCGGAACAGACAGCAAAGGCCGTGTGTTTGGGAGTCAGTTCATTGCCATGCAGACAGCACCCGATACGGCATCCGGCACTGCCGCCGCAACAGGTGTTGTCGCCGCCGCAGCCAGAACAGCCGAAGTAAACAATGACGGCACCATTGGCGCAAAATCTCTCAACACGCCGGTCATCGACAACCGCACATCCGGTCTGAAATCAATCATCATCGAGGATGGTGGCCGCTTCAATGCCCCGGTCTCGCTTGCAATCGGAACGCCCCCGCAAGGGGGCAGGCAGGCCACCGCCAGCGTGGCGACCTACAGGCTGCGTGCGGTTCAGGGTGCGGTTGCCATCAATGCGACACATCACAGTAACGCACCGGATGGTGTTACAGCAGGCATGGTCTTTTCGCTGCCAGGCGGGCGCTGCATGACACAACCACAGGTCATATACGACGGAACGGAATTTATCGTGAGCCAGTCAGGATCATGTTCAACCATCCCGACAGCGACGACCCCCGCCGGCATGAAAAGAACACAGCTGACGCTGTCATATCTGTCCGGCGGGACCGGCACTCCTTCAACCTTACCTGTTATTGAACCGCTTTACGGCATTCAGTCCATTCGGATAACCGAAAGTGGCACCGGTTATAATGATGCCGTTCCGCCAGATATTCTGGTGAAAACCTCTTTCTCAAACAATACCTGGACCGGTATCATCTATACCCCTGCGCACCTGAAAGCGGTTTTAGGAAACACGCCGACAGCGCACCCGATTACGCTGGCCGCGTCCCTGAAAATGGCACAGTTGCCAAAGGCCTGCACCGCTGGCCAGTTTATCTTCGTGGCCGACGCCCGCAATTCCGGCGAAGCACCCGGTGCCGGCACCGGTGCTCTGTCTTACTGCACAACCACCGGCAAATGGTATGCGAACGGCCTTCCAGCGCAGAATTAACACCAGTGTCGCTCACTCATGCAGCCCTGGCGCCTCGCGTCCGGTCCGCGCCACATATTCCGTATACCCGCCATCATACCGGTGAATCCCCTCCGGCGTCAGCTCCAGCACCCGGTTCGACAACGCCGCCAGAAAATGCCGGTCATGCGAGACAAACAGCATCGTCCCCTCATAATCCGCGAGCGCTGCAATCAGCATTTCCTTCGTCGCAATGTCGAGATGGTTGGTCGGCTCATCAAGCACCAGAAAATTCGGCGGATCATACAGCATCAGCGCCATGACAAGTCGCGCCTTCTCGCCACCCGACAACACCCGGCAACTCTTCTCCACATCGTCGCCCGAAAACCCGAAACCACCTGCCAGCGCCCGCAACGATCCCTGACCCGCGAGCGGAAACGCATCATTCAGCGTCTCAAATACCGTCCGGTCTCCATCAAGCAAATCCATTGCATGCTGGGCAAAATACCCCATTTTAACGCTCCCCCCGAGCGTCACAGTTCCCGCATCGGGCTCCGTCGTCCCCGTCACCAGCTTCAGCAGCGTCGATTTTCCTGCGCCGTTCACTCCGAGAACACAACACCGCTCCTGCCGTCGGATCAGCAGATCCAGACCCTCATAAATCACCCGGTTTCCATAGCGTTTGTCCACGCCACGCAGATTGACAACTGCATCACCCGATCGTGGTGCCTGCGGAAACGTAAACGACAGGGTCTGACGACGCTTCGGCGGCTCCACCCGATCAATTTTGTCCAGCTTCTTTACCCGGCTCTGAACCTGAGCCGCATGCGATGCACGCGCCTTGAACCGCTCAATAAAGGCAACCTCTTTCGCCAGCATCGCCTGCTGCCGGTCAAACTGCGCCTGCTGCTGCTTCTCGTTCAGTGCCCGCTGCTGCTCATAAAATTCATAGTCACCCGAAAAACTCGTCAGCACACCGCCATCAATCTCAATCACCTTGTTGATGACCCGATTCATGAAAGCCCGGTCATGCGAGGTCATCAGCAGTGCACCGTCAAACCCTGCCAGAAACTGCTCCAGCCAGATCAGACTCTCAAGATCAAGATGGTTGCTTGGTTCATCAAGCAACATCACATCCGGTTTCATCAGCAGGATACGTCCCAGCGCTACGCGCATCTTCCATCCGCCGGACAGGAGCGCGACATCGCCGTCCATCATCTCCTGACTGAACCCAAGCCCGTGCAAAACCTCCCGCGCACGTCCCTCCAGTGCATACCCTCCCAGTTCTTCAAACCGCGCCTGAACTTCGCCAAACCGCTCAAGAATGACGTCCAGCTCGTCAAACCGCTCCGGATCGGCCATCGCGGCTTCAAGCTGAGCCAGCTCCGTTCCGATCTCAGCCACCGGTCCGGCCCCGTTCATCACCTCAGCGGCCGCACTCCGGCCCGCCATTTCCCCGACATCCTGGTTGAAGAACCCGACTGTCATGCCACGATCCGTCAGAACCTGCCCCTCATCTGGCTCTTCCTGCCCCGTAATCAGCCGGAAGAGCGTCGTTTTTCCCGCGCCGTTTGGCCCCACAAGACCGATCTTTTCGCCCTTCTGAAGCGCCGCCGACGCCTCGATAAAGATCACACGATGGCCATTGTGCTTGCTGATATTGTCGAGACGGATCATGGGGCCTCAAAAGTCTGAAGGAAGAGCACTGAAAGCGGAAGGGGGGGAAAGCGACCGCGCCCTTATTGCCCAGCCCGCTCACCCCGTAAACCGCGCCCTGCCCGTCTTGTCAGACCGCCTTCAAACCGCTTGAAAGACTCCCCCCACCAAAAAGATGCCCACGGAGACCAGCATGCCCCGGCCCGAACAGCACGAAGCCTGCGAAACCCGGCGATGCTGACACGCCTTCTCCCCGTCTGGGCCATTCTGATCTCAGCCTGTGCCATCGTCTTCCCGGCACCGTTCCTCGCCCTGACGCCGGCCGTGACCCTGCTGCTTGCCTTCATCATGTTCACCATGGGCGTCACGCTCACTCCCGGCGACTTCGCCCGTATCATGCGTCGTCCGCTCCCTGTTCTCGCCGGGGTCGTCCTGCACTATCTCGTCATGCCTTTCGCCGCCTGGGCCATCGCTCGCGCGCTCGCCATGCCGCCTGCTCTCGCCACGGGCATGATTCTCGTCGGATGTGTTTCCAGCGGCACTGCTTCCAACGTGATGATCTACCTCTCCCGGGGTGACGTTGCCCTCTCCATCAGTATCAGCACCCTTTCCACTCTCGTCGGAATCATCGCCACACCCGTTCTGACACATCTTTACGTCTCAGCCGGTGTCGCCGTGGACAGCCAGGGCCTCTTCCGCAGTATCATCACTATGGTTGCCCTCCCGGTCTTCGGTGGCGTCCTCGTCAACACTTTCTTCCACCGGACGATTCAGAAGATCGAACCTGCACTCCCGCCTGTCGCCATGATTTCCATCCTGACGATCATTGGCTGTATCGTCGCCGGCGTCGGCCCCGCTATCAGCAGCGCAGGCCCCGTCGTTCTGCTCGGCGTCATCCTCCACAACGCCACCGGCCTTCTTGGCGGTTACTGGGGCGGTCGCCTCATGGGCTTCGATGAAAGCGTCTGCCGCACCCTCGCTCTTGAAGTCGGCATGCAGAATTCCGGCCTCGCAGCGACCCTGGGCCGGATCTATTTCTCCCCCCTTGCCGCTCTTCCCGGCGCCATCTTCTCCATCTGGCACAACATCTCCGGTTCCGCTCTTTCCGCTATCTGGGCCGCAAAGCCGGTGGAACAGAAACCGGAAGCGCAACGCTGACCACAGGTTAGAGTGTCGGCAGAGCACATCCTTACCTTAACGAACGTCATATCCACGCAATACCTGCGCGACAGGGGCAGGAAGTTCCTGATTATGTCATATACTGATGAAACAGAGTTCGTGCCTGCCGCCTTCTTAAGTTACGCTATGCACACCAGCCAGATCTGAAGATTTCCTCGCGGAGAGCGGTCGAATAAAATCTTCTGGCATCGGGGGAGCAACCGGGAACAGATTGCCCTCTGGCCAGACCTGCCACCCGGCGGCAGAGGCTCGCCTTTGCAAACCGTTTTATGATCAGCAAACCGGGGTGCAGGGGCATGCGGTCCCTGCCCCCCGCAAACCAGCACCCGGTCTGCCCGGGTTGCTCTTTTCCCGTCCGGGTGCTCACCTTCCCAAAAATAGCATAGCAGGATGGCCGTCAGATGCCTGTCCTGCAAAACGAGTTATAACGGGAGCCCTCATCCATGGTCACACTCTGTCCCGTCGAGAAAAGCATCCAGGCCGGAACAGACAGGCTCGCCCGGGCCGCTGTCAATGTTGGCCTGAACGTCCGGCATGGACAGCAGGTTATCGTGACGGCACCGCTGGAAGCCGTCCCTCTGGTGCGGCAGATCACAAAACACGCCTACAAAGCTGGCGCATCCCTCGTCACGACATTCTATGCCGATGACGAAGCCGCTCTCGCCCGCTTCGGCAATGCCACCGAAGACACCTTCGACACGGCCGCCGACTGGCTCGCGGACGGCATGGCCACAGGCTTCCGCGAAGGCGCCGCCCGTCTCGCCATCACCGGCGGAAACCCCGCGCTCCTGAGCGGTCAGAACCCGGATCTCGTCTCCCGCGCCAGCCGCGCCGCATCCATCGCCAACCGCCCGGCCCTTGAACTCATTACCAGCTTCGCCGTGAACTGGAACATCGTGGCTGCGGCAACCCCCGCCTGGGCGGCGCTCGTCTTCCCCGGCATGCCCGAAGTCCTCGCTGTTCCCAAACTGTGGAACGCGATCTTCGACGCCTCACGCATCAACGGTGAGGACCCGGTAGCCGACTGGGCCAAACATAACGACCAGCTTCACCGCAGAGCGAATTATCTCAACGACCGCCGCTTCGACGCACTCCATTTCACCGGCCCCGGAACGGACCTCACCATCGGTCTCGCCGATGGCCACCTCTGGGCGGGAGGTTCCAGCAAGGCGAAAAATGGCGTCATCTGTAATCCCAACATTCCCACGGAAGAAGTCTTCACGACCCCGCACCGCCTTCAGGTCGAAGGCTACGTCCGCAGCACCAAGCCGCTTTCCTATCAGGGTACCCTCATCGAAGGCATCGAAGTTCGCTTCGGGCAGGGGCGCATCATTGAAGCCCACGCCACAAAAGGCGAAAGCGTGCTCCAGCGTGTCCTCGATACCGATGAAGGCTCCCGCCGCCTCGGCGAAGTCGCTCTCGTGCCCCATTCTTCGCCGATCTCGCAAAGCGGTCTCCTCTTTCAGAATACCCTCTTTGACGAAAACGCATCCAGCCACATCGCTCTCGGTCAGGCCTACTCCGAATGCATGACAGAAGGCGGCGGCAAAACTCCGGAGTCCCTCGCTGCACGGGGTGCCAACAGCAGCCTTATCCATATCGACTGGATGATTGGTTCGGGTGATGTCAGCGTCACCGGCCTCGATGCAGCCGGCGGTTCCGTGCCACTGATGCGCGCCGGTGAATGGGTTACTGCGGTCTGAAGACAGTCCCGGACCCCGTTTCGTGACGAACCGCCGCGAACGAAGTTAATAAAAACAACAGGTTGCCGATCAGGAGAAGATCATCATCATGTCCACACAGCGTCACCTTTCGCGCCGCACTTCCGGTCGTATCACATCCGCGCTTACCCTCGCGGCCCTGCTAAGCACATCCGCCGCCGCCATGGCGCAGGATCAGCAGATGCAGATGGATATGCCCATGCAGCAGGGTCAGCAGGCCGCGCCACAGCCTCAGAGCCAGCCTTCCGCCGCGGAAATGGCTCAGATGCGAAAAGACGTGCAGACCGCGGCATCCTGGCGCCTGCCTCCCGACTTCATGCCCCGCATGACGACTACCCTCCAGGCTCTCCGCGCCTCCGGTCTCCAGCCACCACCTCCTGGTGAACACCTCTCGCTCGATGCCACGATCCAGCGCGTCAATGCCGTGCAGGGCCTCGCCCCGCTCCTGAAAGCCCATGGCTTTACCGCGCGTGATTTTGTCCTCGGTCTCACCTGTTTCGGCATGACCGTTGCCCTGACCCGCCAGCCTCAGGGTCAGAATTCAGCTCAGGCACCGAAGCTCAATCCGGCCAATATCGCCCTGATCAACTCCAGTCCCGAAAATGTGCAGGCTCTTATGCAGGAAATGAGCACACAGCCACAGTAAGCGGCGTCTGAAAACGGTATTTCAATGGCGAATATCGTGTTATGACTGATTATATAATGGAGAAAGCAATAATTTTCCGGTTTATTTTTCTCTGTCTGGCGCGATAAATTCGCGATTTTTTGCTTTCAGAACCTGATGCGGTTTCCGGTGGGCAAGGAGTCTTCCCGTTTCTCTCCATCTGACCATGTTCAGCTCCTGAGGGCGACATGACTGGTCTCAGCAGGCAGAGTGGCAACCACGATCTCTGTCGCAAAAGCCGGCAACAGCAGACGATTACAATCACGACCTGATCACAGTCGTCCACAATACAAAAAAGGCCCGTGCCGGCTGCAACGGGGCTGGCTTTTTTGTATTGACAGTAACACCGAACAACCCGGCCGAAATCACGTGCCACTACCCGCGCTAATTTCAGCAATCAGATCCTGCATGCCACAGATCGTGTGCAGAACATAAAATTTCTGAGTGTTGAGCAGGCTATCGGGAACTCAGCCGCAGTTCTTCCGCCCGCAACAGCGGACAAGCCCGCTCCCGGCTGCCATGCCCAGCACCAGCGCACCATAGATCGTGGTCATCTCGCGTTTTCCGAAAATCAACTCCCATCCGGGCGTCAGACGCTTCGGTGTCGCCCTGTAATCCACGATGGCTGATACCGGCCCCAGAGCCGCTGTCACACCTGCAAAACGAAGCCAGGACGGGTTCGCACCAAGGGCGGCTTCATAAAAGACCGCCCAGAAAAACGTGGCTCCCAGATTGGTTGCGAAACCAGTGGCGGTGTGAGCGAGGTCGCATCTCCCGAAGTCGGCTGCCTCATCTCCATGCAGCCAGTGCGCCGTGCAGTTGAGTCCGCGCCAGGGATGACCATCCCGTCGGGCCGAAAGCAGCAGAACCGCGGCAGAAGACATCACAGTCCCTGTCAGTCCCGAGGTCAGAACACGCGTAACAAAATGGGGAGCGGGCATGGTGATCGTCCTGTTATGCCGGATATTCAGCGGAAAGTCATGGCGATTCATCGCCTGTGGTCCATAATGTCAGGTGGCGTCCGGCAACCCGTTTACCCTGGCAGCCATAATGAAGTCATTCTCATGCAACCCTTTGATTTTATGAGTAGAGAACGAAACAGAGGCATAGCCCCAGCCAAATGTCATGTCAGGGTGATGCTGCTCAGCCTCTGCCAGAGCACCGACTTTGTCGACAAAGGCAAGCGATGTCGCAAAATCCGGAAATTTAAAATGCCGTTCGATCCGCGTCGCATCATCGGACAACGACCAGCCTTTCGTCTGTACAAGCAGCGCCTCCGCTTCTTCGCGGCTCAAAGACGAAACACCACCGCTGCAGGGAACACAGTTTTTCTTTGAAAGTTCAGACATTCGGAATCTTCCTCCGGGCGGGCGAACAGAATCGACGTCTTCTCTGACAGCTAACGACCACCAACCGGTCCGGGTTCCACGATCCTGGCCGGTGCCACAACCACATAATCATCCAGCCGCACGCAGCCCTTCCAGACAGCGTGTACCGTTCGGAAGTGCTTTGGGAATGACAAGGCCTGATTTCTTGCTTGCGCCTGTCCCTTGTGCGACAAACGCTACTTCCGTCTGCGTGCAGATAACCTCCGTTCTGAAAGCCGTCCGGATCGCCTCCATTGCAGGCATAAAAATCGGGGTTAATATTAAAAATTAACTGTCATGACAAAGAAAATTCTTATCAGCTCCTGCCTGGCCGGTCAGCCTGTCCGCTATAACGGAACCGCTAAAACAGTGTCTCATCCGTCACTCCGTCAGTGGCAGGCAGACTGATCCGGATCTGTCCGGAACTTGCCGCCGGTTTCAGCGTGCCGCGTCTCCCGGCTGAAATCGCGGATGGCCGGTCTGGCGATGCTGTGCTGGATGGTTCTGCCCGCATCGTCACCGATGCCCGGGAGGATGTGACCGCTCTCTTTATCATCGGCGCCAGAGCAGCTCTTGACCTCGCGCGCGACCATGGCTGCGCCTACGCCATTCTGACAGACGGAAGCCCGTCCTGCGGCAGCACGATGATTTATGACGGCAGTTTTTCAGGAAAAACCCATCCGGGAACCGGAGCGACAGCCGCGCTCCTGCGTCAGAACGGTATTGAAGTTTTCAGCCACGATGAAATTGACCGGCTGCAAGAGAGAATAACTGAAGACGCGAACACATCGGGTAAAGCCCGTTATTATATCAGCCAGCATAAAGATTGACTGTCATAAAGAAGTCCGGGCTCTGCCCGTACCCGGAAAGGACCGCATGCCCCTTCACCCTGATCTGTTGACTAATAATACGGATTCCAAAGATCTGCGACCTTTGGCGGGGCACGGGGCAGAGCCACAGGGCTCTCTTGCCGTATATCAACCTCAATGCTGGTCGGTATTATTTATCAATATATCAAGATGAAGGGGCCGACATGCGGCACGCCTTCGCGTGACGCTTCCTTCTGGATTCCGACGCCCATGGCCGCTCTGCTTTCGTGCCCAAAAACACATGCTGGCCGCGCCCCTCGCGGAGCGCTCCCGCTCAGCGGAGAAACTTCGGAAGCAGGCTCTCAGTCCACACTTCCCCGGGCCACTTCCAGCAACGCCAGTCCCTGAGCTGGCACTGCAATATCAATCCCCTCAGCCGGAATCACCACCTCCTGCCCCGTATCCGGCGCTGCTGCCTGCACCAGAACCTTCTGCTGCGCCGGGGTCGGCACGACAGGCATCCCAAGACGCCGGTAGGCAGGCATCACATTCCCATGCGCCTGATCCACCCGCCACAACCGTGCCTTCACAGGCGTCCGCACGGAAGATGACCTGACCCGCACATGAAAAATCTTCTTCATCCCATCTGAAGCCAGCTGCGCTTCCGAAAGATCGGGCGTATGATAATTCCAGAATGCAACATCGATATGCCCGTCCGCATCCCGCGTGACCAGAGCAGCATCATTACTCTCCGGCAAACGCCGGTTTCCCAGCCTGTGCAGCAGGCGAAACGCATTCAATGCCGGCTTCGGAATTCCCTGCTCGGAGACAATCCCGAATATGCCGGGAAGTTCCGCACCCGGAATCCCCTGCTCTTCAAAATTATCCGAAAACGTCCAGTAACTCATCATTTCTGTCAGACCGTCACAATCATGCGCAGTCTGTGCCAGCCACGGACCGATATATGTGCTGGCCGAAAGACCATTCGCTGAATTCCAGTCTGCCCCGAATTCAGAAATAATCAGAGGAAGACGCGCCTGCTTCGCATCCTTTTCCATATCCTTCACGTGTGCTGTAGCCGCACACACCATATGCGCCGGGGTCTTCAGCGCATCCGCAACAGGAACCCGCTCCGGCGGATCATTGGCGTAAACATGCGTGGACAGAAAATCGATCGGACTATGCGCCGTCGCGATATGGGCCAGAAACTCCGGCACCCAGCTTGTCGTCGCCGTGGCAGGGCCACCAACCTTCAGTTGCGGATCAACATCCTTAATCGCCCGGGCCGTATGGTCGTACAGGGTGAAGTAAGTCTCCATCTGCGGATTTCCGGTCCATGATGCCTGATTCGGCTCATTCCAGACCTCGAAATACCAGTGACGGACCTCATCTTTCCCATAGCGATCCTCAACATGCCGCGTAAATGTCCGGATCAGATCATCCCACTGCGCATAATTCTCCGGCGGTGACACATTGGCGCGGTACCAGAATGTCCCGCTGCTGTAATCCGTTACACGATGAAGTTTCGGAGCCTGCGGCTGCATCGGCTGCAATCCGCCCCGGCGCCGAAATGCATCCGCCCCAAGCAGGCCAGGCATATAACCCAGTTCTACAAACGGTCGTACACCACGCGCCAGAAGCGCATCATAAACCTGATCGACATACCGAAAATTATAGACAGGACGCCCGTCATCACCGAGCGAAACAATTCCCATCTCGTCACCGAAAATTCCATGAAAGCGAACGTAATTAAAATTCGCAGCACTTTTCACCAGTGACATATTCTTCAGATAATTCTCCCGCAGCCCCAGAACGGCCCGTCCGGAACCGAACATCGTTTCCCAGAAATGCGGAAACGGTTTTCCCTCCTGCAGAGAGTCGATCACAATCTCATCCGTCTGTGCCCGTGCCGAAGGCACCAGTGCCACGGCGGAAGACAGCAGCAGCAGGCATGAAAGATATTTTCCGGTCATGATGATCCGCAGATCCCTTGCAGTGGAAGCCGGCACTGATCGTCGGGAGCAACCGGAAAGCAGACCCCCGACCTCGTCGTTTCAATGCCGGTTCATAAAAACGCTGAAATCGACACAGCCCTGTTCAAACCACAAATAAGCCCATGTGGCAAAAACAGATTATCAGGCATCACGAAACAATCCGGCCATAACGTCACAGAATGCGCGACGGGGCCTGTAAAAACATATCTGAAGGCATATCGAAAACGGGATTACTGAGAGCCGTGTCCTGAAACGCTCCCGCTGTGAAGGCGCGCCTGTCTGGAAACCTTCTACCGGTCGACATGCCCCAGATCGCGCCCGGGCTCAATCACATCCCTGACCCGCTGCTTCAGTTCCTTCGGTCCCGGAAATCCACCATCCCGCTTCCTCTCCCAGACCAGAACATCCCCGACCCGGATCTCAAAAACCCCGCCCACACCGGGAATCAGCGCCACCTCACCCAGCGCCTGGCCGAACGTCGAAAGCAGTTCCTGTGCCATCCAGCCGGATCGCAGCAGCCAGTTGCACTGCGTGCAGTACCGGATCGACACCCGTGGCCCGCTGTCCTCCTGCACGCTTTCGGTCATCACTCCGTAACCTCCGCACACCACCGACGCCGCAACGTATTCGCCATAAGCATCATCACCGGCCCCAGCGCCATCACGCACGCCATCGGAACCACGGAGTTCGTCGGCATGAACCCCATCAGAATGCCACTCACCGCCCCGATACTGAACTGCATTGTCCCCAGCAGCGCCGACGCACTCCCGGCATGAGCGCCATGATGATGAAACGCCAGAACCGTCGCATTTGCTCCAACAAAGCCAAGTGCCGCGTTCACGCCCATAATCAGCACCCCGATCAGCACCGGATGCGCCGGTGTCGCCACACCCGTCGCAGTCAGCAGCACGAACAGCCCCGCCGTCAGCGCCGTGCCCACGATGCCCCACTGCATCAGGGTTTCCAGCCGCACCCGATGCACCAGGCGCCCGCTCACCTGGTTCGAGGCAATGAACACCGCTGCGTTTGCTCCGAAGAACAGCGCATATTGCTGAGGCGTGAAACCGATCAGATGCTCAAAAACAACCGGCGACCCACCCAGATAGGCAAACATCACGAACGTGCCGGCACTCGCGATCATCGCGTTCAGAACAAAGTGCGGCTCCCGCATGATCGTCACATAGCGTGCCAGAATTGCCACCGGAGGCAGTCGCAGACGCCGGGACACCGGCAATGTGTCCGGCAACAGAAACCAGATCGTCGTAATCGCCAGGATGCCGTAAAGCACCGCAATCCAGAAAATCCAGCGCCAGGACCCGACAGCCAGAACCAGTCCGCCCAGCGATGGTGCCAGGATCGGCGCCACGCCAAAGATCAGCGTCAGCTGCGTCATGATCTTCGCGCCTTCGCGACCGGTTGCAATATCGCGAATAAATGCCCGCGGCACCACACTGCCCGCCGAGCCGCCGAGTGCCGCCAGAAAACGAAACAGACAGAACGCCCGGTAATCCGCCGTCATCGCACAGCCCACGGATGCCAGCGTATAAATCGCCATCCCGGCCAGCAGCGGTGCGCGACGCCCAAACCTGTCCGAAAGCGGCCCGCAGGAAAACTGCCCCACCGCCAGGCCGGCGAACCATGTGGCCAGCGTAAACTGCGCCGATCCGGGCCCTCCTCCCAGATCATGATCCAGCCGGGGAAACGCCGGCAGATACATATCGGTCGAAACCGGTCCGATCGCCGTGATCAGCCCAAGCAGCACAATCAGATAAAACGGCAGACGACCCGTGGCCTGAATCGTCTGAAGCGCAAGCGCGGGCGACATGTCTCGACCTGTCATAAAAGGCGGAAAAGGAAAGGCGGTCATTCACCTGTTTTTGTCGCTCTGTCCACGGTCTGCGGACGCGCAGCCGGTTCCGATCTCTGTCATGGCAGGTCACAACTGCGCCAGAGCAGAAAGAGGGCGAACGATGCGGGAAGACGCCGCAGACAGGAAAGACATGAAAATTTCAAATAAGGAGTGCCTGGATTGTCCGAAAACCCGCCCTGCGCCCGTTGCAGAGAGTGGCCTGGTGTTTTACGTGCAGAGGCTTTCACGCGCGGCGAAAGGCCAGTCCGGCCTGTCGCACCTTTCCGCGCCCACCAAAGGAAACAGGCGGGTTGCCACATTCTCTTCATGATGACGGTGCATATTGCCTGATCCCGAATCCGACGACTTCTCTGATAATACAGAGTGTATGCCTGCCCGTGGGTAACCGTTCCCGAATTCCGGCGCCTGTCGGAAAAATCCTGCTCACAATCCGTTACGGCCTGCAAACATCCTCCGCGACCACCACCGGGCTCAGGCCTGTGACCCGGTTTGCTGTGGCGATGCTGGGCGCTCTGATCCTTCCGGCGGTGTTCCCGGCGCGTGCAGCTGAAAAAACCGGCAATGCAGCCGAAACCATTCCGGACGTGCAGCATCGGCCCAACGGCCAGCTGGTCGTCCAGCCTGGCTCATCCGTCGACAAGCGCCTCACCGTCAGCGCCGTCAGTGTCAGTCAGTGGAACCGGGGCACCACGTCACCCGGAACCATCGTCGCGGAACCTTCGCGAAACGTCACAGTCCTCCCGCCCGCTACAGGCCGCATCATCGATATGACGGTGAAAATCGGCGATCACGTTCAGGTTGGCGATGAACTGGCCCACATCCTCTCCGCCGATGTCGCCCAGGCCACCGCCGACGAAATCAAGGCCCGCGCCGATCTCGATCTCGCCCGCCGTACGTTCAATCGCACCCAGGGCGTTCTCGCGGCAGGCGGAGGCACAACCAGAGATCTTGAAGCAGCCAGAACAGCGCTCACGGAGGCCGGTGCCGAGGAAGATCGCGCCCAGACAAAACTGGATTATCTCTCCGCCAGCACGACAGACAGCGGCGTTATGACCCTCAAATCTCCCATCGAAGGAGATGTCAGCGCCGTCAACGCCACCGCTGGCATGAACATCACAGACATCACCCAGCCGCTCATCGTCGTCACCAGCATTGATGAGGTCTGGGCTGTAGCCGATGTTCCCGAACGCGATATCGCCGGCCTCGCCCTTGGTCAGCCGGTCAACCTTTCCATGCCGGCTTTCCCGGACAAAATCTTCCACTCCACCGTGTCCGGCATCACGCCCATCATGCAGCCCGATGCGCAGGTCCTGCATGTCCGAGTCATTCTCCCCAATCTGGACGGCAAGCTTCACCCGAACATGTACGCCAGCATGACCATTATGGAGCCGGAACCCGCAACTCTTTCCGTCCCGCAATCCGCCCTGCTGATGAACAACGATGCCGTCACAGTTTTCGTGCAGGTCCGTCCGCACACCTTCGAGAGACGCGCGGTGCAGATCATTTACGATGACGGGGATAACTGCCGCGTCCTCTCCGGCCTCACACCCGGCGAACAGATCGTGACCTCAGGCGCCATTCTGCTTAACGATGATTAATAAAATCATCGCAGGCTGCCTGCGTCAGCGCCGCATCGTCTTCCTCGGCGCTATCCTTCTGGCCATCTGGGGTATCTTCTCCTGGCGCAGCATCGCCATCGAAGCCTATCCGGACCTCTCCGCCGTCACTGTACAGGTGACGACCCAGGTGCCAGGCCTCGCCGCCGAGGAAATCGAACAACAGATCACTGTCCCGCTCGAACGCCAGCTCGCCAGCACTCCGGGACTGGTTGATACCCGCTCGTCCAGCACCTTCGGTCTGTCCCTCATCACGCTGATCTTCAAAGACGGCACGGATGTCTATTTCGCCCGTCAGCGCGTTACGGAACAGCTCGCCCAGGTCACCGTGCCTTATGGCGCCACGCCTGGCCTTGGTCCCGTCACCGGACCGTCCGGCGAAATCTACCGCTATACGCTGGAATCTGACCGCGCCAACCTCATGCAGCTCTCGGAAATCCAGCGCTGGATCGTCATGCCCGGCCTGCTGCAGATCCCCGGCATCGCCGCCGTCAACAATTTTGGCGGTTTCACCAAAGAGTACCAGCTCGTCCTCAACCCCGGAGCTCTCCAGCGCTACAATGTCGGCCTCAATGACGTCCTGACCGCCATTCAGAACAACAACGCCAATGCCGGTGGCGGACGCATCACACGTGGCGATCAGTCTTATATCGTCCGTGGCAACGGGCTGGTGCGCAATCTTGACGACATGGCCAGCATTTCCGTCACGCAGCACCACGGCGTCCCCGTTCAGCTGCGTGACCTCGGTCAGCTCCAGCTCGGACATCAGGTCCGTGAAGGCATCCTCGGCAAGGACGGCAACCCCGATACCATTGAGGGGATCGTCACCATGCTCACCGGCCAGAATGCTTCGCTAGTGCTGAAAAATGTCCACCAGCAGGTCGCCCTCCTGCAAAAACAGCTCGACCCTCTGGGCGTGAAAATCGTTCCCTATATCGATCGCGATACCCTTGTGAACGCCACCACCGACAAGGTGATGGACACCGTATTCAAGGGGGTCGGTCTCGTCATCCTGGTCCTGCTCATTTTCCTTGGCAGCCCCCGCAGCGCTCTCGTCGCCGCCGTTACCATTCCGCTGGCCCTGGCTTTCGTGTTCGTCGTCATGAACGCCCTCGGCATGCCGGCGAACCTGTTCTCTCTCGGCGCCATCGATTTCGGCGTCGTCGTTGACGGCGCCATCGTCATCACCGAAGCCATCCTCCGCATTCGCGAGGAACGCCCGACCGAGGTGATCGAGCTGAAGGACGTCCTCAGCGTCACCAACCATATAGGCCGCTCGATCCTCTTTTCCACGCTCATCATCATCGTGGCCTACAGCCCGCTCTTCGCTTTTGAAGGCTCGGAAGGGAAACTCTTCCGCCCCATGGCCTATACCGTCAGCTTCGCTCTGTTCGGGGCCCTGCTGAGCGCCACAACGCTGACGCCATCGCTTGCCTGGCTCGCCATGCGAAACCCGCATCGCCTGTTCCATAACAAGCCGCTGGAATGGCTTCACAACCAGTACCGTCACTGGCTCGGTCATTTCGTTGACCGTCCCCTGCTGGCCTATGCCGGTGGTGGCATTGCCTTCGCTGTCGTCCTCATCCTGGGCATGACCGTCGGCCGCGAATTCCTGCCTGAACTCGACGAAGGCGCCCTCTGGCTCCAGGTCGAACTTCCTTCCGGAATCTCACTCGACAAGGCCAGTCAGATGGCCAGTGACGTCCGCAAGGCCGTTCGCTCTTTTCCGGAAATTTCCTATGCCATAACCCAGCTTGGCCGCAACGATTCCGGAACCGATCCCTGGACCCCGTCCCATATCGAAATGCCCGTCGGCCTGAAGCCGTACAACACCTGGCCCAAAGGCGAGACCAAGGCGCAGTTCGAACACAAACTTCGTGAGCGTCTGCATACAATCCCCGGCATCAGCTTTGATATCAGCCAGCCCATCGAAGATGGCATGAACGACCTTGTCGGCGGTGCGCATTCGCCACTTGTCCTGCGCGTTTATGGCGATGACTTCCGCGAAATGCGCCGCATCGGCGAAGAGATCACCCGCATCCTCAAAACTGTTCCCGGCACAACGGATGCCTCCATTTTCCAGGGACCGGAAATCCCGGAACTGGCCATCGCCGCCAGGCGTTCCGCCATGGCCCGTTACGGCGTCAACGTCTCAGACATCATGAACGTCGTCCAGAACGGTATCGGCGATGCTCCCGTCTCGCAGCTTTATATCGGTGACCGCACCTACAACATGACGGTCCGTTTCCAGAAAAATGAAACGCAGAACCTCCAGTTGCTCGCCCATCTGCCGCTGACCGGCACCTCCGGAGCTCAGATCCCCCTGGAAGCCCTGGCGAAAATCGGGCTGGAAACCGGACAGTCCAATATCTCGCATGAATACAACCACCGTCAGATCACCATTCGCGTGAACAATGGTAGTCGCGCCCTGTCGCAATATCTGCCGGACGCCCAGGCCCACATCGATCGTTTCGTCCATTTCGACACATCGAAATACCGCCTCGAATGGGCTGGAACCTTCCAGCAGGAGCAGCGCGCCCAGGCCCGTCTCACCATCGCGCTGGCCATCATGTTCGCCGTCATGCTTGTCCTGCTCTTCGCCGAATTCCGCCTTTTTCGTCAGGCCCTGCTTGTGCTGGCCGTCGTGCCCCTCGCAACGCTCGGTGGTCTCATCGCCCTGCATGTTCGCGGCGAGACTCTCAACGTCGCCACCACCGTTGGATTCATCGCCCTGTTCGGCGTCGCCATTCAGAACGGCATCATCATGGTCTCCAACATCAACCGTCTCCGTTCCGGTGGCATGGCCCTGCGTGACGCCGTTCTCGAAGGAGCCGGAGAACGCTTCCGCCCCGTCCTCATGACTGCCACCGTCGCCTCAGTCGGTATGCTCCCCGCCGCCATCGCCACCGGAATCGGAACCGACGTTCAGCGCGGTCTCGCAACAGTCGTCGTCGGCGGTCTCGGGATCGCCACAGTTCTCACCCTGTTCATCCTGCCCACGTACTACGCTGAACTCGAAGCCTGGGTCGAAAAACGCGATACCCGTAAACAGAACAAAGTATCAGCAGGAGACGGCGGGGATGACTGATAAGGGCAGGAGAGTCGTGAAGACCTCAGGGCTCTCCCCTGAGACCTGTCAGAGGGCGCGGACCTCAGGAAACCCGTTTGTCATCAACAACGCAGGCTCAGAGAACTCACGGACCCTGCCGGGTCCGGACAGCACCAGGAAGACCGTCACCGTTCTTCTCGCCACAACCCTGCTTTCGGCCTGCGCTGTAGGTCCCAACTTTCACCGTCCTGCTGCCCCGCAAAGCCAGTATGTTCAGGGCGGCATCAAATCCGCCACCAGCACGGTTCCTGAACGGCTCCAGGGCGACACCCAGACCTTCACGTCTGGCGCCAACATTCCTGCCGACTGGTGGACCCTGTTCCATTACCCGGAACTCGACCAGCTCGTCCGCCACGTCCTCGCACGCAGCCCGACCCTGGAAGCCGCCACCAGGGCCCTTTTCGCTTCGCAGCAGGATAAAAAAGCCAGCGAAAGCGCGCTCTACCCTTCAGTCAGCGGCATGTACAACCCCGCCCGCTTCAAGACTTCGCGCGCCTATTCAAACGTGCCCATGGCCAATAACTGGAACTATACAATCCACACGGCCCAGCTGAATATTTCCTATTCCCCCGATCTCTGGGGCGGCGTCAGGCGGCAGGTCGAATCCGCAAAAGCCCAGCGTGACGCGCAGAAATACCAGCTCGAAGCCGCCTGGCTCACCCTCACCAGTTCCGTCGTCAACGCCGCCATCGCCTATGCCATGGTCCGCGAGCAGATCCGCACCACGCAGGAGATGATCGCCGACCAGGAACGCATCCTGAAATCGACTCTCGCCCAGCAGACTCTTGGGAATGTCTCTGGCAACGACGTCGCCATGCAGCGCACCCTGCTCGCCCAGACAAAAGCCACCATGCCTCCGCTCCGGCAGACGCTCGCCACCCTGCACGACGAAATCGCCGCTCTGGCCAACGATATGCCCGACACGCCAACTCCGGAGTTCGAGCTCGCCCGCTTTAGTCTGCCGGCAAATCTCCCCGTCAGCCTTCCCGCGCAGCTCATTGACCAGCGTCCTGATATCCGCACAGCGGAAGAATATTTCCACGCTGCCTGCGCACAGGTCGGCGTCGCCATCGCCAACCGTCTGCCCAACGTCCAGCTCGGTTTCTCCCCCGGCTTCGCTGCCGCGACCATCGCGCAGATGGCCGTACCCGGTTACGGTCAGTGGACCCTGGGCGCCATGATCACTCAGCCTCTGTTCGATGGCTTCCAGTTGCAGCATCAGGAAAAAGGTGCCCGCCTGCGCTACGATCAGGCCGCCGCCCAGTATCGTGCCACCATCTCCGGTGCTGTTCAGGATGTCGCCGACAGTCTCAACGCCATCCATAATGACGCTGATGCCCTGACCCAGGCCAGTGAAGCCGCCACCCAGGCCAGCCGGTCTGCCACCATCTCACAAGCTGAAACCCGGCTCGGCGCTCTGAGCCAGATCGCCATGCTGACCATCCAGACGACCTCACTCCAGACCCGCCTCGACCTCGTCGAAGCCCGCGCCGCACGCCTTTCCGATACTGTCGGCCTGTTTCAGTCCCTCGGTGGCGGCTGGTGGAACCGGACCGACGACCCGGCCAATACAAGAGCCGCTGGCGGCTCCGGCCAGCAACCCGTCTCTCCCACATCGCCCCGCGTCCTCGTGACAAAAGGCTGAATGAGCAGCAACCTACCGCTCTGCTTTGTCGTGCATAGACGAACTTTTCTCCCATGATTTTTCACAGAATGAATTTTTTTCAGCATGGTCCGGATCATTGCCATTTGGAATTACCCCGGGTTTTGGGGGCGTGATCGGGGTTTTTACGTCCCGTCAAATAGGTTCTAAGGCGTGTCGGGTTTGGCATTTTAGATTCATGATGACGAGGGTCCATTCAGTCGTAACTTTTGTGAGGCTGCGTAGGCGGAAACGTCTCAACCCCATGACGTTTTGATGATCCCGAAGACCGGCCCGACGGTCTGTTTGCGTAGTCTGTATGAGGTCTCGGCTTTTATGGTTTCCAGTCTTCCCTTCATGGCGAGACACCAAGACTCCGCGGCTCCGTGACCCGGAGTGGCTCTTTCGGATTGGGAAGCCGACGGAAATCGTAAGGCCTGCGGGTGCAGAGACGTCCAATGGCAACCAGCGGATCAACGCCTTTTTTCGGTAGGTCCCGCACGACTTTCCTCCTGACGTAACCGGTGTCGGCGAACACCGTCTCCAGTTACGTCAGCGGTAAGCCTTGACTTCAGATCAGGCGGCAGAAGATACGGCTGTGTACGACCAAAATGGATAAAGCGGCTCATCTCGCCATTTCAAGGAGCCCCCGAAACGACAGGCTTTTAGTGGCAAAAGAACACTGAATTCAAACAGACTGTAATTCCGCACCAAAGATCTGAATCTGATCAAGCTGAAAATAATTTTCCTCAGAAAGAACACAGATTGTCAACAACCTCGCAAAAAACCCTTGGTCATTCACCCATATAAAAGGGTTTCCATCCACACCACCAAATAATTTATTGTCATCTTTTTTATATTGCTGTGTCCATTTTTTCCATCTTCAAATGAAAATATAGCAAAATTTGACATTCGTTCAAAACAGCCATCCATGCGATTAAATAGTCTTATCTCGTGAACCTGATAAATATCACCCAGATCGACAGACCACCAGGGTGTACACTCCAGTGCTGTGTGATTTTGAGGCCTTCCTGTTAATTTTCCGGACAGAAGGGCCCGCGCATCCTCGTCTGTTGATCGATTATGCAATGTTGAGATTTGTGAAGCAGACTTATTAAGAGCCCGATTCGAAAGTTTTTTAAGCTTGACAATGCCTTGCTGTCAATGTCCATGCGGTTGAGGACGCAATGGATTGTTCCCAATCTTTGGCGAGCCGCCTGCACCGTCCCAGCCAGGAGAATGTCCGTTCAACCACCCAGCGGCGCGGCAGGATCTGAAAGCCTTTCACCGTATCGAACCGCCTGATGATTTCGACCGTCCATTTTCCCATGGAGGCGAGCGCGGATCG
>NZ_WOSX01000021.1 GCF_011516735.1 Acetobacter fallax | reverse complement strand
CCACGTCCGGCTCCGCACCATGACCCTGCCTGATCGGTTCATCGATCATAATTCGCAGTTCGAGCAATATAACGTCGCAGAACTCAACGCCCCGCACATCGTCCATACCGCGCTCAACGCAATCGGTGTCAGTGAGAGCGAAGAGCAGATCGCCTGACCAGACGATGGCGAAGCGTCGGGCTGATCAGTTGCTCGTTGACCGTGGTCTGGTTGAAAGCCGGACCCGTGCGCAGGCACTGATCATGGCCGGGCAGGCTTACACGGGTGACAGGCGTGTCAACAAGGCAGGAGATCTCCTGTCGGAAGATGCCCCACTGACCCTCAAGGGTCAGGATCATCCATGGGTTTCCCGTGGCGGCCTGAAGCTTGCGCACGCGCTGCCGTTTTTCGGTTTCTCGCCGTCAGGGAAGATCTGTCTTGATGTGGGTGCCTCGACAGGCGGATTTACCGATGTTCTTCTTACCAATGGGGCAATGAAGGTCTATGCCGTCGATGTTGGTCACGGACAGCTGGCATGGAAGCTGAGATCCGATGAACGGGTTGTGGTCCTGGAAAAGCAGAATGCGCGCAATCTCGATGCTGCGATCATTTCTGAACCAGTAGGTGCGGTTGTTTGTGACGCGAGTTTCATCGGCCTGAGAACCGTGCTTCCTGCTGCACTGACTCTCACGGCACCTGATGCCTGGGCGGTTGCACTGATCAAGCCCCAATTTGAAGCGGGGCGTGAACATGTCGGGGCGAAAGGGGTCGTGCGCGACCCGGCTGTGCATGAGCATGTGTGTCAGATGATAGCTGACTGGTGGCGGGCGTTGCCCGGATGGGAGGTTCTCGGAATTGAGGCAAGTCCTGTCACAGGGCCGGAAGGAAACCGTGAATTCCTGATTGGTGCACGCCGTACTGGCTGATGCCTGGTCGGTCGAATTTCCTCCTCATAAGCCACTGATCGTGCTAATCCCGCGCCGGGCCCTAATTTTTCGTCGTATAGGATGACATGCTGTGAGCGACACCGCATTCGCGCTTGACGCCGCCGACCGCGAGCGGATTCTTGCGAAGTCGGCGTTGTTTTCGCCTCCTCCGGTGCAACTGCCTGACGGACGCCGCGAACTCGTCGGCTTATCGCGGGAAGAGATTACTCAGGAATTGCTGGCTATTGGTGAAAAACCATTTCGCACAAAGCAGCTCTGGCACTGGATATACCACCAGGGCGTAACAGATTTCACGCGTATGAGTAGTATCGCTAAGCCCCTTCAGCAGAAACTGGCAGAACGCTTCGTTGTCGGGCGCCCGGAACCTGCCGTTGTGCAAACATCGACCGACGAGACCCGGAAATTTCTGTTCCGTTTCCGCGATGGCCAGGAAGCCGAGACCGTCTATATTCCGGATCGTCGTGAAGACCGTGGAGCTGTCTGCATCTCATCGCAGGTTGGCTGTACACTCTCCTGCACATTCTGTCATACGGGAACTCAAAAACTTGTCCGTAATCTCGGTGCGGCTGAGATTGTTGGTCAGTTCATGGCTGCACGTGATTCGTACAGGGAGTGGCCGAGTCCTAAAGGTGAGACACCGCGTCTGCTCTCGACCATTGTTCTGATGGGCATGGGTGAGCCACTCTATAACTACGAAAACGTCGCTAAAGCGATGCGGATTGTCATGGACGGTGAGGGAATCGGGCTTTCTCGCCGTCGGATCACTCTGTCAACTTCCGGCGTCGTGCCCTTGATGGATCGCTGTGGCGACGAACTTGGCATTAATCTCGCTGTTTCCCTGCACGCTGTGCGTGATGATCTGCGTGACCAGATCGTGCCGCTCAATCGGAAATATCCTATTGCCGAAGTTCTGGCGGCCTGCCGACGCTATCCGGCTGCAAGTAACGCACGTCGGATCACGTTCGAATATATCATGCTGCGTGGCATCAACGACAGTGAAGCCGATGCCCGTGAACTCGTGCGGCTGATCAGTGGTATTCCGGCGAAGGTCAATCTGATCCCGTTTAATCCCTGGCCAGGAAGCGATTATAAACCGTCGACCCGTGAGCAGCAGGCAAAATTCGCAAAGATTGTCATGGATGCCGGATTTGCTTCGCCCATCCGTGCCCCGCGTGGTCAGGATATTTTCGCCGCATGCGGACAACTGAAAACAGAAAGCGAACGGCAACGGCCTGTCAGAGAAGGCGTCTGAGACGTTCTCCTGAGGATTTGACCGGAAAAATTCGAAGTTTGTCCTGTTTTATGCTTGCGCCGTACAGAGCAAAGTTTGATTGCTTCCTGTCTTTTATGGGGTCGTCCTGCGCCTCTGTCGCCAGGGAGTGTCGTTCATGTCCTGTTTTGTTCATCTTCCCGACCGGGCCGTCATCGCTGTCAGAGGCGAGGACCGGGTCAGATTTCTGCAAGGTCTTGTTTCCAATGACGTGACGAGTGTCGCGCCCGGAGAAGCCGTATGGACCGCGCTACTGACACCACAAGGGCGCTGGAAAGCCGATTTTTTTATCTTTCATGATCCTGACGAAGCCTGTTTGCTGCTGGACTGTGCCGCGCCCCACGTTGATATGATTATTGCGACACTATCGAAATTCCGTTTGCGCTCGGACGTTTCTTTGCAGGCGACCCGCCTTGCCGTGCATGCCGCGTGGGGTGCGTTGCCTGACGTGGCCACGGTGGAAAATGCGATTGTTGCCTGTGATCCACGCCTGCCTGAAGCAGGCTGGAGATTGCTGCTTCCCGAGCCGTCACGCGCCGCAAAAGCTGATGCTTCCACTTACGATCTGCACCGTCTGATTCTGGGTCTGCCTGATGGCGTGCGGGACTGTGAGCCGGAAAAGACGTTGTTGCTTGAAGCAAATTTTGATCTGCTGAACGGCATTTCCTGGACCAAGGGTTGCTACATGGGGCAGGAATTGACAGCCCGTACCCGTTATCGCGGTCTGGTTAAGAAACGCCTTGTTCCGATCGCTTCCGAGATGCCGGTGCCGGTGCTGGGTACGCCCGTACTGTCAGAAGGAAAGGAAGTGGGGCAGGTCAGATCAAGTCATGATCATTGTGGTCTGGCCTTTCTGCGGCCGTCCACGATTGACGATCGTCTGTCAGCGGATGGTCACCGGATCGTTCCGCGTATTCCTGCCTGGCTCGCGCCAGCACTGGCTTCAAAAGATGAAACAGATGGAGCATCATCGTGAGCGCGATAAGGGAAGAGCAAAGTATCCGGCCAGCATCTGATGCTGTTGAGCGTGAACTTGAGCGTGTGGCCTTTGACGGTTCGGGCCTCGTCTGTGGAATCGCTCAGCAGCATGATTCGGGTGAAGTGCTTATGGTCGCATGGCTCAACAGGGAAGCATTGAGGGAAACGCTGCTGACCGGACGCGTCTGTTATTATTCGCGGAGTCGCAAATCTCTCTGGCGTAAGGGAGAGACCTCCGGACAAGTGCAGCACCTGATCGAAGCGCGGCTCGATTGTGACGGTGATGCGATTCTACTGCTTGTCGATCAGACCGGTGTGGCTTGTCACACAGGGCGGCGAAGCTGTTTTTACCGACGCTTTGCCCGGGAAGGACTGGAGACAATTTCAGATCCTGTCATCACACCTGAAGCGCTATACGGTCACTGAGCGATCCTGTGCTGCCCGCTTATTGTGCGTGAAGGAAATTTCGCTCAGTCTTCACGAAATCAGAATCAAGCAGACCGGAAAGGTCGAAAGAGCATGTTGGAGAACCAGCCGCGTCGTCCGTCAGGCCACCTGACCATTCGGGTGATCGCCATGCCCGGTAATACAAATGCCGCAGGAGATGTGTTTGGCGGCTGGGTGATGTCACAGATGGATCTTGCCGCCGGGTCCGCAGCAGGCACCCGGGCGCGGACCAAGACGGTAACTGTAGCAATTGACGGCGTGTCGTTTCTTGCACCGATGACGGTGGGGGATGAGTTGTCAGTCTATACCAATATCGCGCGCGTCGGCCGGACATCCATGACGATTGAAGTCGAGGCCTGGAGGCGTGTCCGGCAATCAACGGAGACGCAACTGGTAACGCATGGGCGTTTTATTTTCGTAGCGCTTGATCAGAATAATCGCCCGATTACGATTCCACCAGAGGAGTTGTCTTCTGAGGAATAGCTTTCATGCGCATAAAAAAAGCTGCCATTTTGGCAGCTTTTCTCAGATCTGAAAAAGTCCGGCTTGTGCCGAACTTTTTCTGTCGTCTGTCAGGATCAGGCAGCGAGAGCAGCCTGTGCCTTCTTCACGATCTCAGCGAAAGCAGTTGAATCGTCGAACGCGATTGCGGCGAGAACTTTACGATCGATCTCAATGCCAGCTTTATCCAGACCATTGATGAAACGGCTGTATGTCAGACCGTGCTCACGGACAGCAGCATTGATGCGCTGGATCCAGAGGGCGCGGAAGTCACGCTTCTTATTGCGACGATCGCGATAAGCATAGAGAAGGGCTTTTTCGACCCGCTCAAGCGCAATGCGATAGTTCGTGGAAGAACGACCGCGATAGCCCTTGGCAAGCTCAAGGACTTTTTTATGACGGGCGAGGGTGGTAACGCCCCGTTTTACACGTGCCATATTTCAGATGCTCCTCAGGCCAGCCCGTAGGGGGCCCACTGTTTCACGGTCTTCGCGTCCATGTCTGTCATGGTCTGCGGGCCGCGATTCGTGCGCTTCATTTTCTGCGAGCGATTGATCAGTCCATGGCGCTTGTTGCCTGGACCGCAGAGCACCTTGCCGGTCGCGGTGATTTTAAACCGCTTCTTGACCGACGACTTCGTCTTCATCTTGGGCATTTCGGTCTCCCTGACGTTTGGTCGCCTCAGCGGATGAGGCAGACATGTCACGGCCGGGCATGCCCCACAGGCCCGGGCGCGTGAACGAGTGGCGGTCATAACGAACCCACCGCCAGGTTTCAAGTCTGATTGCGGACAGGGTGCCCCGGAACGAACGCAGAGCTTTCGTTTGTGTTATCAGGTGCCAGATCAATGCGGTCCTGTCCCTGTGATGCCATCACAATCGGGCGTGACTGCGCGTAACTCCGCTATTCCTGGGAGACTGCCTGAATGACCGGCCTGTCAAATGCCACTCTGCACACATTGCCCCCGGAGGTAATTACACCCGCATATGACCGGAAGAGTGTGTCGGCGGGGATCGCACATATAGGTGTCGGTAATTTCCATCGTGCTCATCAGGCACTCTACGCTGATCATCTTCTGAAACGTTCCGGGCAGATGGACTGGGGAATTCTGGGAATCGGTATCCGGCACGGTCGCCGTGAAGAAGCCCGGGCCGAAGCTTTCCGTAAGCAGGACGGCCTGTTCACTCTGACTGAGTTCGCACCGGATGACACCAGCACAGTCCGCGCAGTCGGTTCAATTGTACACTATGTGAGTTGCGTCGGTGGTTACGAGCCGATTATCGCGCATCTGGCTGACCCGGCAATCCGTATTGTGAGTCTGACAATCACGGAAGGCGGTTATTATGTTGATGGCGATGGTAAATTTCAGATCGATGATCCGTTTATTGCGGATGACCTGAAACGAGATGTACCGGAAAGTGCTTTCGGACTGGTGACGGAGGCGCTCCGGCGCAGACGGGAATCCGGAGCCGGGCCCTTCACGGTTCTGTCCTGTGATAACCTCCAGCATAATGGTCGCGTTGCACAGACCGCGTTCTGCGGGTTCGCGGAAGCCAGAGATGCCTCTCTGGGGGCATGGATCCGGCAGAATGTCTCGTTCCCATCCTGCATGGTCGATAGAATCGCTCCCTCTGTCACCAATGAGGATATTGAGCGTCTGGATAAGGCCAGCGGAGTTGCTGATCTGATGCCGGTCTATTCCGAAGATTTCACACAATGGGTCATTGAAGACAAATTCTGTGCCGGGCGTCCCGAGTTTGAGGCTGTTGGCGTGCAGATGACTGACAATGTCGAGCCTTACGAGCAGGTTAAGCTCCGTATGCTGAATGCCGGTCATTCTGTCCTCGCGTTCAGTGGTCTCATGATGGGATATCGCAAAGTCGACGAAGCAATGGGCGATGCACATATCGTCAGCCTTCTGGAAAATTTCCTGAATGATGATGTGACGCCGCTGCTGTCTCCTCCTTCGGATGTGAATCTGTCTGCATATGCGGCGCTGGTGCTGCGGCGTTTCCGTAATCATGCGGTCGGTGATCAGCTTGAACGGATCGCTTCGGACAGCTTCTCAAAACTGCCGGTGTTTCTCGGCCAGACAGTCCGTGAGCTTCTGGGCGCAGGGCGTGATACGCACCGCGAGGCCTTTGTGCTGGCCTGCTGGGCAGAATGTGAGCGTGGACGCGACGGGAAAGGCGGATCTGTCGAAATCAGTGAACCGACGGCGACAGACGAACAACTCGCATTATTTAAAGACGATAACCTGCTCGCGGTTCTGGAACTTCCGATATTTGAAGGATGGGAAACTGGTAACCATCAGACATTTCGTGAGGCCTTCCGGCGCTATCGCTCTGATCTCAGAGAAAAGGGGCCGGCACAGGTCATTGCATCGCTGTAATCCGGGCTGAGACTGCCTGGCAGTATTTTCCGGTCCGGTTGCGGGGCGCCGATCGGAAAAGCTGTTCGGTGCTCCGCATTGAATATCGCACGCTGACGGGGGTGAAGAGGTTTGCCCGCCTCCTGTAACCGCAGTTACATGCAACAGCACTTTCGTCTGCGTGCCAGAGAACAAATATAAATGCACTCGTTAGCTTGCTAAGCAGGCGAAAAAACGAAAGTAAGTACAGTTAACTATATTCGTTTGTATATAGACAGAACTCATGAAGGTCTGAGCTCATATGGAAAAATAATCATAGCGGTGGTAAAAATTTCGCTATGACATAAATCATATGCTTATTTTGCAGTTCATCAGATCGAGTTATGCATTTATTGCAGGAGACGGAGCAACGGCACCCGATTCTGCATGCGTGTAACAAGGTCACACTTCATTTGCCGAAGTGTTGTACTGCTATGTGCAACGAAATGTGGCGGGCCGGTTTTCCGGTAGTGAGGGCACAAGTGATTAAACGTATACTCGCAGGCATAGCCGGCGCAGGCATCGTCGGCGGAGCAGGTTTTCTTTGGTACGCATGGTACCCTGCGCTACCTAAAGTGGCGCCTCCGGTGCCTGGTCAGTTCAGCGATGCCCGGATTGAGCGCGGGCGTATCGTCGCCGCGGAAAGCTACTGCGTGGAGTGCCACACTCGCGCAGATCTCGGCGGCGGTCCGAAGCTGGCGGGGGACTACAAAATGGTTTCTCCGTTTGGCGCTATCTATTCGTCGAATATCACGCCTGATCCGGAAACCGGTATCGGCAACTGGTCGGAAGAAGCGCTTCGTCGTGCATTGAGATATGGCGTTTCGCGCGACGGTTCGCACCTGTTGCCAGCGTTTGTGTACGATCATTTCACGAAAATGACCGATGCGGATATCTCGGATCTTTACGCCTGGATCATGACGCGGCCGGCCGTGCATATGACTCGCAGGCCTAACGGTTTCCCGTTGTCCATTTCGCCTCGATTCACGCTGGCAGCCTGGAAGCTGCTCTATTTCCGCCCGGGTATTTACAAGCCCGATCCGAAGCATGACGCAGTCTGGAATCGTGGTGCTTATCTGGCTGAAGGTGCAGCGCATTGTGGTGCCTGTCACACGCCGCGTGGTCTGCTTGGTGCAGAGAAGGTGCCGGATGAGACATATGATGGCGGAACTGTCGACGGCTGGATCGCTCCGCCGCTGAATGACAAGAATCCCACGCCGGTTGTGTGGACGGAAGACGAACTCTACCAGTATCTCCGTAATGGGGTAGCGCCCCTGCATGGGCCTGCGGGTGGTCCGATGTCGCCTGTGGCGCATGACTTCCTGGCTACCGTTCCGGAATCTGATGTTCATGCCATCGCCCACTATTTTGCGGATATTGATCGTGCAGCGCAGCGCGTCAGTGGCGACAAAGCCGCTCTGCAGACGGCGATGGAGCAGTCAAAGCGGGATCTCACGGGCGGAACTCTGAATACTGATCCGGATGCGCGCCTTTATCAGGGTGCCTGTGCCGCCTGTCACTACAACGCAGCTCCGATGCCTGTTCTCGGGCGGCCCGAACTCGCGCTCAACAATGCGCTCTGGCTGGAAGAGCCGACCAATCTGTATCTCGTCATGCTTCGTGGTCTGACAGCAGAAGAGGGGCAGAGTGGCGTCGCGATGCCGAGTTTTTATAACGCGCTGAGCGATCACGATATGGCGCGGATTGCCGCTTATCTGCGTCGCACCCGAACCACGCTGCCGCCCTGGACCGATCTGGACAAGAAAGCCGCGGAAGCCCGCAAGCTGGTGGAAGAGCCGCCAGTTAATTCTTCGCACTGAGTCTCGCCATGAGTTGGGATCACGGAGCCGCATTATGATCAAATTCAAACTCAATGGCCGTGACGTATCGCTCGACGTGCCAGAAGATACGCCGCTTCTCTGGGCCATTCGTGATGACCTGGGTCTGACGGGGACCAAGTTCGGCTGTGGTGTTGGCCAGTGTGGTGCCTGCACCGTGCATGTTGGTGGCCGCGCGACGCGCTCCTGCATCACGCCGGTTTCGTCGGTTGAAGGTGCGGAAGTGACCACGATTGAAGGACTGGATCCCGCCGGAGACCATCCGTTGCAGGAAGCGTGGCGCGATATCCAGGTGCCACAATGTGGTTACTGCCAGTCGGGGCAAATCATGCAGGCCGCGAGTCTGCTGAAGGATTATCCGTTACCGACCGATGAGGAAATTGACGGTGTGATGGGTGGTAGTCTGTGCCGTTGCATGACCTACATTCGTATTCGTAAGGCCATTAAGCAGGCCGCTGCTGCAATGCAGTCGAAAAATTCCGGGGAGACGTCCAATGGGTAGGCTCGAACGCATCGCCGCCGAGCAGGACCGCGCTGCAGGGCGTGGTCTGTCCCGTCGTGGTTTTCTTTCCGCCGCTGCCGGCAGCGCATTGCTGTTCGGCTTTGCCCGCGAGGCAAACGCAGCTCAGCTCTACCCGATGGGAGCTCCTCTTCCACCCACAGAGTTTGAGCCAACGATCTGGTGCTCGGTGGCTCCGGACGGAATCGTCAATGTCAATATTATCCGCGCGGAAATGGGCCAGCATATTGGCACGGCTCTGGCGCGGATAATTGCCGACGAGATGGAAGCCGACTGGGATAAAGTTAAGATCACCTATGTCGACACAGACCCGAAATGGGGTCTGATGGTAACCGGCGGATCCTGGTCCGTCTGGATGACATGGGACGTTTTCCGTCAGGCGGGAGCTGCCGCGAGGACAATTCTCGTCGAGGAAGGAGCTCGCCTGCTCGGCTCCGGAGTGGAGAACTGCACGGCCCGTAATGGCATCGTGTCAGATGGAAAACGCTCAGTTTCGTTTGGTGACATCGTTGCGAAAGCGAAGCCGACCCGCAGCTTCACTCCGGAGCAGATGAAAGCTCTGCCGCTGAAGCCTGCATCTGAGCGGCGCCTTATTGGTAAAGAGGTCAAGGCTCTTGATATCCCGTCCAAGACAGATGGTACGGCGATCTATGGCATTGACGCGAAAATTGACGGAATGGTTTATGGCCGTCCGAAAATGCCGCCAACGCGCTATGGCTCGAAAGTTATCTCGGTCGATGACAGCGAAGCGAAGAAAATTCGTGGTTATCTCCGTTACGTCGTGCTTGATGACCCGTCCGACACCGTTCCAGGATGGGTTGTGGTCCTTGCATCCTCATATCCTGCGGCGATCCGTGCGACCGATGTGCTGAAAGTCGAATGGACCCCCGGGAAGACCGCGCACGTCACGGAAAAGGATATTCTCGATCACGGACGTCAGCAGATCGCCAGCCACGATGGCGGCACGATGGTATTCGATGACCACGGCGTAGATGAGGCTTTCAGCCACGCGCATCGCGTTTTCGAGCGCGAATATACATGCGCTTCCGTAATGCATTATCAACTGGAGCCGACGAACGCGATCGCGCAGCTGAAGGACGGCATCTGGGAGATGCATTGCGGAAATCAGTGGCAGTCGTTGTTTCTGCCGGTGATCGCCAAATCACTTGGCGTGCCGGAATCTAAAGTGAAGATGATGAGTTATCTTCTCGGCGGTGGCTTCGGGCGACGGCTTAACGGGGATTATGTTGTCCCGGCGGCCCTGGCGTCGAAAGCGATCGGAGGCAAACCGGTCAAGCTGATTCTGACACGCTCTGACGATATGATGTTTGATTCTATCCGGTCGCCTTCCGTTCAGACCGTGCGGGTGGGCCTCGACGAGAAGAATAACATCGTCGGCATGCAGCATCACGCAGCAGCGGGCTGGCCGACACAGGTCATGGCCGCTGCTTTCATGCAGAAAGGCGTGGACGGCAAGCCATACGATCAGTTCGCGATTGCCGGTGCTGATCACTGGTACAGTTGCGGTCCGGTTCGGGTGCGGGCACTCAGCAATGATCTTGCCAATGATACATTCCGGCCGGGCTGGCTGCGTTCGGTAAGCTCGGGATGGACTCCCTGGGCCGCCGAGCAGTTCTGGGATGAGATCGCACACGATCTGGGCAAGGACCCTGTTGACCTTCGCCTTTCCATGCTGAATGGCGAAGGACAGGATGGCCGCAACAGGGGCGAGGCTCCGGACTCAACCGGAGGGGCTTTGCGGCAGGCAGCCGTGCTGAAGCGTCTTGCTGAGAAAGTCGACTGGGGTAAGCCTCAGCCAAAAGATACGGGTCTCGGGATCGCGACGACTTTTGGTCAGGAACGCGGGATGCCGACCTGGACAGCCGGAGCCGCCCGGGTGCGCGTGGACCGCAGGACCGGTGTGGTCACCTGCGAGAAGATCTGGCTTGTTCTCGATGCCGGAACGGTTGTCGATCCTGATGGCGCGCGTGCTCAGACCGAAGGCGGAGCGCTCTGGGGGCTGAGTATGGCTCTGTGTGAAGGGAGTGAAATTGTTGACGGCGTTTGCAAAGATCGCAATCTCGATACCTACACGCCGCTTCGGATCGCTGATGTCCCTGAAATGGATATTGAGTTCGTTGAGAGCACGGAAAAGCCTATGGGGCTTGGTGAACCGGGTGTGACAACAATCGGTGCCGCGATTGGAAATGCGATCTTCAATGCCGTGGGCATTCGCCTCAGGCACCAGCCCATCCGCCCGGCGGACGTGCTTGCCGCGTTGAGAGAAAAAGGCTCGGTCTGAGTTGATTACCAGGCACGGACAGCAGATGATACTCTCTGTCGTCCGTGCCATGGATACGGTCTTCCGAGCATCAGCAAGAAGCCGTGCGGGTAGTTCATGCTTCCGCAGAACATTTACACAACAATAAAATTCTAACTGAGGCTTTCTGTTGTTCCTGTTGCATTCTGTGCTCGGGAATATGTGTGTCCGTACGTGGTTGAAAAGAGAATTCCCACACCACACATAGTTCCGGGTAAGCACCGCCTCCTCGGGAGGTGGCAGAATGAATTAAAGAGATGAAACAGAAGGATATTATTATAAATGACTGGGCAGGAGACCGGAAACCCATCGTCCACTGCGCAAACTGGCGCGGAACAGCATGAATTCAGTGCCGAAGTCGGGCGCCTTCTCGATCTGGTCGTTCATTCGCTGTATTCTGAACGTGAGATTTTTCTTCGTGAACTTGTCGCGAATGCGGCGGACGCAACAGATAAACGTCGCTTTGAAGCGCTGACAGACGGCGCCCGGGCGCTGCCTGATGATGCGAAAATTCGGATCAATCCTGATAAGGATGCTCGTCTGCTCACCATCTCTGACGATGGATCCGGGATGAGCAGGGAAGAACTCGTCAGCAATCTGGGCACGATTGCCCGGTCAGGGACGCGCGCGTTCGGCAAGGAGCTGGAGTCTGCGAGACCGGAAGATAAGCCGAATCTGATAGGTCAGTTTGGCGTCGGCTTCTATGCCGCATTCATGGTCGCGGATCGGGTCGAAGTGGTATCGCGCCGCGCCGGATCAGACGATGCGTGGCGCTGGACATCGGATGGGAAGGGTGCCTACACGATTGAGCCTGCTGCGCGGGATAAGGCTGGCACTGATATTACGCTGCACATCAAAGATGATGCGGACGAATTCCTTGAGCCCTGGAAGTTACAGGAAATTATCCGCAAATGGGCGGATCATATTTCCTGGCCAGTCACTATCCTCAAAGACGATGCGGAAAGCCCTGCAAATGAAGGCACAGCTTTGTGGCGGAAGTCAAAGAGTGAATTAACTGAAGATCAGATCAACGATTTCTATCGCCATATTACGCATAATTTTGATACGCCCTGGGCGACTCTGCACTGGCGTGCGGAAGGCACCATCGAATTCAGTGCATTGCTGTTCATCCCGGGTTCGCGTCCTTTCGAGTTTGGCGAGCAGTCTCGTGAGAGTAAAATTCGTCTGCACGTCCGGCGTATGTTCATTACCGATGATGCGATGCTTCTCCCGTCATGGCTACGCTTTGTGCAGGGTGTGGTGGACACGGAAGATCTGCCGCTGAACGTATCGCGCGAAATGCTGCAATCCACCCCTGTTCTGGCGCGTATTCGCAAGGCTGTAACAGGCCGCGTGCTGAACGAACTGAAGTCGAAGTCATCCGATGCGGAATCATTCCTGAAATTCTGGGAGAATTTCGGTTCGGTCGTTAAGGAAGGAATCTGGGAAGACGCAGAGCATCGCACTGAACTGGCGGGGCTCGCCCGTTTCCGCTCAAGTGTTCTTCCTGCTGATGAAAAGTCTGAAGAGGCTGCTAAGTCATGGACTACGCTGGCTGACTATATTTCCCGGATGAAACCTGATCAGGAAGCGATCTATTACCTTACAGGCGACAACGAAGAGGTTCTGGCGAATTCTCCGCAGCTTGAAGGCTTCCGGGCGCGTGGAATTGAGGTTCTGCTCCTGTCGGAACCGGTTGATTCATTCTGGCCGGACCGTTTGACCAGCTTTGACGGCAAAACGTTGAAAAGCGTGACCCAGGGGCATGCTGATCTTGAGACTTTTCCGGTGGAAGGAGAGACCGCAGAGGGTGATGCCGCTGATCTGGATATCCTGATTCCTGCACTGAAGGATGCGCTCGGTAGTGAGGTTTCCGACATTCGCGGAACGGATCGTCTTGTTTCCAGTGCTGTCGTTCTTGCCGCTCCGGAGCATGGGATGGATCTCCAGATGGCGAAGCTGATGCGGCGCAGCGGCCAGAAAGTTCCCGATGCCGCGCCGATTCTTGAGCTGAATCCTCGTAATGCGCTGGTGCGTGAACTTGCGCGTAAAGCTGCCGAGAAGAGCCCGGCTATCGCCGATCTGGCGAGTGTTCTGCTTGATGTCGCGCGTATTCAGGACGGTGAGAGTCCGAAAGACCCGACCTTATTTGCCCGTCGCCTGACGGGATTACTCGCAGACGTAGCCAGAACTGAGTGAGAGTTCTGTTCTTTTTCTGATCTGGCTTGTCGCCCCCGGTCAGAGGCTGTGGTGTTTCTGTCATGAGACGGCCAGACGCTTATCGGTAAAAATTTTTTTACCGATAAGCGTCTATTTTTTATGAGGCTGAGAAACCAGTGTGACCATGATGGTGATTCTCGTTTTATCAGGACTTCGTTACAGGTGGCCTGACCTGTCAGGACGCGGAGCGAGTGATGCACGAGAATACGGTTTCTGTCGTGATCGAAGATGAAGACGATATTTTCAGGCAATTGAACCGCGCTGAAAAACTGGCGGCATCCGGTGAGACTGCTGATGCCATCAATGCCTGCGTCAGAGCGGAAGCGCTTCTGTCTCAGACAAAACGGCTGCGTGACATCATCTTTGTGCTTTTGCCTGAAGCAGATGCAGTCGCTCAGTCTGTGTTGCTTGAGCTTTTGACAAAATCAGATAATCGCGATGATGTGCAGGATGCAAAGCTGGCTGATTTTTTGTGTCAACGTGGCGCGTTCGAAGACGCTTTGCCATTTTTGCGTCGGGCCGCACCGCGGCTGCGAGGAGAATATTTTTCAGCCTGGAATTATATTCGGTGTCTTGAAGAGACGGGTCGCTTTGATGAACTGATTGACTGTGCCGCGTTGCTGGATGATCTGGCAGCCCGGGCGGGTGGAACAGTATCTCTGTACAGTCAGCTTGCGAATGCTCGTCTTGCAAAATGCTTTGACAGAACAAGATTGGTTTCAGAGATTGAAGCTCTTGAGATGTCTGTGTTGTGGATGTCTCCTGAGCAGGTTTTCGACCGGATCAGGATGGCTGTTACGCAGAGCGAGGCCTTTTCGGTTGTGTCGCTGGGTTATAATGAGGCCCGGCTGATCGCTGCTACGAGCCTGCGTGCCAATATTCTTCTGTCTTCCCCGGAAACTGTCAGAATCATCAATTTAGCCTGGACTGAACAGTTTGGAGAACTATTTTTGAGCTGTTCGCCAGCACTTATAGCGCAGCTTGGGCGCACCACACGCGAAGGTGGCAGGGAGGCGGGTATACTTTGTCTCCCTGGAGCGGGTGTTCTGGCGCAGGACAACCCACATTTCGGATTTTTCGCGGTGCAGGATCGTGAAATGCGCGCGGGTCGATACGGGGCATTTGCTGAAATGAACGCCCTTGCACTTCTTGCTTCATCCGATCCAGGTCTGCGAAATCTTTTGGCGGGCCAGCCTTTTCTCGGGGTTGTGTCCGGGGTGCCAGGCCTTGCCTCCCGCATCGGTGATGTCTGTGGCGTGACAGCCGTGACGGAATATCTTCTGCGTGCGCCGGAAACCGGCGCCCCTTTACCCGCCGATGCCACAATCGCGCTTGCGGATGACATATGGGTACCTTTTCCTGGAGCCATATTCGTTATAGCGGCAGGTTTGCTGGGTCCATATGTTTGCGAGCGCGTTCGGCAGAGCGGTGGTATCGCGCTCGATGTGAGTAAATGCCTCAGCACCTGGGACCAGTGAACGGTCTCGGTTAGCTGGTTAAGAGCGCGTCCCGCTTCACTTCAAGTTCCAGCCATTGTTCTTCAGCCGTTGTCAGCGCACGTTCAGCGGTATCAAGTGCTTCGGTATAACGGGAGAAAGCCCCGGGGTCTCGTTTATAGAGATCAGGATCGGCCAGCTTCTCACGGAGTTTTTTGATTTCCGTCTCCAGGTTCGCGATCTGGCCAGGTAATCTGTCCAGTGCGTGCTGATCTTTATATGAAAGTTTCCGTATGCCGCCGACCTTCAGAATCGGGGCCGCCGGAATCCGTCCTTCAGTGGTAATCTGAATCGGTTTTTCCGGCCCGTGTCTTTCGTCAAGAGCCACGCCCGCACGCTGGGCCAGCATGTCGCTGTAACCTCCGGCATATTCTGTCCAGACACCGCCACCCGTCGCAGCCAGAACTGAAGTAGCGACACGATCAAGAAAATCACGGTCGTGGCTGACAATCAGGACTGTGCCATCATACGACGCCAGCATCTCCTGCAACAGATCAAGTGTTTCGAGATCGAGGTCGTTCGTCGGCTCATCAAGGACGAGAAGATTGGACGGTCTTGCGAGTGCGCAGGCCAGCATCAGCCGTCCACGCTCTCCGCCCGAGAGTTGACCAACCGGAGTTCGTGCCTGTTCAGGACGAAACAGAAAATCCTTCATGTAACCGATAACATGGCGTTTTTCGTGTCCGACCTGCACCATGTCGCCACCACCGCCGGTCAGTGTATCGGCGAGAGTGCGGTTCGGATCGAGGGCGCGGCGCTGCTGATCAAGTGTGACCATCGCCACGGACGGGCCAAGGGTAATCGTGCCGCTGTCAGGGGCGTCAATGCCTGTCAGAAGCCGCAGGAGTGTCGTTTTTCCGGCGCCGTTTGCTCCAACAACACCCATCCGGTCTCCGCGCAGCACACGAAGATCCAGATCCTTTACAACCGGCCGTTTGCCCCAGGATTTGCAGACCTGTTCCGCCACGGAAACCTGTTTTCCGGAAGGCCCCGTTGTCTGTGCAGCAAGAGTAATACCACCCTGCGGACGCACGGCCTCCAGACGAGCCGTCCGAAGCGCGCCAAGTTCGGCGACGCGGCGGACATTACGCTTACGGCGTCCTGTGACGCCATAACGCATCCAGTCTTCTTCGCGGGAAATCTGCCGATCGAGTTTGTGGGCGTCGCGTTCTTCCTGTTCAAGAACGTCTTCCCGCCAGGTTTCGAACCGTTCGAACCCCTGATCCAGACGCCGGGTGGTGCCACGGTCGAGCCAGACAACGCTTCGGGACAGCGTTTCGAGCAATCGCCTGTCATGACTGATAATGACCATGGCTGTTCGCAGCGAGAGCAGTTCCCGCTCCAGCCACTCGATGGTCGGCATGTCGAGATGATTGGTGGGCTCATCGAGGAGCAGGACATCCGGCTCCGCCGCGAGAACACGGGCAAGGGCGCAACGCCTCGCTTCACCTCCGGACAGAGTGGCAGGATTATCTTCCGGGCTCATTCCAAGCGCATCGAGCATGACGTTCGCGCGCCATTCGGCAGAAGGATCCGTCAGGCCGGCGATAACGTAATCAAGCGCCGTCTCATAACCCGACAGATCGGGTTCCTGGGGAAGATAGCGTAGAGTAGCGCCTGGCTGGAGGAATCTGGTCCCGGAATCCTGCGTGATTTCCCCGGCCGCAATGCGCAGCAGCGTCGATTTGCCGGAACCATTGCGTCCGACAAGGCATACCCGTTCGCCCGCAGCGACCGAGAAGCCGGTAGAATCCAGCAGCGGTTTGCCGCCAAGCGTGAGGGTGATGTCCTGAAGCAGGAGAAGGGGAGGTGCAGCCATGCCGGGAAAGTGCGGGCAACCGGCGCCGCATGCAAGGCAGTGAGACTGTTTTCATCCCGAATTTCTGGATGGTCCTGATCTCAGGGGAGGGGAACGCCTCCCGTGATTGCCTGATACGTGGCTGTCGCGAGGGTCATTGGTTCAAAGGGTTTGGTAATGACGAATGACGGTTCGACTGTATTGCCCGTCAGAAGACATTCCGGATATGCCGTTACGAAGATGACCGGAACGGTCATGGACTGCATGATTTCGGCAACTGCATCCATGCCATTTCCGCCGTCCCCAAGGTTAATATCAGCAAGAATCAGGCCGGGATGCGTCTTTTTCGCCAGGTCGACCGCTTCTGCCTGCGTATGAGCTACTCCGGCCACGGTGTGGCCGCACCGCAGAACAAGATCCTCAATATCCATGGCAATGATCGGCTCGTCTTCGATAATCAGAATCGAAGTCTGGGAAACAGACCGGATTGTTTCGTGCGCCAGGGCAATCTCAGTATCGGCGTCATCGGAATTCAGTTCGAGAATTCTGGCTGCCTGCGCCGCCGTCAGGCCTTCAAGGGTGGTGAGAAGAAGAAGTTCGCGCTGTAACAGGCTGAGCGCATGGGGTTGATCGGTGTCGGTCAGGCTTGCTGCCTTTTGCGAAATCACGCGATAGAGGCCGAGGCGAGCTGGAAGCGTGCCTGTCGGGCGAGCGGCCAGATCACGAAGGCTCTCGGCCACCAGAAGGTCGCCCCGCGGCTGGCTTCCGGTGAGAGCCCGTGCATAACGTCGCGCATAGGGGAGGGCGCGGATCAGTTCGCTTCGTTGCGAATCGGGCATCGTAGATCTTCCTTACGCGGCAGAAACCGAAATGACAGGCGGTATTAAGTTGGCATGGGTGAGCATGATCAGAAAAGGGCTTGTCTTCTGAGTGCTGCGGCCGATGTCGATCGTGGAGAAGCGCCGGATGACATCGCGACAGCCGGAGAAGCTCGTGCGCCTTCCTGGTTTCGTGACGAAATTGTCGGGCTGTTGCCTGAACTGCGAGCCTTTGCGAGGTTCCTGAGCCGTGACCGCGCACGCGCAGATGATCTCGTACAGGAGGCCATCATGCGTGCTCTGGCGGCGCGGGCGCAGTTTGATCCGGCAACGAATCTGAAAGCGTGGGTGTTTACCATTCTGCGTAATCTGTTCTACGAGCAGGGCCGCCGACGCAAGCGTGAGCAGATCGTTCTTGAAGAATATAGCTCAGATGCCGCTATTGGCTCATCGCCTTCCGCAGATTCTTATCAGTTATCCGACCTGGACCGTATGCTCTGGCAGTTGTCGCCGCTTCTGCGTGAAGCACTGATGCTGGTGGGAGCGCAGGGGATGTCATACGAGGAAGCTGCGGCGATCTGCGGTATCGCCGTCGGTACAATGAAAGCCCGGGTGTCACGGGCGCGCGCCGCCCTCGTTGCCCTTCGTGATAGTGAAACGGGTTCTGGCTGATCGAAGCCGGAAAGGCTCTTTCATTCCGCGCTGATGAATTCGATCTGTCGGGTTGCTACGGAAATCAACCTCTCGTTTTCGTGATGTTTTTCTTCGGAGAAGATGCAACCAAAGCCGTGCCCCATTCATTGGTTAGTCAGAATAAGGGGAAAAATAATGGCTGACACATTTCATACCCAGATCGTTTCCATTCTGCCGAAGCTTCGCGTTCAGGCACTCGCTTTGACCCGCAATCGCGCGCAGTCCGAAGATCTGGTTCAGGATGCAGTGTGCAATGCTCTGAATGCACGTGACAGCTTCATTCCCGGAACGAACTTTGCGGCGTGGATGCATCGTATTCTTCGTAACCGGTTTATCTCAGATCTGCGTAAGCAGCGTGTGACGGCTGATATTGATGATGTGCCGGGTGAACTGCTCTCCAGCAAAGCTGATCACGAGGATCGGCTGGCTGTGAAAGACCTGGGTTACGCACTGGCCCGGTTACCGGATGATCAGCGGGAAGCGCTCATTCTGGTTGTGCTTCAGGGGATGAGCTACCAGGAACTTGCCGAGTCGACGGGATGTGCGGTTGGTACCGCGAAAAGCCGTGTATTCCGGGCTCGTCGCCAGCTTGAAGCCTGGATGACAGGTGATCTTCCCGAAAACGACGGACTGCGTCAGCGTGCGTCTGCTTTGCGCGAGGAAGTTGGTCGTCGCCAGATGGCCGGCAACGCGGCGCGGCCCTCTGTTTCGCATGGGTGAGTAAAGTTTAGGGAATAAAACTTTAAGCCGGGGTATGGTATGGTGACCCATTCTTTCCCGGCATCGCGCCCGGAGCCTTTGGAACATTTGCCGGGATGGTTGTCGATGTCGGCCAGGGACGAAAAGTCCGTAACTGCGAAGAAAAAAAGCAGGAAAAAAGGGGACGATGCCTTTGAATTATGGCTCCGGCGCGGGTTGCATCAACTTTTTGATGATGTAACGAAGGAGCCTGTCCCTGAAGAGCTTCTGAGAATTATTGAAGCAGATAAAGATTCATGACGGTCGTCGCAAAAAAAAATTCCGATGTCGCACGGATGATTTGCGCCGGCTGGATGTGCATGTCCTTATCGGAAGTCTTTGCATTTTGCAGACATCCTGGATTTTCGGATTGTCATGAACTCGGGTGGCGCTCCTGACGCCAGAGGCGGTTCGCGTGTCATGAAAGTGGTTTCGGGCGAGCAGACAGCACAGAAACGTCAGAGTTTCAGGTTGCGTCTCGTTTTTCATTTTGCCCGATTGTTCGATTCCGTCAGGGCCCGGATGGCGACCATTATCATTGGTTCGGTGTTGCCTGTGGCTGTACTGGGAACTGTTCTGATCTGGCAGGACTACGCCAACCTGTCCCGGAGCAGCGAAATACGCAGTGAGGATGCGGTTCGGGAAATTGACCGGCATCTGCGGCATGATGCTGAGCGCACGACCGCAATGCTTGAGACGCTCAGCGAATCGATGGTGGATGACGAATCCGCCCGACGCCTCCTGCAACTGGCGCAGTCTGCAAGCGGAATGCGTTATTGCCTTCTGGCTGTTCTGGATGCGCAGGGCGGTATCGCACATCGGCTGACAACGACTTCCGGCTCATTTGAAGCCTGTGAAGGGGGAGCGCGTTCTGTGGTTCCTCCCGGAAAATTCGCTTTTATATGGGTTGATAAAGGGCGTCCTTATCTCAGTGTCCGTGTTCCGCTCTCCGCAGCGCCTTCCGGTAAAAACGATGGAAAACAGGATTTTCTGATCGCGATTGAACCATTGGATCAGACGGCTGTCGCCGCTCAGAGCCATTTTCCGCCGAACGGAGGCAGCGCGCCCCAGTTGATGAGCAATGCCCATGCCTGGCTTGTCTCCCGAGATGGAAGCCTTGTGTCCTTCTGTCCGGATTGTGGCTGGGTGGCGCCGGATGACGCGACTATTCACAGGCTAAATCAGCGTAGTTCCGAAGATGTTCTTGGCAGGGCCGCCCTGCAGGTAGCCAGTCGTTATTATGCTTATGGTCCCGTTGGCGGAATGGGGATGGTTGTTGTCGAAGCGACCCGCCTCCCGCAGGAAACGCGGACGATGTGGGTGCTTGGCATCTGGATTGTCATGGTGCTCAGTCTGCTGCTGGCTGGTCTTGCAGGCGTCATGATTGCCGGACACCGTCTTGTCATTTCTCCGTTGCGGCGACTGACCGAAGCCGTTCAGGAATGGGAGCGAACTGGCATATTCGACGCGGCGATCAGTCTGGCAGCGCCACAGGAGTATCGAAAGCTTGCGTGGGCTTTCGGGACAGCTACTCGCCGCCTTGCGAGACGGGAGCAGGAACTCCGTAAGGCACTGGAGCATCAAAAAGTACTTCTGGGAGAGATTCATCATCGCGTAAAAAATAATCTTCAGATCGTGGCATCACTGCTCAGTTTGCAGGGCAGCCGAATCAGGGATGATGACGTTCGGCTTGAGTTTATGCTGGCACGTGGCCGCGTAAGAACTCTGGAGACGCTGCACAGGCATCTCTACGTTGAAGGCGAGCTCGAAAGCCTCAACATGAGCAGCTTTCTTTCTGAACTCAGCGCGCAGCTTCTGAATGCCGCCGGGCACGACGTGCAATCACGTATTACAATGCACCTGGACGCCGGCGATGTCGTGTTGCCTCCGGATCAGGCAACGTCGATTGCTCTTATTGTGTCGGAAGTAGTTTTCAATGCTCTGAAATTTGCTTTTCCAGGAAATCGTCACGGAACGATTTCGATATCGATGACGCGTCAGAAAGATGTTGTGACGCTGATTATCGCAGATGATGGAATAGGCCTTTCGGCTTCTTCCGGAAATGATGAACGCGAGGGAATCGGTCTGCATCTGATTCGCGGGTTTGCCCGGCAAATATCAGCTCGCCTGCAGGTCGATGAGGGTGACGGAACGCGATTCATTGTTGAATGCCCCGTCCCATCATCCCGCGGCGCAATGTGAGATGCGACGAGAAGCGATAGCTGATCCGCGCGCCAATGAGGAGCGAAGGACACTGTATCGCGTGATAGGCCCTGTTTTGACGGGACTGTCTTCGATATAGAGGACACATGAACGAGAGCAAGGCGGCGATCCGGGCCTGGACCCGTGCGCAGGCGCGCCTTGGCCTGCGTATGGCCCGGCCGTCTATTTTCCTGGGTGTGGTGTCGAGTCTGCTGGCTGTTGTGCAGATCTGGTGCATTGCAAATATTCTTGGCCCGGCCCTTACGACGCTGCTTCCTGCAGGAGGCGTGGTGTCCGGTGAGGTTCCGATATGGCCATTCGCAGGGTTTATCGGTGCCGCGCTTACGCGCATGGCCGTGAACGCCACCAGTGAAATTTCCTCGGCGGCGGCAGGGCGCGCCGCTCGCAGACGTTTGCGTAGTGAAGTGCTGTCCTCGATTGTCGGAGCCGGGCCCGCTGTTCTCCGGCAGACGCATAGTGGTGCTCTTGCTGCTCTGGCGGTTGACCGGATTGAGGCTCTGGACGGGTATTTTGCCCGCTGGGCTCCCGCATCCGTTCTGTGGATAGCTTCTCCTTTCTGTCTGTTTCTGTCCGTGCTCTGGGTGCAGCCACGAGCTGCTCTGATCCTTGGGCTGTGTGGTGCCGCAGTGCCGGTGGCGCAGGCCGTGTTCGGAATCGGTGCCGCCGTGGCCTCTCGCAATCAGTTTCTTGCAATGACGCGCCTTCAGGCCCGCTTCCTGGATCGCATCAGGGGGATCGCGACAATCGTTTTATCCGGACGTGCTGACGAAGAAACTGCGCGTCTCGCTGAAGCTGCTGATGATCTTCGCGTTCGGACGATGAAAATTCTGCGGGTGGCGTTTCTTTCGTCGGCGTCCATTGATTGCGCGATGATTATTGCTCTGATCGCGATCGCCCTGGCCGACGGTCATCACGCCCTCGCAGCGGCAGATGATGCGGATCGCCAGAATCTTCTGCGTCTTGTGATCAACAGTCTCTTTGCTCTTCTGATCGTTCCTGAATTCTTTGCTCCGTTCCGTGGACTGGCGCTCGCCTATCAGGACCGGGCTCTTGCTCAGGGAGCGGCTGCCGAAATCCTTGCCCTTCCAGAACCACAATCGGTGACGGGGGGACAGCCGGTGCGCACGGTTGAAGCGCATGGCGTGACGATCGCTTTTGAAGACGTGTGTTTTACCTGGGATGCATCGCGTGGTCCGGCACTGGACCATGTATCGTTCATTGCCCCTGCCGGGGAAACAACGGTGCTTGCCGGTCCGTCAGGTGCCGGTAAATCGACTGTCATGGAATTGTTGCTGGGGTTTATCAGGCCGGACAGCGGTCGCGTCACGTTCAATGGTGCGGATATGCAGACCATTGTTCCTGAAGCTATTGCAAAAATGACGTCGTGGATTGGTCAGCGACCGGTGCTGTTTGCCGGTACCCTTAAAGAAAATATTACATTCGCGAAGCCGGATGCTACGCCGGAAGAAATGGCCGCTGCTCTGCGGTCTTCAGCAGTCGACCGCTTTCTTCCTGATCTGCCTGATGGACTTGAGACTGTAATCGGCGAAGGCGGCTTCGGTCTCTCCGGCGGTCAGGCTCAGCGTATCGCAATCGCGCGCGCTTATCTGAAAAATGCTCCGATTCTTCTGCTCGATGAGCCAACGGCTTATCTTGATCCGGTTACGGAAGCTGATGTTTTTGAAAGTCTGAAACGGCTGGCGCTGAAGCGCACTGTTATCCTCGCAAGCCATTCTACAGCTGTTCACATGTTCAGTGGACGCCGTGTCGATCTGGCGCATGGCCGTGTGACGGCACGACAGGGGGCAGCATGAGCGGCTCGCCAGTGAAGGACATTCGATCTGTGCGAGGTTCAGTATCAGGTGGCTCTGCGGAGCGCCGAAGCCGGAGCGAAAGTGCTGATCGCGCGGCACTGTGGAGTATTGTAGAGGTCTGGCGTCCCCATGCTGCCCGTCTTGCGGTCGGTCTCGGTCTGTCGCTGCTGGCTGTGCTGGCTGGTCTGGCATTGATGAGCAGTGCCGGCCTGAGATTTGCTGGGGCCGCTCTGGGCGTCATTGTCGTGACAACAGTGTCGTTGCGTATCCTGGGCATAAGTCGTGTCGGGCTCCGTTATGGCGAGCGGCTTTTTGCTCACGATGCGATGTTCCGGGCACTTGCCACACTTCGTGTCTGGTTCTTCCGGTCTCTTGCTGAAGGCGCGGCCGCTGGTCTGGGATTCCGCCGGGCCGGAGATCTGCTCTCCCGTCTGGTGTCCGATGTGGAAGTGCTGGATGGGCTCTATCTCAGAATTCTCCTGCCTCTTGCGGGTGCGTGCATAACCTTTCCCGTCCTTATTCTTGTTCTGGCGCGGGTAAACCTCCTGCTGGCGGTACTTGTCGGTGTGCTGTTCGCGGCCTCAGCTTTTGCTGTTCCCCTGGCAGCGGCACGTCTGAGCAGAAAAGAAGGTGGTGCCCTGAATCGTGCCCAGGCAGGGCTCCGTGTCGGCGTGCTTGATCTGGTCAGTGGTATGCGTGAGATCCGGGCGTTCGGAGCAAGCCGACGGATGCTGGACCGTATTGCAGCGGATAACGACACATTACTGAGACGTCAGGCCCAGCTCTCCACCCGCATGGCCTGCGTCGGAATTGTTTCGCAATTCTGCGCTCAGCTGGCCATTTTGCTGGTACTCGCTGCTATTTCAGGGGTCGGATTTGCACATATTCCGGTAGTGCAGGGGGTTGGAGCACTGTTTCTGACTGTGGCTGCATTTGAGAGCGCATCCGGACTTACTCGCGCCGGAATGCTGGCAGGAAATATGGGAGCTGCGGCGCGACGTGTCGTTGCCGTCGCTGAAAAACGGAATATCCCGCACATTTCGGTGCCACAGACTACTGAGATGCCGACGGGCTTTGATATCTGTTTTGATGATATTAATTTTCGGTGGCAGCCGGATCGTCCGATGGTGCTTGAGAATTTTTCTCTGGAGATCCCGGCGGGTTCCAGAGTTGCTCTTCTCGGGTCGTCAGGAGCGGGAAAATCTACAGTCGCAGCTCTGTTGCTGAAGGCCGCATTTCCACAGAGCGGACGCATCCTGCTGGGAGGCGTTGATATAGCAGCGTTGCCGGACACCTGGCTGCGGAGGAAGATTGCCTGGCTTTCCCAGGCCACTCATCTGTTTGATGACACCATTCGGAATAATCTGCTTCTGGGCGCGCCGGAGGCATCGGAAGACACTTTGTGGCGTGCACTTGATGAGGCTGCGATTGGCGATTTTGTGAGAAATCTGCCGGGGCAGCTCGATACCTGGCTTGGAGAGGGCGGCGTTAAAGTCTCCGGCGGGCAGGGACGCAGGATTGCTCTGGCGCGCACTCTCTTGTCGGATGCGCCCATTCTCGTTCTTGATGAACCGGCGACCGGGCTTGATGCGCAGACTGAACAGGATTTTTTCCGGACACTGAATGTCGTTGCTGCTCATCGCACTGTCCTGCTCATAGCGCATCGTCTGACAGGTGTGGAGCAACTGGACCGGGTGTGGCGGATTTCGGGCGGCAGAGCCTCTGCCGCCACAGCGTGATTGCGCGCCTGGTTAGTCTTGTTGACGTGGCACGCCTGTGCAGGCACGAAAACATATCGGTGTCCTGCCAGTGACTGGCCGGATCGGAACCTCATTCCTCCCTCAGGAGATTCTTGATGCGTCGGCTGCTTCCTGTCGTTGGCCTCTGCTTCCTCGCCGGCTGTGCGACGGGGCCAGGCAGACAATATGTCGTGTTCTTTGGAGGCGGCTCGACCGCGCTTGATGATTCGGCAAAGAACGTCGTCGCGGAAGCGGCTTCCTGGTCAGCTCGCAGACCGAACCTGATGGTGGAAGTCGAAGGTTATGCCCGCAATGGTGGCGATTTGTCCGCTGATGAACTGCTCGCAATCGACCGGGCCAAAGTTGTGGCACAGCAACTGGTAGCAGACGGAGTTCCGGTCAACCGTATTCTGCAGAAGCCACGCGCGCCATCAAACGCCGATGGCGTGGTCGGATCCCGCCGGGTTGAGATTGAACTTGTTTCTTCATCCTGACATCATTTCGTGTCGGATACAGAACATCCTGAAGAGCAGATCGTAGCGCACGACACTACCGTGCGGCAAAAAGCCGGTCGTGACCGGTTTGTCGGGCTGACACCCATTGATGTGCTCGGTCGTGTCTTCGGATTTCCGGCATTTCGTGGGTTGCAGGAGAGAGCGGTCAGCCGTGTGATGGCTGGTGAAGATACGCTGGTTCTGATGCCAACCGGCGGCGGGAAAAGCATTTGCTATCAGCTTCCCGCATTGTGTCGTCCCGGTATGGGTCTTGTCGTCTCTCCGCTTATTGCTCTGATGGACGATCAGGTCGCGGCTTTGCGTCAACTCGGTGTGAATGCGGCCGCTCTGCACTCCGAGCTGGAAAGCGATGAGTCGTCCCGTATCCGGGCCGAGCTTGCTGCCGGACTGATCGACATTCTTTACGTTTCGCCTGAGAGGCTATTGTCTCCCGGAACTCTCGGTCGTCTCTCGCGCTTGCAGATTTCCGTGATTGCGATCGATGAAGCCCACTGTATTTCGGCCTGGGGACACGAGTTCCGGCCGGAATATCGTGCGCTCGAAACCCTGCCTCAGCATTTTCCTGGCGTGCCACGCATAGCTCTGACTGCCACTGCCGACCCCCGGACGAGAGACGATATTCTTGCGGCTCTCGCAATGCCCCATGCTGTGGTTCTCTCGGCAAGTTTTCACCGACCTAATCTGATCATTGCTGCCCGGCCAAAAGGCAGTGAAATGAAGCAGGTCGTATCCGCGCTTGAACGCCATCAGGGGGAAGCCAGTATCGTCTATTGCGGCTCGCGAGCCCGCACCGAGCGTGTTGCCGCATCCCTTCGTGAAAAAGGGTGGCCCGCCTGCGCCTTCCACGCCGGGTTGTCGCCGATTGAGAAACGCGCCGCCTTGCATCGTTTTCGGTCTGGTGAACCGATTGTGATGGTCGCGACAATCGCATTCGGTATGGGGATCGACCGCCCGGATGTACGGGCGGTCATTCACCTCGATATGCCGTCCTCGCCGGAAGCTTATTACCAGCAGATCGGACGCGCCGGACGTGACGGACTGCCATCTGACACTCTGCTGCTTTATGGCGGCGAAGATATGACCCGCGCCCGGTACTGGCTGGACCAGTCAGCAGCACCCGATAGTGAAAAGCGGGTCATGCGTTCGCGCCTGGAGGCAATGATTGCGTTAACGGAGGCAACGTCCTGCCGTACACGGGCTCTGCTGGCCTGTTTCGGCGAAACGATGAACGAGCCATGTGGCCATTGCGATAACTGCCGTAACCCGGTGCCGACGTTCGATGGAACGGAAGCAGCCCGCATGCTTCTTTCAGCGATCTACCGTACCGGACAGCGTTTTGGTGCGCTTCATGTCATTGGCGTGCTGCGCGGGAAGGTTTCTGAGCCGGCGACCAGAAACGGGCATGATCGTCTGTCGGTCTGGGGCATCGGCAAGGATCGCAGCGAGAGTTTCTGGCGCGGGGTGGTCCGGCAACTCATTGCGCGCGGAGCTCTGATGATGGGGAATGAGCATGGCGGACTGATGCTGAACGAGGATGTCGCGCGTCCGATTCTGCGCGGCGAGGAAGATGTCCGGCTTCGTGAGGATGCTGTTCAGGCCGACGCCAGCAGTAATCGTGGAAGCCGGGGAGGCTCCGTTGCCGAGGATCTGCCCGAAGAGGCTCGTGTGCGATTCGATGCGCTCAGGCAGTGGCGCCGTGATGAAGCACGGGAACAGGAAATTCCGCCTTACGTCATTTTCCATGATGCGACACTGCGTGACATCGCTCTTGAGGCCCCCGGCTCACTGAGTGAACTCGGGCGGATCAAGGGAGTCGGTGGTTCAAAGCTGGAGAGGTATGGTGCCTCGGTGCTGAAGACACTCGGTGACCTGCGCTCTGCCGTATGAGCATGCCGGAGACAGCACCCGGTCTGTCCCGACAGCAGGCGATTGCCGCGACAGTGCGGAAACATGGCTATGTCGCAAATGAAGATCTGGCGCAGTTGTTCGATGTGGCGGTGCAGACAATCCGCCGCGACATTCGTGCTCTCGATGGCGCCGGAGAAGTCGTCCGCCATCACGGCGGAGCAAGCGCTCCGTCCTCAGTCGAAAATATAGCTTACGCACAGAGACAGATCCTGAACCGGAGGGAGAAAGATGCGATCGGGCACTGTGCAGCCGACGCGATCCCCGACGGAGCATCATTGTTCATCAATATTGGCACGACCACGGAAGCCTTCGCGCGGTCCCTGGCAGGTCATCGCGGCCTCCAGGTCATTACAAACAATCTGCATGTGGCGTCGCTGCTTGCCGGCGGTCCGGATTGTCGTGTGGTCGTGACGGGCGGGACAGTTCGTGTGCGGGATGGAGGAATCCTCGGACCGGATTCGCTGACAATGCTTGGCCGGTATCGCGCGGATTATGGCGTCATCGGTATCAGCGGTATCGATGAGGATGGAACGCTTCTGGATTTTGATTCAGACGAAATCAGAGCTTCAGAACAAATCAGGAATAATTCACGACAGATATTTCTGCTGGCCGATCACACGAAATTCGGTCGACGGCCGCTGGTCCGGGCGGGGCATATTTCTGAGGTGAGCGCATTTTTCACCGATTGCCAGCCGTCACCTGCAATTTGTGACGTGTTAGCCGCCGCTGGTGTGGCGCTGCATGTCGCAATTCCAGATGTTCGGAAACGAACATGATGTTTTTAATGCGGCAATGATGTAACTGCGAAGAAGGATCAGAATTATATCCATTGTCAAAAGGTAAGGTGTTCGGATACGAATTTCCACGGCCTATTTGCGAACCTGAAATGGACGATACAATGACAGCAGCTCCCGACGATTCTTCCAGAGTGTTCGATCTGCTGATCGTAGGCGGTGGCGTAAATGGTACCGGGATCGCTCGTGACGCCGCGGGACGGGGGGCTTCCGTAGTGCTCGTCGAGCAGGACGACCTTGCGAGTTACACCTCCTCCGCCAGTACCAAATTAATTCACGGTGGTCTGCGGTATCTGGAATATTACGAATTTCGGCTGGTGCGCGAATCTCTGATCGAGCGGGATCGTCTGCTTGCAATTGCACCGCATATTATGTGGCCGCTGCGTTTCGTATTGCCACATTCAGAGGGGATGCGACCGGTCTGGATGCTGAAGCTGGGTCTTTTCCTTTACGACCACCTCGCACCGAAGATGAAACTGCCGAAGTCCCGTACACTGGATCTGCGCACGCATTCCGCCGGCAAGCCGCTGCAGGACCGGTATAAAAAGGGCTTCGTTTATTCTGACGGATGGGTACAGGACAGCCGGCTCGTTGTGCTGAATGCGATGGATGCCTCGGCACGAGGTGCTGATATTCGTACCCGTCAGCGTCTTATCAGTGCGCGCCGTGTCGATGGTGTGTGGGAAGCTGAAATCGAGGATATGCGGCACGGCGGCACGACAACATTGCGGGCTAAAGCTCTCGTCAACGCAGCAGGCCCCTGGGTGGCGAGGCTGCTGGCTGATCAGCTCGCTGTGCCGAACTCCAAGTCTGTCCGTCTGGTGAAGGGCAGTCACATTGTGGTGCCGCAAATCTTCGATGGTCCTCAATGTTACATTTTCCAGAATCCTGACAAGCGTATCGTATTCGCGATTCCGTACGAGCAGGGTTTTACCCTGATTGGCACAACAGATGTGGCATGGGATGAGGAGCCTGGGCTGGTCGAAATCTCACCACAGGAAGTCAGCTATCTGTGTGAAAGCGTAAACCGCTACTTCAACAAGACTGTTAAACCATCAGATGCAGTCTGGAGTTACGCTGGTCTGCGGCCGCTTTATGATGACGCAGCTGCCAATGCCTCAGCAGTCACGCGCGACTATGTGCTGGATCTGGACACGACAGGGGGAGCGCCACTTCTGTCCATCTTCGGCGGAAAAATCACGACATTCCGTAAGCTCGCAGAACACGCGCTTGAAAAACTGGCTCCGGTACTGCCTGCCGTTTCCGGCCATTCCTGGACAGCAGACGCGGCGTTGCCGGGTGGTGACCTCGGGGCTGGTGGGTTTGAACCTGCACTGCGGCGTTTCCAGGATGCTGCGCCTTTCCTGCCATTGCAACTTGCCTGGCGCCTGATGCGCTCTTACGGCATGCGTGCTTACGATATTGTCGGGAATGCAAAGGAGCTCGACGATCTGGGGGAAGATCTTGGTCAGGGTATGATGACGAGCGAAGTGGATTATCTGATCGAAAATGAATGGGCGACAGCGCCGGAGGATGTTCTCTGGCGACGTAGTAAGATCGGCCTTCACATGACAAAGGAAGAACGTCAGAAAGTGGCTGATTACATGCGTCAGAAACTGGGCTGAACAACCTGGCTTCAATGCATCCGGTTCCTGTAAAAACAAAAATAAGAGCGGGACAACATGACGGTACAAAAGAAGTTTTTTGGAGAACTGATTTCTGAGTGCGTTGCAGTATTCATCATCATCCTTCTGGGTGATTCGGTTGCTGCAATGTATTCGCTTTATGATCCAAGCCCCTATAAGACAGCCTATTGGGGTGTCTGTATCGTCTGGGGGCTTTCTGTCACGATCGCGATTTATGTGACCGGAGCTGTCTCCGGCACACATGCTAATCCGGCCGTTACGTTATCTCTGGCGCTGTTCAGAGGTTTCTCGTGGCGAAAAGTCCCGCTTTATATGCTGGCCCAGATTGCCGGCGGCTTCCTGGGAGCCGCCGTCGTCTACACGCTCTTCGCACCGGTGATCGACCACTTTGCCGCAGCTCATAATCTGGACCGGTTGCACGATGGTGCTGCTGCGGGGGTATTTTTTACCCACCCCGGCGATTTCGTCACGCCGATGCACTCGTTCGTTGTCGAGATTATCCTGACAGGCCTGCTGGTTTTCGGGATTTTCGCGATTACCTGCGAATATAATACTATGGCCCCGCAAGCTAATTCAGGTGCATTGATTATCGGTTTTCTCGTTGCTGCGATCGGTGCGTCTGCCGGCTATCTTGATGGCTGGGCCATTAATCCGGCACGGGATTTCGGTCCTCGTCTCTTTTGTTTTTTTGCCGGATGGGGCGCTTCCGCCCTGCCGTCTCCCGGTAATTACTGGTGGGTGCCGATCGCGGGCCCACTCGTCGGCGGTGTCACTGGTGCTGGTCTTTATCAGACACTGATCCGCCCTTTCATGCCGCGCAACATCCCGGTTGTCGTGGCTTCTTCCTCAGATCAGTCCGCGTGACACCCAAGGAGATGACGTCATGATCAAACAGGATCGTATCCTGGCTATTGACCAGGGGACCACATCCACCCGCAGTATCGTCTTTGATGCCAAAGGGCAGGAAATCTCTGTCGCACGTCAGGAGTTTCCACAGTATTACCCGAATCAGGGTTGGGTAGAGCATGACCCGGAGGACATCTGGCGTGATGCGAAGACGACAGCTCAGGAAGCGGTCGAACGGTCGGGCGGCGTGGACCGGATTGCGGCTGTCGGCATCACAAACCAGCGGGAAACGATCGTCGTCTGGGATCGGGCAACCGGGAAACCGATCCACAATGCCATTGTCTGGCAGGATCGCCGGACAGCCAGGCTCTGTGGTGAACTGAAGAAGGATGGGGCGGAAAAGCTCGTTACTGAACGAACCGGCCTGCTGCTTGATCCATATTTTAGCGCGACGAAGCTGGCGTGGATTCTGGACAATGTCGACGGCGCTCGTGCCCGGGCCGAAAAAGGCGAACTCGCTTTCGGTACGATCGACTGTTTTCTGCTGTGGCGTCTCACCGGTGGTAAGTCTCACGCTACCGATATCACCAATGCCTGCCGTACCCTGCTGTTTGATATCCATCGTCAGCAATGGGATCCCGATCTGCTGAGGCTGTTTCGTATTCCTGAGGCATTGCTGCCCGAAGTAAAAGATAACAGCAGCATCTTCGGCGAGACGACTCCCGACCTGTTCGGGCGCGCTGTTCCCGTTGCCGGGATGGCTGGTGATCAGCAGTCAGCCGTAGTCGGTCAGGCCTGCTTCAAACCCGGCACAGCTAAAGCGACATATGGCACTGGTTGCTTCGTACTCCTGAATACGGGTGATACCCCGATTGTTTCGCGCAACCGGATGCTGACCACGATCGCCTATCGCCTGAACGGCAAGACTGCTTACGCGCTTGAAGGATCAATTTTCGTGGCGGGTGCCGCAATCAAATGGTTGCGTGATGGCCTGCATCTTATCACGCATGCTTCGCAAACCGACGATATGGCTACACGGGTGCCTCATAGTCATGGTGTGTACATGGTGCCGGGCTTTGTCGGACTTGGCGCACCACACTGGGACCCTGACGCACGCGGTCTGATCTGTGGTCTGACGCTTGACGCTACGGAGGCGCATATTGCGCGTGCTGCGCTCGAATCTGTAGCGTATCAGACGCTGGATCTCGTTGCCGCGATGACTCAGGATGGTGGCGGTACAGCCGAAACCCTGCGGATTGATGGTGGAATGTCTGCCAATGACTGGTTCTGCCAGTTCCTGGCGGACATGCTCCAGGCCAGAGTCGAACGACCGAAGCAGCTTGAAACAACGGCACTGGGTGCGGCGTATCTCGCCGGGCTGGGTGTGGGAATGTGGAATAGTCTGGACGAAATTGCCTCCGAATGGGAGCGAGGTGCGCTCTTCGAGCCGGAAATGGATGGCACTCAGCGAAAAACGATGATCGACGGATGGCATATGGCAGTTCGTCGAACTCTTACGCAGCGGTAATTTCTTTCACGCGAATCTGCCAGTTGTTTTTGAAGCATCAGAGGACGCCCGATAGCGCCTCTGGTGCCGGGAAGGAGCTTGCGTTACTCGCTGCAGCGGCTTCCCGCTGATGGCTGCTGAGACATTGTCGCGTGATCCAGATGAACGCAGGCCACAACATGAACGGGGCCAGGCTGAAGCCCAGAAGGTGAGAGGATGATGCACCCGCAACGGGAACCGCTGCGGCGGCCATAAGACAGAGCCTGCCAATCCTGCTGGCATGTGGCCACGCAAGACCGCATGCAAAGGCCAGCATAATACAGTCGTAGTCATTTACGTACGGTGTGCTCGTGAAGCAGGCAAAAATGAGACACGGCACGCGCCACCCGGCCAGCACCGGCCCTGTAACGTTCTTTCGCCACACGAAAATAACAATACTTAAGGAGATCGTGGCTGCGACTATTTGTACGCCATAAGCAACGGCGAGAGAACCGCCTGCCTGTCGAACCATTACAAACGCCGATATCATGCGTGGCCATGTTGCAACGCCTTGCTCAAGAATTATGTGCCTCAGTACGCCTGCTCTCACCAGCCACGCCTGCCATGTGGCGACGCCGAAAAATATCAGACTGGCCAGAACGAGTGTCGATGTTCCCGTCACAAAGCCGGCTAGCGTCCGCCAATGCTTTCCTGCGAGTAATGCTATGGGAAGCAGCCAGATCAGCTGCGGTTTGGCGATCAGAAGAGAAAAAACCATCCCCGAGAGAAATGGGGTTTTGCCTGAGAGAATGAAGCCCCAGCCCACGATGACTGCAGTCCAGCAGCCGTTCTGACCGGAAAGTGTATTGGGCAGAACTGCTGGCCATGCCCCGGCCATCAGCCCCCACCAGCGTGGAACAATTCGCCTGAGTGTCAGTGCAAAAGCGAACCATCCGCCTGTTTGCCAGACGACCCATGCAAGCAGGTAAGGGAGAAGCGCGAATGGTGCTGTTATCAGAGGATAAACCGGGGGGTTGCTGTAGTGATACAGACCGATCTCATGACCGACCACACCCACCTGAAATGCGTGAAAAGCCGCAAAATCATAAACGGCGCTAATCTGCCCCGTCAGCGCCAGACGGGAAGCTGACCAGAAATCCAGAAAATCTTCACCAAAAGGCCTCAGATGTCCGTCTGTCCAGCCCGCCTGGAGTTCAGAGCGCAGATATTCACTGGTCCCCAGGACAGTAAAATAGAGCCAGGCCCACGCTGCCGCTTTAAGCCAGTTGAAGTGCAGGATGCGCTGCCGCTGAGGAATAAAGCTGGTCAGGATACGAGAAGTCATGAGTCGTTTGTATGCCGTCCGGGTAAATCAAAACTTGCGGCCTTCATTATGTGTGGTCCCCGAAACTCACGTGTCCGTGCTATCGTCGTCCCATGTCGTACGCTGATTTCGTTCATCTCAGAGTTCATTCCGCCTACTCACTCAGTCAGGGGGCGATCCGCGTGCCTGAACTGGTCGCTCTGGCTAAAGGCATGGACATGCCGGCGGTCGCTATCACCGATACCGGGAATCTGTTCGGCGGACTTGAGTTCTCACAGTACTGCACCGGCAAAGGCGTGCAGCCCATTATCGGTTGCCAGATCGGCCTTCCGCCACGTGATGATCATCCGGGCAGCACGTCCGAGCCGATTGTGCTGCTGGCACGTGATCAGGCTGGTCTCGCCAATCTCCAGTTTCTGTCCTCGGCCGGTTTTCTTGAGGGAGATGCCGCCGATCCGATGGTCAGCCTCGATCTGCTCTGTGAACGTGCCGGAGGACTGTTTTGTCTGACTGGCGGGACACGAGGGCCGCTTTACAACATGCTCGCCGAAGGCTTCGAAAGCGAGGCTGAGAAGTGGCTTGCTCGTCTCAGAGAAGCTTTTGGTGATTCTCTGGTCGTGGAACTCAACCGTTTCGGGTTGCCAATAGAAGAGGCCGTCGAACCGGGTGTGATTGCGCTGGCGGACCGGTTGCGTGTGCCGCTTGTGGCGACCAATGAGTGCTTTTTTCCGCGTCCTCAAATGCACGAAGCACATGACGCCCTGATCTGTATCGCTCAGGGTCGTACGATGGCCGAGAAGGACCGCTGGAAAGTCTCTCCCGAAAACTGGTTCAAGCCGCCCGCGATGATGCGCGAGCTGTTTGCTGACTTACCGGACGCCTGCGACAATACCCTCGCCATCGCAAAGAGTTGTGCGGTGAAAGTCGAGACCCGGAAGCCTCTCCTGCCCGTGTGCCCGAAAGTTCGCGAAGGCTCGAACGAGGATGAAACGGTTCGCGCCATGGCCCGCGAAGGACTGGAACTCCGGCTCCAGGTGATGAATGCAGATGAGGAAACCCGGCAGAAATATTCGGAACGGCTGGAATTCGAACTCGACATCATTTCTGGCATGGGGTTTCCAGGTTATTTTCTGATCGTTGCGGATTTCATTCAATGGGCGAAGGCACATGACATTCCGGTCGGGCCAGGGCGCGGTTCAGGTGCGGGTTCACTTGCCGCTTATGCGCTGACCATTACCGACATCGATCCGCTTCCGTTTAATCTGCTGTTCGAGCGGTTTCTGAATCCCGAACGTGTCTCAATGCCGGATTTCGATATCGATTTCTGTCAGGATCGCCGCGACGAGGTCATCTCCTACGTTCGTCGTGAATATGGTGCCGACCGGGTTGCGCAGATCATCACCTTTGGAAAACTGCAGGCGCGAGCCGCTGTGCGTGACGTTGGCCGCGTGCTCGGCCTTCCGTATGGCATGGTTAACAGAGTTGCCGAACTGATCCCGAACAACCCGGCAAAGCCCGTTACTCTTAAACAGGCCATTGAAGGCGAGCCAAAACTTCAGGAGATGCGTGAAAGCGACGAAGCGTTGCGCCGCCTGATGGAAATCGGACAGCAGCTTGAGGGGCTGTATCGGCACGCATCCACCCACGCCGCCGGTGTTGTGATCGGTGACCGGCAGCTTGTTGATCTGGTGCCGCTCTACCGCGATCCGAAGAGTGACATGCTGGTCACCCAGTTCAACATGAAGTTCGTTGAGCAGGCCGGGCTGGTGAAATTTGACTTTCTGGGCCTGACCACGCTGACAATTCTCCAGCGTGGCGTCCGCTTCCTTAAAGGGCTTGGCGTTGAGGTTGATCTCGCGCAGATCCCTCTCAATGATCCGCTGACATACGAAATGCTCGCACGCGGCGATACGGCGGGCGTGTTCCAGTTCGAAGGCGCGGGCATGCGGGACGTGCTCAAACAGATGCGTCCGACCCGGCTTGAGGATCTGATCGCTGCAGTGGCGCTCTACCGACCGGGCCCGATGGCGAACATCCCCGATTATTGCCGTAGAAAGCACGGCGAAGCATGGCAGCCGCCGCACGAGGAAATTCGCGATATCCTGGAAGAGACCTATGGCATCATGGTCTACCAGGAACAGGTCATGCAGATTGCGCAGAAAATGGCCGGGTATAGTCTCGGAGCCGCCGATCTGCTGCGCCGCGCCATGGGTAAGAAAATCCGCGCCGAGATGGACCAGCAGCGTGAGATTTTCACCGAGGGCGCGACAAAACGTGGGATTCCGAAGGACAAGGCTGTCGAAGTCTTCGATCTCATGGCGAAGTTCGCCGACTACGGCTTCAATAAATCACATGCCGCAGCCTATGCCCTGGTTTCGTACCAGACTGCGTGGATGAAGGCGAACTATCCTGTTGCCTTTCTGGCCGGCTGCATGTCCCTCGCGCGCGAGAGAACCGAGAAACTCGCGGCCTTACGTCAGGAGGCTGAACGTCTCGGAATTCCGGTGCTGCCGCCCGATATCAATCAGTCCGGAGCAGATTTCAGGGTCGAAAAGCAGAAAGATAACAGCTTTGGTATTCGTTATGCCCTGGCTGCGGTGAAAAGAGTGGGCTTCGCCGCAATGCTGAGTCTGGAACAGGCGAGGGGTGATACGCCATTTCGTAGTCTCGCTGATGTCGCAGCGCGGGTTGATCCGAAACAGCTCAATAAAATGCAGCTGGAAAATCTTGCCCGGGCCGGTACATTTGACTCTCTTGAGCCAAATCGTGCTCGTGTCTTTGGCTCAATTGAGACGATTTTGCGTAGTGCTCAGGCGCGCGCACAGGAAGCTGCGAGCGGGCAGGCCGGTCTGTTCGGCGACACGTCAGAGCCCGAACCTCTGCGTCTGTCGCAGGCACCGGACTGGCCGGAATTTGAAAAACTTTCCTATGAAGCCGATGCGATCGGCTTCCACATGACCGCTCACCCGCTCGATTCCTATCGTCCGTTACTCAGGCGTCTTGGCGTGGTTCCCATGTCACGCCTTCTGACAGCAGCGGAGGGAGGTGTCACACGGGTGAAAATTGCCGGCTGTGTCGTGGATCGGAAAGAGCGTCCAACGCGGAGCGGCAGCAAGATGGCCTGGGTCAGACTCTCAGATGCCAGCGGGAGCTGCGAGATCACGCTCTTTTCCGAAGTGCTTGGTCGGGTCCGTGAACTGCTTGTTGCCGGGCAGGCGGTGCTGGCAACGGCGGATCTCAGGCTTGAAGGAGAGGCTCTCCGGATTACCGCGACCGATCTGGGACAACTGGAAGACGTGGCGGCTCAGACAGGTGGTGAAATGCGGATATGGCTCGACACCATTGATGCTGTCGATGGAATTCAGGCGATTCTGTCCCGACAGCAGGGTGGACGGGGAAGTGTCATTCTGCTGCCCAGTATCGCGGAAACGCAGGAAGTTGAGGTGCGACTCAGGGGCGGATACCGAATCAGTCCCGTAGTCGGACAGGCTCTCAAGACGGTTGCAGGTGTGACGCGTATAGAGTCTGCTTAATGAAACTTCTGATTGTATATTTATTGGGGCAGGTATAAGTTTAAGAAAATTAACCCCAGGGGTGTCAGATGCAGATCTCAGCGAATATCGTGGAGCAGGCATCAGTCTTGTCGTCAGAAGCCGATTCCGCAGCAGGGAACAGCCGTCGTCAGAGTTTGTCGACACCTGTCGCGACGAAAACATCGGTTTTCGTCCCTGTGGTAAATCCGGCATCCCATATCGATCCTGCTCTGGGTATCGTTGTGGTCGAGAGATATGGCTCCGACGGAGAGATCTCCGATCAGTATCCGACGGCGCATATGTTGCAGCAATATTCGCTCTTCGGTTTCAGTTCCGCGTCTGAAAGCTGAATACCAGACGTCAGAGCGTCCGGGACTTTAACTGAACTGACCAAATAAATCCGGCCTCCGTCGTTCAGTTATGCACGGTCTGGCCTTGCATCGTGCAGAAGAGCCGCCCAATCCTGCGCATAAGAGGGCGCTGTCTGTATGCGTCCATAGCTATCGATGGTCCGGAAGCCACTTGCCCGGTCGCGCGGTTAATCCCGCTGCCTGTGCGGGAACCGGAGAATCGTCGTAGTGGATGCGTCATGAAACGTACGCGCGATGTGGAGGCCGGGAAATGTTGATGCAGAAAAACAGGGACGATCAATCCTTAACAGAGCGGCAGTTAGCAAGCGAACAGCCTGCTGTTACGAGCGAACTCTATCAGCGGCAGGGACCGGATCTTCGTCGCATCAATCTGAATCCGAATTTCTGGCATCCGGTCGCCTGGTCGCATAAAATTAAGGCCGGAAAAGCATTTGCGACCCGTTACGCCGGAGATCCTATTGTCATTGTCCGGCCTGAGGACGGTAGCCCCGTCTATGCTCTTGAGGATCGTTGCGCTCACCGCCAGGTTCCCCTCAGTAAAGGTCATGTGGATGGTGAGGTTGTCCGGTGCTGCTATCATGGCTGGGCTTTTGACCGGAAGGGTGACTGTATCACGGTTCCTTATCTGAACAGACCCGGAGTGGGACGTGGCGTGAAGGCTTATCCCTGTCAGGAAAGCGGTGGTCTGGTGTTCATTTTTCCAGGGGACAGGGCTCTCGCAGAGCATGTTCCGGTACCTGTTCCATGCCAGGTAAATAACCCTGAGTTCAAGACACGCCGTTTTGATCCTCGCGTGAACTGTCACTACTCATTCATGCATGAGAACCTGATGGACATGAACCATCAGTGCCTGCACCGAAAGCAGATGGGACAGATTACTTCTCGCTTTATGGGACAGGATAAAGGGGAGAATTTCGTCGAGGCCAGCTACAGCTTTGCCCGCAAGGGTGGCGATCAGCCTCTGGCGGAGCGGTTGCTTTTCGGCAAACACAACGACAGGATCGATGTGAAAGATCAGCCCGTCGATGAAATCGTAACCGTTCGCACGACATATCCATACCAGACGCTGCAGATCCACGATAAAGATGGTGATCTGATAATGGATCTGTGGGCAGCGTATGTGCCGCAGGGTAAAGATGAGGATGAAACACAGACTTTCGGGCTGCTCTCGGTGAAGCGCCCGAAGTGGAAATTTCTGCTTGATCTTGCCTGGCCTGTGCTTGGAATCTTTACCAACCGCATCTTCCTTGAGGACAAGGAGATTGTGGAACTCGAGCAGCGGGCATGGAAAGAGCTTGGAGGAGACCATAATGTCGAAGTCTTCCCTGTAGTGCGCAATCTGCGTGATCTGCTCATGCGTTCCGGAGTTCCTGCTGACGCATGATATCGATGCCCGCATGATCGGAGTGGGCTTGCTTTTCGGGCGGAAAACCGCCATATCCGGTGCCGCTCGTGTCGTGGGACACGGGACTTCACACGCAGTGCGCGTCCTGGTGTCCGGTCTGACCGGACTTTGTGCGCTGCGGAGGAATAACCGGAACGCAAGGATTCTGCATCATGGCGATGCCTGATTTCACTCTGCGTCAGCTGCTCGAAGCTGGCGTCCACTTCGGCCATCACACCCGTCGCTGGAACCCGCGCATGGCGCCGTATCTGTTCGGCGTGCGCAACCAGGTGCATATCATCGATCTGCAGCAGACGGTCGTTTTGCTTGATCGCGCCCTGAAGGTGATCCGTGACACCGTTGCCGGTGGTGGCCGCGTTCTGTTTGTCGGCACAAAGCGTGCGGCGTCTGATATGGTTGCCGAAGCAGCGCAACGCTGTGGTCAGTATTATGTCAACCATCGCTGGCTCGGCGGTATGCTGACGAACTGGAAGACAATCACAGGTTCCATCAAACGTCTGCGCCAGATCGAAGACATGCTGTCCGGTGATACGCATGGCCTGACGAAGAAAGAAATCCTCGATATCACCCGTGATAAAGAGAAGCTTGAGCGCTCCCTCGGTGGTATCAAGGAAATGGGCGGCCTGCCTGACATTCTGTTCGTGATCGATACCACGAAAGAGAAGCTGGCAGTCGAGGAAGCTACCAAGCTTGGTATTCCTGTCGTTGCCATCCTCGACAGTAATTCAAATCCTCAGGGTGTAACTTACCCGATCCCGGGGAATGATGACGCGATCCGCGCCATCGAACTGTACTGTAACCTGGTTTCCGGTGCGGTTCTGGACGGAATCTCGGCTGAGCTGGGTGCTTCCGGGCAAGACTTTGGTGCAGCTGAGGAACTGCCGATTGATCCGGCGATTGAAACGCCGGAACCGGTAGCAGAAGCTGCTCCGGCCCCTGTCGCAGAACCGGCACCGGTCGCAGCGGGCTGATCAGCGGGTGTCCCGCCATTACTGGCGGGACAAAATCAGGCTTTCGGGCATAGGCAAGCACGTCCCGTGCGGTGACGTGCTTGCTGCTATTCTGGAGATTGAAACATGGCGGAAATTACCGCAGCCCTCGTCAAGGAGCTTCGTGAGAAGACCGGCGCAGGCATGATGGATTGCAAAAAAGCGCTGAACGAAGCGTCTGGTGACATTGAAGCAGCCATTGACTGGCTGCGCACGAAGGGCCTTGCTGCCGCTGCGAAAAAATCCGGTCGGGTCACGGCTGAAGGTCTCGTCGGTGTGGTATCCGAAGGCCTTCGCGCCGCGATGGTTGAAGTCAACGCCGAGACTGATTTCGTTGCACGTAACGAAGCCTTCCAGGAATTCGTTGAGAATGTTGCAAAGGCCGCTCTTAAGGCAGGCGACGACCTCGAGAAGGTGAAAGCCGCTGTTCTTGAAAGTGGCCGCACGGTTGCTGATGAACTGACGCATCTCATTGCCACCATTGGCGAAAACATGTCGATCCGTCGCGTTCGCGTGCTGGAAGTGCCATCGGGTGTGGTTGCGACCTATATCCATGGCGCTCTGAAGCCAGGCCTTGGTAAGATTGGCGTTCTGGCAGCGGTCGAAGCGCCGTCTGAGAGTGATGCGATCATCGCTCTTGGTCGCCAGGTCGGCATGCATATCGCGGCAACACGTCCGGCGGCGCTTGATGTCAGTAGTATTGATCCTGCGGCTGTTGAGCGTGAGCGCGAAGTGCTGAAAGAGCAGGCTAAGGCATCAGGCAAGCCTGAGGCTATTATCGAGAAGATGATCGATGGCCGTATTCGCAAGTTCTATGAGGAAGTGGTTCTTCTGGAACAGGTGTGGGTCCATGACGGCGAGAGCCGTGTGAAGTCCGTTCTTGATAAGGCAGGCGTGAAGCTGATTGGTTTCGATCGCTTCCAGCTCGGTGAAGGCATTGAAAAGGAAGAGAATGATTTCGCAGCTGAAGTCGCTAAGGCTGCCGGCGGCTAATTGAGCGCGACGCTGTCATGACAAAGGGCGGGGCATCCCTGAACTGGGAAGCACCCGCCCTTGTTTTATCTGCTTCCCTGTTCGGCGAAGCGAATGCACTTGTCCATCTTTTTACATCAGACCATGGCGTGGCTCACGGGCTGGTGCGGGGAGGAATGGGGCGCCGGGGCGCTGCCACCTGGCAGGCCGGAAATCTTGTGCAGGCTCGCTGGAATGCACGCCTGCCGGAACAACTGGGCACGGTATCGGGCGAAACGATTCAGGCAAATGCAGCCCGTGCTTTTGGATCACGAATAAGCCTGGCGTGTTTGTCGTCGATCTGTGCTGTGACGGATGCAGCGCTGCCTGAAGGTGAAGTATATTCCGGTCTGTTTGACGATACAGAGCGTGTCCTTTCACGCATTGGGACCGGGGTTGGAATACATGGCGAGGCTGCCGAAATCGCGACGCTTCTGCGTTGGGAAATGGTGCTGCTACAGGATCTGGGTTTTGCGCTCGACCTGAGTGCGTGCGCGGTTACGGGCGTCAGGAATGATCTGACCTATGTCTCTCCCCGAACCGGACGCGCCGTTTCCCGGCAGGGTGCCGGGATCTGGGCATCCCGACTGTTGCCGCTTCCGGATTTTTTCCTGAATTTTGAAGATAATGGTACGCCATCGGACTGGAGCGCCGGGCTGCGTCTGACGGGCCATTTTCTGGCACGGGATGTCTTCGGCCCTCTTCACCGCCCTTTGCCAGCCGCCCGGGTAAGGCTGGCGGATATCGTGCAGTCGTTGCCGGGATCCATGACAGAAGGGGATCAGATGCCTTCAGGCAAGGAATGCGGAGACCTGCCCTAGTGTTCCAAATTCAGCGCTGACATGTGTGCGGTGAGGAACAAATTGTGTCCCGGTCACAGATCCGGTTGTCACAATTGTGCCGGCCTCAATGGGCAGTCCGCGCTGTGCGGCATGGCGCGCCAGCCATAGGAGCAGGCGCATCGGATCGCCTGCGGCATTGCCGCCTGTGCGACTTAGCACTTTTCTGTGATCGATGCGCATCGTGACCGGTTCGGAAAGCGGGTCATGACTCCGCCAGCTTTTGATTGCAGGTCCAACGATAAGTGCGCCATGATTCTGCTGGTCGGCCAGGTGCACGAGAGGATGCTGAGAACCGGGTTCCGCAAAACGTGTATCAACGAGTTCTATAACCGGGTGGACACTTCCGATCGCATCCATAACAGCGGTCCGCGTGATGTTTTCGGCTGGTCCGGTGACTCCCTGGCTGAAGCGCCACGCGATTTCTGCCTCGACACCCCGATGACGACAAAGGTCTGCCGGAATTATGGCGCCATTCGGAAAAATTGTTCCGGCGTGCAATGGAGCGGCTGCTGGCTCGGCTTCCGGACTGCTGGCGCCGACTTTCCAGCCACAGACCGGCCCGAGTGCGCGCGTGACCTCATCCTGAACCGAATAGGCTTCAGTTTCATCAGCGGGTATGAAAGCCTTACTCACGCCAGCCAGCGGTGTGGCAGAGGACGTCCGGGCGCTCAGCAGATGTCCGGCAAGAGTGCAGGGAATGAGAGTGGTCGTATCAGTATCTTGCGACATGACAATAAGGTTCAGAGTCCAGAGTGATTGAGCACGGAAGCCGACCCCTTATGATCGGTGATCCGGTCATAATGTCCAGACCGGATTCTACCATCTGATTTTGACGCTCCGACACTGTTTACCACTCTGCTCCGATAACGTGTTTCGGCTGGTTGGGACCAGGGTCTGCACTGGCAGACCAGATGCTCCAGTCCCAGCCGGGATGCTGGTTTATCTCGGCAGTCATGTCGCCATGGGACGGCACAGGATGTGTATGTGCATAGTCGGTGAATGCTGACATGCTACCCATATAGACGCAGCCACAACCGATTCGATCGGCATAAAGATAAACCGGTCCTGTTGTTGTCGGGCGATATGTCAGGATCCCTGCCGGAAGCAGGTTGAGCATCTCATATCGCGCCGTGGTGTCAGCCGAATGAGCGGTAAATCCGCTATGAGCGAGATCGTTGCCCGTATTGAGATAGCGGTCCGCGGGCGAACAGGCCGCAATCGCCGCAAGGAACGACAGGCAAAACATGACGCGCGCCGGACGCTGGCGGGAAAAGCCGGGCTGGACATTGGCCAAAGCGTGTCTCTCCGTTAAGGGTGCGCGAGACGGAGGACAGGACATGAGTGATACGTTCGAAGGCCATATCGAGGATACACGGCTCTCTGACGCACTGAGCGAGCGGTATCTGGCTTATGCGCTGTCCACTATCATGTCCCGCTCGCTGCCGGACGTGCGGGATGGGCTGAAACCGGTGCATCGGCGTCTCGTCTACGCCATGCACCAGTTACGTCTTGATCCTACATCCGGGTTTAAAAAGTGTGCACGTGTCGTTGGTGATGTGATCGGTAAGTATCACCCGCATGGAGACGCGTCTGTTTATGAGGCACTGGTCAGGCTCGCGCAGGATTTCGCTGTCCGCTTCCCGCTCGTGGAAGGACAGGGTAATTTTGGTTCTGTCGATGGTGATAATGCCGCTGCCATGCGGTACACCGAGGCCCGTCTGACTCGTGTCGCGCAGGCTCTTCTCGAAGGGATTGCTGACGACGCCGTTGATTTCCGTGCGACATATGATGGCGAGGATTCAGAGCCGGTCGTGTTGCCTGCCGCGTTCCCCAATCTGCTCGCCAACGGGGCGGCTGGCATCGCGGTCGGTATGGCGACCAGCATCCCGCCTCATAATGCCGGTGAAATCTGCGCTGCAGCCGCTTTGCTGATCCGCAAACCCGATGCATCAGTTGCCGAACTTCTTCAGCATATGCCTGGCCCGGATTTTCCTACAGGTGGAATTATCGTTGAAGAACCGGATGCCATTCTGAAAGCCTATGAGACCGGTCGTGGTGGCTTTCGGATACGGGCGCGCTGGGAGGTTGAGCAGGGCCGCTTCAGCACATGGAATATTGTTGTCACCGAGATTCCTTATCAGGTTCAGAAATCACGGCTGATCGAACAGATCGCTGATTTGCTGGTGCAGAAAAAATTGCCTTTGCTGGCGGATATCCGTGACGAAAGCACTGCTGATATTCGTCTGGTTCTTGAGCCGAAATCGCGTGGTGTCGAGCCGGAAATGCTCATGGAGACGCTGTTCAGGGCAACGCAGCTTGAGAGTCGGTTTTCCCTCAATATGAATGTCATCGGGCCGGATCGCGCCCCCGGTGTGCTGGATCTCCGGCAGGTTTTGCAGGCATGGCTCGACCATCGTCATGAAGTGCTGGAGCGCCGAAGCGCTCACAGGCTTGCGACCGTTGAGCGTCGGCTGGAGATTCTGGAGGGATTCCTCGCCGTCTATCTTAACCTCGACGAAGTGATTCGTATTGTTCGCGAGGAAGATGATGCAAAAGCCAGTCTCATACAGACATTCAGACTGACCGATGTACAGGCCGAGGCCGTGCTGAATATGCGACTTCGCAGTCTGCGGAAACTTGAGGAGATTGAAATCCGCAAAGAGCATGCCGCTCTGAGCGCGGAACAGGACGATCTTCGCACTTTACTGGGAGACGAAAAACTCCGCTGGTCCCGTATTGCCAGCGAGGTAAAGACAATTGGCAAGACATTTGGCACCGGGGCTCTCGGTGCACGTCGCAGCACACTTGGCGTGTCTCCGCCAAAAATTGACATCTCAGCGGCGATTCTCGTTGAGCGCGAACCTTTGACGATGATCCTGTCTCAGAAGGGTTGGGTTCGGGTGGTGCGTGGTCACGGCATCGACGCTGCCGCACAGAAGTTCAAGGAAGGTGACGAACTGAGGCTGGCCCTCCCGTGCCAGAGTACTGACAGGCTTTGTTTCTTCGCCACTGACGGACGAGCCTTTACCATCAGCGTTGCTGATCTGCCTCGCGGTCGCGGTGACGGACAACCGCTTCGCCTGCTGATGGAACTCTCGAATGAGGAGGATGTTCTCGCTGTTTTCGTGCTGGGAGCACAGGAGAAGTGGCTCGTCGCATCGAATGTCGGGCGCGGTATGTTTGTGGCCGATTCCGATTTCTCGGCTGAAAAGCGCAGTGGGCGTCAGATTCTCAATCTTAAGGGCGATGAAAGCGCACGTCTCTGCATTCCGGCTTCCGGCGACCATGTTGCCGTATTGGGTGGTGATAAGCGTCTGCTTGTTTTTCCGGCGGAACAGATGCCAACCATGGCGCGCGGTCTTGGTGTGGCCTTGCAGAAATATCCTGATACGCGGCACGGCCTGAAACAGGCCGTCGTTTTCAAAGAGACGGATGGGCTGCTCTGGCCGGGAGCCGTGCGGGTCCGTGCTTTTGATGATCTGAAACCATGGCTCGGTAAGCGGGGCGCGACCGGAAAAGTTGCGCCGCCCTGGGCTTTACGAAAAACTTAATATGGCGAGTTAAAGGTTTTGGTGAAGATACATTATTAAGGAATGTCTGCCAGTTTCTCTGGTATGCAATCTCCCACGGACAGACTTTTTTTTATCAGATGCAAGACAGAACATGCGATTGCATGGCTCTGTATGTTCCTGATGTCGGTAACGCTCTCTGCATGCGCCAGCGTCGAAGCGGTCACGGCGCATAGCCACCTGACAGTGAATACAAAAATGTCTGAGACAGTCTTCCTCGATCCGGTCGCGCCTGATCAGCGCACGATATATCTCGGCATAAGAAATACATCCGGTTTTCCTTCCATCGATTTCAAAACGCCATTGATGCATGCACTTGAAGCGCGAGGCTATACGCTTGTCGCTGACCCGGATATTGCCCGGTTCGAATTGCAGGTAAATGTGCTCCAGGCAGGACGGATTGGGCAGAAACAGGTCGCATCTCTGTTAGCGCCTGGTTGGGACCAGCCTCTGATGAGAGGATCTGTCCCCGGGGGCATGACCCCGGTTTACGCCGGAAATATCCCGGTCGGTCTTGTGCCCGGCCTGGGGCTTAATGGTGCGCCCGGTCTGCTCGACCAGATCGTCGGCGATGTCACATATGCTGTCACGACCGACATACGTCTGTCTGAGCGGCCTGTAAGCGGACTTGCCGTGCATCAGTTCACGCGGACAAGTCATGAAAGTCCGGATAACACCGGGGCCAGTCTTCCTGACGGTACGACGGACGTCGTAAACTCGAACGCCCGTTATCAGGAAATCGACGAACCGTCGGCATTTAAAACTTATCACGTGCGTGAGACAGCTTACGCTGATCAGGTTAATCTGACAGCCAGGAAGGCGATTCCCATTCTGGAAAATCATCTTGCGTCTTCACTGGCCAACCTGTTCGAATGAACACCTTCATGTTGTGCCATCACAGCCAGTTGCGGGTTTCAGACGCAAAACTTTAGGGTAAATACTCCCCGGTCTTCAGTCTCTTTCGTAACGGACTTTTGCCATCCTGACGATCGTTGCCCTTTTGTCCGTTGTTGCTGCGTGTGGGGTATCCATTGTCCCTGTATCGTGGCTGAAGTTGCCGCCCGGGCGTCTTAACCTGGCTGGGTGTGGCTGCTGGCTTTTTGTTGCTCTGATGGCCCTGGTCGCCCTGATATGGCCTGCCGCTGCCGGGGGCATCCCTGTGCCAGGCATGGGAATGCAAACGGTTGGGACTGTATTTCTGTTCTCCTTTGCAATGACTGGTCTTCTGGTCAATGCGCGAAGTCAGTCCGGATGGCGGGTTTCTCTGGCCTGTGCGGCTGCCTGCTTTGCTGCGCTGGCAGTTCACCCGTTACTTCTGGCTACCGCAGGGGCTGCTGCCCAGCTTCTTGTGTTGCCCTCCAGACAACGTCTTTCCGCAGGCTGCCTCCGCATGCTTTTGTTCGTTTCTGGCTGTGCGCCCGGCGGAGAATGGGCGGCATGCATCGCGGCCCTGACTGCTGGTTGTGCAGCCAGTCGCGGGCGGGGAGCACTGGCTCTCGCGCCTTCTGTCGAAATGGGTTGCAGCCTTCTCATTCTTATCCGTTGCTGTCTTCAGTCACAGGTTATTCCGGCCCGACAAATGGCGTTCGTACTGCTTGTCGGTGGAGTGACGCTCGGCTTTGGCAGGGCTCTCAAAGCCCTTTCAACCCGATATGCCAGCTCTGCATTTGCAAGTATTTTCGCTGCATCACATGCACTGGCTGTTATTGCGAGCGGACTTTTTCTTCTTGCTAGTGCCGCGGACTCTCCTTTGTGTGGTCAGGCTGCGCTAAGCGCGTTTGTGCTTGATCTCCTTTGTGTCTGGCCTGTGGCCGTGGCCCTTCTGCATATCGGTGATCTTACTGTCGCAGGCGGCGGTTCAGATCGCCTTAACCGCCTGGGGGGGCTCATCCTGTTCGCCCCCCGGCTCGCTGCCTTATTTGCCGTTGTGGCATGTGCGTATCTTCTCTTGCCACCGACCGGAGGTTTCAGTGTGCTCTGGTTGCTGGCTGAAACTGCTCTTGGATTGCTTCCGGAAGGCTATGCGCCTGCATTGCCATCAATCGTGTTGCTTGCCAGTCTGGGAGCAATTGTCGCGCTGTTCAGCCTCGCTGTTCTCCGACTGGTGATGCTGGTGATGCTCGGTGGTCCGCGTACGCCCCGGATGGCGGGATGCACGGATATTACGGAGGGAACGATACAGCCGATTCTGGTTTGTCTCGTAGTGACCGCCGTAACATCCTGTGTTCCCGGTCTGATTGCACGCCTGACGCCTCGTTTGATGGGATTTTCTCTCACCTCAAATGAAATGTCAGTGAATGTTTTGACTGCGATCACACTCGTCGGACCAGACGGTTTATCGTCCTGGACGCCGATCGCAGTAATGCTGATGCTTCTGGTCGTTGCAGTTATAGTGATCATCCTGCGCCAGAGAGCCAGAGTTTCTCTTCCGAAGTCTGCGCACATTGTCTTTTCCGATGTGACACCATCAGAGGAAACGCTGTGGTCTGACGGCCTCAGAACCCGGTCTTCCTGGCTTCCGTTTGGCGAGCCTTTGCTCTGGCCAGGGTCTGATGCGGTGGCGGCTATCCTGAAGCAGACAGTGCTCATTTCGTCTGCATCTTTTCGTGATGCCCGGTATCGCGTTTTCAAAGTCTTCGCATTAGCTGTTCGCGGGGGAAAGGTTGCGATTGCCGGCATCCACAGGATCGAAATTCATGGGCTGGCTGTCGTGCTTCTGCTCACAGCTCTTGCTTTGTGGGCAGTGACGGTCAGGCCATGATCAGTCTGCCTTTCTTCCTCTCTATCCTGCTTTCGATGACTCAGCTTGTCGTTGTGGTGATGTTCGCGCCTCTGATAGCGGGTTTTCGCGTCTTTATGTCTGCACGCCTGACAGGTGTTGCTGCACCGCCCGTGCTTCGTCGCTGGTACCTGATTGCTACTCAGTGGTGTGCGGATTCACCGGATCAGAATTCTGATCCTCTGACACCTCAGACCAGTATTGTCGCCAGTTGTGCCACGACTGCTGCAATGACGACAGTTCTGGTCGTTTCATTGCTGGTCCCGATGGCTGCATCCGGCCTTGCTACGGCACACCTGTCGGATATTTTCGTGATCACGCTCTTGCTGATGAGTGCTCAGATAGCCTGTCAGTTGCCCGCCCTGGGAGGGCAGGCAGAGACCGCAACAACTGCTTTTCGCCGCCTGATATCGGCATCGGTTGCTATCCCCGTTCTGTTTCTTATCGCGGTGCTGTTTTTTAGCGTCGGAGCAACGACTAATCTGGATGTCGTGCTGAGTGGTCTCAGAAGCGGAAGTCCTTTCGGAGATGATGCTCCGTTTGTCCTCGCTGCGCTCGCGCTTCTTGTCGCCGGCGCTGCATCGGATTGCACAGTGTCTGATGTCGGCGTGACCGGTACGGACCGGGCTATTCTGATGCTCGCGGCTGACTGCTCTTCCCTTATCTGGCTGACACTGGCCGGAGACCTTTTCTGGCCTGGTTCCCTGGCGCTCATTTCAGAGCATCAGACTGTCACCGGTAGCGTCGGTGCTCTGAGTGTCGGATTTCTGTTGTGGATAGTCCGTTGCTGTGTGCTGTGCGTGATCCTTGCAGCCGGTAATCTGGTTGCCGCGGGGCCGGTCACCAGGATCCGTCTCCGCGGGGCGGGTGCTCTGCTTCTGGCGTTTTTTGCTATTCAGGTTCTGTTCGGATCGCGCTTTCCCATAATGCCATATCGGGGGGCAGTGCATGAGCAGAGTACGTTCGACGATAATACGGGGGGAGGGCCGCTATGACGCTTGCTCTGGCTCTCCTTCCACTGTTTGCATTTTTGACGGTTGTCATCGGTCCGGCGGTCCTGCCTGTGCAAGGCTTGCTGACAGCGATATCCGTCGTAACGCTCCACCATATGAACCCCGACTTCAACACAAGGCGAATGCTGTTCGTCGCATGCGTTGCTCTCGCTATTTCAATAGTGCCGACATGGAAGCTCGGTACTTATATTGAAGAGTCCAGGCGGTCCGGAGCATCTGTAGCCCTCTTTCTCGCATTGTTTCTCAGCTTCGCGGCCTGCGTAAGCCTGCCTGCGGGAGAACTTGTCCATATTTCGTTCATCCTCCCGGTAAACCCCTCTGCGATCACGATATCTCTTATGGTCGTTTTTGCCGGGCTGGCGGGGCTGGCGGTTCGTCCCGGAATCAGAGACCAGTTTGCTGGCCTCCTCACGGCCTGCGACGGGATTCTGCTGGCTGCCGCCAATACGCAGCAGACGCGTGCAGTCTGGATCGTCGGCAGCTGTATTCTTCTTCTCGCAGCAGCAGGTTTATGGCTGACGCAAAGATTGTCGTTGTTGCGAGAAATATCCGCAGCCGAACAGGATGGCGGATCCTGATGGCGTCGTTTGCTGAAATCCTGCTTTTTCTAACACTCTGCTGGCCATTTCTGGCCGGTATTGCTCTGATAGCTACGGGCAGACCAGGCACGGACGAGAGTGGCACCGATCATGACACTGTTATGCTTCGATTGCCTTTTGCGGTAATCGGTCTGTTGCTCACTGTCCTTAACCTTCCGCTCGCGGTTTATATGACTGTGACCGGAAGCAGCACAGCGCATTTCTGGCTGATAGAAACGCCTGTTGCGGTTCTGGGAAGCATGATTCTTTATGGCGGCCTTCTGAGCGAAAATCTGGCGCTATGTCCGCGGACCGGAAGAAGCCTTGCCGTATTGGAACGCGCGCGGCCTTTCTGGACAACGGGTCTGATTGTCGTCGCGGTTTTTTTCGCTGATCCACTGGCAAAAATGGCGATACTGCTTCTGGCATCGATCTTGCGGGTGTTGCTGATTGACGGGGGACAGGGTCGCGCTGTAGCTGGCTGGACTGTACTGCGAACGAAGGCTTCGGGGGCGCTTCTTGTCCTTGCCGGATTGCTGTGTCCCGGGACTTCCGCCAGTGGAGTGCTGGCAGGTATCGGCTATGCAGTTTTAACCGGCCTCTTTCCCGTCTCAGCTTTCCCGGAGGAGGCAGACAACGCCCGATTGCCTGATATCCGAAATATGGGCGAGACAGTCCGTGCGTCAGCCGGTGCTCTTCTTCTTGCCAGTGTTCTGAGCGCGTCTCCGCTTCCCTCTGAAAGCAGCGCGATATTTTCGCTGACGCTCATCAGCTTTGGTTTTGTCACCGTTTTTGTCACGTCGTTTCGTATGCAGTTTGCCGGGGCCAGTGCTGATATCCGATTGAGCCAGGGACTTAATGTTTCGCAAGGATGTCTTGCTCTTGGAGCGATTGCGGCGGGACTCAACCTGCCAATGGTGACATGTTTCGCGTTGATCCCGCCTGTACTGACATTGCCCTGGCTTGCTCGCAGTGAAATGACGGCTGCATCTGATCTGTCGGGCCGGCTTGCTGAATGGACTGCCGGTTTGCTGCCTTTCATAACTGTTCTGATTATTCTGTATGTGATGACGACGTATTCCGTCATTCTGGCGCTTGCTCTGACGATCATTGTGCTCCCCGCGATCCGGCGTGGAGGTCGCGATCTGATCCCTCTTATGAACGGTATCAGACCGGGGGCTTTTTCCCGGTCAACTGTCGCACAGCGTGATGCTCCGATCTCATCAGTGCCGGAGTTGCGGGATTGAGCGGCGGTCCGATCATTTTTGGTGGCGTGCCCGCTCTGGTCAGCGTTGGAAAACCGTCCGTCAGCCAGATTATTCGTGCCGGCGAGAAGACGGCGTGTCGCTGGCGTTTTCAGCTCGACGAATTCACCTGGCACAGCTTTGTCGAACACCTCGCTGATGATCCCGCTGTTTTCGTCGGTTTGTGGTGCGATGGCAGCCAGATCCATGTGCTTGTTAATGATGGAAGCAGTGCTGAAAGCGGGGTTCGACCAATTATGGCATCCTGCACATTAGACGGTCCGCGCTATCCGGGGGTGTCCCATGTCCGTGTTGCAGCCGTTCCATTTGAACGAATGATCCGGGATCTCTATGGCGTGGAGGCCATGGATGCTGTGAATGCACGCCCGCTTATTGATCATGGGATGTGGACTTCCACGGCACCGCTGGCCAGGAGATCTGGTCCCAGGTCTTTTGGCACTGATCTGCCGGAGTTTGACCCGCCGGACGAGTGGGTGGCCGCACATGGCATGGTGTTCGGAAAAGGACCAGCAACCGGAAGCACAGAAGGACCGGTTCATTTTCGTCTCGGTGTCGCGGATGGTGTGATCCGCACAGTCGAAACCCGTGCGGGTTACGCCCATCGCGGGCTTATCGCACGAATGCGCGATGCGACGATCACCGGTGCACTGGAACTTGCAGGGCGGATTGGTGCGGGATCCGCCGTTGCGCACCAATGGGCATTTAGCGCCGCAGTCGAGAATGCGGTCGGTATATCGTGCCCGGTTCCCGCTACCTGGTGCAGGGTCATTTTTTGTGAGACCGAGCGCATCGCGATGCATCTTCTCACGCTTGCCCGTACGGCCAGGGCAGCAGATGCAGAACTCGTGTCGTCAGGACTTTATCGTTTGCGTGAACAGATTTTGCGTTTGTGCGGAGAGGCGAGCGGCCGGAGACTGCTCATGGATTGCGTGTGCGTCGGCGGCGTGATCGTAACACGTCATCAGGAACGGGGAGACCCGATCGGGCCGCTTCAGACAGTCGCCGCTCTCGGCCGCGAGATTGTGTGCCTGAGTGAAGTCAGGATCAGAGAATTGCACTCTTTATGGCGGGTCATCCCTGGTTTGAAGCATCGTTTGCAGTGCGCCGGACGACTTACCGGTGAACAGGCGAAAAAGCTTGAGCTGCAGGGGGTGGCGGGCCGGGCCTGTGGCTATGGCGGTGATTTTCGTCTTCATATGGACGCTTATGAGGATGTTTCGTTCCGACAGGCGATCTCAACAGGTGGAGATGTCGCGGCACGTTGCGAGATTATGTTTGAAGAAATCGGTGAGAGTCTGAAAATTCTGAAGACTTTAGCTGACCGGATTTCTGCCGGAGAGGAAAAAGGGCCGGAAGATCTGTGTGCTGTTGTTCCTGTGCGGCCGGAGCACTCCGAAGGATACGCCGTTATTGAGGGGCCGCATGGTCCCGTATGGCATGTTGTCACCGTGCAGAATGGCCTGGTGGAGCAATGCTTTATTGCTGACCCGGCATCCACATTGCTGATGGCTGCAGAACAGGCGATTTTAGGAACCTCTCCCGATAATTTTGATCTGGTGCGATGCTCTTTCGGCGTTTCGATTGCCGCCGCAGACCTGTAATAAGGATCTACGTGCGGGTCGCTAAGGGAAGTGCCCCACATCGGAGGGAGATCGGATACCGTGTCGACCATTCTGATGCGTGCGCTTTTTGCGTCTTTGCTGGGGCCGTCAGGCCCGGCCCTGCCGCCTGTGGCGTCACGGTCGCCCTTGATGCTGTTTCATGTCGACAGCGGAGGGTGTGAGGCCTGTGGTTTCGAGGTTGAATCTCTGATCAACGGGGGGTTCGGTCTCGCCGAAGCCGGACTCGGTTTCGCCAGCACACCCCGGACGGCCGATATGCTGCTCGTAACAGGTGCCTGTTCGCGCATGATGGCACCAGTGGTCAGAGCAGCGTGGGAGGCCATGCCTCAGCCCAGGGGCCTGCTGGCTGTGGGGGCCTGCGCGATCGATGGTGGACCATTCTCAGCGAATTACGCGATGCTGGGCGGTCTCGCCGGACAGTCTTCGGTCGACTGCGCCATCCCCGGCTGCCCTCCCTCTCCGCGCGATATCCTTGATGGCATTATCGCGCTGATTTCGACAACACAGCTGAATCCTGAATCTTCAGGGCCGATAACGGCTGAAGGTTGAGATAACAAGCTACACGAAATTTCGTGGAGACACAGGGTTCATTACTCTGCTGTGTCTTCCTCCTCCTGCAGGGCTTCCGCTGCACGCCTGAGGCGTAGAAAACTCACCCGGCTCAGGGGCAGCAGAGCAACATAAATGATGCCCATACCCGCCAGAACTCCCCATGGGTCTGCGACGAGGGCTACAACGTAGGCACCCGAACCAAGCATGACCGGAAGTACGAATTTTGCCGGCACCTTGAAGTTTTTAAAGGACCAGACCGGGAGTGTCGAAACAAGCAGAAGAGCCGTGCTGATGAGCGTGAGAGCAGGGAGCCACGGCAGGCGGGTGAGATCATAAAGACCAGAATAACCGAGTTTTTCAGCCTCAAGCCCTAAAAAAACCGGGAACAGGGCAAGGCCAGCACCTGCGGGCGCAGGAACACCTGTAAAAAAGTTGCTGGCATATTTTGGTTTTTCTTCTTCCCCATCCAGACTTGCGTTGAAACGAGCCAGCCTTAACGACATGCAGACGGTGAACAGAATGCAGGGAAGAAAGGCATATCGCCCGGCATCTCGCAGTGCCCACAGGTAAAGCACGAAGGATGGTGCAACACCGAAGCACAGGAAATCCGAAAGGCTGTCGAATTCTGCGCCAAAGCGTGTTGAGCCACGCAGCAGACGGGCAATGCGTCCGTCAAGCCCGTCAATAACCGCCGAGATGAGCAACGCAATGGCTGCATTCTGGAATCGTCCATCCAGCGCAAACCGCATACCCATCAGGCCGCTGCACAGGCCAAGCATGGTAAGAAGGTTAGGAATCAGCCGATTGAAAGACGGCCCGCGGACACGCGTGCGTGGTGAGCGCACGGCTCTGAGGCGCCGCCTGCGGCGATGGGGAGGGATTTCGGCCATCTCAGTCAGTCGGCGTCGCGGCGCGAACCGTCAGGCCGAAACGGTACGCTGTCGCCAGTGCAGAAGACCATCGATTTGTATCGCGCTTCAGCCACCCGCGCGGTTTACGACGCAAGCTGTGCCACGACGGTTTCCCCGCCAGTCATCGTCTGCCCGACCTCAACCAGAGGGATCACTCCTGGTGGCAGATAGACATCAGTCCGTGAACCGAAGCGGATCAGGCCAAACCGCTCTCCGGCCTCAAGACGATCTCCCGGTTTGACTGAGCAGACAATCCGGCGAGCAATAAGACCGGCAATCTGAACAACCGCAACCATGCGTCCGTCAGGCAATGTCACACTGAGGGCATTACGTTCGTTTTCGACCGATGCTTTATCAAGGCTTGCATTCAGAAATTTTCCCGGATGATAAGCCACGCGTGTCACTGTGCCTGCGACCGGCATGCGGTTCACATGCACATCCAGAACGGAGAGGAAGGTCGCCACACGCCAGACTGGCGTATCGCCCATTCCGAGTTCGACTGGCGGCGCAATTTTCTCAACTGACACGACGCGTCCGTCTGCCGGTGCCAGAACCAGGCCCTCCCGCGCTGGAGGCACCCGGTTCGGGTCGCGAAAAAAATACAGACAGAAGCCAAAAAACAATCCGCTCACCGTTCCGGCTTTGCGCAGAACAGGGCAGTTGAGGCGCCAGCCAAGATAGCGTGCAACAATCATCGCGGCCCCGGACGCGCCCAGAAACGGGCGGGCCTCAGGATGAGGGCGGGAAAGGACGAGTTTAATCGAGCTGAGAAGCGACATGAGCACGTTCCTGGCCGGTCGGCGCGGGATAATCAAGTGTCATATCGCGGCGACCGGGCCACAGGGTTGCACGGTTGCGAATTTTCTGGTCTCCATCCGTCGCTTCCCGGTACCGGGCAGGGGCAGGAGAAGCCTGTCTCAACCGGTCACACTCCGGAGGTTTCCATAATGATCGTGCTCCGTTCCATCATGTTCCGGGCCTGTCTTGTGGTCGTGACCATTCTGCTGGGACTGGTCTCTCTTCCGCTACGCGCTTTCGCTCCTGCCCTTGCTCTGCCCTTTGCCCGTTTGTGGAGCGCTCTGCTTCTTGGGGGTATGCGACGGCTTTGCGGCATTAAAACACGCGTTATCGGGCTGGAAAAACTCCCGATTGATCAGCCATTTATCATCGCGTCACAGCATCAGTCGGCTTTTGACACCCTGATCTGGATGACACTCGTGCCGCGACCTGCCTATGTCATGAAGCAGGAACTTCTGCGTGTTCCTTTCGTGGGGCCTATGCTGAAGTTAACCGGAATGATCGCCATCGAGCGTACCGGAGGAAGTAAAGCGATGCGCGCATTGCTGCGCGAAACCGACAGGGCAGCAAAGGACGGTCGGCAAATGATTATTTTTCCGGAAGGCACACGCTCTGCTCCGGGCGGGTGGGCGTCGCTCAAACCGGGCATCGTCGCAATGGCCCGGCATACCGGACTGCCTGTCTATCCCGTCGCCACCGATTCGGGGCTGTGCTGGGCTAATAAAGGCTTTCTCAAGCATCCAGGCACGATTTCGATTGTCGTCTGCGATCCGGTCGGGGAAGGGAAGCGCAGTGCCATGCTGGGAGCAATCGAACAGGCCTGGCGTCAGGCTGAACCACTTCTGGCCAGTGACGGATCAACGAAGATGGCTGTTGTGGATAACTCTGTGGGATAAAATCAGCCATTTGAAGCTGGCATGCAATGCAGTCTTGCATGTGTGGCAGAATCAGGGGGTTTGCTAAGTCAAGATTGTTTTTTCGCTTTGGGTTGAGTTTGTCTGTGAGTAGCTGAAAATAGCCATTTTCTGGCGATTCGCGGATCAATTTGCAAGAGATGAACAAAGAGAGGGCCTGTCTGGGATAACTTCCGTTTTTCGGTGGATGAGTGGCATGGAGCTCTGTGGATAAAATCCGGTAAGTATTCATCGCCTGACAGGGAGAGGGAGCCGGATTCCGTAATGAGTCCATTGATTTGCTTGCGGAAGATGAGGTTATGGACGAGCCAGAAAACCGACGGTGGAAGAAATGGATGTTCATTCCGCTGCTTGCGGGTATGGCCGGCTTCGCAGAGGTGGCCTGGAATCTGTCGGAGAATCGCTCTGCGTTGCAGGCTCTGGCAGATAAACAGAAAGACTTGGCCCGTGCGGGGTGGACGCTGAACTGGAGTACGGTAACGCCGCGCTGGGCAGTTCTCGCAACGGTCATGGATATACGGGATGTCAGAGTTTCTGGTCGTGCTGGCAGTTATCGGGTGTTGTATGGCTGTGATCGGATAACGGTCCGGACATCGTGGTTTCAGCCCGGCCGTATGAGGCTGACATTCGGCGCTCCGCAGGCTTTCGCAATCTCAGACGGAAGCAGCCCTTCGGCTCCTGTGCTGTTTGCGATGCGCCTGAGCAGCAGCAAAGAAAGTCTGTCTGTTATTGCTCCGGGTGGCCGCCCCGAAGACAGCGGGAAAGCTGTTCTTTCAGTGCCCGACGCCATTGTCGAGGTAGAGGTTTCGCCGATCCGTTTTGGTTCTGTTGTCGCGCCATTCGCGTTGCGGCTTGCAAACCTGCACTCGGTCATTGTGTCAGGGGTGGCCGGTGAAAGTCAGCGCACAATGACAACAGACACGACCCTCTCCGGAGTGACTTTGCCGTTTGCCGTCGCGGGGTTCGGTAATCAGGTGACAGACCTGAGGGGGGCTGTTTCCGCCAGCGGTGTATTCCGTGATTTCAATGATAGTGCCGCAGCGAACGGCAGCACGACAGTTATCCTTCATATGGGGCAGGCACGTTTCGGTCCGCTCTCGGCCACTCTTGCCGGGCATCTTGTCCATGACGGACAGAGTAACGGCGATTTTGACCTCACACTGCATGGGCTCGATCGAACAGCGGCTCATCTCGCAGACGCCGGTGTCATCGCGCCATCAGTTGCGCAGATTGCACAGGTGCTCGGCGAGGCGGTTGACCGCGCGGAACAAGGCAAACCTCTCCGGAAAAATGCTGGCGGAGAAGAATATTACGCTAACGCGCAGTCAGACGGGGATAGCAGCGCTACCCTTATGCTTCCTCTGCGTCTTCGCAGCGGTTTCTGGACCTTAGGCAATATGCCTCTTGAGGCTGCCGGGTCCCTGCTATCGGGCAGCACACGTGCCGTTCCCTGAAAGGCCACATGCTGATACCTTTTATCTGGCGTGATCTTTTTCACGTCTGAGACGAGCAAGTGTTTCATAATCAGGAGCCCGCAGGAACGGATTGCAGGCGCGCTCGCTGCCCAGTGTGGAGGGCACGGTTGATTTATGTTCAGCACGCAAAGCGAAAACTTCGCTGGCCCGTTTTTCCAGCGCCGTGTTGTCCGGGTCGACGCGCAGGGCAAAGCGTGCGTTCGATTCGGTATATTCGTGCCCGCAATACACATGCGTCTGGTCAGGTAAGGCATCGAATTGCCGAAAGCTGTTGAACAGGTCCTTCGCCGTGCCCTCGAACAGTCGTCCACACCCAAGACTGAACAGGGTATCGCCGCAAAACAGTGACGGCGGATCATCGAAATAATAGCTGACATGACCGATGGTGTGCCCCGGCGTTTCAATGACTAATGCCGAACTGTACCCGAATGCCACATGATCTCCGGCCCGCACGGCCTGGTCCAGCCGGGGCAGGCGGGCTTCGTCCGCGACTGCGCCGACCATACGAGCGTCATAGCGGTCACGCAGAATTTCCGCGCCTCCGATATGGTCAGCGTGATGATGAGTCAGAAGGATCAGATCGAGCCTCCCGCCATGAGCTTCAATTGCGGCGCGAACCGGAGCCGCGTCACCCGGATCGACAACCGCTACGGCCGCAGTGTCTTCATCTTTCAGCAACCAGATATAATTGTCTGACAAAGCCGGAACCGGCAAAACTGTGATTGGCACGGGCTGATCTCCACCTGAGCAGTTATCGCTTCCTGGTAACGCTTTCTGGTAGTGTACGCATCATGCAGGACGAAGTTCGCACAGCAGCAGCATTTTACACGGGTTCGGCAGGAGAACGCACCGTTCACCTGCTTGGCCCCTATCTCACGCAGCGCTGGCCTGATCTGAAAGGACAGCGCCTGCTCGGGCTTGGTTTCGCCGCGCCTTACCTGCCACTCTGGGATGGACAGACCGCGCTCTCGGTGTCGGCTCGCCTGGATTCGGCAACGCAGTGCGAGGCTGGCAGGATGCAGTATTGCCGGGAGTGCGTGGTCAGCGGCAGGCAACTTCCTTTTGACGATTTGTCTTTCGATCGCGTTTTGATGATTCATGCGCTGGAAACGAGCCATGCCGGCCATGAATTGCTTCGTGCCGTGTGGAAAGTATTGCGTGATGATGGCAGGCTTCTGCTGGTGGTGCCCAATCGCCGGGGTGTGTGGGCTTTCAGTGACACGACACCGTTTGGCCAGGGCACGCCATTCTCACAACGCCAGTTGCGTGTCAGGCTGGAGCAATCGATGTTTCATGTCGAGAACAGCCGGACCGGCCTCTATCCGCCGCCCTTTCCCCGGCTCGGTGGGCGCAGGGCAGGAGAGGCGATTGAGAAAGCGGGCCGTTCTGTTCTTCCGACCTTTGGTGGCGCCGTCATCGTCGAAGCGGTGAAAAATATCTGGGGTGGGCTGCCGTTACTGACGGCGAAATCCTGCCGTCCTGTTGGTCGCCGGATCTTCGAAACCGGGTAAGCAGAGTGATACATCTGTCTTCAGACCAGTCCCGGTTGCTGCAATGTCTCGATGAGGCTCTGCTTGCTGCATCCAGTGCGACGCGTGCGCTGGAACTCTGGTGTGAGGAGCGTCGGCTGTTTCCCGCTCCGGTAAGGATTATAGCGTCTGTCGAACGTAACAGTGAGGGCATACCTCCGGCTTATATCCGTGACTCGCTGGATGTCAGGGCTGGTGAGACGGTCCGGTATCGGCGTGTTCATCTTTCGTCGTCTGGCTGTGTTCTGTCGCGAGCCGAAAACTGGTATGTGCCGGCGCGGCTGACAGCCAGTATGAATCATAGTCTCGAGACGACAACCGAACCTTTCGGTCGTGTTGTGTCGCCCCTCACAATCTCTCGCACGACACTGGAAAACCGGAGACTTCGGTCTGATGCCGGGCTGGATGAACTTCTGCGGCATGTCGCGGTGCTTCGCCGCGGGGATGGAACGCCGATCAGTATTGTCAGTGAAGTCTACACAAAGGCACTGTTAGCGTTGCGTGTCGATCTGTGATTTTTCAAAGGGCTGGCGGAATCCGGGCTCTGCCCGAACCCGGCAGGGACCGTCACGCGAAGGCGTGCTGCGCACGACGGCCACTGCACCCCATTGATTAATAATAAAATGGTTTCCAAAGGTTCGTGACCTTTGGTGGGTTCCAGGGCAAAGCCCTGAGACTGTGCCAGTCCGTAACGCGAACAGAGCCTGTGCAAAGGTGTTGATTCAGTCGGCGGCATGACGCCCGGACGTGTGTTGTGCTCTTGCCTGATATGCCGTGATCGTTAGGATTTAAAGCCGTAATGTGGCCGGTTATCTGAGGTATGATGAAGGAAATGTTATACTTCAGTTTAAAACAAGATTCAGACGATAAGCGTGGCTTTGCATGACTTTCACATGTGAAGAGCGGGATCCGTCTGTTTCCGCAGGACAGAGCTGGCTTGTGCTCGGATTCCTCTCAGTGCTGTGGGGCGGCTCATTCTTTTTTTATAAGGTGCTGGCTCCCGTTTTGCCGCCAGCCACCCTCGTGCTGGGCCGCGTGGGACTTGCTGCGCTGACTCTGCACGTCGTCCTGCGTCTGGGTGGCAGCCGGTTTTCGCTTACATCTTATACGGCGCGATGGTTCCTGATTCTCGGCATATTTAACTGTGCTCTGCCATTCAGCCTCTATGCATGGAGTGAGCGTTTTGTGCCAAGCGGCGTGGCAGCCACTCTCAATGCAACGACACCGATATTCACGGCAATCGCCATGCACCTGACGACAAAGGATGAACGCCTCACCCGATCTGTGGTGATAGGTATAGCCTGTGCATTCGCAGGCGTGGCCGTGCTGATCGGGCGTAATCTGGCGACAGGTTTGTCTCTGACAGAACTGCCTGGCGAACTCGCCTGTCTGGGTGCGACAACCTCCTACGCGATTGGAAACGCTCTGTCCCGAAAGCTGAAAGGAGTACAGCCGCTTCTTCTGGCGACCGGACAATTGACCGGAGCGACCGTTGCCGTCGCGCCGTTTGCGATCGTGCTGGACCGATTCTGGACACTCCCGACACTTACATTTTCCGGCTGGGCAGCTCTCCTAGGCATCGCTTTACTGAGTACAGCTCTTGCTTATCTGATCTATTTTCGAGTTCTCACAGTCCATGGTGCCACACGGGCTGCCCTCGTCACGTTTCTGGTGCCGGTCAGCGCTCTTATTATGGGAGCTCTTTTTCTTGGGGAACCGATTGCCTGGAATACGGTTGCGGGCGCTGGTCTGATAGGTCTTGGCCTCGCTGCGATCGATGGTCGCCTGATGCGGCGACTCTGGGGGCGGGAAGACCCGACAGCAGCCTGAATGTCGTAGTCAGAGATCATCCTGCCGGGCGTGAAGCTGTTTTGCTTCTGTAAGAAAGTCATCCATGCTGCCAAACAATACGGTCTGAAGACTCCCTGAAATACGAGCGGTCTTCCTGAGGATATGGCGGACATCATCTGCATCGAAAACCTGATGCAGGCTCTGGCCCCACAATGTTTCCCATCGTTTAAACAGTTCGGGGCAGAGTTGATGGCGAAAGACATAATGCCTGGCCACCGGGTTCCCCTTGTAATCCCCTGTGGCGAGCAGGACGGAAGACCAGAAACGCGTGATTTTTTCGATATGGGCATCCCAGTCATGAACGCGGGCGGCGAAAATCGGAGCCAGCCTGTGGTCCGCCCGAACGGCAGCGTAAAATAATGAGACGGCTTCGCGCAGTTTGCTTTCATCATTGCGAGAGCTCTCGCTGTCCGACTCAGGCATGGTGTGGCAGCCTCTGAAAATTATTGAGGTTTATGGTAGCGAACTGAATGAGGAGCGCAGAGTATTTTTCGCGTGATTACTATCGGTATGCAGCGGGAAATCGCACAGGTTCTGTTGAAAACCGCCAAAAATCGTTGGCTATCTGACATTTTGTTTATTTTTAATGATGTCGTGAATAAGAACTGACGGACTCCCGCCATGTTCAGATAGTGCCGGGCGGTCTTTTTAAGAGGCTGTTTCAAAATCCCCTCTGCCAGCGATCCGAAGCGCGTTTTCTGCGCTCCGATGCTCACGGCCCGCACGGTCGCCCCGCTTACGTGCTCAAAAACACACGCCGGTCACGCCTCTCAGGGGCGTTCTCGCCCGGCAGTAAGAGCCCGATTCGAAAGTTTTTCAAGCTTGACAATGCCTTGCTGTCAATGTCCATGCGGTTGAGGACGCAATGGATTGTTCCCAATCTTTGGCGAGCCGCCTGCACCGTCCCAGCCAGGCGAATGTCCGTTCAACCACCCAGCGGCGCGGCAGGA
>NZ_WOSX01000020.1 GCF_011516735.1 Acetobacter fallax | reverse complement strand
TGATGCGGTGGCATCAGGCTTGAGCATGCCGGTATACATGGCGAAGGATTCCGCAGCTATATACCCCTGAAGCAAAGTATTCATTTTACGTCGTCCCGTTGAGGTGACAGCTTCCACGGGAAGCTGCGGACTCTCCTTATCTTGAGAGAATATGTCCAGTATTTTAGATATATTTTAGATATATTGTAAATAAAAAGTTAAATATCACATATATTATATATGTAGTTTCCAAATATGTGAGATGTAAATATTTAAAGATATTTAGTTACTTCGCATTAGTATCATCGTATCCTGTTAGTTTATATTTTATTTTCATTGGGGGGGGTGTTTTTCATGTCTGTAACCCAAACTCTTGTAGAGGATGCCACGTTTTTTAATCCACCTGTGTCATTGACCGGAAATATTGGAACGACAGTGGTCGATGCGAAAGGGTACTCTGGTGAAATCCTGTTGACGCCGGATTCGGGGACCTATGAGTCTTATGATCTCGATACCGACTCAGACCGCTACTATATGGGCACCCTGTGGCTAGAGGGTGTTATGTACTTTCGTGTCTGAATGGTGCAGTAAAGATAGATGATTACTGTGCGCAGGCCGTATCCATCTGATGTCAGTGACGAAGAATGGTCTCTGATTGTTTCATACCTCCTTCTGATGAAAGAGGATGCGGAGCAACGGCATCATGATCTGAGGGAGTTGTTCAACGGTCTGCGATATGTGATCCGTTACGGTATTGCATGGCGTGCGATGCCGAACGATCTGCCCCCGTGGTCTGCGGTTTATCAGCAATCCCGGCGCTGGATGGAGGCGGGATGTTTCGAAGCTCTCGTCCACGATCTTCGGGCTGTGCTGCGTCTGGCGGCTGGAAAGCAGGCTGAACCGACGACGGCGATCATCGACAGCCGGACATTGCGTTCGACCCCGGAAAGCGGGCCACGGTCCGGGTATGATGGTGCGAAAAGAAAGAACGGATCGAAGCTCCATATGGCCGTTGATACTCTGGGGCATCTTCTGACCCTGCACGTCACCCCGGCAAACAGAGACGACCGGGCAGAAGTCGGTCCGCTGGCGGAAGCTATCCAGCAGGCAACAGATGGCAGCGTGGAACTGGCATGGGCCGATCAGGGCTATACTGGATCAAAAGCAGCCAATGCAGCAAAAGAGCACGATATCACTCTCGAAATCGTCAGGCTGCCTCAGGCAAAGCGGGGTTTTGTGTTGCTGCCCCGTCGCTGGATTGTGGAACGCTCTTTCGCGTGGGCCACGCGATGCAGAAGGCTGGTCAAAGACTATGAACGCTGTGCCTCAACCCTCGCTGCAATGCATACCATCGCCTTCGCTGGTTTCATGCTCAGAAATGTCGCCAATCTGCTCTCCCAAAGTGCATAACACCCTCTAAATTCGGTATATCGGCAGATATATGGACATCTTCGCGCCCTGTCTAAAAAATAAGTCAGGACGGATCCTTTCATCTGACCACGATTAGCGAGCAATTCAATTTTTCGCGAGCGGTACGGTACGATCTGGATGATCAGCGTCTCTTTTTGTATGAAACATGGCAGACAGGACTGCCCGTGACTGCTGCCTTGTCGAAACTGATGAAGCATCCTGTGAAGGTTTTTCGCAACGAGCCGTTTCAGGCACCCGGTGATGCCGAACGCGCAAAGGTTGTGGCCGGGAGGCTTTATTACCGCGCGGTGACTGGCGCGCGCCGTCCGACGTAATGGCTCTAAAAAAGTTTTGATTTTCTGTTTTTCCGCACACCTTTTCAGGAAGGACGGGTCATGAATGCTGATGTTTCGGGAGACCGGATCTCAGCACGATGCCTGTGTTTTTGGCTTTGTATTCCGGTTCCACGTGGATGTTGATCAAAGCGCGACCGATGACGCGGCGTAGACCGGCTTCGATGCGGTCGCAGATTTCGTGGACGACGGCGACGGTCATGCTGCCGGGGACGACGAGGTGAAATTCGATGAAGGTGACGGCGCCGACCTCGCGGGTGCGGATGTCGTGTGCTTCCAGTGCTCCGGTCGCGTTTTCCGCGATGACTTCACGGAGTTTCTGAAGAGTTTCCGGATCGGGAGCTTCGTCCATCAGGCCGGCGACGGACTGGCGGAGCATTTCCCAGCCGACGCGGAGTACATTGACTGCGACGAGGGCGGCGAGGGTCGGGTCGAGCCAGTGCCAGCCGGTGAAGGGGATGAGGGCCAGGCCGGCGATGAGGCCGAAGCCCGTCCAGACATCGGAGAGGACGTGCTGTCCGCCTGCGACGAGGGCGGGGGAGCGTTTTGCCCGGCCGATACGCAGCAGGGTATAGCCCCATATGAGGTTGAGGATGGTGGCTGTCCCGTTCAGGGCGAGACCGGGCCAGGGGGCATCGACGCTGACCGGGTGGAGAAACCCGTCGATTGAGGCTTTACCGATGGCGAACGCGGTGACGAGCACCATGGCGCTTTCGATAATCGCTGACAGGTATTCGGCTTTGTAGTGCCCGTAGGTGTGGTTGTCGTCGGCGGGACGTTCGGCGAGTTTGATGGCCCAGAGACCACCGATTGCGGCGACGACATTGATGATCGTCTCCAGGGCATCGGATTTCAGGGCGATGCTGCCGGTGCAGGCCCAGGCGGCGTATTTCAGGCCCAGAGCGATGATGGCGATGCCGAGGCTGACCCAGGCGACGGTGGTTTTGCCATTGCTTCCGCCGGGAGCAGGCGGAAGGCCGGAGAGTTCGGGCGGCGCGACGGTGTCAGCCAACGGGTATTTCTCCGAGGCTGCATCCGGCGTCGCAGCGGGTGAGTTCGATCTGGAGAGTGGGGTGAACGATTCCGAATCGCGAGCGGAGGGTTTCGCCTGCGGCTTCCAGGATACGGTCATTGTCAGCGCCATCTGTGCCTGTGCGGACGAGATGGACGGTCAGAGCGGTTTCGGTGGTGCTCATGGCCCAGACATGCAGGTCATGCAGGCTGCTGACGCCGGGGAGGCTGAGCAGATAGGTTTCGACACCGCTTAGGTCGACGCCTTTGGGAACGCCGTCCAGCGCCATGTCGAGAGAGTCGCGCAGGAGGGACCAGGTGGCGGCGACGATCAGGACTGAGATGGCGAGACTGATGGCGGGATCGAGCCAGAGGAGGCCTGTCAGCATGACGAGGCCGCCTGTGATGACGACGGCGAGAGAGGCGAGGGCATCCGTCGCCATGTGCAGGAAGGCGCCGCGCAGGTTGAGGTCGTTTTTTTGTCCCCCCATGAAGAGGAGGGCAGTGCCGCCGTTCACGAGGATACCGATGGCGGCGACGATCATGACGGTTTTGCCGACGACGGGTGCCGGGTGAGCGAGCCGGAGGATGGCTTCCCAGGCGATGCCGCCCGTGACGACCAGCAGGATGACGGCGTTGCTGAGGGCGGCGAGGATCGACGAGCGGCGCAGGCCGTAGGTGAAGCGGGCGGAGGGGGCGCGTTGGGCGAGATTGTGGGCGAGCCATGCGGCGCCGAGGGCGAGGACATCTGAGAGGTTATGTCCGGCGTCGGCGAGCAGAGCGAGGGAGTGGGCGAGGATGCCCCAGATGGTTTCTGCGATCAGGTAGGCCGAGTTCAGGCCGATGCCGAGGGCGAAGGCGGTTCCGAACGAGGCGGGAGCGTGGTGGTGGTGACCGAAGAGGCCGTGCTCATGGTCGTGTCCGTCGTGGTCATGGTCGTTATGAGCGTGGGCGTGGTCGTGTGAGTGATCGTCTGCCTCGTGGTCGTGTCCGTCGTGATCATGGTTGTCGTGATCGTGGGCACCATGATCATCGGAATGGTCTTCGTGGTTGTGGGTGCAGCCGGGTGAGTGAGTGTGATGCGGGTCGCTGTCGGTGCGGGGGGCGCTCATCGCATGATCTCCTGGGGGGCGCTCTGAAGGCACCCGGTTCTGCATGAAGCGTCTGACCGGGGTGATCCGGCTTCGCGCTCTGACTGGCTGTGCTTCGGGCGGCCTGGTGGGTCCGGGGGAAAGGCGCCTGGCTGCGATCTGTTTTAAGCGGAGGATCAGAATGCTTTTGCGTCAAGGACAGATTTTACGATGCGGATGGCTTCAGTGAGAACCTGTTCGGCGGTGAGGGTATCTGTTTCGATTTTTACGGCGTCATCGGCCATGCGGAGCGGAGCAGCGGCGCGGGTAGCGTCCGCCTTGTCGCGCTCGATGAGTGCTGTTTCGACTTTGCTGATGTCGGTTTCGCGGTCGGGGCCGGTCTCTGAGCCGCCTGTCTGGGTGTAACGGCGTTCGGCGCGGGTGCGGGGTGAGGCGGTGATGTAGAGTTTGACGTCGGCATCGGGGAAGATGACGGTTCCGATATCGCGGCCATCGAGCACACCGCCGCGTTCGGCGGCGAAAGAGCGCTGGATATGGACCAGGGCCTGTCTGACGGCCTGGTCACGGGCGACGAGGCTGGCGGCGCGGGTTGCGTCCGGGGTGCGGAGATCGGTGCGTTTCAGGTCGTCGGGGCTGAGGGCCATGGCGAGCTCTTCGCCTGAGGCTGTCGCCGGGTCGAGCCCGGCATCGAGCATCCGGCGGCCGACGGCGCGGTAGAGCAGACCAGTATCGAGATAAGGAAGGCTGAAGGCTTCGGCGAGACTTTTCGCGAGAGTGCCTTTGCCTGCTGCGGCAGGTCCGTCCACGGCGATCACTGGCATCGATTTCGTCATGGCGTCTGTTCTCTTCCCCGGTTTGTGCGCGGCGTTTCCGGGCGGGAGTGCCGCCGGGGTGGCATGCCGTGCCTTCCGGGCAGGGCGATACCCTGTGGGGAAAATGACCGTCAACCTGTGCGGGCTGAGTCGGGGGCGGCTTACGTGCCGGTGTCACTATCGGGACACGATGGAGGTGCCCGTCGGGAGTGTCGGGATCGTGATGGATCCGGCCGTGGCTTCCGTTGCGCTGGCGTGCAACGAACCAGGGTCGATCCGGAGACACGGCATATGAGCACTGAGAGTCTTTCGTCACCTGTTTCAGCCACTGAGGCCATTCATGGCGGAGGCCGGGATCTGGCGACGGCGCGGCATGTGGTTGCGGCGTCGTTTCTGGGCTGGATGCTGGATGCGTGCGATTTTTTCATCGTTTTGTTCACGCTGGACAATGTGGCGGAGAGTTTTGCCGTGCCGCTCTCGACGGTGCTGCTGGCGCCGACGCTGACTTTGCTGACACGACCGATCGGGGCCTTTCTGTGTGGCCGGGCGGCGGATAAGTACGGGCGCAAGCCGGTGCTGATCTGGACGATCGTGATTTATTCCGTGATTGAGGTGGCGTCGGCTTTTGCCCCGACGATTGGTGTGTTTCTGGCGTTGCGGACACTGTTCGGCATAGCACTGGGCGGGGAATGGGGTGTTGGGACATCGCTGATCATGGAGAGCGTGCCGCCGTCCTGGCGAGGGATGTCTTCCGGGATTTTGCAGGCCGGGTATCCGGCCGGGTATCTGCTGGCGTCTCTGATGTTTCTGTTGCTGCCGGTGCTGGGGTGGCGGGGGCTGTTCATCCTCGGTGGCAGCGCGGTGGTTTCGGCGATTTATATCTGGTGGCGGGTGCCGGAGAGTCCGGACTGGCTGGCGCGACGTGGCGAGACCGGGCGTGAGGTGGCTCCGGGGCTGTGGAGCGTAATCCGTGGCAACACGGCGCTGTGTGTGTTTGCCGTTGTGCTGATGGCGTCATTCAACTTTCTGAGCCATGGATCGCAGGATCTGTATCCGAAGCTGTTTCTGGCGCTGGAACGCAACATCACGCCGAATCATGTTACGCTGATTGTGGTGCTTTATAATATTGGCGCGATAGCAGGCGGTATTTTCTTCGGGTTTTTGTCACAGAAGATCGGGCGGCAATATGCGATTGCACTGGCTGCGTTTCTGGTTCTGCCGCTGCTGCCATTGTGGACGTTGCCGCATTCGCTGATCTGGCTGACGATAGGGGCTGTCTGTATTCAGTTTTGTATTCAGGGGGCCTGGGGAGTGGTTCCGGCCTATCTGAGCGAACTGTCTCCGGCTTCCGTGAGAGCGACGTTTCCCGGGGTGGCGTATCAGTTTGGCAATCTGATTGCGGCCAGCAATGCGCTGGTACAGCATGGGATTGCGTCTGTCCTGGGTGTCGGGCTGGCGTTTCCGCTGATGCTGATCGTGGGTTCGGCGGCCTTGTCGGTTCTGGTGCTGACGGTTCTGAATGCGAAACTGCATCCGACAGAGCGGATGTGATGCTGGTGAGGTGAATGTGTTGTGTCGCGGTTGCTGATTGTTCTGGGGCTGGCGATCGCGGCGGCGGGGCTGCTGTGGCCATGGCTGATGCGGCTTCATATCGGGCGGTTGCCAGGCGATATTGTGATCCAGCGGCCTGGTTTTACGTTTTACATGCCTGTGATGACGGGGATTTTGCTCAGTGTGGTGTTGTCACTGATTCTGTGGCTGGTGCGGCGGTGAGCAGCACTGAATGAGAGTGCCGGTGTTCGCCGGGACTTCGACGGTCTGTGGGCGTTCAGACGACGATGAGGGCGGCCGAAGTGTTTCGGGGACTGTCTTCCGGCTGTTCGCCTGAGAGGACGTGGCGCAGGGCGGCCGGATAGAGGATGTGTTCCTGCGCGAGCACGCGGGCGGCGAGGATGTCGGGTGTATCGGTCTGAGGGAAGACCGGGACGGCGGCCTGGGCGATGACAGGTCCCTCATCCATTCCGGCGGTGACGTGGTGGACGGTGCAGCCATGGATGCGGAGGCCGGCTTCGAGAGCGCGTTCGTGCGTGTGTGTGCCGGGGAAGAGCGGGAGGAGGCTGGGGTGGATGTTGATCATCCGTCCGGCCCAGCTATCGGTGAAATACGGCGTGAGCAGGCGCATGTATCCGGCGAGGCAGACGAATTCGACGCCTGCGCCGGTCAGGGCCTTATTGACGGCGCGCTCGTGGGTTTCGCGGTCTTTGCCGTACGGTTTATGCGGGATGGCGATGGCCTGGAGGCCGGCTTCGCGGGCGTATATGAGGCCGGGAGCGTCCTCTTTGTTGCTCAGCACGAGCGCGATGGTTGCCGGGAAACCGGGTTCCGCGCAGGCGGCGATGAGGGAGCGCATGTTGCTGCCACGGCCGCTGATGAGGATGGCGATGCGGGTTTTGTTCGGGCTCGGCGCGGTCACTGAATACTGCTTCCTAAGGCGGGGCTTTTGTCTGTGGGAATGTTTTATAATCAGTTGATTGTGGATGGATTCTGCCAGATCACGTTACGTGTGAACTGAACTGATAAAATATTTTATTATCAGATTGTTACGATGACTTTCTTACAGACTGAGTGAGAAACCCGGCCTGTGATCAGGGCCAGGCGAAATCAGGAAGTGTGGTCATGTCGAGAATGGGCGCCGCGCCATTTGTGGCGATTTCGATGCGACCGAGGGGGATCGGGGTTTCGCCAAGGGTTTTGAGGCGGGCGAGGGTTTCTTCCGGTTTCGGCGTGATGAGGATCATGCCGATGCCGCTGTTGAAGACACGGAGCATTTCTTCAGGCGCGACGTTTCCGGTTGCCGCGAGCCAGCGGAAGACGGGGAGCGGTGTCCATGTCTGATCGATGACTGCTTTCGTGCCCTGAGGCAGCACGCGGGGGAGATTTCCGGGGAGGCCGCCGCCGGTGATGTGGGCGGCGCCGGAGAGCAGGCCTTCACGGTGCAGGGTGAGAACCTGCTGCACGTAGAGGCGGGTTGGCGTCATCAGCGCTTCCGCGAGGGTCTGGTCCGGGGCGAACGGGGCGGCGTCGGAGAGTTTGAGGCCGGCGGTTTCCAGGATGCGGCGGACGAGGGAGAAGCCGTTGGAATGGACGCCGCTGGCGGGGAGGCCGATCAGCGCGTCGCCAGGGCTGATGGTGCCGGGCAGGAGGCTGTTGCGCTCGGCGGCGCCGACGGAGAAGCCGGCGAGGTCATAGTGGCCGGCGGCGTACATGCCTGGCATTTCGGCGGTTTCGCCACCGACCAGGGCGCAGCCGGAGAGGCGGCAGCCTTCGGCGATGCCGCGCACGACTTTGGTGGCGTCTTCGACGGCGAGTTTTCCGGTGGCGAAGTAATCAAGAAAGAACAGGGGTTCGGCCCCCTGGACGACAAGGTCGTTCACGCACATGGCGACGAGGTCGATGCCGACGGTGTCGTGCAGGCCGCTGTCGATGGCGAGGTTCAGTTTGGTGCCGACGCCATCGGTGCAGGAGACGAGCACGGGATCGGTGAAGCCCGCGGCTTTGAGATCGAACAGGGCTCCGAAACCGCCGAGCCCCCCCATGACGCCGCTGCGGGTTGTGGCTTTTGCCGCGGGTTTGATGGCTTCGACGAGGGCGTCTCCGGCTTCGATGTCCACACCGGCTTCACGGTAGGTGAGACCCTCGGTCCGGGTGTCAGGTGTGGAGTTGCTCATTGCTCTGCTCGTCTTGTCTGGGGATGCCCGATGGGTGGTCGAACATCCGTGGCGTTTGAGGTAACAGGGTTCCGGTTTCCTTTACGGCAGGTGGGGCGGCGCGCATAGCGGTGACTGAACAGGTTTGCGATCCGGAATGGTCTGACGATGTGCATGTCCCTGATGTGGCGGACGTGAGCGGTGCTGGCCGCGCTGTCGCGGCGGAGGGGCAGATTGCCTTTGCGTTCGCGCATCAGCCCCGTTTTGACGAGATGGGATTTGTGGCGGCCCGTTCGAATGCGGCGGCGCGGGCCTGGCTGTTTTCCGGGGATGCGGTGCATTCCTGGTCTGACGGGCGGCTGGTGCTGTGGGGCGGGGCTGGTCGCGGGAAGACACATCTGCTTCGTGCCTGGGCGGCGCGGCGCGGGGCTCTGGTTGTCGGGTGCGAGGCAGGGCTGCCTGATGCGGCCGGGCTGATGGAGCGTGAGCCGGTGGCTCTGGCGCTTGATTCCGTGCCGACACGGGAGATCGATGAACTCGCTCTGCTGCGGACCGTGAATATGGCGCGGGAGCGGCATGTGCCGTTGCTGATGGCGGCGCGGCTGCCTCCGGGCCGCTGGACGGTGTCGCTGCCGGATCTGCAGAGCCGGCTGAGGGCGACGATGGCTGTGGAGTTGCGGCCGGCGGAGGATGCGTTGCTGCTTCGGCTGATGTTGCGGTTGCTGGCGGAGCGGCAGCTTGTGGTGTCGCGGTCGGTGACGGAATGGCTGCTGCATCGGTTGCCGCGTGAGGCACGGGCCGTTCAGGAGGTTGTCGCGCGGATTGATGCGGCGACTCTGGTGTCCGGCGCGCCGCTGGACCGGTCGGGTGCGGCGCGGGTGCTGGCGGAGATGTCCGGCTGCGGGGAGTAACGGCAACGAAGCGGGGTCGGTGGTGGACGTAAGATTTTCGTTCCGCCTGGCTCTGATCGCGTCAGGTACTGCCCGGTGATTTTTCAGACGGCTGGCGGAAGACCGGGGCTCTGCCCGGACCTGGAAGGGGTCACAGACCCCCTTCGGCCCGACCTGTTGAGTCATGAGCCGGTTCAGGGGGGCTGCGATCTTTGGTGGTCATCACAGGAAGCGCCAGCATCGAACGCTGCCAGAGCCTTGAGAAACCATTCATGCCGGAGATTGTGAAGATTGACCTGTGGATGAGAGTATCCGGGCTCTGCCCGGACCCGGCAGGCCCCTGCATCCCGGTTTGCTGATCATAAAACGGTTTGCAAAGGCGGACCTTTGCCGGGTTTCAGGGCAGAGCCCTGTCCCTGCCAGTCTCACACAGGTCAAAGGCCAGACCCTCCGGTATTATTATGAACAGATCGGGTACAGGGGCCTGTGGTTCCTGCCGGGTGCGGGCAGAGTCTGAAATTCTTCCTATCATTTGAAAAATAACAGATAAATACGCGACACTCACAAAGCCTCCCACTTTTCCCATGAGGGGAAAAAGGGAAGGTGCAGGCGGCAAGACTGTGGCGTGGCGACACGATTCCGGGAGTCGATCCGGTTCAGGCTGATCTGTCTGACAGGGGCCGGACAAAAAAAATGTCATATGACAGCAGGAGCGTGCCGGCGTACGGTAACTCTGAATAAGCGCGGGCTGTGAACCCGGGCAGGACGGACTGGAGAGAGATCATTGGCTGGGAGTGAAGGCGGCAGGACGCGCGGGACGGGACGCAGGGTAAAAGGCACGACGGATGAGGCGGCACGGTCATCGTCCCGGTCGGCAAGGAACGCGGCGGCGTCTGCTGACAGGAAAACGGGCAGGACGGGATCGGCTCTGGCGGCAGTTCGGGCCAGAGATGTGGCGGGGCATGTTATTGATGCCTCTTCGTCTGACCGGTTTATCAACCGGGAGCTTTCCTGGCTGGCGTTTAATCAGCGCGTGGTGGAAGAGGCGGACAATGTTCGCAATCCGCTGCTGGAGCGTCTGCGGTTTCTGTCGATCAGCGCGGCCAATCTTGATGAATTTTATTCCGTGCGTGTGGCCGGACTTGTCGGGCAGGTGCGGGAAGGGCTGGTTTCACTCTCTCCGGATGGTCTGACGCCGGCATTGCAGCTTGCGGCGGTGCGTGAGCGTTCGGCGCAGCTTCTTCGGGAGCAACAGCGGATCTGGACGCATCTGCGCGAGCTTCTGGCCGGTGCGGGTGTGGTGCTTTGCGGGCTGGAGCAGCTTGATGATGCTGACTGCGCCTGGCTGACTGATTATTTCATGGAGCGGATTTTCCCGGTTCTGACGCCACTGGCAGTCGACCCGGCGCATCCGTTGCCGTTTATCCCGAATATGGGTCTGGCTCTGGCTTTGCGGCTGATTGTCGAGGACACGGGCAAGTTCGTGATGAACGGGCTGATTTTGCTGCCCGCGCAGGTGGAGCGGTTCATCCGTCTGCCGTCTCCGCCGGGCAAGCCGCCGGTGGTACGATTTGTTCTGCTGGAAAATCTGATCACGCTTTGCATCGACCGGCTCTATCCGGGGCTGGTGATTGGCGAAGGCGGGATGCTGCGTGTCATTCGCGACACGGATGTCGAGTTTGAGGACGAGGCGGAGGATCTGGTCCGCTCCTATGAGACGGCGCTGAAACAGCGGCGGCGAGGCGTGGTGATCCATGTGGACATGGAATCGCGGGTTCCGCGGGAGCTGGCGGCGGCGATTGTCGATGAGCTGGATCTGCCACCTGAGGAGGTTTCGGTTCATTCCGGCATGATCGGGGTGGTCGATCTCAAGCAGATGATTGTCGATGACCGGCCGGATCTGCTGTTTGCTCCGTACACGCCGCGCTTTCCCGAACGGATTGTCGATTTTGGCGGGGACTGTTTTGCGGCGATCCGGGCTAAGGATCTGATTGTTCATCATCCGTTCGAGAGTTTTGACGTGGTGGTGCAGTTTCTGCGCCAGGCGGCGCTGGACCCGAACGTGATTGCGATCAAGCAGACGCTGTACCGGACGTCTCGCGACAGTCCTATTGTGAAAGCGCTGATCGAGGCGGCGGAATCCGGGAAATCCGTGACAGCGATGGTTGAGTTGCGGGCACGGTTTGATGAGGAGGCGAATATCAGGCTGTCGCGGGCGCTGGAGGCGGCCGGCGTGCAGGTGGTGTTCGGGTTCGCGGATCTGAAGACGCATGCGAAGCTGAGTCTGGTGGTGCGGCGGGAAGGAAATACGGTTCGGTCTTACGCGCATTTCGGGACCGGGAATTATCATCCGATTACGGCGCGGATTTATACGGATCTGTCGTTTTTCACCTGCAATCCGGAGCTGGTGCGGGATTCGGCGCGGCTGTTCAATTATGTGACCGGCTATGCGATGCCTTCGAAGATGGAGGCGATTGCGTTTTCGCCGCTGACCTGCCGCAAGACGCTTGAGGCGCTGATTGATAACGAGATCGCGTTTGTCCGGGCAGGGAAGCCGGGGCTGATCTGGCTGAAGATGAATGCGCTGGTTGATCCGGAACTGATCGACAAGCTGTATGAGGCGTCCTGCGCCGGTGTGAAGATCATGGGCGTTGTGCGGGGCATGTGCTGCCTGCGGCCGGGGGTGCCAGGGCTGTCGGAGAACATCCGGATCAAGTCGATTGTCGGGCGGTTTCTGGAACATGCGCGGATTTATGCATTCGGGAACGGGCACAGGCTGCCGTCCCGGTCCGCGAAGGTGTTTATCTCGTCCGCGGACTGGATGACGCGGAACATGGACTGGCGGGTGGAGAGTCTGGTGCCGATCACCAATGCGACGGTTCATGCGCAGGTTCTGGATCAGATTATGGTGACGGATCTGAAGGACAATCTGAACTCGTGGGTTCTGGAGCGGACGGGGCGTTACCGGCGTCTGGACCCGGGTTCGAAGCCGTTTTCGGCGCATGAATGGTTCATGACGCATCCGTCGCTTTCGGGGCGTGGTTCCAAGGCGGGGGATGTGGGCATTCGGGCAGCGCTGCCGCCGCATCCGCGTGACAGACTGGCGGACGACTGAGGGGGTTATTTTCGGTATCCGGTTCCGCGTGTCGGTGATCCGGGCTCCGGGTGTGGAGCTGATGCTTCTGAATTTTCCGTGGGTGGGTTTTACGATCTGCGGTGGATGTTCCATACAGGTTTCCGGATTGATGCTCCGGAGGGACCGTTATGGGCACAGAGATTCATGCATTTGGTGATGCCTCGCTGAGAGCGGCGGTTTCGGTCAGGGGGGCTGAGCTGGTCTCGCTGACGCGGGATGACGGCACGGATCTGCTCTGGGATGCGGGGCCGGAGTGGCGTCGTCAGTCCCCGGTGCTGTTTCCGATTGTGGGACGTCTGCCTGACGATACCGCGACGATCGACGGGACGCGGTATCATCTGACGCAGCATGGTTTTGCGCGTGACCGGGTCTTTCGGTTGCTTGAGACATCCGACAATGGCTGTGTGCTGGAATTGCATGAGGATGATGCAAGTCTGGCGGTGTTTCCGTTCCGGTTTCGGCTGTGGATTGCCTACACGGTTGCCGACGGGGAGCTGACGGTTCGCTACACGCTGCGGAATCCGGATGACCGCAGGGTGCTGCATGCCTCTCTGGGCGCGCATCCGGCGTTTCGCTGGCCGTTGCATGAGGGTGACGTTCGGGAAGAGTATCGGCTGATTTTTGAAGAAGCTGAGCCGGAGCCTGTTCGCAGGGTTTCAGGGGGACTGCTGGCGGCGGCGGCTTATCCAACGCCGGTGCGGGGGCGCGAGCTGTTGCTGGATGACTCTCTCTTTGTTGATGATGCGGTGATTTTTGACCGGATCAGAAGTCGTTCTGTCGTTTTCGGACGGCCTGGAGCGAGTGGATTGCGTGTGTCCTGGCAGGGATTTCCGGAACTGGGCGTGTGGACGAAACCGGGCGCGCCTTTCCTGTGCATTGAACCCTGGCATGGTCTTGCGACACCGCAGGGATTCAGCGGCGAGTTTCGTGACAAGCCGGGTCTGGTTCATCTTCAGTCCGGGCAGGAATGGGAAGCGCACTGGTCAGTGAAGGTGGTTGACGTCTGAGGCCCCGGTGAAGAAAAAATCGCGACCAGCGAAGCAGCAGCCGGCGAAACAACGACTGGCAGAGAAGCCACGGCGCAGGCTGTGGCGGACCGTTATCGCGGGTGTTCTGGGCTGTGGTGTCCTGGCGGGCGCGGGCGCAGGGGCCGGGTACTGGCGTTATACGACTCCGGGACCATTGCCTGCGACGACGCCTCTGGTCATTCCGCCAGGCGGATATGCCAGCACGATCGCGGCGTTGCAGCGGGGCGGGGTATTGCGGGACAATCCTGTCGATGTCGACGTGTTTCGTGCTGCTATTCTGCTGACGCGGCATGACGGGCAGCTTCATGCGGCGGAATTGCAGTTTCCGGCGTTTGCGTCGATGCGGGACATTCTGAATGTGCTGCGACACGGGCAGCCGGTGCGGCATCCCATGACCATTCCCGAGGGGCTGACGGCGAAGCAGATTCTGGCGCTGGTGAATGAAGCGCCGCTGCTGACCGGACATGCCGGGTTGCCGGGAGAGGGCGAAACGCTGCCGCAGACCTACTACTATCTGCGTGGCATGGCGCGGGCGGCGCTGGTCGGACGGATGAAACTGGCGATGCAGCGGGAGGTCGAGCGGGTCTGGGAGGGGCGTGATCCGTCGTTGCCGTTGCGCGATCCGGAACAGCTCGTGATTCTGGCGTCGATTGTGGAAAAAGAGACCGGGCTGCCAGAAGAACGGCCGCATGTTGCGCGTGTGTTTCTGAACAGGCTGCGCCTCGGGATGAAGTTGCAGGCTGATCCGACGACGATTTATGCGTTAACGGATGGTGCGGGGCGGCTGGGGCGGCCTCTGACGCATGCGGATATGGCCACGCAGAGCCCTTACAATACGTATGTGACGATCGGGCTGCCGCCTGCGCCGATCTGTTCGCCGGGACTGGCTTCTCTGGAAGCGGTGGCGCATCCGGCGCAGGGCGATGATCTGTATTTTGTGGCGTCCGGCGACGGGGCGCATCGGTTCACGGCGTCGCTTGACGAGCACAACCACAATGTCGAGGCGTTGCGGAAGGTGCGGGGGAGTGCCGCCGGGGCGGCTCCAGCGCCGGGTGGAGGGCCGTAGCGGAGGCCGGCCGGGACGTGAAGTATCCCGGCGGCTTTGGGCTGCCGGAGACGCTGTCGTTTCAGGCAGCCGGAATGACGGTTTTAGTAATGCTTGCCTGAGGTAACGGGGGGGAGTGACTGGGACTGGATGGCACCTGAACCGGACGAGGCGGATGGTGTGAGTGTGGTCGGTCCGTCGACAGCGTCGGTGGTTGTGCCGTTGCCCGTGCCAGCAGAGGTGGTTGCCGCTGTTGCGGCGGCTGACGTGGCTGTGGCGCTGTAACGGGTCAGGATTTCGCGGAGCGGATCGGCGCTGGTGTTGTTGACGCGCATTGAGATGACGATCTCTGTCGGGCCGACGATCTGGTTGTAATAGGCGCGGTTGGCATCGCTGTCGACGGTCAGCTTGGTTCCGCCGAGAGAGGCGCCGGCGAAGAGGCCTTCCGACTTCTGGATGGCCATGATGTCGGTGTTGCTGCGGCCTGCTGTGCCGCTTTCGATGCCGCCGCCCATGGTCGCGAAGGAGGCGTTGGCGTTGGCTCCGAACTGGAACTGGCTGTCCAGCAGGGCTTGCAGGCCACGGTCGCTCATGACGAAGAAGATCATCTCGGAGGACTGCACGCCGAGCTGGAAGCCGACAGATGCCGTACTGAGTTTGTAAAAAGCCGGATCTGACCAGGAGCCGCGCGCGTCTCTGGACATCAGGACACAGCCGCCACCTGAGCCGCCGATGCCGATCGACATGCGGAAGACGGATGGGCAGACCATGATGGCGCGGGCTTTTCCGAGATAGCGATAGACGCGATCGGTGGGTTGGGCACCGATAAAAATGTCCTGCACGGCGAGCGTGGCTTTATCGACGAGTGTCTGCTGCGTTTCGGCGGCGGCGTGGCTCTGTGCTGGCAGGCCGAACAGACCCAGTGCAGCGGCAGCGAGGCCGGTTGCGGTATAAAGGGAAAGCCGGGAAGAGTGGCGAGCCCGCATGCGAAGGTCTCCTGTCACGAAGGCGAGGGCAATCGAATCGCCCGGATTTGTGGCCGCAGCATGGCCGAGGTTGTGGCCTGCTGCAATTTTGCCGCGGATGGGCGTTTTGTAATGGCGCGGATTACGCTGACGGGGCGTCCCGGCGAGGACGCGGGGCCTGGAGCCATGTCCTCGCCGGGGTGCTCTCTTATTTCAGCGGGAGAGGGACGCCATTGACGGTGAGGACACCGCCCGCCCATGTCGTATCCCAGGCGTTACCATCACTGGTGCTGTGGCTGACCATGCGGGCGATGATGAGAGCGGCTGCCACTTTCATCTGATTTTCCTGACGGGCGTGATCGATCAGGGCACTGATGTCATGGATTTCGAGATGGCCGCCGGCGGATGTACTGCCGGTTTCCCCTGTGAGAGTGGCGTGACCGTTTCCGGAGAGTTCGATGGTGTCGCGCCGGGCGGTCAGTGAATGGATTGTCACGTGAACGGCGGGCAGGCTGGTCGCTTTTCCGGCAGTCGCGGCCATGAGCGAAGCGAGTTCGCTTTGTGGCAGGGTGAAGCTGGCGTTGGCGCTGGACGGCATGAGGGTGGGGGCGGTGACGCCGCTGACGGTGACACCACTGAAGGACAGGGTGGCATTGGCGTCCGGGCTGCCGTTTTTAAGGGCGAGGTGTGCGGTGTCGATGCCGATATGGAGAGATTTGTGCTGGATGCTGGCGCCGCTCCAGCTCATGTCCAGGCTGTGACCGGAAGCGAGCGCGGCCTGAGCGGCTTTACCTTCGGTTTCGAGCCAGGCGGAGCAGGCGGCATTGTGATAGCCCGTGAAAGCGGCCAGCAGCAGCACTGAGGCGGCATCGGCGAGGTCCAGGCTGGCATCGGGGGCCGCGCCTGCGAAGGTCTGGCGGGTTGCTTTGAGCACGCCCCCACCTGAGCCTGCGGTGACCGTGATATGCTCAAGGACGGTTTGTCCCTGAGCGCTGCTCTGGTCGCTATGGGCGATCCGTGCGCAGGCGGCGGGAGCCGGGGCCGCGTGCAGGATGGATGGCGCGAGAGGCCCGGCGGCGCAGAGACCGAGGGACGCTATGGCTGACAGGCGGTAACGGTGTCGCGACGGCCTGCGGGGATGAATGGCGAAGTGTTTCATTTAACGCTAAACGTGGCGCAAATAGCGGTGGTTCGCAATCGTGCTGAAGGGCGTGATGCGTGATGATGTGCCTGCCCTGATAAAATCAGTTCTGATGAATTTGGAAAAAAATTATGCCGTTCAAGCCGGACCCGTTTCTGCTCAGTCTGATTGCGACGCTGATCATTGCTTCGGTTCTGCCCTGTCACGGGGCGGCGGTGCCGGTTTTTCAGTGGCTTGCGGTCATTGTGATCGCGATCATGTTTTTTCTTCAGGGCGCGCGTCTGTCGCGGGCGGCGGTGCTGAACGGGCTGACGGCCTGGCGTCTGCATATGACGATCCTTGCCTGCACTTTCGTTTTGTTTCCGCTGCTTGGTCTGGCGCTGCATGCGCTGGCGCCGGGTCTGTTGCTTGATGATGTGTGGATGGGCGTTCTGTTTCTCTGCTGCCTGCCTTCGACGGTGCAGTCCTCGATCGCATTTACCTCGATCGGGCGAGGCAATGTGCCGGCGGCGGTGTGTTCGGCGACGGCGTCGAACATTGCCGGGATTTTCATCACGCCGGTTCTGGTCGGGCTTGTTCTGGCGAAGCACGGCGCTCAGTCCGGCGGGATGATGAACATTGTTCTGCAACTGCTGCTGCCGTTTGTGGCGGGGCAGTTGTTGCAGCCCTGGATCGGGGGCTGGGCGCACCGGAACAAGAAGCTGCTTTCGATGACCGATCGCGGGTCGGTTCTTATTGTGGTTTATACGGCGTTCAGCGAGGCGATTGTGCAGGGGCTGTGGCATCGGCTGCCGCTGGAGCAGCTTGGCGTGATTGCGCTTGTGGATACGCTTCTGCTTGTGATTGTTCTGACGGTGACGACGATTGGCAGCCGGATGCTCGGATTTTCACGTGAGGACGAGGTGGCGATCGTTTTTTGCGGATCGAAGAAAACACTGGCTTCGGGCGTGCCGATGGCGAACGTGCTGTTTCCGGCTGCGAGTGTCGGGTTCGTGGTGTTGCCGCTGATGCTTTATCATCAGATTCAGCTTTTCGTCTGTGCCTGGATGGCGCGGCGTTTTGCGCGGCAGGCCGAGACCTCAGAAGCGACCGAAAGTCAGACGGCCTGACACGACGAGACCTGATCGGGGCTGACGCTCCAGGTTTCGCCGGGGTCTGTGCCGGCTGGCAGAGCCGCTGTAAGAGCGGTGTCGAGAAGTCTGTTGAGCACCCGGGCATCGTGCACGCCGGTCATGGCCAGTCCGTCGATAATGAGGGACGGCACGCCGTTGATTCCGGCTTTCTGCGCGCTGAGCTGGTCGGATGTGACGGTTCCGATCATCGTTTTGCCGGCGAGGAAATCCAGGGCGAGGTCGGGATCGAAGCCGTGCTGTTCCGCGATATAGGCAAGTGTGACCGGGTTGCCGATATCGGCGCCGTTTCTGAAATAGGCATCGAAGATGCCGAGCACGAGGCTGGTGCAGTCTCCCCGCGATGAGGCCCAGGCGATAAGGCGGTGGGCATCCATTGTCGGGGGAACACGGGCGATACGATCGAAATGCAGGCTGCGGCCGAGGCTGCGTCCCTGAATTTCGATGAGGTGCATGAGGCGTTGCGCGCGGTCATCGCTGCCGTGTCTGCCACGCAGCCAGGTTGTGAGATCGGCGCCTCCGGGCGGCAGCCCCGGATTCAGGATGAAGGGCCGCCAGCGGAAGGTGACATCGACATCGGTTCTGCCACGGAAAGCGGAAACGGCGGTCTCGATTCCCAGGCAGCACCAGGGGCAGACGAAGTCGAAAACGACTTCGACGCCGATCCGGATGCGGACAGGGACGAGCATGTTCATGACATTATAATAGGAAAAGTGTGTGCGGGTTGCCCACCCGAATTGTCAGGCTTTTCGTTTATTTTGTCTGAACGTGATCAGGCCGTGATCTTTTCGGTGGGTCGCGGAGGGCTCTGCTCAGGATTGTGACTGGCTCTGGCTGCTGGCCGGAAAGAGTTCCGGCGTTTCGGGAGCGAGGACGGCTGCTCCGGGCGCGGGCCAGAATGCGTTTGCGATTTCTCTCTGGATGTCCTGCAACTCGTTTTGAATCCAGTCATTGAATTCATGGAGCCCCCTGACGATGATTTCCGTTGCTGTCTGCTGATCGAGGATATTGCGCAGGTGTTCGACGCGGCCGACGATGTGGGATGCGCCGCGAAGGTGATAATCCCGGCGCAGTTGCGTGATGTTGCTGTGCAGATGCCGCAGATTGGTTGAGAGGGAGCGTGGGAAGGCTTCGCTTTTGAGCAGAAAGCCGACGATGCTGGATGGACGGATATCGGCGCTCATGACGCGGCGATAGGCGTGATAGCCGGCGGCGGAGCGCAGCACGGCGGACCACTGGCTGATATCGACTTCGGAGCCGACGCCGGCCTCGGATGGCAGCAGCGTGTGATATTTGATGTCGATCAGGCGGGTGATCTGGTCGGCGCGTTCGAGGTGCCGGCCTGCATTGTAAAAGATACTGGCCTGATCACGGTAGAACGTGCCTTCGGTGATTCCGGTATGGGTCTGGCAATCCTGCTTGATGCGGGTGCAGAGCTGCGAGATTTCGCTTGGACGGATATCGTCCCTGCCCAGGCTGCGAACGAACTTTGTGAAGATGTTGAGCTGAGCCCACATTTCGGTGGAGATGACGGGGCGCAGCGAGCGGGCGTTTTCGCGCGCGGCATGGGCGAGGGAGACGATGGATGTCGGGTTTTCTGTATCGATCGTGTAGAACGTGATCACGCTTCGGGCTGTGGTTGCGTCATGCGTGGCGAAGAAGCGTTCTTCATCGGCATTGATCTGCACGATGGCGCGCCAGCCGTCGGAGGCGCCGGAACGGACGAAGGTTTCGGTGACGTCGATGATACGGGCGAGGTTTTCGATCCGCTCCATATAGCGCGCCAGCCACATGGTACATTCGGCATAGCGGGAGAGGAGCGGCATCGGGACGGTGGCGATCGGATCGACGGTCGTGGTCATTGCGCGAGTACCCATGTGTCCTTGGAGCCGCCGCCCTGCGACGAGTTGACGACGAGCGAGCCGCGGCGAAGGGCGACGCGCGACAGGCCTCCGGGGAGCACCCAGGTGGATTTTCCGGTGACGGCGAAGGGGCGCAGATCGACGTGCCGGGGTTCGAGTCCGTTTTCACAGAGCGTGGGGGAGACGGAGAGGTTGATGACGGGCTGGCTGATATAGTTTGCCGGGTCGGCTTCCAGCTTGGTTCTGAATTCCGCGAGTTCGTCCTGTGTTGCGTGCGGACCGATGATCAGGCCGTAGCCGCCGGATTCGCCGACGGGCTTGACGACGAGATTTTTGAGGTTGGCGAGGGTGTATGCCAGCCCTTCCGGTTCGGCGCAGATATGGGTTTCGACGTTGGAGAGGATGGGCTCTTCCGAGAGGTAGTAACGGATGATCCTGGGCATGTAGGCATAGACGGCTTTGTCATCAGCGACGCCGGTGCCGATGGCGTTGGCGATGGTGATGTTGCCTTTGCGGTAGGCCTGGACGAGGCCGGGGACGCCGAGCATGCTGGTGGGGTCGAAGGCTTCCGGGTCGAGGAAGTCATCATTGAGACGTCGATAGATGGAGTGGACGGGGCGGAGGCCCGCGGTGGTGCGCATGTAGACGCGGTCGTTTTCGGTGACGAGGTCGCGGCCTTCGACGAGGGGGACGCCCATTTCGCGGGCGAGGAAGACGTGTTCAAAATAGGCTGAGTTGTAGATGCCGGGAGACAGCAGCACGACCTGTGGGTTGTCGACGCCTTCGGGGGCGAGTTCGGCGAGGGCATTTTGCAGGCGCATGCCGTATTCATCGACGGGCATGAGGTCGATGCCGGCGGCGATGTCGGGCATGACGCGCAGCGTGGTGTGGCGGTTTTCGATGACGTAGGACACGCCTGAGGGTGTGCGGGCGTTGTCTTCGAGCACGAGAAAGCGCCCGGCATCGTCGCGCACCAGGTCGGTGCCGTTGATGTGGACATATGTTCCGCCGGGGACGTCGAGACCGATCATGGCGGGGCAGAAATTGGCGTTTCCGACCACGAGGTCGCGCGGAATGATGCCGTCACGCAGGACATTCTGGTCGTGATAGATGTCCCACAGGAACATGTTCAGCGCCTGGACGCGCTGTTTCACTCCGGCCTCGATATGCTGCCATTCTTTCCGGGCGAGAATGCGGGGCACGAGATCGAAGGGCAGGATGCGGTCGATGGCGTCACGTTCTGAGTAGACGGTGAAGGTGATGCCCAGATTGTAGAGTTCCTGCTCCGCCTGTTTTGCGCGTGAGCGGAGATCGTCGAGGGGCAGAGCGTTGAGACGGTCCCGGATCAGTTCGACCTGCGGATCTGTGTGACCGCCGCTGTTTGTCAGTTCGCAGAAGAAATGACTGTTTTGGTAATGCGAGAAGAGGCCCGTATCGGCCAGTGCTTCGGGAGCCCCGTGTGAGGATGGTTTCGGTCCCGGTTGCCCGTTGGTTTTATCGGCCATTCGTGCTCCTGCCCGTTTTCTCCGGAACGCTTGCTGTGCCGGCGAGTTCGTTACACTCAAGCAAGAAATCGGGGGGACGCCAAGACGGAAATGGAATGTCTCGGGTCGGTGCAGCGCATGGCGCGGGGCGAAAGGCCATTAACTCATTGTTAAGACAAATCTTCCACTGTTCCGGGACCTGTTCATTGAGGCCGCAAAATGTGGCCGATCCGGAGGGACGTCCATGTCTGGCAGCATTTCGGGGCTTTCGCCCGTAGCGACTTATCTCGCTGAGGAAAAAGATGAGGCGAAGTCTGCCGCGAACTATGCCAAAACAAACGCGACGGTGAGCAATGACGTTGCGTCTTTTGAAAAAGACGCGCCCACCATCACCTCGGCCACGGCACTGATGAAGAATTACAAAGCGCTGTCTGTCGTGCTTGGCGCGTACGGACTGGGCTCGATTCAGGGAGAGACGGCGCTGGTGAAGGATCTGCTGACGCAGGATCCGACCTCATCGACCTCTGTGGCGGCGAAATCCGGCAATGCAACATGGCTCGCCTTCGCCAAAGCGTTCTCGGCATGGAACGAAGCATCGTCGTCATCGACATCCACCACGTCGCCCTTCGCTGATCCGACCACACTCGAATCGGTTGTGACGCAGTATGAGCAGGGGCAGTACGAAACGTCTCTCAATAACTCCACTTCAACGCCGGGAGTGGGGAGTGCGCTGTATTTCACCCGCACCATGACGAGCAGCATGACGCTGAATGATATCATGGCCGATTCGAAACTTCTTACCGTTGTTGAGACGGTAAGCGGCTTTAATCCGACCCAGTTCGGTGCTCTGGATTTTGATGAGCAGCAGCGTCTGCTGTCGAAGACTGTCAATCTGTCGGATTTTTCCACGCCCGCGAAGATTCAGAAATATGCGGAGCAGTATCTGGCGACGCTGCAGATCAGCCCGCAGCCGGTGACTCAACCGGCATCGCTGCTGTCTCTTTATGGTTCGGATGGCAGCACGAATACGACACTGAGCCTGTTTGGTGTGACGTCGAGCGGCAGTTCGCTTGTTTCCTCGCTTTTCGGGTAAGCTGTAGCAGCCCCAGAGTGTCCGGCGCTGCTGTGTCTGTCCTTTCATGTCAGAAGCGGATTGCTTGTCTCAGAGCGGGCGCAAACTGTGGCATGGAACAGACCTGCATGGCTGAGCACGATTTTCCTTCTGAGTCACTTGATCCGTCCGGAGAAGGATGGGAGCAGCTACGTGCCGAAGGGCACCGGATGCTTGATGAGATGATTGATAATCTTGCCACCTTACGGGAACGGCCGGTCTGGCAGCCTGTTCCGGCTGAGGTTCGGGAGACATTTCGCAGGGCTGCGATGCCTGAGGAAAGCGGCGGGCTTCGGGACTTTTTCAGCGCTTTTTCACGGGATGTCCTGCCGTACTCAGTGGGGAACCGGCATCCGGGGTTTATGGGCTGGGTGCATGGTGGCGGAACACCGGTCGGGATGCTGGCGGAGATGCTGGCGGCGGGACTGAACGCCAATCTGGGTGGTCGGGATCATGCGCCTGTCGAGGTCGAGCGGATGGTCATTCGCTGGGCAGCGACGATGATGGGGATGCCTGAGACAGCATCCGGTCTGCTGGTGACAGGTTCGTCCATGGCGAATTTCATTGCAGTGATTGTCGCGTCACGCGCGCGGCCGGACGGCGTGGCGATGAGGACGACCGGGCTGCAGGGGCGGAAGCTGACCGGTTATGCGGCTCAGACCGTGCATGGTTGTGTGAGTCGGGCGTTCGATCTGGGGGGGCTGGGCACGGACGCGCTGCGGCTGGTGCCTGTGGATGCGGCGTTCCGGATGGATATGCCGGTGTTACGGCGGATGATTGCGGCGGATCGTGCGGCGGGTTTCGAGCCATTTCTGGTTGTTGGCACAGCGGGCACTGTGGATACGGGGGCGATTGATCCGCTGGACGAGATTGCGGCGATTGCGGAGGCGGAGGGGCTCTGGTTCCATGTCGATGGTGCATTCGGGGCGCTGGCGACGTTATCGGAACGGTTCCGGCCCGCCCTGGCGGCTATCGGCAAGGCAGATAGTCTGGCCTTTGATTTTCATAAATGGGCCCAGGTTCCGTATGATGCCGGGTGTGTGATCGTGCGTGATCCGGTGCGTCATGCGGCGGCTTTTGCGCAGACCTTGTCTTATCTCTCACGGGAGGATCGGGGGACAGCGGCGGGGGCGCCGTGGTTCTGCGATCTCGGGCCGGATCTGTCGCGTGGGTTTCGGGCGCTGAAAGTCTGGGCGACGCTGTCTGTTTACGGGACGCGGCGGCTGGGGCTGATGGTGGATCAGTGCTGTGATGTGGCGCGGTATCTCGCTGCGCGGGTGGAACGTGAGGCCGGGCTTGAGCTGATGGCGCCGGTGACGCTGAATATTGTCTGTTTCCGGGTACGGGCGACAGGTGAGGATGATGTCGCGCTGGATAATTTCAATGCCGAGCTGGTCAAGGATGTGCAGGAGAGCGGGATTGCCGTGCCTTCGACAACACGGATTGGGGGGCGGCTGGTGATCCGGGCGGCGATTGTGAATCACCGGACGGTGCGGGCGGATGTGGACCGGATGGTGGATGCTGTGCTGGAGGGCGCGGCGCGGCGGAGGGATTGCGGTGTGAGAGTGCCGGGATGATGCCTGTGTCCGGCGGCGGGGACTGCTCGGGTCCCTGAGTGGCGCTCTCATTCAGCAGTAAGGCTCATGAAACAGGCTCCCAGGCCCAGCCACACAAGACGCCCTCATAAAGAAGCCAGGGCTCTGCCCGGACCCGGAAGGGAGTGTGGCTCCCATCACCCTGGTCTGTTGACTGACAACCTGGATTGCAGAGGGCTATGCCTCCGGCAGGGTGCGGGATCTGGTCCCGGGATAACGCAGATTCAGGCCGCGCGCGGTCTGCTGTTTTCATCGAACAGTTCGGAAAGCTTCTTCATCATTGTTCCGCCGAGTTCTTCCGCATCGGTGATCGTGACGGCCCGGCGATAGTAGCGGGTGACGTCATGGCCGATGCCGATGGCGATGAGTTCGATTTCGCCGCGGCTTTCGATGGAAGCGATGACTTCCCGCAGATGGTCTTCCAGGTACGAGCCGGGATTGACTGAGAGGGTGCTGTCATCGACCGGGGCGCCGTCTGAGATGACCATGAGGATGCGACGCTGCTCGGGACGGGAGCGGAGACGGCGGGAGGCCCAGAGCAGGGCTTCGCCATCGATGTTTTCCTTGAGCAGGCCCTCGCGCAGCATCAGCCCCAGGTTACGGCGGGCGCGGCGCAGCGGCGTGTCGGCGGCTTTGTAGATGATGTGGCGGAGGTCATTGAGACGTCCGGGATTGGGTGGTTTTCCGGCGGCGGTCCATTTTTCACGACTTTGCCCGCCTTTCCAGGCGCGGGTTGTGAAGCCGAGGATCTCCACTTTCACGCCGCAGCGTTCCAGCGTCCGGGCGAGAATGTCACCACACATGGCGGCAACCGAAATCGGTCTGCCGCGCATGGACCCGGAATTGTCGATCAGCAGCGTGACGACGGTGTCGCGGAATTCGGTTTCCCGTTCCCGCTTATAGGTCAGGGAGAGCATCGGGTTGACGACGATGCGGGAGAGTCGTCCGGCGTCGAGAATGCCTTCTTCCAGATCGAACTCCCAGGCGCGGGTCTGCTGGGCCATCAGCTTGCGCTGGAGGCGGTTGGCCAGTCTGGAGATGACGCCCGTGAGGCTGGCGAGCTGGAGGTCGAGCTGCTGGCGCAGGCGACCGAGTTCGTCTTCGTCGCAGAGGTTTTCCGCTGTCGTTTCCTCGTCGAACTGCGTCGTGTAGGCGTGGTAGCCGCGCGCGGTGTCGCCAGGGGTCGCCTGGCGGCCATCATTGGGGCCGGAGGGGTCGCCGGTACCTTCCCCTTCGCCGCCTTCTGCTTCGGCTGTTTCCTCAGGGTCGCCGGCCTCGCCTGACTGCTCCATGATCTGAGGCTCGGGGCCACCATCCTGTTCTTCCGTGTCGTCGGAAGGTGGCTGGTCCTGCGTCTCGGGCGGCGGTTCGTCTTCGGCGTCTTCCTGAGAGGACGTATCGGTGTCGCCCTCTTCGTCGTTCTCCAGAGAATCGGCATCCATTTCGGCGAGCGAGCAGGCGGCCAGCAGGTGCCGGGCGGCGCGGGAATAGGAGTCCTGGTCGTCCTGTGTTGCGGCGAGTTCGCTAAGAGCGGTCTGTGCTTCCGGGGGAAGCTCCCGGCTCCAGGCGTCGAGCAGAGGGCGGACGGAGGCGGGGGCCGGGCGGCCGCTGAGTTTTTCGCGGGCGAGCAGGCCGAGGGCGAGCGCGGTGGGAAGCTGCTCCTTGCTGCTCATGTGCGGGACGCCGGCGTCCTGACATTCCTGCGCCATGCGGCGGTCGAGATTGGCTGCGACGCCCTGCATGTAACGGGAGCCGACGGCTTCGACGCGGGCCTGTTCGAGCGCGTCATAGACACCGCGCGCGGTGCTGTCTTCCGGCTGCCGGAAACGGTGGAGAGCGGCGTCGTGATGCCTCAGGCGTAGCGCCGCGGCGTCGGCGGCGCCCCGGATGCGGCTGGCTTCGTCTTCCGTGGCGTGACGGGAGGGCAGGGGAAGGCGGATCGGGCCTTCCTGGTCCAGCGCTCCGGGAGGCATGTTGCCGGCGTGGAACGTGACTTCCGTGTCGGCACGACCTCCGATGGCGCGCAGGACGCCGACGGTGGTGCGGCGGAACGCTTCGGCCTTATCGGCGGCCGCGTCCTGCGAGGGCGGGGCGTTCGGGGCGCGGGGGCGTTCGGCCATGTCCGGTGGTCTCCTGCGGGGTCAGAACATCTGAGGCCGGATCAGCCCGGTCGTCTGCGTTCCGGCCCCTTGTTTTGCCGGCCTTGTGAGGCGGGCGGCTTTGATACGATCAGTTCTGGCAATCAGCTCTGGCGCTTCGGTTTTGCCAGCGGGTCCACGTTGAAGCAGCGCTGATAGTATTCCGCGACCATGGCGCGTTCGGCTTCGTCGCACTTGTTCAGGAATGTCACGCGGAAGGCGAAGGCGAGATCGTGGAAGATGCGCTCGTTTTCGGCCCAGGCGATGACGGTGCGCGGGGACATGACTGTGGAGATGTCACCGGCCATGAAGCCGGAGCGCGTGAGACCGGCGAGGGCGACCATGTTGTCTATGGTCTGTTTTGCCTTTTTGTCATCCGGGGCGATGCCGAGTCTGGACAGGACGATCGCGACTTCCTGCTGGTGGGGCAGGTAGTTCAGCGATGTCACGATATTCCAGCGATCCATCTGGCCCTGATTGATCTGCTGGGTTCCGTGATAGAGGCCGGTTGTGTCGCCCAGGCCGACAGTGTTGGCCGTGGCGAAGAGGCGGAAGAACGGGTTGGGGCGGATGACGCGGTTCTGATCGAGCAGGGTGAGGTTGCCGTCCACTTCGAGCACGCGCTGGATGACGAACATCACATCCGGGCGGCCGGCATCGTATTCGTCGAACACGAGGGCGCAGGGATGCTGGAGGCACCAGGGTAGCAGTCCTTCGCGGAATTCGGTGACCTGCTGGCCGTCTTTCAGGACGATGGCGTCCTTGCCGATGAGGTCGATGCGCGAGACGTGGCTATCGAGGTTGATGCGCACGCAGGGCCAGTTCAGGCGGGCGGCGATCTGTTCGATATGCGAGGATTTTCCGGTGCCGTGGAAGCCCTGGACCATGACGCGGCGGTTGAAGGTGAAGCCGGCGAGGATGGCGAGTGTGGTGTCATGATCGAACACGTAGGACGTGTCGATTTCAGGCACATGTTCGGTGCGGACTGAAAAGGCCGGGACTTTCAGGTCGGTGTCGATGCCGAAAACGTCACGGGCGGAGACTTTGAGATCCGGGACCGAGATTGCGGATGTTGGGATCAGTTCGTCGCTCGCTTCGCTCATGATGTGTCCGTTTCATTATGGTGTGGCAGACTCTGCCACGATCAGGCTGACTTTTCGAGACCGTCGTCGCTGTTGGAAGCGAAATGGGCGCGCAGGGCAGAGTAGGCCACGTTGATGACCTTCAGTTTTTCTTCCGCGTCCCGGTCACCATGGTTGATATCGGGATGGTGTTTTCTGGCGAGGTTTTTGTAGCGTATTTTCACTTCCTCGAAAGAGACAGGCCAGTTCAGCCCCATTGTGCTGAGCGGTTCGCGCAGCGGTTCGGGCGTCCGGGGCTCACGGGCCTTGCGATGACGCCGCGCACGATCAGCCCGGGACGCGTTGAGTATATCCAGCGGGTCGAGCACGTCTTCCTCGCTGAAAGGCTGACGGCCGACATGGCCAGCCTTCCAGGAGGGGCGATCCCAGGAGACATCGGAGCGTAGCTGGGCCTCGATCTGTGCCGCGCTCATCCCTTTGTAATAATCCCAGCGGGCGTTGTACTCGCGGACGTGTTCGAGGCAGAACCAGAAATAGTCGTTCAGTGTCGTACGTGAGCGGGGTGCGCGGTAGCCCGCCTCCTCATCGCAGCCGGGTGCGTCGCAGCACTGCCGCGGCGCGTCCGGATCGGGATCGAAGGCCCGGTGGCGTGTGTTTCGTCTCCTCATGTGACCTGTTATGTGTGCCGCTGAGGGGACTGCGCAAGAGGCATTTCGGCGTGAATGACCCGATGATCTGAGAGGACCGCTTGTATGGCTGCAGAGGCAACGGGACCACGTGCGCAACGTGTGAAGGCGCTGCTTGAGGAGAAACTGTCTCCGGTGGTGCTTGAGATTATGGATGAGAGTGACCGTCATGCGGGGCATATCGGGCGTCCTCGCGGGCCGCAGGAAGGGGTTGCGGAGACGCATTTCCGGCTGACGGTTGTGAGCGACGCGTTTGACGGGATCTCCCGTGTGGCGCGGTCGCGCATGGTGCATAGCCTGCTTGATCCGGAATTTGCTGACGGGCTGCATGCGCTGGCTTTGTCGTTGCGGACGCCTGCGGAAGCGGCCGCCCGATGACACGGGTGTTGTCACGCCGGGCCGCGTTGCTGGCTGGCCTGGCTCTGGCGGCCTGTGCCCGGTCGGGGACGGGCCTGCTCTCCGGTGAGGATCAGCGTGATGTGGCGCGGGTTGAGGCGTATTTTAACGGGCTGACGTCATTGCGGCTCCTGTTTGAGCAGGCCTTTATTGATGGCGGGCACGGTTCCGGCGTGATGAGTTATGCGCCGGGACGGTTCCGGCTGGACTACACGGTGCCGCGCGGGATGACCCTGGTGGCGGGTGACGGGCATCTGGTGCTGACCAACCCGCAGAACGGGGCGGTGACGCGGATGGGGCTGTCGCACACGCCGCTGGGGCTGTTGCTGGCCCGACCGGTCCGGCTCAGCGGGGGCGTGACGGTGACGTCGGTGAAACGCGGTCCGGGCATGTTGCAGATGTCTCTGGCGAAGACGGACCGGATGTCGGACGGGCTGCTGACGCTTCAGTTCGGGGATGCGGGCGGCGTGCTGACTTTGTCGGGAATTGTGCTGGTGGATGACCGGCAGCATGTCACGACGTTGCGAATTGAGGACGTTGCGTGAGGGTGAAAAATGGCCCTGTCCGCGGGCTGGCGGCGGACAGAGATATCATTTTTTAAAATCACCTGATATTCCGAAGAAGTTTTTTGATATCACGTAGCGGCTTGCTGACTCTCCACGATGTTGACTGGTACATCGAGGCCAGGGTGTTTGTCTTGTCCTGAAGGGCTGCTTTGAGACGGGCATTTTCGAGAAGATAGTTTGCCGCGGACGATCTGACCGGCGTTTCTTCGAGAACATAGACGGCCGCTCTGCCGCATTGCGCGAAGGGGTAATGGGTTGCGGACCAGCCTGTAATTCCGGCTATTTTCATGAAATAATCGTGGGTAAATCCCAGTTCCATCCATCCGAACCGCCGCATGCAAAAAACGGAGAGAGCATCAAGGCGTGGTCCCCAGGCGAAAGGGATGCCGGGTGTTGTGTGTGGCACGATTGGCTCGCCGCACAGGATGATGCGTCCGCCGGGGTTCAGGCGATCATGCAGGCGGATCAGAAGATCATCGAAATTGAACGCGTGATGAAAGGCCTCATAAAATATGATGCGGTCGAATTTCTGTCCCTCAAAGCCTTCTCCGAATTCCGCGCATTCGACATCGACTGACAGATTGAGATGGGACGACTGTGCGTTTATGCCGTCTATGGCCATTTTCCCGATATCGACGCCGAATGCTTTGTATCCCATTCGTGCGAGCATAAGGATCATTTGCCCGCTGCCGGGGCCATATTCGAGAACGGAGCCTCCGGGTTCGAGATCCAGATGGGCAAAGATGTGGCCCCATGAGTAGAGATGTTCGGATACGAGCCGGGCGTCTCTGAATCCCCATGGGGCTAATCCGGACCAGATGTTTTCCGGCAGAACATGGGGTGTCGCTTCGTCACGGTCCGGCTGATATCCCTGATCCTGTCGTCCGCGCAGCAGAAGGTATAGCTCCATCGCGGCTTCTTTGTAGTCTGGCAAAAATGGATTCATGCCGGTCAGAGCACTTGATTCCGGAACTTCAAGTATCATTTCCGACATTTTTGTATACTGGACACTGTCAGGGACACCCTCTCCGATTTCCTGAAGAATATCGTCGAATTCAGACTTTGAACAAATACTGGTCATTATTTCCAAATTCCGAAGATTTCCGGGGCAGGACCTGAATGATAGTAAAATCTGATCTTTCGGACGTAGTAAACAGTGCAAAACTACAGCAGAAAATTATCCTCCTGTCGACGGCACAGGATTACTGACGAAGTCGCACGTAACGGTATGAGGGGGTCACAGGAGGCAGACGCGATCCGCTGTTGACCATGTCCTGTGTGTTTAGACTGTGCTTATTTGGAAAAGCTGTTGCTTACGACAATTAGCCCTGACCAGTCGTCAAAGATGGGCTTTTCGTTGATTTATAAGTGATTTTGGCGCGCCCTACTGGATTCGAACCAGTGACCCACAGCTTAGAAGGCTGTTGCTCTATCCAACTGAGCTAAGGGCGCGCAGCGGGGCCTTTCGGCCCGTGCGGGGCTTTTATCGGGGGTTCCGACCGGAAAGACAAGAGGTCTTATACGGGCCGGCAATCGCGGATCAGTGCGTCCAGTTCTCGACGCGGTTCACGGCGAAATTGTCGGCATAGACCTTTGGCTTGCGAACATGCGGAGCCGGAGGCTGTTCGAGGTCATATGGGATAGCGTGTTTTCTGGCGTAAGCCACGGCGTCATCGCTGCTGTCAAAACGCAAACGAACCTGCGACTGCGTATCGCGACTGCTTCCGGTCCAGCCCATCAGAGGATCCGGGTTCCGCTGAGCGGACTGCCCGTAATCAAGGATCCAGGTATGGGTTCCGTGAAAGCCTGACTGACCGGCGGCCTTAGGCTGTCTGTAGATCCGTGCCGTCATGCTCGCTGTCTCCGCTGCAGTCACGTCATCGTATCGAAATGGTCGGGGCGACAGGATTCGAACTTGCGACATCCTGCTCCCAAAGCAGGCGCTCTACCAGGCTGAGCTACGCCCCGACACAGGTGCGGTGTTTAAGTAGCTCATGCCTCGCTGGCAAGTCCCAATTCGTTGATGCGGTGCAAAAATTGCTGTTTGGACAGGAAAGGGCTGTTTGCGCTGCATCCCTGTATGTTTCGCATGCGCTCAGGCCGGTGGATTTGTCGTGGGTCAGGGCGGTTACGGTACGATTCGGGTGACTGGCTCGCAGGGAGAGGCCAGATCCGGGAAGGGTGCGGCGGGCTTGATGCCGGTGCTGATGAAAACCGGGAACATGCGGGATTTCCGGTATGCTGGCGATATCGATGATCAGGGGGAGTCCGGGGCGCCATCGTTGGGGGTGCCGGCGTTGTCTGTGACAGTGCAGGGCGTGCGATCCGCTGGCGGTGACGTCGGGAAGGACATTGTCCGGACCGAAGATGGGATCACGCATGGGGCGGTGTTTTCGTCGTCAGGGTATTTTTCACGGTGCTGAGCAGGGCGCAGGGCTCCTGCTAACAGTCGGGTGGCCGGGCAGGATGCAGTGGTTTTGGGGTTAGTGCTGCACTGACTCTGCCGGTGTCGGCTCAGGGGAGACGGTTGCCTGGTTACGGAGCCGGGATCGCGCAGATCTGACTACTTCGAACCGTGCCTGCCAAAGGCTCTGTTGTCATTAAGTGTTGGCTCCTTCCCAGGGCTTTGCCCTGGAACCCACCAAAGGTCGCAGACCTTTGGAAACCTGCTTATTGATCAACAGATTGGGGTGAAGGGGTCCGCGACCCCTTCCGGGTTCGGGCAGAGCCCGAAATTCTTCCAGTCATTTGAAAAATAACAGATAAATACGCAACGACAAGAGAGCCTTGCCCGCGGAAGGCAGAGGGTGACCGCGCCGGCTTTTGATTTTTATTCCGTCGGGAGAGTGGATTTTCGGGCGAGGGGAGGCACGAAGAGCGGGGCCGTATCCCATGGGAACAGCACCCAGGTGTCCTGCGGGACCTCGACAACGAAGAGATCGGCGAAAGGCTTGCCGCTGGGTTTGGCGTAAAGGCAGGCGAAGAGGGCCTTTGGCAGGCGCTTGCGGACGACCTGCGCAGTGATACCGGAATCGACCAGATCATCGATGATGAGAAAGCCTGTGCCGTCTCCGGCGGCTTCGGCGTCTTTGATGATCGTCGGTTCGCTCTTTTCTTCCTCATTATGATAGGTGACGACGGAGATGCTTTCGATCAGACGGCAGTCCAGTTCGCGGGCGATGATGGCGGCGGGGATGAGGCCACCGCGGGTGACGGCGACGATTCCCTTAAACGGACCGCGTGGCATGAGGCTCTCGGCGAGGAGGCGGGCATCGCGGTGGAGCTGGTCCCATGTCACTGTTGCGTAATTGGTCGCCATAACTTTTGCCGAAGCCTTTCCGTTGGTCTCTGAAGCGCGGCTCAGGGCCGTTCATGCGGGGATAATAAAGGGTCGTATTGCCCTTCCGGTGGTTCATTTGCAACGCGGATCATGATTGGTGTTGCCTTTGATCCGTCTCCCCCGTGTCAGGAAGCCTGTGGCCTGCTAGAGACGGCGGCATGTCTCAGCAAACGATCACTGAAACGGCCCTGCTTCGCCAGCCGGGCCTTCTGGCCTGTCTTGTAGGCCGGAATGTGGCGGCGTTTTCCTCGCAGGTTCAGGCCGTGGCCGTGGGCTGGCAGATTTATGCACTGACACATAGCGCGGCGGCTCTCGGTTTTGTCGGGCTGATGCAGTTTCTGCCGATGGTGGCGCTGATTTTTCCGGCGGGCCATGTTGCGGATCACTTTAACCGGCGTCGTATTGTGATGACCTGCCAGCTGATCGAGACATGTTCGGCTGCCGTGATGGCGGTGGCCTCTTTCGAGCATGTTCTCGGTCCGTGGGGCATTTATGCTATGGTGATGGTGTTTGGGGCCTGCCGCGCGTTCGAGATGCCTGCGCAGCAGACCTTTCTTCCGTCGCTGGTGCCGGCGGCGCTGTTTCCGAAAGCGGCGGCGCTGTCGTCTTCACTGTTTCAGGTGGCGTCCATTGCCGGGCCGTCTCTGGGCGGTGTGTTATACGGGCTCGGCGCGGATATCTGTTACGCGCTCTGTGCGGTGGCGTTCGGGACTTCGGCTGTGGCGACCGGGCTGATGCAGTTGCGATTCACGGCGCGGCCAAAGCAGCCGGTGACGCTGCAATCCGTTTTTGGTGGCATTGCGTTCCTGCGGCGCAAGCCGGCGATGCTGGGAGCGATTTCGCTCGATCTGTTTGCGGTTCTGCTGGGTGGGGCGACGGCATTGCTGCCGCTTTATGCGGACACGGTTTTGCATGCGGGCTCCATCGGACTTGGCCTGCTGCGGGCTGGACCGGCGATCGGGGCGGTGCTGATGGCGGCGATCCTGACGCGGTGGCCGCTCAATCGCCGTGCGGGCCGGGTGATGTTTCTGAGCGTGGCGATTTTTGGTGTGGCGACGATCGTATTCGGTCTGTCACACTCGGTTCCACTGTCGGTGTTCGCATTGATGGTGCTCGGGGCGGCGGATGTGGTGAGTGTGATGGTCCGGGGCGCGCTGGTGCAGCTTGGGACGCCGGATGAGATGCGGGGCCGCGTTTCGGCGGTGAATATGCTGTTTATCGGATCGTCCAATCAGCTTGGCGAATTTGAGAGCGGCATGCTGGCCAGTGCCATAGGCGCGGTGCCGGCTGTTGTTCTGGGAGGGGTCGGCACGCTGATCGTAACGGTGCTGTGGATGCGTCTGTTTCCGGGACTGCGTGATCTGGACAGACTGGACGAAATTGAGAGTGACTGAGGTGATATGAGTATTTCAGGCCCGCGCGGGGGCGTTCTTGCTGTATTGAAGCGGGAAAGTGACGGAGCCTTTCTGCTGGTTCGTCGCGCCAATCCGCCGGATGCGGGGTTGTGGGGTTTTCCGGGTGGAAAGATTGAACCGGGCGAGGAGATGCTGGCGGCGGCGGCGCGGGAGCTTGCGGAGGAGACCGGGATCGAGGCCCGGGGCGATGATGTGCTCTCGGTTTTTGACTCTATCCATCGCGACGGGGACGGGGTTCTGCGGTTTCACTATCTGATCGTTGCGGTGCGGTGCCACGTGGCTGATCCGGCGGCTTTGCCGCCGCCGCTTGCGGCCGATGACGCGCTTGAGGCGGACTGGTTTGGCATCGCGGCGATCAGGGCGCTGGGCGAGCGGGCCAGTCCGGCATTGCTTTCGCTGGCACTGCTGGCGGAGGAGCGTGCCTGATGGGGCGGCGCTTGCGATTCCTGGTCGGCTTGTCTATCGCGCTGGCATGAACAGGAACGAACGACCGGAGATCGGGGCAGCTGAAAACGAGGGTCTGGCGGGAGCCGGAGCGTCTGCGTCGGCTGTCATGGACGAGCCGGAACTGCGGGCTGCGCTCGCGGCGCAGGGGCCGGAGCCTGTTCTTGAGCTGCGGCCTGAGAAAGGGCTTGCTCATATCATTCATGCCATGCGGGACTTCCGGCAGGGTCTGGGGCTGTTCAGGCTGGGCTGGATGCTGGGCTGGCTGGATATCAAACTGCGCTATCGCGGGTCGATGCTTGGTCCGTTCTGGATGACGATTTCGACGGCGATTCTGGTCGGGTCGATGGGCGTGCTCTATGCAACGCTGTTTCATATCGAACTACGGATTTATCTGCCGTTTTTGTCTTTTTCTCTGATTCTGTGGGCGTATCTGAACAGCACGGTCTCTGAGGGATGTGCGGCGTTTACCAGATCGGCGGGGCTGATCCATGCGGTACGGATGCCGTTCAGCGTGCATGTGCTGCGGGTCACGGTGCGGAATTTTCTGACGTTTCTGCACAGTGTTGGCGTGATTGCGCTTGTGTTCGTGATTTTTCGTATTGAACCGACGCTGAACTGGCAGATTCCGGCCGGTCTCGGACTGTGGGCGGCCGATCTCTATGCGATCACTCTGCTGATGGGGGTTCTGGGGGCCCGGTTTCGCGACATACCGCCGGTGATGGGGAGTGTGATGCAGATTCTGTTCTTCATCACGCCGGTTCTGTGGAAGCCCGACCTGATTTACACCGGGCGCCAGTATCTGCTGTTCGACCCGTGTTATCCGATGATCGAGATTGTCCGGGGTCCGTTCATGGGAACACCTGTGCGGCCTTCGATCTGGCTGGTGGCGGTTCTGTACAGCATTGTGCTGTGGGTTGTATCATTTCTGCTGTTTGCGCGGATGCGCGCGCGGCTGGCTTATTGGGTGTAAGCGGCGATGGCAGGCGTTGATGTTTCAGATCTGACAATCTCTTTTCCGCTTTATCACGGTGATGCGCGCAGTCTGAAGAAGACGCTGGGCGGAGTGATGGGGCGCCAGCTTTCAGGTCGGTTTGCACAGGACAACCGAAACCGGGTGACGGTTCAGGCGCTGAAGAATGTCAGTTTTTCGCTGCAGCCCGGAGAGCGGCTGGGGCTGATAGGCCGCAACGGGGCGGGCAAAACGACGCTGCTTCGGGCTCTGGCCGGGATTTATGAGCCTGTTGGAGGCTGTGTTCTGGTGCGGGGCCGGATTGGCACGTTGCTGGATACGTCGCTTGGGATGAATCCGGAGCTGTCGGGACGCGAGAATATCCGGCTGAGGGGGCTTTTCTTCGGGCTTTCCGGGAAAGCCCTTGCCGAGGTGGAACAGGATGTTGAGACGTTCGCCGATCTGGGCTCTTTCATGGATCTGCCACTGAAGACTTACAGTTCCGGCATGGGCGTGCGGCTTTCCTTTGGGCTGGCGACGGCGATCATGCCGCAGATTCTGATCATGGACGAGTGGTTCATGGCCGGAGATGCCTCCTTCATGCAGCGTGCGGAGCAGCGGATTGCCGGGCTGGTCGAAGGGGCTGAAATTCTTGTCGTGTCCTCTCACATGCCCGAGGTCGTTGCGAAGTGGTGTACGCGGCTGCTGTGGATGGAGCAGGGCCGGGTGGTCATGGACGGGCCGACGGATGAGGTTCTGCCGGCTTATCTGGAGGCGGCGGGCTGAGGCTTTTTTTTGCAGTCCGGTGCGGCGGCTTCAGCTCGTTGCGACGACGCAGGCTTCGCCGTGACCGGGGTGATGCCGGGCCACATCCGGGTCGTTCGGATCGATCAGATAAAAATCGGTGAAATTCGCTGAGCCCAGAGCCTGAAAGACGTGACCGTCCGGATTATGCAGGACGCCGGCGCTGCTGACATTGTGTGTTTCGGTTTTGCCTTCCGGAGTACGGATGACGATTTCTCCGCACAGGGCGTAGGTGTGTTCGACACGACCTGCCACGGTCTGGATGGTTTCCGCCTTTCGCGTGGTGTCGCTGTCGAGAATGAAGGTGGCGGCGAGTTCGCCATCCACATAAAGGCGCGATACCTCGGAAATTTCCTGCGGCGCTTTTTCGTCAACGACAACGAATTGCCCGGCCAGGGCGGGCGTGGCGCAGGCTGTTCCGAGCGGGAGGAGGATTGCTGAGAGCGCGGCGAGGCGGCGTCCGGCAACACTGTACGTCTTGATCATAGGATGATTATAACCTGTTGCGTGTCTGGCCAGAACCGGAAACCGCACCCTTGCGGCCATGTTGCTGACAATACTGAGCGTTGACAGGAGCATGATGACTCCGTTTCTGCTGCTGGCCATGATCAGTGAGTCTTTTATAGCGCGCCCGCCATCGTCCGGCACAGTTGCCGGTTTTATTGCGTGGGGTACCGGAGAGCTTGCGGCTTCGGGGATCGAGGGCGCGCGTCGGGAAGCGCGTCTGCTTCTTGAGATTGCGTATGGCATGACGACCGGGTGGCAACTGGGCCATGGCGATGCTGCGATTGAAGATGCGGGGGCGTTTTCAGAGCTTGTGGCCCGACGCGCGCGGGGTGAGCCGGTGGCGCATCTGGCGGGCAGGACCGGATTCTGGACGCTGGATCTGGCGGTTTCGGTTGACACGCTCATTCCGCGCGCGGACAGCGAAACGCTGATCGAAGCTCTTCTGGCGCAGCGTCCTGATCGGGGAAGCGTGCGGTCCGTTCTTGATCTGGGGACGGGAACGGGCTGCCTGCTTCTTGCGGCGCTGAGCGAATACACGCTTGCGACTGGTCTTGGTGTGGACCGTGTTCCGCAGGCGGTCGCTCTCGCTGCTGCGAATGCCCGCGCGAACGGTCTGTCGGATCGGTGTTCTTTTGTGGCCGGACGATGGGATAATGCGATTTCAGCCAGGTTTGATGTGGTTTTATCCAACCCGCCTTATATTCCCAGCGGGGATATTCCTGGTCTCATGCGGGATGTTGCTGATTATGAGCCGGTGAGTGCGCTGGATGGCGGTGCGGACGGGCTTGATGATTATCGTATTCTGGTTCCGGCATTGCGCCGGTTGCTGGCCCCGGGCGGAGTGGGGATTTTCGAGATCGGAATCGGGCAGGACGAGACGGTTCCGGCGCTTGGCCGGGCGGCAGGATTGCGGGTGGAGGATGTGCGTTGCGATGCTGGCGGGCATCCGCGGGCAGTGGTCTTTGTCATGTAATGGCATCTGCTTCGCCAGTTCATCATAACAGAAAGCATATCTGTGCTTGCGCTGGTGGCCAGCCTGTGCTCCAAAGACTCCCGGAACGCCTGACGTTTCTGCCGGCGGATCGGGTTGTAAGCAGCCTGATAGCAACTGCCCCAGACATCAGTGGCGACCAGAAAGGCCTGTGTCAGCGATTTGCTTTTGTGATCGCGCCGAGCCTGAACTCTGAAAAACACAGGTTTCGAGATATCAGCCAGCAAAACAGTTCAAGCGTATGCTGGCTGCGTACAGACAGGAAAGTGTCGTGGCAACACCATGAATATGAAACGCACACGCAGCCGTAATCACAGGCCTGGGGGCAATGGGAGCAGCGGCAGCAGCGGAGGCGGGACACGCCATCACAATGGTCAGATTCCGCTGAACCGGAACCATGTGTTCGACAGTAACGGCCCCGAGGTTCGTATTCGCGGCACGTCGCAGCAACTATTTGAAAAGTATCTCCAGCTGGGACGGGACGCGACCTCAGGTGGCGATCGTGTGACGGCTGAGGCTTACTTCCAGCATGCGGAACATTACTTCCGTATTCTGAACGCCATGAATCAGGCGGCGCAGCAGGCGCAGGCTGAGAGGCAGGAACGGGTTGCGCGATCACGGCCGGTCTATCAGCCTCAGCATAACGAATCCGGACCTGGTGAAGAGCAGGGCGAGGGGTATGGCGAGGAATCGACCGAATCCGAGGCTGTCGCGTCCTGATTCAGGCGCGTCCTGATCCGGGGCTGATCTGACGTCTTGTCAGGGGGAAGGACTGTTAAAGTCCTTCCTTTTTTTATATCAGCCGGCGTCGGCAGGGTAATCCACGTAGCCTTCGCTTCCCTGAGAATACCAGAACTTCATGCTCTTCGATTCTGTGAGCGGGAGACCTTCCCTGATGCGATAAGGCAGGTCCGGGTTGGTGATGAACGGGCGTCCGAAGCTGATGGCGTCGGCGAGGCCTGACGTGACGGCTTTTTCCGCGGCTTCAGGTGTGTAATCCGAATTCAGGATCAGAACCCGGTCGAACACCTCGCGAATTTGCGGCGACAGTTTCGGGACATCGGTTGACCCGAAGGTTCCGGCGGGTCCTGGTTCGCGCAGGCCCAGGGACGCGATTCCGAGTTCGGACAACATTCTGGCGGCGGGGATGAAGACGGCGGCGGGATCGCTGTCATCGGCGCCCTGTGAATCACCATTGGGGGAGAGGCGGACGCTCGTGCGATCCGCGCCGATGGTGGCGATGACCTTTTCGGTGACTTCACGCAGAAGCCGGATGCGGTTTTCGGGTGATCCACCGTAGGTATCGTCGCGGTGGTTGACGCCGTTGCGCAGGAACTGATCGATCAGATAGCCGTTCGCCGCGTGGATCTGCACGCCGTCGAAGCCGGCTGCCATCGCGTTGCGGGCTGCGCGTTCATAGTCTTCCAGCAGGCCAGGGATTTCATCGAGGCGGAGGGCGCGGGCTTCCTCATAGGGGCGTTTGCCGTCGTAGGTATGGACTTCGCCCGGGGCGGTGCCGGGAGAGGAGGAGACGGGCTGTTGCCCGGTGACGGAAGAGTGGACGAGACGACCCATGTGCCAGAGCTGGGCGACGATGCGACCGCCTTTTTCGTGGACGGCCTGCGTGACTGGCTTCCACGCTTCGGTCTGTTCGTCTGACCAGAGGCCGGGGGCGTAGGGCCAGCCGAGACCCTGCCGGCTGATGCCGGTTGCCTCGGAGATGATCAGTCCGGCACTGGCGCGCTGGCCGTAATACTCCGCCATGATCGGAGTTGGGATATGGGTGCGGGTGGCGCGGCCCCGGGTCAGGGGTGCCATGACGATGCGGTTTGGCGCAGTGATGGCGCCTATGCGGATGGGATCAAAAAGAGAGGTCATGCAATGCAGCCCTTTCGTGAGTGTCGATACGCCGGGTTTTATAGTTCGTATTTTGTCGAACTTCAAATCTGTGCGTCGCAACAGGGCATGATGGTCTCGCCGCGACGGGCCTCTTTCGTCATACTCTGATGGTCATGGCGAGAGGCGCCCCGATAAAGAGGCGGAGGTTATGGAACGTTATACACATCCGGCCATCGACGCCGTGGAGAGTTGTGCGGTGTTTCATGCGCTTTCGGATCCGATCCGGCTGGATATTGTCCGCATGCTGGCACGGAAGGGGCCACTGAACTGCGCGGCTCTGAGCGCGGACCGGCCCCGTTCGACGATGTCTCATCATTTTCGGGTGCTGCGCGGAGCCGGACTGGTACGGACGACCACGCAGGGGACGGAGCACATCAATGTTCTCCGGCATGATGATCTGGAGGGCCGTTTTCCGGGGCTGATCGCTCTGGTTCTCGGGAATGAGGTGGCTCCGGAATTGACAGAAAAGACATCCTGACTTATAGGCGCGGCCCATTGCCGGGAAAGTGGACGGACCGGCCGGCCCAGCGGGTATCATGCTCCCCGGGGCCGGTAATACGGAACGCGCCCGCTCTGAACCATTCTGGTCAGGGACTACCGGTGCCACTGCGTGTGAGCGGGGACGATGTCCGCGCTGCGTCGCAAAAGATGAAAGCAGAGCGCGCACTATGAGCAAGCGCCTTGAGAGCAAATACAAGATTAACCGTCGTCTTGGCGTCAACCTGTGGGGCCGTGCGAAGTCCCCGGTCAACCGTCGTGACTATGGTCCTGGTCAGCATGGCCAGCGCCGCAAGGGCAAGCCTTCGGACTTCTCCGTCCAGCTGATGGCGAAGCAGAAGCTGAAGGGCTATTACGGCAATATCAGCGAGAAGCAGTTCCGCAAGTATTATGAGGAAGCGGTGCGTCGCAAGGGCGATACCTCCGAGAACCTCATCAACCTGCTGGAGCGTCGTCTGGACGCGGTTGTGTATCGCCTGAAATTCGCGATCACGCCGTTCGCTTCCCGCCAGTTCATCAACCACGGCCATATCCTTGTGAACGGCAAGAAGGTGAACATTCCTTCTTACCTCGTTCGCGAAGGTGACGTGATTGAAGTCCGCGAGAAGTCCAAGCAGCTTGCTGCCGTTCTGGATGCTGCTCAGTCCAGCGAGCGTGACGTTCCGGAATATATGGAAGTCGATCATCGCCAGATGAAAGGCTCGTTCCTGCGTGGTCCTGGTCTGTCCGATGTGCCGTATCCGGTGCAGATGGAACCGAACCTCGTGGTCGAGTTCTACTCGCGCTAAATCCTGCGAGACTGCCCGGCTGTTTACCAGCCGGGTCCGTTCTGGCGCCGGGCGGAGAGTCTCTCTCTGTCCGGCGTTCTCGTTTTCAGGGCGTGAGTTTCGTGCCTTTGCCCATCGCCCGTCCATCGCAGGATGAATACCGCCATGACAGACACTCAGACCGCATCCGCATCGGTTGAGACCCCGGGCGAGATCCGCAAGGCGATTGCACGTCGTCGCACATTTGCGATCATCTCCCATCCGGATGCCGGCAAGACGACGCTGACAGAGCGTATTCTGCGCGCGGGCGGGGCTATTCAGCTTGCGGGGAATGTGCGTGCGAAGGGCGAGCGACGGCGCACACGGTCTGACTGGATGGGGATTGAGCGGGATCGCGGAATTTCGGTCGTGACCTCCGTCATGACGTTTGAATATGGCGGCTGCGTTTTCAATCTTCTCGATACGCCGGGCCACGAGGACTTCTCGGAAGACACTTATCGCACGCTGACGGCCGTTGATTCCGCTGTGATGGTGATTGACGCGGCGAAGGGCATTGAGGACCGGACGCGCAAGCTGTTCGAGATCTGCCGGATGCGGGACATTCCGATTGTGACGTTCATCAACAAGATGGATCGTGAGTCGCAGGACCCGTTTGCGCTGCTGGACGAGATTTCGTCGTCTCTGGCGCTGGATACGACGCCGGCGACATGGCCTGTCGGACGGGCCGCGACTTTTGTCGGCACTTATGATCTGCGGACCCGCGAACTGCATACGACGAAGCCGCTTGAGCAGTCTGACCCGCGCATGGTTCAGCTTGGCGAGGATCTGGAGCTGATCGACGCGGCGCTGCCGGAATTTGACCGGGAGTCCTTTGACGCGGGTCATCTGACGCCCGTGTTCTTCGGCAGTGCGATGAAGGAGATCGGCGTGACCGATCTTCTGGACGCGCTGGTGGCGTTTGGTCCGTCGCCGCGTGACCAGGCGACGGAGACGCGCATGGTTCATGCTGACGAACCCGGCATGACGGCGCTGGTGTTCAAGATTCAGGCCAATATGGACCCGAATCATCGGGATCGCATTGCGTTTGCGCGTGTGTGCTCGGGCCGGTTGTCACGCGGGATGCGCCTGCATCATACGCGCACGGGCAAGGGATTTGCGTTGCACACGCCTCAGTTCTTTTTTGCGCGGGACCGGCAGATCGCCGAGGAAGCGTTTGCGGGCGACGTGGTTGGGATTCCGAACCACGGCACGCTGCGGATTGGCGATACGCTGACGGAAGGCGAGGATATTCGCTTCACGGGTGTGCCGCACTTTGCGCCGGAGATTTTGCGGCGTGTTCGTCTGGACGATGCGATGAAAGCCAAGAAGCTGCGTCAGGCGCTGACGGAACTGGCTGAGGAAGGCGTGGTGCAGCTTTTCCGGCCGCAGGATGGCGCGCAGCCGATTGTGGGCGTGGTTGGAACGCTTCAGCTTGATGTGCTCCAGGCCCGGCTGAAGGGCGAGTATGGCGTTGGCATCGGCTTTGATTCCACACCGTTTTCACTGGCGCGCTGGGTGACGGGAAATCGGGACAGGCTGGATATGTTCGCGCAGACGAACCGGTCATCGATGGCCGATGATCTGGATGGAGATCCGGTGTTTCTCGCCAGTTCCGCGTTTATGATGCGGCGGACCGAGGAGATGAATCCCGAGCTTAAGTTCCATGACATCAAGCAGATCGGGCTTGCCGCCGGCTGAAGGGCGGGGGCCGGTATCATCATTTCATGAAAGGGCGGGAAAGAGCGTCTGCGCCGGAATTTGCTGATCGTTTCTCTGAACGAGGCGAACCGGGAGTATGTCTGATTATCCTGGCAGACCGGAGGAGATCAGGGCCTCTTTATGAGGAAACAACGAGACCGTGTTCAGTTTCTTATTGTTCATTATATTGAACACGATCCCGTATCTCGGATATAGGCGATTCTCGCGGGCTGCGTCAAGGACGAACATCTGGTGACAACGACGAAAGACAACGAATCCGTTCCGGCGCTGCGGCGTGCGGTGAAAATCCTTGATCTTGTCGGATTGCAGCAGACGCCTCCCAATGCCGCGGAGATCGCGCGCCTGCTTGCGTTACCGCGTAGCTCGACGCACGGGCTGATCGGCGTGATGACGGAACTCGGTCTGCTGGAGCACGCGGCGGGGCACGCTTCCGGCTACCGGCTCGGGCCGCGTCTGCTGGACTGGGCGGCGCATGTCAGCTCCCGTCAGGATCTGATCGGCGCGTTTCATCATGTGGTGGGAGCCCATCCGGAACTGGCGCCTTACACGGTCAGTCTGAGCACCCTGGATGGTGATGAGGTTGTCTATCTTGCCAGCCGGGCAAGCGAGCGGGGGCTTGGCGTGCATTACAGCGTCGGGCTGCATCTCCCGGCGGTTTATACAGCGACCGGCAAGGCGCAGCTCAGCGCGATGAACCGGGCGGCGTTTCGGGAGTGGCTGACGCTTTACCCTCTGGCGACCTGGCCTCCTGTATCGACGCCGCACAGCACGATCACGCCGGGAGAGATCATGGAGGAAATCCGGGTGGCGCAGAATGAGGGCTACGCCATGGATGACGGGCAGATTCATCTCGGCGTCTGGTGTTTTGCGGCGGCTGTGCATGATTCGAGCGGTCATACGGCGGGGGGGCTTGGCATCAGTCAGCCAAAGCCGGCGAATGCCGGTGAGGTGCGTGACCTCATGGCGCGGCTTGTGGTTTCGATCGCCGCGGAACTGTCAGGGCGGCTCGGGTATCGGGGCGACCGGCAGGCCTGACCTGCCTTGCCGTGTTCCACGTTGCTGTGCTGAAATCCGGTGGATGACAAAGGTCAACACCCGGACGGCAGGCACGACCGGCCTGCGCGATCGTCGGGCGGAGCAGGCGCCTCGCCCGTTCCGCCGGTTTCTTCTCTTACTATCCTGTTCCGTGCTGACCGGTTCCGTGCTGACTGGCGCGTTCCGGATGGCTTCGGCTCAGGCGCAGGCTGTCGCGCAAAGCGATGCGGGGGGTAGTGCGGGCGTTGCTGGTGGATTACCCGCCGGAAAGACGCATCTGTCTTACACGCTTTATTCGCACTGGTTCGCGGTGCTGGATATCGGCACGGATTATCTGCTGGATTCGACTCATTACGAGGCCAGCATGAGTGCTCATGCCGGCGGCCTGATCAGCCTGTTCATGCGGATGAATATCCATACCCTGGCGCAGGGAAGTGTGCAGAACGGTGTCGTGCATCCGCGGCTTTATGACAGCACGGGCTGGAGCCGGCACGCGATACGGCATGTGATCATGGAGTATCCGGCGTCGGGTCCGAAGGTTGTGTTGCAGGACCCGCCGGAGACGGATCGCGAGCCGGTTTCGGAAGAACAGCGTCACGCGGCTGTCGATATTCTCGGGACGATGATGAAGGTGCTGGCGCAGGTGCGTCAGACGGGGCGCTGCGACGGGACCGTCGATATTTTCGATGGTATCCGGCTCACACGTATGACTCTGCATAGTGCCGGCATGGAATCGCCGCCGGATGTTCGGAAGGAATGGAGCGCACCGGCGCTGCGTTGTGATTTCATGGGTAGCCAGATCGCCGGATTCATCAAAGGCCACACGACATCCACGCTGCGTGAGAAGCATGGCGGGTCGATCTGGTTTGAGACGATTCCCGGCTTTGGCCCGGTCGCGGTGCGGGTGGAGATGGAGCATCCGAAGATTGGCAAGGCGACGGCGCTGCTGACGAAGGACCCGACGCTGGTTCCGTAGAGATTAAGAGGTTTCGGGCAGGAGATGTGCCGCGAGGTCCGGTACGTCACTGATCCGGGTGGCGGTGGCTGTGGCGCCATCGGCACAGGTGGCGGTTCCATAGCCCCAGCCGGCGAAGATCGAGCGGGTTCCGGCGCTTGTGGCAGCGTGGATGTCATTGGCGTGATCGCCGATCATGACGGTGCGCCCCGGGTCACCACCGGCGAGGCTGATGGTGCCAAGCAGGGGAGCGGGATCGGGCTTGCGCGTGGCAAAGGAATCGCCGCCGCTCACGGCTGAGAGCAGGTCCGTCAGGCCAAAACTGTCGAGGATAGCGCGGGCGGCTGTGACGGGTTTGTTGGTGCAGACGGCCAGCGTCCATCCCTGATCGCGCATGAGGGTGAGAGCGGTGCCGGTGCCGGGAAACAGGCGCGAGTGTTCGGTGGCGCGCGGGCCATAGATGTCCATGAAGCGGGAGGTTGCTTCGGTCCTGTCGATTTCCGGGGCGGGCATACCGGATCGTAAGAGAGCGCGTTCCACGAGAGCTGCCACGCCGTCACCGATCATGCCGCGAACGGCTTCGGCATCCTGCTTCGGAAGTCCGTAACCCTGGAGCAGGATGTTGACGCTGTCGGCCAGATCGGTGAGGGAGTCGACGAGGGTTCCGTCGAGATCGAAGACGGCCAGTCGCATGGTCTTTATTCCTCTCTGGTCACAGGCCCGGAAAATCATCGTAACGCGAAGTGAAAGCCTGGGGCAGCCCTGAGGTTTGACAGGGTTCCGGCGCTGGCTTACCGCAGAAAATACCATGATAAATTCGCAGGTTCCCTGTTCGTCCACTGCTGTCCTCCTTGCCGCGGGTCTTGGCACCCGGATGCGGTCCGCGTTGCCGAAAGCGATGCAGCCGCTTGCTGGTCAGCCCATGCTCTCACATCTGATCGCCAGCGCGGCCCGTGTCTTCGACCGGGTGGTCGTGGTGATCGGGCCGGACATGGAGGATGTCGTGACACTCGCGGCGCCGCATGTGACGGTGGTTCAGCATGACCGGCTGGGTACGGCTCATGCCGCGCTTCAGGCCGAAGCCCTGTTCGGTGATGGCGATGTTGCCGTGCTTTATGCGGATAATCCTCTGATTACGCCGGAGACGCTGTCGCGGCTTCTGGCCACGCGCCGGGCCGGTATAGGCGCGGAGCGGACGGATCTTGCATTGCTGGCCATGCGCCCTGCTGATCCGGGGCGTTATGGCCGGGTGATCGCCGGTTCTGACGGCATTGTGGAGAAAATCGTCGAGTGGGCGGATGCGACGGAAGCGGAGCGGGACGTTGATCTCTGCAATGCCGGCGTTCTCTGCGCGGAAGCCGGGCATTTCCGGAAATGGCTGCACAGGGTCGGGAATGCCAATGCGAAGGGCGAGTATTATCTGACCGATGTTGTGGCGATTGCCCGCAACGACGGTGCTGTTGTCCGGGCTGTCGAGGCACCTGAGAGCGAATTGCGCGGGATCAACTCGCGGGTGGAACTGGCTGAGGCCGAGACGATCGTGCAGCGGCGTTTGCGGAATGAGGCGATGCTGGCTGGCGTGACGCTGACGGCGCCGGAAACGGTGTTCCTGTCATTCGATACGCTTCTTGAACCGGATGTTGTGGTTCAGCCGCATGTCGTGTTCGGGCCTGGTGTGACGGTTCGGAGCGGGGCGGAGATCCGGGCGTTCAGTCATCTGGAGGGGTGTGAGGTCGGGCCGCGCGCGCTGGTGGGGCCGTATGCGCGGTTACGGCCGGGGAGCACGCTGGGCGAGGGCTCCCATGTCGGGAATTTTGTCGAACTGAAGGGGACGACGCTTGGCGCTGGCGCGAAAGCGAATCACCTGACTTATCTTGGCGATTCCAGCATTGGCGCGGGAAGTAATATCGGCGCCGGAACGATTACCTGCAATTATGATGGCGTGTTCAAGCATCGCACGACGATTGGCGAGAACACCTTTATCGGGTCGGATTCTATTCTGGTGGCGCCTGTGACGATTGGTGACGGCGCGCTGATCGCCGCCGGGAGTGTCATCACGCAGGACGTCGCGCCTGACGCGCTTGCTGTTGCGCGTGGCATGCAGGTGAACAAGCCGGGGTGGGCGGCACGGTTCCGCACGGCGCTCCGGGCGAAGAAGGAACAGGGCTGATGTGTGGCATCTGCGGTGTCGTCGGGCATCGTCCTGCAACGCCTGTTGTTTTCGAGGGACTGCGGCGGCTCGAATATCGCGGCTATGACTCAGCGGGAATTGCAACGCTGAACGAGGGACGCATCGAGCGGCGGCGGGCGGCGGGCAAGCTCGACAATCTCGCGGCGGTTCTGGAAACGCAGCCGCTTTATGGCACGACCGGGATTGGTCACACGCGCTGGGCAACGCATGGCGCGCCGACCGAGAACAATGCGCATCCGCATGGCACGAGCCGGGTTGCGATTGTTCATAATGGCATCATCGAGAATTTCGAGGCGCTGCGCTCTGAGCTTGAAGCGGCCGGTCAGGTTTTCGAGACGGAGACGGACAGCGAGACCATTGCGCAGATGGTCGATTTCTATCTGGCGGCGGGGCAGTCGCCACGCGCGGCGGCCTTTGCGACGCTGCGTCGTCTGGAAGGCGCTTATGCTGTTGCGATGATTTTTGCCGGTTATGAGGGGCTGATGATCGGGGCGCGTCATGGTGCGCCGCTGGCGGCTGGTTTTGGTGATGGCGAGATGTTTCTCGGATCGGACAGTCTTGCGCTGGCGCCGCTGACCCGTCGGATTGCTTACCTTGATGATGGCGACTGCGTTGTGATCACGCCTGAGAAGGCGGAGTTCTTTGACCGGAACGGCGAACCTGTTGAGCGGGCCATTCAGACGACGGCTCTGATTGCGGGTGCTGTCGGAAAAGATGGTTACCGGCACTACATGGAAAAAGAGCTGCACGAGCATCCGCTGGTGATCGGGCAGACGTTGCAGCGGATGATCGATCCGGCGACGCGCAAAGTGGTCTTGCCGGACATGCCGTGCGATCTGGCGACGATTCCGCGTGGTGTGATCACGGCCTGTGGCTCGGCATATTTTGCCGGCATGGTGGGGCGCTACTGGCTGGAAGAAATCGCGCGGCTCCCGATTGATATTGATGTGGCCAGTGAGCTTCGTTATCGCAATCCGCCTCTGACGCCGGGATCTCTGGGGATGCTGATTTCCCAGTCCGGCGAGACAGCGGACACGCTTGCAGCTCTGCGGGCGCTGAAGGGGATCGGGCTTCCGGTGCTTTCGGTGCTGAACGCGGAGCACAGCACGATGGCGCGCGAGAGTGACGTTGTGCTCGGCACGGTGGCGGGTCCGGAAATTTCCGTGGCCTCGACAAAGGCTTTCACGGCGCAGCTTACGGTTATGGCGTGTCTGACGATCGCGATTGCACGGGCGCGGGGAACGATCGACGCGGCGCGTGAGGATGAACTGGTGACGGCGCTTCTGGATCTTCCCGGCCGGGCTGAGGAAGTTTTCTCACGCCAGGCGGATATCCGGAAAATGGCTGAGGTGGTCGCTGAGGCACGGGATGTGCTCTATCTGGGTCGCGGGAGCGTGTATCCGGTGGCGATGGAAGGGGCTCTGAAGCTGAAGGAAATTTCCTATATTCACGCTGAAGCCTATGCCGCCGGCGAGATGAAGCACGGGCCGATCTCGCTGATCGACCGGACGGTGCCGATTGTCGCGACCATTCCTTCGGGGGCATTGTTTGAAAAAACGCTGTCCAACCTTCAGGAAGCGAAGGCGCGGGGTGGGCGGCTGCTGGCCTTCACGGATGAGGCGGGGGCGGGCCGGCTTTCAGCGATTGCTGAGCAGACCATCGCCCTGCCGAAGGTTCATCCGTTTGTGACGCCGATCATCCAGACGATTGGCGTGCAGATTCTGGCCTATGAGACAGCGTTGCTGAAGGGCACGGATGTCGATCAGCCGCGCAATCTGGCAAAATCGGTTACGGTGGAGTGAGAGACGCGCGGGGACGGCACAACAGCCGTCCGCCTGCTGTTATGGCATCAGGAGCGGCGCTGTAATCTGACGGCTTCCGTCAGTGTCGCCGCTGCTCTGACGACGGCCGGGACGATGACACGCCGCACGTCCCGGAGTGACGTTCTGGCGGCCTGAGTGCCGACATTCAGGGCGGCGACGACACGGCCTTCGCCATCGCGGACAGGAGCCGCCACGGAGCGGAGCCCCGTCTCCAGTTCCTGCTCAAGGATGCAATAGCCTGCGGTCGCGATGTCATCGAGCGTGGCACTGAGTCTGGCGTGATCGGTAATGGTTTTTGGTGTACGGGCCGGCAGGATCGTGGGAATATGCGACTGGCGTTCGCCTGGCGGCAGGGCGGCAAGCAGAATGCGGCCCATTGAGGTGCACCAGGCTGGCAGGCGTGATCCGACCGACAGATCCACCGACAGAATACGGCGCGTTTCCGACCGTCCGATATAGAGAATGTCCGGCCCGTCCAGCGTTGCCAGCGAAGCGCTTTCATCGAGCGTCCGGCTGAGTTCATCAAGAACGGGCTGGGCGAGGCGGGGCAGCGTCATGTCAGCAACGCGGGCGGAGAGCCCCAGCACGCGCGGAGTCGGCTGAAACAGCCGACCGCTGCGGGTGACGTACCCTGTTGCGACGAGGGTCAGAAGCGAGCGGCGGACGGCGGCACGGGGAAGATCGACGACGCGGGCGACGTCTGAGAGCGTGAGGCCTTCCGGGGATGCCGCGCAGACGCGCAGGACATCCAGGCCGCGCGCAAGACCCGTGACGAAATCGCGGCTCTCAATGGACTCATCCTGCGGGGCGGGATCTGCTCGGCTCATAAGGCTGTTGTGCCTCAGAGGCATGTCCGGCGGCAAGCAGGGCCGCGCGCTTCTTACGCCACATCATAATTTATGATCGTTTCGGAAAATATCGGCTTCGGCCAGAAATTCACAACATCGGGAGCATGAAGTTCCGCCTTGCCTGCTTCTGTCCGAAAGTGCTCAATAAAATTCGCTATACGCCCATACGTGCGATATGCGCACACTAGTGGAGGGGTCATGATCAACAAGCAGGTCGGGACAACAGCAGAGGCACTCAGCGGCATTGCCGACGGGTCCGTTGTCATGATCGGTGGGTTCGGGTCGGTCGGGCAGCCGGACGCTCTTATTGAGGCGCTGATCGAACAGGGCGCGCGTGATCTCACGGTTGTTGCCAACAATGCCGGAGCAGGACGGGTCGGGCTGGCGAAACTGCTGGACGCCGGGCGGGTACGACGGATTATCTGCTCCTATCCCCGATCATCAGGCTCTGTCGTCTTTGAGGATCTGTTTCGGGCAGGACTTCTGGAACTTGAAATCGTGCCTCAGGGAACGCTGGCGGAGCGCATTCGCGCGGCCGGAGCGGGGATCGCGGGCTTCTATACCCCCACGACGGTTGGCACCATTCTCGCGAAAGGCAAGGAAACGCGGGAGTTCAGTGGACGTCTTTATGTTCTGGAACAGGCGCTCGGCGCGGATGTGGCGCTGATCCAGGCCTGGCGGACCGACCGGATCGGCAACTGCGTCTATCGTGAAACCGGGCGGAATTTTAATGCCGTGATGGCGACGGCTGCCCGCACCACCATCGTGCAGACATGCGGCATGACAGAGGTGGGCGGGCTTGACCCGGAAGCAATCGTGACGCCGGGGATCTTCGTTCACCGCGTCGTGCATATTCCCGATGGTGAGGCCGCAGCGCCTGCTCATCTGAAAAAAGAGGAGGTCTGACCGTGGCGGATTATAAACCTCTGTCCCGCAAGGCGATGGCCGAACGGATTGCGCGCGATATTCCGGAAGGGTGGTATGTCAATCTCGGGATCGGCATCCCGACACTGGTGGCCGACGCCATCCCGACTGAGAAAGAGATCTTTCTTCACAGCGAAAATGGTGTGCTGGGGTTCGGTCCCGCGCCTGATCCGGAGCATATTGATCCGTGGCTGATCAATGCCGGAAAACAGCATGTCACCCTGCGCCCCGGCGGAAGTTTCTTTCACCATGCGGACAGTTTCGCCATGATCCGCGGGGGACATCTCGATCTTTGCATTCTTGGCGCGTTTGAGGTTTCAGCGGGCGGGGATATCGCGAACTGGGCGACGTCCGCGCAGGACAGCGCGCCCGCTGTTGGCGGGGCGATGGACCTCGCGGCCGGGGCGCGCCGCGTCTGGGTGGCGACAGAACACACCACTCGTGAAGGCGCGCCGAAGCTGGTTGAAACCTGCTCCTATCCGCTGACCGCGCCGGCTGTCGTAAGCCGGATTTACACCAATCTCGCCGTTCTGGACGTGGAGGATAATCGCTTCGTCGTGCGCGAGATGGTGCCTGGCCTGTCGCGGGACGCATTGCAGGCGATGACCGCAGCGCCGGTCTTCTTCGAGGAAAAAGAATATGCGTGACGCCTATATCTGCGATTTCACGCGCACGCCGATCGGGCGTTACGCCGGAGCGCTCCGTCATGTTCGCGCCGATGACCTTGCGGCGCACCCTCTGCGTGTTCTGCGCGAGAGAAATGCGACCGTTGACTGGGATGCACTCGACGACTGTTTCATGGGGTGTGCGAACCAGGCGGGCGAGGATAACCGCAATGTTGCGAGAATGGCTGTGCTTCTCGCCGGATTTCCGGTCGGGACACCGGGCACGACCATAAACCGTCTCTGTGGCTCCGGTCTGGACGCTGTTGGAGAGGCGGCCCGCGCCATCCGGGCCGGCGACGCGGATCTGGTTCTGGCGGGTGGTGTGGAGAGCATGACCCGCGCTCCCTTCGTGACAGGCAAGGCGACCGAAGCCTTCTCCCGCAACGCGGAGCTGTATGACACGACGATTGGCTGGCGCTTTGTCAATCCGGCGATGCGTGAGGCATGGGGGTGTGATTCCATGCCTGAGACGGGAGAAAATGTCGCCGACCGTTACGATATTTCCCGCGAGGATCAGGATCTTTTCGCGTTCAGATCACAGCGGAAAACGGAACAGGCGCGAGTGGCGGGATATTTTGCGCGTGAAATCACGCCGGTGACGGTGAAAACCCGCAAAGCAGAAACCGTCGTGTCCGAAGATGAACATCCGAGACCGGAAACAACGCTGGAAGGTCTGGCGAAACTCAAAGCGCCATTTCGCACGGGCGGGACGGTAACCGCGGGCAACGCGTCCGGCGTCAACGATGGCGCGGCCGCTCTTCTTCTGGCCAGCGAGGTGGGTGTGCGCCGTCATAACCTCGCGCCCCGTGGACGGATCGTGGCCATGGCCGCCGCCGGGGTCGAGCCTTCGGTGATGGGGATCGGTCCGGTTCCCGCCGTGCAGAAGCTGCTGGCCCGGACCGGCTTTACGCTCGATGACATGGATCTGATCGAACTGAACGAAGCGTTCGCCAGCCAGTCTCTGGCGGTCATGCGGCGTCTTGGGCTTGATGATGCCTGTGAGCGCGTCAATCCCCATGGTGGTGCGATCGCCCTCGGACACCCTCTGGGAATGTCCGGCGCGCGGCTGGCGCTGACGGCGATCAGCGGGCTGGAGGCTCGTGGAGGCCGGCGTGCCCTGGTGACCATGTGCATAGGCGTAGGGCAGGGGATCGCCGCGATCGTGGAGCGGCTTTGAAGAGTGGCTCCGTTTTTTCTGCCCTGCCCTCCGTCATCCGGCCTACCTGAAACGTTTTCTGAGTGCACCAGTCCCCGGAGAGGGATGTTACAAGAAGGAAAATCCCCATGCGCCCAGCCGTTATCGCCGTGGCCATTACCGGTTCCGTGCCGCGTAAATCCGACAACCCGACGCTGCCTGTCACGCCGTCGGAACAGATCGAGTCCACGCATCAGGCTTATGAGGCGGGCGCGTCGCTGGTTCATATCCATGTTCGCAACGCCGATGAGAGCCCGTCTTCCGATCCCGATCTGTTCCACGCCGTTCAGGAAGGCGTGACGCGGCATTGTCCGGGCATGATCATTCAGTTCTCGACTGGCGGACGCGGACGTGATGCGGGCGCGCGCGGCAGCGCCCTGCCGCTGTGCCCGGATATGGCATCGCTTTCGACCGGGTCGGTAAATTTCCCGACAATCGTTTATGAGAACAGTGAAGCGCTGGTCACGACGCTCGCATCGTCCATGAAAACATATGATGTGGCGCCGGAAATCGAGATTTTCGACCTGTCGCATCTTCACGGCGCGAAACGCCTGATTGAAGCGGGCCTGATGGGGCCACGCCCGCATGTTCAGTTTGTGCTTGGTGTCAGAAACGCCATGCCCGCCGAAGAGCATCTTCTCGACATCCTGCTTGCGGAAAAACAGCGTGTGCTGCCGGACGCGACATGGACGGCGGCCGGGATCGGGAAGTTTCAGACGCAGGTGATGGACTGGGTGCTCGCACGCGGTGGCGACGGGGTACGGACGGGTCTGGAGGATAATGTTCGCGTCAGCCGCGACAGACTTGCTGACGGGAATGTGGAACTGGTGCGTATCGCGGCTGACCGTCTGGCCGCCCATAATCGCCGGCCGGCAACGCCATCGGAAGCACGGCAGATGCTCGGGCTCCGTGCCGCGGGCTGACTGTCACGTCGTTAGCCGGAATGCGCCACTCTGAGTCAGAGCGTGCGCTGCTGAAAGATCTTTTCCGATGTCAGAAAAATCCACTGTTATCGTGACACAGGGTTCATTTCAGAAAACACTGGTCAGTTTCTTTGTCATATTCTTTGAACGTTATATGCCCGATCCGTTTGTGATCGCGCTGCTGCTGACATTTGTGACAGCCGTTCTGGCGATGATACTGGCGCCTCACGGCTCACCGGGCGCCATTCTGGATGCCTGGTATGGTGGTGCGTTCAAAATCGTCGCGTTCGCTTTCCAGATGATGCTGATTCTGGTGACGGGCCATGCCGTGGCCGGGGCGGCTCCGGTGAGGCGGATACTGAGCCGCCTTGTGGCCTGGGTCAGCACGCCGGGGCAGGCCGTTCTGATGATGTTCGTGCTGGTGGTGCCCGCGACCTGGTTCAACTGGGGCCTTGGGCTCGTCGTCGGAGCCTTCGTGGCCCGCGAAATCGCCCGGCATATCCGGGTCGATTATGGCTGGCTGGTCGCCTGTGGTTATACGGCCTGGTGGATCTGCAACAGTGGTCTGTCGAGTTCGATTGCCCTGTCACAGGCGACTCACGGCAATCCCATGAACATTGTTGAACAGATGACAGGCCAGATGGTCCCGCTGCGCGCGACGCTTTTCTCGGCTTTCACCGTGGTGCCGACTGTTCTGACCGTTATCGTGTCAGCACTGGTTTTTCCGTTTTTCTGTCCGGCACCGCAGCAATCCGTCTATCTGGAGGCGCATGACGACGGGATCACGGCACCGATCCGGCGATCAGGCCCCCGGTCACCGCGCAGTGCGACGGAACAGTCCGTCATCCTGTCTTTTGCCATCGCGCTGTTTGCTTTCGCTGCGCTGATCCTGCGCTGGCGGGAGCATGGCTTCGGGTTCGATATTGACAGCCTTATCCTGAGCTTTCTGATCCTCGGGCTGATGCTGCAGAAAACACCGATTGCGTATGTCGGCGCCGTCCGTGAGGCCATTTCACAAACCGGGCCGATCCTGCTGCAGTTTCCGTTCTATGGCGGGATCATGGGAATCATGACAGCAACCGGTCTGGCGGGCGTGATTTCGGAATTCTTTGTGCATGTGGCTTCGGCGCAGACATTGCCTTTCTGGAGTTTTGTCAGTTCCCTGATCATCACATTTCTGGTCCCGAGCGCGGGCGGTCACTGGGCGGTGCAGGGGCCTTTCGTCGTGCCCGCGGCCATGAGCCTTCATGCGTCGATCCCGCATGTGATCATGGGTGTGGCCATCGCCGAGAATGTCGCGAACATGCTCCAGCCTTTCTGGGCCGTTCCGATTGTGGCCATTGCCGGAATCGGTATTCAGCGTGTGATGGCCTTTACCTCGATCACATTCCTGATCTCGCTTGTAATCTGCTGTGTCTCCGTTTTCCTGCTTGGCTGAGAGGAGAAAATTCATGTTTCTCAAAGGGCGGATCGCGCTCGTCACGGGCTCCACCTCAGGCATCGGCCTGGCCTGTGCAAGAGCGCTTGCCGGAGAAGGGGCCGCACTTGTTCTCACCGGATTCGGTGATCCGGAAGCGATTGAAAAAGAACGCCGCGCACTCTCGGACTTATCGGGGGCAGAGGCGCTGTTTTTTCCGGCGGATCTCAGTCGGCCGGAAGACAATACGGCGCTGATCGACACAATACGCGAAAGATACGGCAGTCCGGATATTCTCATTGCCAATGCCGGTATTCAGCATGTCGAACCGATCGCGACATTTCCGGCAGAGAAATGGGATCAGATTCTCGCACTCAACCTGAGTTCGCCCTTCCACCTGATGCAGGCCGTTCTGCCTCATATGACGGCAAAAGGATGGGGGCGGATCATCACGACGGCATCCATTCACTCCGTCGTCGCGTCGGCCTTCAAATGCGCTTATGTGGCTGCGAAACACGGTCTGGTCGGGCTGGTGAAAACCGCTGCTCTGGAGGCGGCCGGGTCTGGCGTGACCGTCAATGCGATTTCGCCCGGTTATGTGTGGACGCCGCTCGTGGAAAATCAGATTCCCGACACGATGAAGGCGAGAGGACTGACCCGTGAGCAGGTGTTGCGCGACGTCATCCTTGCTGCCCAGCCGACGGGACAGTTTGTGACGGTGGAACAGATCGCCGCCCTTGCGCTGTTTCTGTGTCGTGAGGAAGCCGCTCAGATGACCGGATCGAATTACATGATGGATGGTGGCTATACGGCGCGATAAACGCAGGACACGAAAAAACCGTGGCCCTTACGGACCACGGTTCGCGCAGACGTTTTCTCACAGATGCGACGGGAACGTCCCGCCGCGCCCTTACGGGATCAGTTTTTCTTCGCCGGAGCCGGAGCAGCCGCTCCGTTTCCCTGAGCCTGCGAATCGATGAAGTCGTCGGAGACGAACACGATTCCGCCAAGCGCCTGGTTCAGCGCATCGACAGCCGATTTCGCGTCACCACCTTCGGTGAAGACCGTGGCGCGATTCACCGCACCCTGGGTCGGCGTCAGCGGCGCGAGAGCCACGATAAAGTCAACATCTTCATCGACAACCTGCATCGTGTCAGCCGCCTGCTGCGTGGTGCCGGTCTTCAGCTGACCATTTGCCGTGCCGACAGCCGCTTTCTTTTCAGGAGCAAGAGTCTCGCTGGCGATCCACTCGCCACCAACCGGAACCCAGGCATCCGGTGTTGTCGATGGCACGTGACCCGGCTGCGCCGGATGCTGCGAAGCGGGCATCAGCGCGCTCTCGGCAGCCATAAACTTCGTGTCGTCTTTTGAGGCTGACTGAAGACGCTTTGTTGCGTCATAAAGCGCCGGAATGGCCTGCTCGGTCTTGCCGGCCGACAGCAGATCACGGGCCTGAAGAATATCAACAAGGGCACGCTGGCCATCGGCTGACAGGTGCTTCATTGCCCGGCCGGCCTTATATTTTTCCCAGTGGGTGTGAAGAGCGCCGGCATGGGCAAAAGTCGGCACGGCAGCGAGACTGGCGGCGAGAACCAGTGCTGAAAGACGTTTCATAAACTCGGTATCCTGACACTTAATTGTAACATTCTGTTTCGGGTCTATTTTATCTTATTACACATCGCGTTCAATGTGCCGCCCGCGAGGCGAATATCAGCCATTCATCAGATTCAGATACTGGCTCGAAAACCGCGAAATCATATGAGCGGAATGCTGACAGCCTGTGAGAGTGCATCAGCAATTCCCGGAGCGGCGGCAAGGATTGTCCCGGGGCCGGCAAGTCCGCCGTCACGGAGAAACGGTGACACGCGCGCGCCGGCCTCCGACAGGATGACCAGTGCGGCGGCAACGTCCCACAGATTGATGACAATCTCGATATAGCCATCCAGCCGGCCGCAGGCGACGTCGGTGAGGGCCAGAGCGCCGGAGCCACCGGAACGTGGCATAGCGCCCAGGTCGAGGATTGCGCCGGTTTTCTCCATGAACACCGGTTTTGGCACCCGGTTGCTCCAGCCCATTTCGATCATGGCGCTACGCGGATCGGTGACAGTGGAAGCGCTGATCTTCCCGCCGTTGAGATATGCGCCGTGTCCCGCGAGGGCGGTGTAGGTTTCACGCAGGGCAGGGGCTGCGATGACGCCGGCGACCGGCTCGTCACCGTCGAGAAGACCGAGGGAGACGCACCAGCGGTTTCGTCCGCGTGCGTAATTCGACGTGCCGTCGATCGGATCGACGACCCAGCGGAGGCTGCCTTCGCGGGCGCGTCCGCCTTCCTCGCCCTGAAAGCCGTCTTCGGGGAAAAGGGCCTGCATCCGCTGTGAGATGAACATCTCGACGGCGCCGTCCGTTTCGGTCAGCCAGTCCTGCGCTGATTTCTGGATGGCGACAGGGCCACCTGATGGCGGGCGCATCGTGAGGGCCATGCGGGCGGCGTCGTCCACGATGGCGCGGGCGGCTTCAAAACGACGTTCAAGGGCGGCTGACATGCTGTTTTTCCGGCGCATAGCCGGCCTCTGCTGTGAAGACGCGCGGGGGCGTTTTCCGTCATGAACTGTGTGTCTGATAGGCGCCAGGGGCGTGAGAAGTCGAGCCCTGGCGACGGCGGGTGGCGCGAGGGACGAGCACGGGATTTTGTTTTGTCGGGCGCAGGTCGGCTGCCTACCGTGGGGACAGCTCATCCCGGCTCCGGATAAAGAGAACAAAAAAAGAGGCGGGGCATTCGGAGCGGACAGGGTGCCCGACGGCATGGGTGGCCGGTCAGTATCCGGGATCTGGACCAACCGGCTTCAGGACAGAAGAATGAATATTCATGAATATCAGGCCAAGGCACTTCTGAAGTCCTATGGCGTGCCCGTTCCGCACGGCATTGTCGTTCAGTCTCCGAACGAGGCCCGGGATGCGGCGAAGTCGCTTTCGGGCGATCTGTTTGTGGTCAAGGCGCAGATTCACGCGGGCGGGCGGGGTGCCGGTCATTTTGTGGGCGAGCCGGCATGCAGCGGGGTCCGGCTTGTGAAAACGCCGGACGAGGCAAAGAAAGCGGCTTATGAGATGCTGGACCGAACGCTTGTCACGCGACAGACGGGACCGCAGGGCCGTATTGTCCGCAAGCTTTATGTTGAAGCCGGGTGCGCGATTGAGCGCGAACTCTATTTTTCGATGCTGATTGACCGGTCCGAGCGCTGCATTGTCATTGTGGCGTCCGAGGCCGGCGGTATGAGCATTGAAGACGTTGCGGAGAAAATGCCTGAGAAAATTCGTAAGGTTGCGATCGATCCGTCTCTCGGACTTGCGGATCATCAGTCCCGGGAACTGGCGACGCGGCTGGGTCTGCATGGCCCGCAGATTCATCAGTTCGCGGAGATCGTGCGGTCTGCTTACACGGCCTTTACGGCGCTTGATGCTTCTCTGATCGAGACGAATCCGCTGGTGGTCACCAAGGATGGTTCGCTGCTGGCGCTCGATGCCAAGATGGGTTTCGACGACAACGGGCTGTTCCGGCACAAGGCGATTCAGGAACTGCGTGATCCGAACGAGGAAGATCCGCGCGAGCAGGAGGCGGCGCGGTTCGGTCTGTCTTATGTCGGGCTGGATGGCACGATTGGCTGCATGGTCAATGGCGCCGGGCTCGCCATGGCGACAATGGATATTATTCACGAGGAAGGAGAGTCGCCGGCCAACTTCCTGGATGTCGGCGGTGGCGCCTCGAAAGAAAAAGTGAGCGCGGCGTTTCGTATTCTGCTGGGCGATGCCCGGATCGAGGGGGTTCTGGTCAATATCTTCGGTGGGATCATGCGTTGTGACATCATTGCCGAGGCTGTTATCTCGTCCTGCCGTGAGGTGGGGCTGCATGTGCCGCTTGTCGTTCGTCTCGCCGGAACGCGTGTCGAGGAGGGGATGGCCCTGATCTCGAAATCCGGTCTTGATGTGATTGTCGCTACGGATCTTGGAGATGCGGCCCGCAAGATTGTGGCTGCCGTTCGTGCCCGGAGGGCTGCCTGATGTCCATTCTTGTTGATCATGACACCAGATTACTTGTTCAGGGATTTACCGGCGCACAGGGAACGTTTCACTCTCAGGAATCGCTTGCTTACGGCACGAAGATTGTCGGTGGCGTAACGCCGGGGCGCGGCGGGCAGACCCATCTCGGGTTGCCGGTTTTCGACACGGCCGAGCAGGCGCAGAAAGAGCTGAAGGCTGATGCGACGGTTATCTTCGTTCCGCCGCCTGGCGCCGCGGATGCGATTCTTGAAGCGATTTCCAATGAAATTCGCCTGATTGTCTGCATCACCGAGGGTATCCCGGCACAGGATATGCTGCGTGTCCGCACGGAACTGGATCGCTCATCGAGTATTCTCGTCGGTCCGAACTGTCCGGGGGTGATTACGCCGGATGCGTGCAAGATCGGGATCATGCCGGGGCCGATTCACCGGCGCGGGCATGTGGGGATCGTGTCCCGTTCGGGAACGCTGACTTATGAGGCGGTGGCGCAGACGACGGCTCTGGGCATGGGGCAGAGCACGAGCGTCGGGATTGGTGGTGATCCGATCAAGGGACTCGATTTCGTTGATGTCTTCGAGATGTTTCTTGCTGATCCGGAGACGGAATCAATCATCATGATCGGAGAGATTGGCGGCACATCGGAGAACGATGCCGCGCGGTTGTTGCGGGACAGTCGGGTGAAGAAGCCGGTTGTGGCGCTTGTCGCGGGGCTTACAGCGCCGCCCGGTCGTCGTATGGGGCATGCCGGGGCAGTTATTTCCGGGGGTGACGACACGGCCAAGGCGAAGATCGAGGTGTTGCGTGGCGCGGGTGTTCATATCGCGCCGACGCCGGCGGAGCTTGGCACCACGTTGCAGGCGGTTTTGCGCGGGTAGTGTTGCAGCCCGAAGCGCCTGGATTGACCGTCGTAAAAAAAGCCCGGGCGCTGCCCGAATCCGGAAGAGGTCACGGTCCTCTTTCACCCTGGTCTGTTGATCTGCAAGCCGGTTTCCAAAGGCTCCGTTGTCATTAAGTGCTGGCTCCTTCTCAGGGCTTTGCCCTGGAACCCACCAAAGGTCACAGACCTTTGGAAACCATTTTATCATAAATAAATTGGGGTGCAGGGGCCTGCGGTCCCTGCCGGGTCCGGGCAGAGCCCGGATTCTGCCAACCCTTTGAAAAATCACAGATCAACACGTAACGACAACAGAGCCTTTCCAGGGCTCTTCGGCCTCTCTTCCTGTGTCTCAGCCTCAATCCGGAGTTGTATTGACTGACTGCTCCAGGACCGCGTTTGTCCCGGTCTGGTCAGGTTCCGATGTCTCGTCCAGGCTTTCGGCGAGTTCGAGGAAGGCTTCGATATTGGTGCTCATGAGTTTGGGCAGATGCTCCCTGAGCAGATCTTCCGGCCAGTTCCACCAGGCGACGGCGAGGAGTCGGGCGACGATATCGGAGCTGAAGCGGTGCCGGATGGTCCGGCCGGGGTTGCCGCCCACGATCGCATAGGGTTCGACTGTGCCGCGCACGAGCGCATCCGCTGCGATGATGGCCCCGTCTCCGATGGTTGTACCGGACAGGATTGTGCTGCCGGCGCCGAACCAGACATCGTTACCGATGGTGATGTTGCCGTTGGTCACGTGGTCGTCCTCTCCTTTTTCAGCCGCGGGCCAGAAATGGGAGAGGGTTTTGAACGGGTAGGTTGTGACGAGATCGGCGCGGTGGTTGCCAAGAATCATCGTCACATTCGGTCCGATCGAGCAGAACCGGCCGATTTCGAGATCGGCATATTCGGCTTCGAGGATGGTGGGAGTGCCGTATGTATGATCGCCGATGTTCCAGCCCTTGTCGGCGATCATCCAGGACAGCGTGTGCCGGGTGAGCATGGAAAAGGAATTCGTGCCGAACATGGAGGGTTCTCCGTTTTTTAACGTGACGCGAAGTGGCATCAGATCGGGCGAGGGATGCTGTCGGCATGCGGGGATCGGTTTGAATGATGGTTTCAGGTTGACGGGAACGCTCTGGTCTTCATGGTCGTTATCACAGGAATAATGACATGCAAGGAAGCCAGACTATGAAAAAGCGTGCGCTCGGGAAAACGGGATTTGATATTTCACCCATCGTTTTTGGCGGGAATGTTCTGGGCTGGACGATTGACGAGAAGGCAGGATTTGAGGTGCTTGATGCCTTTGTCGATCATGGTTTCGATGCCATCGATACGGCCGATGTTTATTCTGTGTGGGTGCCTGGCAATAAAGGCGGCGAATCCGAGACGATCATCGGACGGTGGCTGAAGGCGCGGCCAGGCATGCGGAATCGGGTGAAGATTTTCACAAAAACAGGAATGGACATGAAGCAGCCCGGAAAGAACGGGCTGTCGGAAAAACGGATCATGCAGGCCGTCGACGAGTCTCTTGGCAGGCTCGGGATCGACCGGATCGATCTGTATTTCTCTCATTGCTTCGATCCGGATGTGCCGCAGGCGGAAACGCTGGGCGCTTATGACAGGCTGCTGAAAGCAGGCAAAATCAGGTCGATCGGTGCGTCTAATTTTGACGCGGCCCAACTGGAACAGGCGCTGGACGTGTCACGTGAGCATGGCCTTCCGGCATATCAGGTGCTGCAACCGGAATATAACCTTTACGACCGTGCATCTTATGATGGCGCGTTACGCGATTTCTGTCTTCGGGAAGGTCTGGGGGTCGTCACCTATTATTCGCTGGCTTCGGGGTTTCTGTCGGGAAAGTATCGCAGCGAGGCGGATGTTGGAGACAGCAAACGTAAAGGCAGGGTTGAGACGTATCTCAATCCGCGTGGAACAAAAATTCTTGACGCGCTGGATAAGGTTGCGAAACGCCACGACGCGAAGGATGCGGAGGTCGCTCTTGCCTGGCTGATCGAACGCGCGGGCGTGACGGCGCCGATTGCGAGCGCGACGAAGCTGTCGCAGGTCAGGAGCTTTGCGAAAGCTGCGAGTCTGTCACTTTCTGCGGATGACATGGACGTTCTGGAGCGTGCAGGCGCTCTGTGACCGGGCAATTTGCAGAGAAAGTGTCGTTCAGAAAATTCCCGGATCCCGGATGACCAGGGCTTGTTTGGAAGCGTTGGTCACGAGTGCGCCGCGAGCGGATTCTGACGCGGCGGCGGTTTTGAAGGCATGGCAGTGGGACGCGCTCATGATGAGATGAGTGCCGAAACGGGCATTCACTGTCTGGGCGAAGTGACCACTGAGGGAGCCGACAACCATCGGTGAGGTACTGTGCAGGCGTCTCGGGGCGCTCAGATATAGCTCGCCGCGTTCTCCGTTTACAGCAGCGCACCAGGCGGTGATCCCGGGTTGCTGCCCGGGAGTGCCCGGAAAATCCTGAGCGGATGCTGCGCCATGCGAGAACAGCAGAAACAGAACGGCCAGACAGCCTGAGCGAATGATCATCGTGGTGATCCGGATTGTGTCAGAGCAAGGAGAGCCTGCGCGGCTTTATCCCACGTGTAGAACGTGGCGCGGGTGCGTCCGTGTTCGCGAAGCTGCATGGCGAGTGAGGGGTCATCGAGAATCTGCAGCACACGGGCGCGGATTGCGTTCTGATCTTCAGGGTCTGCATAGAGGGCCGCGTCGGCGCAGATTTCCTGCAAAGGGGGAATTGACGAGGCGACGACGGGGCAGCCACAGGCCATGGCTTCCACTGCGGGCAGGCCGAATCCTTCATAAAGCGACGGAAAGACAAAACAGGATGCGGCCTGATAGAGGGCGTGAAGCTGAGCGTCGGTGACTCTTCCGACATAGAGCGCTGGCCGGGGAAGTTCCGCGCCGGCACCGAATACGGAGGGGTTGGCACTCCCGCTGATCACGAGCGGGATGCCACGTTCATGCAGTGTGGCAGCCAGTGCGGACAGGGCACGGAGGTTCTTATGCGGGGCCAGGTTTCCGACGGCGAGCACGAACTGGCGGTTCGTCAGGTCATACTGGTTGAGAATCGTCGGGTCAGGAGGGGTCAGTCTGATATGTTCGCCACCTTCAGGAATGACGCTGATCCGGCTGACGCTGACGTTGAGATATCGGGCCAGTTCGCGCTGTGAAAAATCTGAAACCGTTACGAGGCGTGCATTCGTGCGGCAAAGCATCGTTTGCAGAAACTTGTACCAGAGACGAAATTTCCATGAATATCCGTCTGGCTGCGCGAATACGGCCGCGTCGTGCAGAACGACGATCTGGCGGCGGGCCAGCAGGGGCGCGGTGTTTCCAAGGTTGATCAGGGTTCGTGAACCGGCCTGCCACGGGAGATCGATCTGTTCCCAGAGCTGACCTTTCAGGTGGCCGGCCTGGTCCACCGGGAGACCGAATCCCGCATCATCTGCGATTCGCCCATGGGGCGCGAGGAGGTGAGGGAGCGTGGACGTTTCCGGCCAGATACGGGCAATGGCCCGGGTGATTTCGCCGGCGAAGCGTTGCACGCCGCTGAGCGACTGGGTGGCGAAACGTCCGTTGATAACGAGGTTCGGTGTTGTCTGCATCAGGAAGCGAGCAATCCGTAGTGCTGATAGATCTGAATCGGGTTGCTGGACACGCCGTCCGGTCCACGCATGGGAGCCTGCGTGAGCACGCCACCCAGAACCCGCGCGTCGTAAGTCTGCATCTGCCGCATGGCATCTTTCATGGAAGCGGGGGTCGTGACGCCCCATTTTGCGATGATCACCACGCCATCCGTTTCATGGGACAGAACGGCGGCATCCGGGAATGCGAGAATGGGCGGAGTATCAAGCACGATCATATCATAATGCGGGCTGAGTTCTGTCAGGATGAGCTGGATCACCGATGGCGAGACCATCCGGTCGCTGGGCGATTTCCATCCGGCAATCGTGAGCACATCGACGCCGGGAAGGACATCCCGGGCAAGTTCCTGATCGCTGACGACGGAAGTGGACTTGACCGCCGGAAGTCTGCTGTTCGCGGGAGTGCGACGACGGACCTGACCGAGCACCTCCATAGCGGAAGGGCCACGGGTGTCACAGTCGATCACGAGTGCGCGTTTGCCCGAGCGACCGGTATTTCCCGCGAGAGAGAGCGCGAAGGTGGTTTTGCCTTCATCAGGTCCGGGTGAGGTGACGACGATCGTTTTTGCCCGGAAGCGACTCTGGCCGAACGAGAGAATCGTGCGGATCGATTCGACCATTTCGACATACACCGAGGCGCCAGGCATCCGGTAAAGCGTCAGCAGGCCGCCCGTGAAGGTTGGCAGGAGACCAAGCGTAAACAGTCCGGGCACGGAGTCCATTTCAGCGGGACCGCGCATTCCCTGCCTGGCTCGGTCAAGCGCGAGAGCGGTTCCTACACTGGCAAGCGCTGCGAACAATACGGCGATGGCCATGTACTGGGTGCGGGGAGGGCCGGAAACACCGAGCGGCGTTTCTGCTTTCGAGATGAGTTCAGCCTCGGGTTCCTGGAGGGTGGCTTCAGTGGAGGTCTGCGCGAAGCGACCGAGATAATCCTGATAAACCGCCCGGGCAGCGTTCGCTTCACTTTCGAGCTGCTTCAGGGTGACGTTGGCCTGATTCTCGCGTGCAACGCGATTTTCAAGCTTTGCGACTTCGTTTCTGAGTGCATCGACACGGGATTGGGCGCTCTGGAGGTCTTTGCCGCTGCTGCCGGAGATCCGGCCGATTGCGAGGCCGATCTGCTGATGGATATGCGCGGCTCCGGCGCGGGCTGCGATGAGGGCCGGGTTAGCGTCTCCAGCCGTGCTGGCAAGGCTCGCTGCCTGGGCGTTCAGTTGCGCTTCCTGTGCCTGGAGCTGCTGGACGATCGGAGAGGAAAGCGCCTCGGTCGTGCTTGCGGCACCCCCGTTCTCCCGCATCTGGCTGGCACGGGCACGCTTCTGATCGAGATCGGCCTGAGCCCGGATCAGTTCGGCATTGGTTTCCACGAGTTGCTGGTCCGCGACCGTGATGCTGCCCCCCTGCGCGTTCGGGCTGCCGGAATGCTCTATCTGCGCCGAGATCAGACCGTTTTGCTCACGGTATTCTTCGGCCGCCTGTTCGGCTTTGCGGAGTCTTTCACGAAGCGGGACGATCTGTTCATCGAGAAGGCCGTTCGCGCGCCATGTCGCGGCGATTTTCATATGCCGCTTGAAGTCCAGAAAGACGTCGGCATAGGTGTTGGCAATGGCCTGGCTGAGGTCCGGCCGGTTTGTCCGGGCCGTGATCGTAATAATGTAGGACCGTCCATCGTTGAGGATGGTGACGTGATTCGACAGAATATCGCGGGCGACCTGCAGGCGTTCAGCCGGAGTGAGAGGCTTTTTAACTGGCGGACTGCTAAATTTTGTCTGGACCCAGTCCATGACACGCGCCTTGAGTGGGACAGCGTCAGTCAGTTTCCGAAAATACGGATCATCAACCAGCTTCAGGCGCTCCGCGACGGTAATCGCGGTAGCCGGGCTTTTCAGAATTCCGACTTCGGTGTTGATCGCGACGGTATCAACGTCAAGCGAGGTCTGCGTGGCCTGCAGATCCCGGAACTGGGCCTGATGGGTGCCGACGATCAGCGATGCTGACGAGTCATAATATGGCGTCATCATAGCGATGCCGATGCAGGCGGGCAGGCCGATGACGAGGAAGACGGCCATCACCGCCAGCCAGTGTCGGCGCACGACGCCAAAAACTTTCCATGGCGAAACGTGCGACGGATCATGACTCTCCGGCTGCGGAGGACCATTGAACGCTGGCAAATGAACGGCATTCATCGCGGAATTTCCATACGACAGGCGGTGATGACGGAAATCAGATTTTCAGATGTCGCATCGGGATGACAGAATAAAGAACCGCAGGTGCGTTATTTCGCACCTTTCTGAAGAAGAACGGCAGGCAATGTCTGTGCAAGAATAACAAGGTCACGCCGGAAGCTCCACTCACGGACATATCGCGTGTCGAGAGCCACCCGCTCTTCATAACTTGTATCGCTGCGACCGCTGATTTGCCAGAGACCGGTGATTCCGGGACGAACTGCCTGATAATAGCCTGCGTTCGGACCATAATATCTGAGTTCATCTTCAACCACGGGACGAGGCCCGACAAGACTCATATCTGTACGCAGAACGTTCAGAAGCTGGGGAATTTCGTCAAGACTGGTACGCCTGAGGAATCTGCCTATCGGTGTGATACGCGGATCGTTTTCCAGTTTCCTGGTCGCTGACCACTCGATGGCGGCCGCCGGATTCGATGCCAGATGGTCGGCCAGAGCCTGATCTGAGTTCACAGTCATGGTACGAAACTTAAGACAGTGAAACGGTACACCATGTTTCCCGATTCGGAGGTGCCCGTAGAAACCTGGACCTCCATCCCATCGGACAAGTAGCCAGATTATGGCGAAAACCGGCAATGCAGCAAGAAACAGGATTGCCGCCATCAGGACGTCAAACGCGACTTTCACGGGCCGCATGGCAGCCCGGGGCAGCGTCAGCTCCGGAGTTTCAGTCGTAGCGCTCGTGGAACGGGGCGTGGATGGTATATGGGTCTCTGAGGTGACATGTCGGATTTCAGGCGTCGCTGCATTATTGCTCTGGAGCCAGGATTCGTCACCAGATCGTCCTTTTCTCATCGCGCCTGAGATAGATGCACGCATTGTTAACCTCCACATGCAAAACTCTGGGTTCTGATCGGGATTGATAATGGGTCGAAAGATATGGCTCCATCCTGCAAAACTATATGCAGGAATATTGCCATGAGGAAAAATTATTCATGCGTCTCGCACATAAGGCAGGCGTCTCAATAACAAAAGCAAGAGCTAAACGTGTATCACGACGATGTGAATATGCATAATTAACGGCTTAACCTGCAGCTTCATGTGAAATAAGCGTTAAGTCTGCCGGGCTCTGTTTTTGTGATAGACTTTCCATAATGAGTAAGGCTAACACCGCTATCTGTTGCATCACCTGAGAATGGTCTCAGTGAGCGGTAATGAAATAGTCCGGATGAAAGGCATGAACACTAGCATGTCGCTATTTTATCGGGCTTTTGGACTTACTTTATTATTGTTGCCCGTTTGTGGCTATGCGCAGGTGGTGGATCAGTATTTCCCGGCAATGGGTACCGGCGCCGGAGAACTGAGTGAAGAGCCCGCACAGATTCGGGCAACGCAGGCTTATCAGCCCCTCGGAGCACGATGGGGTCCGCTTTCTGTGCACGCTGATGGCGCCGAGGGAATTGGTTATTCCAGCAACGTCGATCTTCTGCCGCAGACGATACATCGTAGTGCGTCAATCGATACCCAGGGACATGTGGGTGTTGTTGCCATGTTTGAACATGATAACCAGGCTCATGCTGATATCAGCGTAGATGATACGCGCTATCCGTCCCGTTCCTTACAGAACAGAACGACCTGGAACGCATCCGTTGGCGCAACACACCATTTCGGTCGTGACGAACTCGGTGTTTCATTTACGCACCTGTCACTTGTTCAGATGCCCACTGAGTCCGGTGCGCTTATTCTTGTGGGGCCTGTGCCTTACAACCTCGATGACGGGCGGATCAGTTATCTGATCCAGACCCATGGCCGGATCAGTTTTATTCCGGAAATCAATGTCCAGCACTATTATTTTGGCACGCCGTCAATTGTTAATAATCCGTTGACGTATGTGAATCAGTCTTATCGTGACCGTGTTATCGTCAACGAGGGTTTTACGGCTCGTTACGAAATTCTGAAGAACAGTCATCTGCTGTTTCTCGCGAGAGGTACGCAGATCAGCTATGGCTCTGCGCAGATCAGTTCCAGTTCTTCCGATCAGGGTTTTCCGACAAGAAATTCCAACGGCTTCTCTGTTCTGGGTGGTTATGATTCCAATGAAGCCGGACCGATCAGGTTCAGGGCTGTTGTAGGCTACCAGCTCAGAGCCTATTCTGCAGCGCTTTACGAGCGTGTGACGTCTCCGATTGCTGAAGCTTCATTGCGTTGGGAACCGACCCGCCTGACTTCTGCTGTGGTAAGTGTTACACACGGCATTGAGGATTCCGCTTTTGAATCAGTGCTTGGTTATACCAACACCCAGGCTCAGCTTACAGTTACGCACGCATTTGCGCGTAATATTGTATTCGGGTTTCACAGCGAAGTCAGGCAGGCATCTTACCCCTCGACATCGTCGAAACTCGCCGGAACGCCTATTTACCAGCAGGCGCATAATCAGAACATGTACGGGTTCGGGATTAATGGTACCTTTTATCTTAATCGCCACATATCCCTGAGCCTTTCTTACGATTATTCCAGTCAAAGCGCCTATCTTGGGCCAATGTTTCCTGTTCATGTTGTCCAGGGAGTGGTTCATTTTGCGCTTTGAGGTCAGCCTGACAGCATTACGGCAGATTGCCGCAGCGGCAGGACTGGTGTTTCCGTTTCCACCCGCTACCGAGAGACCGGATGACGGATCTGTGGTGGACAAATCGTTGTTAACGCTGAGAGATAGGATTTCGAACATGGTGTCGTTGGGTTCCAGTTTCCGCCGACTCAAGCGATCCGTGGTGCCGATGGGCTGCGTCGCACTCTCTCTTGCGGCGTGCGCCGACGGGTCAGGGCTTCGTCCTGTGCCGCCTTATGATCCTGGTCAGTACAAACTGGGTATTGATGATCAGATCCGGGTGATGACCTATGGCCAGGATCAGCTTACGTCCGATTTCCGTGTCGACAGTAATGGAAAGGTCGCTTTTCCGCTGACTGATGGTCTTCAGGCTGCGGGACTGACGACGGGCCAGTTTGCGGATGAGGTGCGGGACGCACTTGAAAAATCGCGTATGCTTCGTGATCCGAAGGTATCTGTCGAGGTGACGGCTTATCGGATGATTTCTGTGCTCGGCGAAGTCGCGCGGCCAGGGCAGTATCCTTATCAGCCTGGTATGACGATGCTGACGGCGATTGCAGCCGCTGGCGGATTTACATACCGGTCACTGGAAAGTCGCACTTATGTGGTTCGTCAGGAAGATGACCACACCGTTGTCGGAAAACTCAGGCCGCAGGATTACGTCAAGCCTGGTGACGTCCTGAAGGTTTATGAGCGCCATTTCTAAAAACGCCGGAAGGGCCGGAGACGCAACGGGTTTTCCGGCCTTTACAGTCTGCAGCGGCACAGCTTGTCAGAAACGGCCCATGCCTGAGCAACAATAGAAAAATTCCGCCCATATCGAATGGGCGGAAAACATCAGGACTATTTTATTTTTGGACTGGACGGACTGGTTTCGTGTCGGATGTAAAGAACTTTTACCTTCAATAACCGGGTCAGACGCTTTCGCAGAAAGTTAACGGAAAGCAGCGATGCCTGCTGCGACCAGAGGACTCCAGGCTGCAAGACCGAGGGCCACGGCAAGAACAATGCCCCGGGCAGGCCCGGTGCGCTCATTCGGCCCGGAAGAAGATGCTGTGTCGCGCAGGTTTTGTGCCGACTGGATAGCTTGCGAGGTTAAAGCGGTCATTGATCTGATGACTTCCCTGCTGGTTGAGGTGGTCCCGTCCGTTCGGACAGTTTTGCGGGCTTGATAAGCTATACCCGGTTGTTGTTATGCCGCCCTTCTGACGGCGTTGCTGTTGGCCATCTGGTCCGGGGTTA
>NZ_WOSX01000019.1 GCF_011516735.1 Acetobacter fallax | reverse complement strand
CGAAGGATGTCGAGACAACAATCTCGTCATCCTGCGCATGGTTGATGATTGCCCATATCCGCAGAGTTCTGCGAAAAATCAATCAAACCGCTTTCTGATTCAGGCTCTGAGGGGCGGGCTCTGCCTGTGTCTGGAGAGGGTCGCGACCTCCTTCACTCCGGTTTGCTTAAATTGAATGGTTTGCAAAGGCTCTGTTGTTGTGACGTATTGAGCTTTGACTTTTCAAAGGGTTAGCAGAATCCGGGCTCTGCCCGAACCCGGCAGGGACCGCAGGCCCCTGCACCCCGATATTAATAATAAAATGGTTTCCAAAGGTCTGTGACCTTTGGTGGGTTTCAGGGCAAAGCCCTGAGAAAGCGCCAACACGTAACGCGAACAGAGCCTTTGCAAAGGCGCGCCTTTGCCGGGGTTTGGGGCAGAGTTCCGCTTTGATTTTAGATAAAATCTGTTTTGCAGAGGCTCGGTTGTCGTGACGTGCGGAAGCCCGGACTCCGGCCGGACCCGGCAGGGACCTGCACCCCGGTCTGTTTATAATAAAATAGCTTCCGGAGGTCTGTAACGTTTACCGGAACCGGGGATGCCTCATGCTGTATGCAGAAACATCGGGATGACGTTTTTAACCAGTCTGACTTTGAGTGTTGCCAGATCCTGAAGGCTTTGCGCACCGCCCGGACGGATCATCATCAGGGGCAGCATGATGGCGCCCATGACCATCATCAGAGTCAGTTCGGGGTTACCCTGACGCAGGAAGCCTTCGGTCTGGGCCTCCCTGAGCAGAGGCAGCATGGCTTCCTGATACGGATCCCAGATCCGGTGCATGATGTAGTCGCGGCGCTCTCCGACTGAACTGATGCCGTCGGAGAGAAAGCTGGCAAATTCAGGAACATTACAATTTGCCGAGATGAAGTTTGACAGTCCGGCCCGGACTCTGACGTTGCTCGGCTGGTCGCTGTCCTGCAGATCGAGGATGGCGTGACGGGCCGCGCCGAGCCTGACGGCGATTTCGTCGACGACGGCTTTCCAGAGATCAAGCTTGCTGCCGAAATGGTGGCAGATCAGTGCGGCGTCCACACCGGCATCCTGCGCGATGTCCCGCAAGGCCGTTCCTTCAAACCCGGAACAGGCAAAATGCTCCATTGCCGCCCCGAGAACGGCATCACGCGTGAGCGGTGATCCTTTTGCGGGGCGGCCACGTTTTCGCAGGGCAGGAGACGGGGAATGCAGGATGGGCATGTCGTGGTCTCGCCTTGAGTGATCAGGAGAACCAGAGGGAAATCTGGTGTGGAGTTAAACAGGGTTTTATGAAAACATTCAATACATTCATTGATAATCCTGAATATTGTTAAGGCATCTTTTCAGGGACTCGTGTGGCACGACTGACACGGGAGACATTCCGGCTGCCCGGGTGAGCGATGCGGCACACTGCGCTGTGACACGCTGGTGGCGGGACTGAATGGTGCAGGACTGGCAGGGCTCTGCCCTGGAACCCGGCAAAGACTCGCCTTTGCAAACCATTTTATGATCAGCAAACCGGGGGTGCAGGGGCCTGCGGTCCCTGCCGGGTCCGGGCTGAGCCCGGATACTCTCAACCACAGGTCAGTCTTCACAGCCGCTGGTATAACGACAGCACACCCTTTGCATAAAGTCTGAAGGACTTAGTGAGCACGGTCTCTGAGATTTTTTACGGGTCTTGCGGGTGTAACTCACCGCAGACTGCCCGCTCCGTGGCTTGCGTCCGGCGGCGGCGGGCGTAACAATCGGGGGCATTGATCTCCCTCCTCTTCCTTCGCAACAGGTAACTTATCTTCATGAAGCAACGTGAACTTGGCCGTACCGGCATTATGGTCAGTGAAATCTGCCTTGGGACGATGACTTTTGGTCAGCAGAACACGGAGGCGGAAGGCCATGCGCAGCTGGACATGGCTGTGGCACAGGGCATCAATTTTATTGATACCGCCGAGCTGTATTCGATTCCGCCGCGCGCGGAGACTGCGGGTTCGACCGAGACGATCATTGGTAGCTGGCTGAAAGCGCGCGGGGGCCGGGACAGGCTTGTCATTGCCAGCAAGGTGGTGGGACGCACGGCGATGCCGTGGTTTCGGCCGGGCGGGGAAGAGGCACGTCTGACGCCGCGCCAGATCCGGTATGCTATTGAGGGATCGCTGCGGCGTCTGAACACCGATTATATTGACCTCTATCAGCTGCACTGGCCGGATCGGAGAGTGAATCTGTTCGGTGATGGCGGGACGACGTTCCAGGGCCTGCCAGAGGATGATTCGGTTCCGCTCGATGAGACGCTGGGCGTGCTGGGCGACCTGGTGGCTGAAGGCAAAATCCGCCATGTGGGACTGTCGAACGAGACGCCCTGGGGGGTGATGCAGTGTCTGGCGGCAGCGAAGACCGGCAAGCCGCGGGTGGTTTCTATCCAGAATGCTTACAATCTGATCAACCGCACGTTCGAGATGGGACTGGCGGAGATTGCTCTTCGCGAGAAGGTGGGGCTGCTGGCGTATTCCCCTCTGGCGCAGGGTTATCTGACGGGAAAATATCTGGATGGAGCCCGGCCGCCCGGCGCCCGCACGACACTGTTCAATCGCGGCCAGCGTTATGAGAAACCGGGTGTGGATGAAGCGGTCCGGGCGTATCATGCGCTGGCGCGGGATGAGGGGCTTGATCCGGTGCAGATGGCGGTTGCTTTTGTGACATCGCGCTCATTCGTAACATCGAACATTATCGGGGCGACGAGCCTGGATCAGCTCCGGGTCATTCTTGGTTCTGTGGATGTGGCGATCACGCCGGAACTGGAAGCGAAGATCAATGCGATTCATCAGGTTCATTCCAACCCTGCTCCCTGAGTATGAGGACAAGTCATCCCCATATGATAGACTATGCGGAACGGCCCTTCCGGTCGCTCGTTGAAATCTGACGGCCGCGCTTTCCGGCGCGGAACAGCAGGAGGAAAAGCACATGGATAATCCACTTGAGGATTCGCCGAAGCGCGACGCGAAAATTCGTGCGACGGCAAAAGAACTGTGGATTGCCGATGGCAAGCCCACCTGTGGAGCGGATGGCTATATGGAAGCCGCGGCTGATCTGGTTGGCATGGAAATCAACCCCGATGCCGGTCAGGTTCCGGTCGACTCACCTGTGCCGCTCGGCCCGGACGGGGAGCCGGTTGAGGATGCGCGGCTACAGGAAAATCTGGGCAATCCCGGTGGCCATATGAACGAACTTGACGACAAGCAGGAGGTGCCATTTGGCACTTACCAGCAAGAAGCGAAGACTCTGAAAGACGAGGGCTGAAGCTTTCGGCCTGAATGCGGGAGCCTCTGGCTCCCGCCGGGTCGGAGACGGAGCCCGGCCGACATACACAGTCCGCCTCGCCTGTGCCACAATAGCGTCTCTGTCGGGTTCAACGGAAAGGCGCCCATGTCCAGCATTCCCACACCACCGGTTGCCCGCAGGGAGCCGCGCCACATTGAGCAGCTCGGGCGCGTTCGCACGGACGATTATGCGTGGATGAAGGACGACAACTGGCAGGCGGTTCTGCGTGATCCGGCTTTACTGCGCGGGGACATTGCCGACCATCTGCGGGCTGAAAATGCCTATTCCGACGCGATACTGGCGTCGACGGCTTCGGTGCAGGCGGAGATCGTTCTGGAAATGAAGGGGCGACTGAAGGAGGATGAATCCTTCCCTGCCCTGCCGCATGACGTGTGGCATTATGGCGTGCGGTATGAGTCCGGCGCGCAGTATCCGCGTTATGTGCGGTTTCGCGAAGGGCATCCGGACGAAGCGGAGACGCTTCTGGATGCGGATGAGCGGGCGAAGGGGTTGTCCTACTATGCGGCTCGTGCCGCGACGCACAGCCCGGATCACCGGCTGTTTGCCTGGGCCGAAGACATGCAGGGGTCGGAGATTTATACGATCCGGGTCCGGGATCTGACGACCGGCGGGATACTGCCGGTTGAGATTGGCAACTGCTCGGGCGATTTCACGTTTTCCCCGGACTCACAGCATATTTTCTGGACGTATCGGGATGAAAAGGGACGGCCGGTAAAGATTTTCCGGCGTGCTCTGTCCGGCGGGGATGATGTGCTGGTTTATGCCGAGCCCGATCCGGGGTTCTTTACGGGCGTGAGTGCCAGCCGGTCCGGAAAATGGATTGTTATCAGCACGAACGATCACGATACCTCGGAGTGCCGGGTGATTCCCGGCGCTGATCCGACGGCCGCGCCTGTGTGTGTGGCGCCGCGTGAGAAGGGGCTGATGTATGATCTGTCCCACTGGGGCGACCGGTTTGTGATTCGGACCAACGCGGATGGCGCGACGGATTTCAAACTGATGGTCGTGGCGGATGAGGCGCTCGGGGACCGGGCGACGTGGCAGGACCATGTGCCGTATCGTCCGGGGCATTATGTGACGGGCTGCATGTGCTTCGACGGTCATCTGGTGTGGACAGAGCGGGTCAACGCGAACACGGTGATCGAAATTGAGGACCGTGCGGGTGTACGGCATCAGCTTGCGACGGATGAAGAGGCTTACGCGCTTTCTCTGGACGGGGGTTATGAGTTCGCCACGGATGAGCTGCGGTATTCCTATCAGTCACCGACGACGCCGCGACAGTGGTATGCGTATGACATGGCGCGCCGCACCCGCGCGTTGCTGAAGGAGCAGGATGTGCCGTCGGGGCATGATCCGGCGAAGTATCGCACGCGGCGGCTTCTGGCGCGGGCGGCGGACGGGGAAATGGTGCCGGTCACGCTGCTCTCGCATGTTGACACGCCGGAGGGCGAGCCGGCTCCGTTGCTGCTTTATGGGTACGGGTCTTACGGAATTTCGATCGATCCGACATTTTCCACGCGCAATCTGAGTCTTGTTGACCGGGGCTGGATTTATGCGATCGCGCATGTGCGGGGCGGCTCTGAGAAAGGGTGGAACTGGTTTCTGGGCGGCCGTGGTGAGGCCAAGACGAACACTTTTACGGATTTCATCGCCTGCGCTGAGCATCTGATCGATCAGGGTTACACCGATGCCGGGCGGATTGTGGCGGACGGCCGGTCTGCGGGCGGGATGCTGATGGGGGCGATTGCCAATCTGCGGCCGGATCTGTTTGCCGGGATTGTTGCCGTTGTGCCGTTTGTGGACGTGCTGAACACGATGTCGGACGAGACGCTGCCGCTGACACCGCCGGAATGGCCGGAATGGGGCAATCCTGTGTCTGATCCTGAGGCATATGACCGGATTGCGGGGTATTCGCCCTATGACCGGATTGAGGCGAAGGCTTATCCGGCGATTTTTGCGATTGGCGGGCTGACCGATCCTCGGGTGACGTACTGGGAGCCGGCGAAGTGGATTGCGAAGTTGCGGGAGTATTCGACGTCCGGCAATCCGCTGCTGTTGCGGATCAATATGGAGGCGGGGCATGGCGGTGCTTCGGGACGGTTTAAATCGCTGGATGAGGCGGCGCTGATCCATGCTTTTGCGATCTGGGCGGAGGAACGGACGCGGGCGTTTTCAGCAGAAGAGACAAAGATGTTTGCCGGGGAAAAAGACGTCTGATGTCGCACGCCGGATCGCCGCATGACAGGAACAGTGATGACAGGCTGCCGGCGGCCGCCCCTCTCACGCCTTATAGTCGGGAAAGCGAAGTCGAGGGGGGCCGCACCGTGACAGGACGTGCCCAGTGGAAGGCCCGAGAATTTCTCGTTGTCGCCATTGTGGCGATTGCGATTTATACGATCCACGGTTTTCTGACGGCTCTTGCCTGGGGTGTTGTTTTCGCGGTCGCCACATGGCCGCTCTACAAGAAGGCTGAGACGCGGTGGCCGGGTCTGGCGCGGAAAGGACTGCTGCTGCCTCTGACCGGCACGGCGGCGATGGCGCTTGTCTTTCTGATTCCGATGATTCTGGCCGGCGTGCAGGCGGCGAACGAAGCGCAGAGTGTGTTTTTGCTGATGCATCATGCGCGGGAGACGGGCATTCCGGTTCCCGCCTGGGTTCACGGGCTGCCTTTCGGGAACAAATCCATCACCGGCTGGTGGCAGAACAATCTGTCGAATCCTGATGCGGCGAATGAACTTCTCAGCTCCTTTGACAGTCGTGGTCTGGAGATGACGCGCACGCTTGGTTCACAGGTGGTCCATCGGGGCACGTTGTTTTTCTTCTCGATCCTGACGCTGTTTTTTCTCTACAAGGACGGTGATACGATCACGCGGGAATGCACGCTGGTGTCCCGCCGGGCCTTCGGGCGGCGTGGGGAAATCATCGGTCAGCAGATCGTGGCCTCCATCCATGGCACGGTCGCGGGACTGGTTCTTGTCGGTGTCGGCGAAGGTTTGCTGATGGGAATTGTTTATCTCGTCGCCGGAGCGCCCCATTCCGCTTTGCTTGGCGTGGCCACGGCGATCGCGGCGATGATTCCTTTCTGTGCCATGATTCCGGTGGCACTGGCCTCCATTCTGCTTCTGATTGGCGGCGCCAGCATGTTTGCCGCGATCAGCGTGCTGGCCATCGGCGCGGTGGTGATTTTCGCGGCCGATCATCTTGTGCGTCCGACTTTGATTGGCGGGAGCACGCAGCTTCCGTTTCTCTGGGTGCTGCTGGGTATTCTCGGGGGCGCGGAGACATGGGGGCTGCTGGGTCTGTTCGTGGGACCGGCGGCGATGGCGACGCTGCATCTTCTCTGGACGAACTGGACGCGGGAGCATGGGCCGGACCGGACGGCCTGAATGCGCCGGGAGGTATGTTCGCGTTACTGGCTGATCTGTGATTTTTTAAAGAGTTAGCGAAAGACCAGGCTCTGCCCGCACCCGGAAGGGGTCGCGGACCCCTTCACCCCGATCTGTTAATAAAATGGTTTCCAAAGGTCTGCGACCTTTGGTGGGTTCCAGGGCAAAACCCTGGGAAGGAGGCAGCACTTAATGACAACAGAGCCTTTACAAAGGTGGTCCATAACTTTTGGCGAGCTGTTCAGACCACCGGGCTGCTCAGTGGTTTTGCGAAAGCGGGCCGTTCAACGTAACGACCGGCGCCACGTACCGCTCTCAGGTCTCCGTCATTCCAGACGAGTTTGCCGCCGCTGATCGTCCTGCGGGCGAGGCCGGTCAGTTCGAGACCTTCATAGATGTTGTAATCGACATTCTGATGATGGGTTTTTGCGGACACCGTCCGGGTCGCGTCCGGGTCCCACAAAACGAGATCGGCGTCCGCGCCTTCGCTGACTGTGCCTTTTCGCGGATGGATGTTGAAAATCCGGGCCGTGCTGGCTGAGGTCACGGCGACAAAACGTTCCGGGGTGAGCTTGCCGGTCCTGACGCCGTAATGCCACAGGACGCTCATGCGATCCTCGATTCCTGGTGTGCCGTTCGGGATTTTTGTAAAATCCTGACGACCGTTTTCTTTCTGGTCCTGACAGAAGCAGCAATGGTCGGTGGCTGTGGTCTGAAGCTGCCCGGACATGAGGCCACCCCACAACGCTTTCTGATGATGGCGCTCCCGGAAGGGCGGGCTCATGACATGACGGGCGGCATTCAGCCAGTCCGTATCCAGATAGACGCTTTCGTCAATGACGAGATGTTGCGGGAGAACTTCGCCATACACGGTCTGGCCGCGCAACCGTGCTTCGGCGATGGCGCGAGCGGCTTCTTCGGTGGACACATGGACGATATAGAGGGGCGCGTCGAGCAGGGAGGCCAGACCGATGGCGCGCTGGGCGGCCTCACCTTCCACTGTGGAAGGCCGCGAGCGGGGATGGGCGTCAGGGCCGGTTTTGCCGGCTTCCAGAAGGGCGCGCTGAAGATAGTAAACGGCGTCGCCATTTTCCGCGTGTACGGTGGACAGGGCGCCCAGTCCGGCGGCGCGCTGCATGGAGTGCATGAAGGTTTCATCATCCACCATCAGGGCATTTTTATAGGCCATGAAGTGTTTGAAGGAATTGACGCCGCATTCCCGGACAAGTTTTCCCATGTCCTCATGCACCTGATCATCCCAGTGGGTGACGGCGACATGGAAACTGTAATCAGAAGCGGCTTTTTTCGCTTTTTCCCGCCAGTTTTTCCAGGCATCGAAGAGCGATCCTCCGTGTTCGGGAATCACGAAGTCGACAATGGTCGTCGTGCCGCCAGCGAGGCCCGCGGCGGTGCCCGTGTAGAAGTCATCACTGGCGACGGTGCCCATGAAGGGCATTTCCATGTGTGTGTGCGGATCGATGCCGCCAGGCATGACGAGGAGGCCTGCGGCGTCGATGACCTCGCAGCTCGTGGGGGCTTCCATATCCGGTGCGACGCGGGCAATGCGGCCGGCATCGTCACAGAGCACATCGGCCCGGCGCGACTGTTCCGCGGTGACAACTGTTCCGCCCCTGATCAGAAGCATTGTTTTCTCCTCGTCGCCGCGCGTGTGAAGGGGTGCTGCGCCACTCTGTCATGACAGCGTATTGTTATTCTGACTTTTCGGTCAATATACTGTTCCGAAGCAGGAACATGTTTCGGGAAAGAACGCATGCCGGATATTACAGAGGCCCATGCGGACAGTCATCTGATCAATGACGATCTCGCACCTGTGCGAACGCGTACATGGGACTGGAAGGACTACCTTTCCCTGTGGATGTCAGACATTCACAGTGTCGCGGGGTATGTGACGGCCGGGAGTCTGTTCACGATCGGCCTGCCGGCGACGGATGTTTTTGTTGCTCTCCTTCTGGCTATCCTCGTTGTTTATCTCGTCTGCAACTTCGTCGCCGTGCCCAGTTTCCGCTCCGGAGCGCCTTTTCCGGTCATTGCGCGCATGGCTTTTGGCGTGCGGGGCGCCGTGGTTCCCGCCGTGGTGCGCGGTGTGATTGCTGTGGGCTGGTATGGCATCCAGACGTGGCTTGCCTCCAATGCGGTCATTTTCCTGCTCCTTCGCTTCTGGCCCGGACTGCTCCCGTGGACGAATGTCGGGCAGCACGGCTTTCTTGGCCTTTCCTTATTGGGCTGGGGGGCTTTCCTGTTTATCTGGCTGTTGCAGATTGCTGTGTTCTGGCGCGGGATGGATGCGATCCGGCATTTTATCGACTGGGCGGGCCCGGTCATTTACGTGATGATGGTGCTGCTTGATCTCTGGCTTCTGTCACGCGCGCACTGGCATCTGGCTTTTGATGTCTTTCATGTTGCACCGATCAGTACGGGACACCGGCTTGCGCTGATCGTCAACGCGGTAGCGCTGATTGTGGCGTTTTTCTCACCGATTGCGCTGAATTTCGGGGATTTCGCGCGATACGGGTGCAGCATGGCCGATATCAGGCGTGGGAATTTCTGGGGTCTTCCTGTGAATTTCGTGGGTTTTTCCATGCTCACGCTCATCACGATTGTGCTGACTGTGCCGGTTTTCGGACGGATCATTCTTGATCCGGTGGAGACTGTTTCTCAGATCGACAATTCCGTTGCCGTGATTGTTGGTGTGACAACATTTGTTGTTGCGACGATCGGTATCAATATTTCGGCAAATTTTGTTTCGGCGGCCTTTGATTTTTCCAATATTGCGCCCAGCCGCATTTCCTGGCGGATGGGTGGTCTGATCGCTTCAGGGGGTGCCATTATTGTGACACCGTGGAATCTTTATGCCCGACCAGATCTGATCCATCTGACGCTGGATGTTCTGGGAACATTCATTGCGCCGCTGACCGGGATTCTACTCGCCGATTATTATCTTGTACAGAAGCGGCACATGGAGCCGGACGCGCTGTACAGTGCGGCTCCTGATGGCGCCTACTGGTATGTGAACGGGATCAACCCGGTGGCGATGATGGCTCTGCTGCTGTCAACGGGCTGCGGGCTTATGACTGTTTTTGTGCCAGTGCTGGCGCCAGTCCGAAATTTCTCGTGGTTTGCCGGATTTTTCGCGGGACTGATTCTGCAAACTGTTCTGACGCGTCTTATTTCCCCGGCAGGCAGACGGACGAGACCAGTTTCATGATGGTCCGGACGCCGGCCTCGAAGTCTTTTTCCTTCAGCCGTGGTGTCCCGAGCACGACCGCCATCTGGACCTGCATATCGGCGTAGGCCTGGGTCAGCGACCAGAGGGAAAACAGGAAGTGGACCGGGTCGACCTCAGCCATGAGGCCCTGCCTCTGCCAGTGGAGAAAGATCTCTGTCCGGCGGGTGACGTGCTCACGCAGGGTGCCGACGAGGAATTTTTTCACGTGTTCGCCGCCGGACAGGAGTTCATAGGCGAAGATCCGCGAGGCTTCGGGCCGGTAGCGTGAAAATTCCATTTTGCTTCGGACGTACCCCTCGACGGCGTCCATCGGGGCGTGGTCGGCAGAGAGCCAGTGATCGGCATCGTCAAGCCAGTGCATCAGAAGACGTTCAAGCGTTGCCCGATAGAGGTCTTCTTTTGTGCCGAAGTAGTAAAGAATGTTGGCTTTGGGCAGTTCACAGGCTCTGGCGATGTCATCGACACGGGAGCCGGCGAGACCTCGCGCGGAAAAGACCTTTTCCGCAGCGTTCAGAATCTGCGGAATGTTATTCCTGCGAGGGAGGCCGGGCCGCGCCGACACTTTCAGGGCTTTGATGGATTCGGGCAAAAAACCGGCCTGTCTGTCATCCTGTTCTGAGGCCTGAGTGTAGAGTCTGTCCCGTTTAACGCAACCATGGGCCACGCGCCGCTCCGATGCGCGGCCTGCCGGGCGGGGTTCAGAGTTCGCCGGTCAGAAACTGTGCACGGCCGAGACCGAAGCTCCAGTGCTCATCCGAGTTCTGGACGATCGAGACCATCAGATCCGCCGGAGCGAGGCCACAGACCTTTTCCAGTCTTTCCGCCAGCAGGCGGTAAAAGCCTTCGACCTGCTCTTTTGAGCGTGGGCGTGACACGATCTGCAGCAGGACAACTTTGTTCGTGCGGGGGATATCGAGCCCCGTATCCTCGACGATCATGTGGGTTGGCTCGTGTTCGGAGACGAGCTGATACCGGTCCCGGACGGGCACTTTAAAGGCGTCCAGCATGGCTTCATGGGTCGTGTCGAGCAGAGACTTCAGCTCATCGGGTGTCCGGCTTTCCTTGATGATATGAAAATGCAGCAGCGGCATGATGATCTCCCTGAAAGACATCCCGGCAAGCCGGGGTCTGTGCGCATGATAATAGTAACGTGTGGCTTTTCAACGGGTTGCAGGGGCCGCAGCTCCGGCGGGCCCGGCTTTTCGTCACGCGGCTGTGCTGAATGACGCATCCGCTTTCAGAACGGCACGGAGCAGGACGTTCGCTCCTGCTTCCGCATCCGGCTCCGTGATACTTTCTTCCTCGTTATGGCTGAGGCCGTCCTTACAGGGCACGAAGATCATGGCTGTCGGGGCGATACTGGCTAGATAGGCGGCATCGTGGCCTGGTCCGGAAACAATGCGACGGGCGCTGTAGCCTGCCTCAGTGGCGGCCTCGGTCACCATGTCGATGCAGGCCGGACTGAAATGCACGGCGGGGGCGTCCCAGATTGGCACGATATCGAGGGTGACGCCTGAGGCTTCCGCGATAGCGGCAAAGCGTTTTCGGAATTCGCCTTCCATAGTCGCTACAATGGCATCATCCGGGTTGCGGATATCGACTGTGAAGAAGGTTTCGCCCGGCACGACATTATTGCTGTTCGGACGGTTTTCGATCAGCCCGACCGTACCGACCGAGGCCGGCGCGTGGGCAATGGCGATGTCGCTGATCGCTTCGATCATCCTGGCGGAGGCGAGCAATGCGTCGTGGCGCATCGGCATGGGGGTGGAGCCGGCGTGGGCGTCCTTGCCGCGCACCGTGACCTCGTACCACCGCATCCCCTGCACGCCGGCGACGATTCCGATGGTTTTGTCTTCGACTTCAAGGATGGGGCCCTGCTCGATATGCAGCTCGAAATAGGCCGTGATCGGGTGCTGGCCGCAGGGTTCGCTGCCGCGATAGCCGATGGCCTCCAGTTCATCGCCGAAACGGATTCCGGCGCGGTCGCGTTTGTCGAGGACGTCCTGCTCGGTGAAGACGCCGGCGAACACGCCGGAGCACATCATGGGCGGGGTGAAACGCGCCCCCTCCTCGTTGGTCCAGTTGATGAGTTCGATCGGGTGGCGGGTGGTGTAGCCGGATGCGTGCAGGGCGCGGAGGACGGAGAGGCCACCGATTACGCCGAGGATTCCGTCGAATTTGCCGCCAGTAGGCTGGGTATCGAGATGGCTGCCCATCGTAATGGGCGGCAGGGTGTTGTCCTGGCCGGGGCGGCGGGCGAAGAGGTTGCCCATGGAGTCAAAGGTGATGGTGCAGCCGAGGCTTTCGCAGGTGCGTGCGAACCAGTCCCGCACTTGCCGGTCTTCGTCGGTCAGGGTCAGGCGTTTGATTCCGCCTTTTGCGGTAGCGCCAAACCGGGCGGTTTCCATCAGATCCGACCAGAGCGCCTGTCCGTCTATCCGCAGATTGCCGCCACTACTCTTGCTGCCACTCCCGGAGATATCGGTCTGTTTTGTCATTCGTGTCTCTTTTACATCTGAACTGGCCGAAGACGCGGGCCGGCGTATCAGGAAACAGCGGCCACCACCCTGTTCGGGTTATTGGGATGCTCCGGCCAGGTCAGTTCACCGTCAACAGGCTGTGGCTGCATTGTGATGCAATCATCGACGGGGCAGACATGCGCGCAGAGGTTGCAGCCGACGCATTCCTCTTCGATGATTTCGTAACGACGTTCGTTCCCGACGAGAGATTTCGAGATCGATTGATGCGACGTATCCTCGCAGGCGATGTAGCACAGGCCGCATCTGACGCAGGCTTCCTGGTCGATATTCGCGATGGTCCTGAACTTCAGGTTCAGTTTATTCCACGGAACGAAGTTCGGGATGGCGCGACCGGTGACGTCTTCGAGTGTGGCGTAGCCTTTTTCATCCATCCAGGCGGACAGGCCGTCGATCATGTCGTCCACGATACGGAAGCCGTAATGCATGGCGGCGGTGCAGACCTGAAGGGTGGACGAACCCATCGCAAGGAATTCGGCGGCGTCACGCCAGGTGGAGATACCGCCGATGCCGGAGATGGGGATGCCGCACAGTTCCGGATCGCGGGCGATGTCACCGATCATGCGCAGGGCGATGGGTTTCACGGCGGGGCCGCAATAGCCGCCATGGGTGCCTTTGCCGCCGACGACGGGCATGGGGACCATCCGGTCGAGATCGACACCGATGACGGACTGGATTGTGTTGATCAGTGAGACGGCGTCCGCGCCGCCGCGCAGGGCAGCGTGAGCGGGCATCAGGATGTTCGTGATATTGGGGGTCAGTTTCACGATGACCGGCATGCGGGTGTTCTGTTTGCACCAGCGGGTCACCATCTCGACATATTCGGGAACCTGGCCGACGGCGGCACCCATGTTCCGTTCGGACATGCCGTGCGGGCAGCCAAAATTCAGCTCGATTCCGTCGGCGCCGGTGTCCTCGACGATGGGGAGGATGGCTTTCCAGCTTTCTTCCTCGCAGGGCACCATGAGGCTGACGACGACGGCGCGATCAGGATAGTCTCTTTTGACGTCTTTTATTTCCGCGATATTGGTCGCCAGAGGGCGGTCGGAAATCAGCTCAATATTATTGAGGCCGATCATCCGCGTGCCGTTATAGTTCAGCGAGCCGTAGCGGGAGCTGACGTTGACGACCGGCGGATCTTCACCAAGGGTTTTCCAGACGACACCACCCCAGCCGGCCTCGAAGGCGCGGCGGACATTATATTCCTTATCCGTGGGCGGGGCGGATGCCAGCCAGAACGGATTTGGCGATTTGATACCGACGAAATTACTGCGCAGATCGGCCATTTTCCGTTCTCCTATTGCCCGGACGTCTCAGACTGATCTGGCGTGGACAGAGCCAGATGCATGGCCTCGGCGGCGTCCCGTCCATCACGGACAGCAGCGACGGTCAGATCTTCACCGACGGTGCAGTCGCCCCCCGCGTACACGCCTTCCATGGTTGTGCGGTAAGACCTGTCCACGACAATCCGGCCATTTTCAACGAGGATCGACTCTCCGCTGATCGGATCGGTCACGAAGAGTTGTCCGACGGCTTTCAGCACCATATCCGCCGGGACGATGAAGGTGTCCTTCGGATCGTAGGTGGCGCGGCCGTCGGCGGTTGCTTTGCCACGGGAGAATTCGACACCGGCCAGCACGCCGTCTTCCGTCACCATGCGGGACGGGGAGGACCAGAGGCGGACGGTGACGCCGTTGGTCTGCGCCCATTCACGCTCGGACGACGTTGCGGACATCTGTTCATGGCCGCGGCGATAAACGAGCGTGACGTCATCGGCACCGAGACGGCGGGCCTGAACAGCGGCATCGACGGCTGTGTTGCCGCCGCCGATCACGACGACCTGCCTCCCGACCGGGACGGCCTTTTTATCACGGGAGCGCAGGGCTTCAATGAAAGTGACGGCATCCTGCACGCCATCCAGAGCTTCGCCTTCGATGCCCATGGCCCGGACGCCGGCCAGGCCCATGCTGAGAAACACGGCGTCGTAGTCCCGGCGCAGTTCGGTCAGAGAAAAATCCTGTCCGAGTTTGCGGTTTCCTTCAAAGCTGATGCCTCCGATTTTCATCAGGAAATCGACTTCGCGCTGTGCGAAATCGTCGGCCAGCTTATAGGCGGCGACGCCGTATTCGTTCAGTCCGCCTGGCTGTGCATGGGCGTCGATCAGCATGACGTCATGACCATGCATGGCCAGCCGGTGCGCGCAGGCAAGACCCGCCGGGCCGGCGCCCACAATGGCGATCCGCCGTCCGGTTTCCGGCGCGCGGGTGAAGGGCTGACCACCATGATCCATCTGCCAGTCCGTTGCGTGACGCTGGAGCGCGCCGATCCTGATCGGATGACCCTCTTCACGTGCGTTATGCACGCATTTTTCTTCGCAGAGAATTTCTGTCGGACACACACGGGCGCAGGAGCCGCCGAGAATATTGGACTCCAGGATCGTCCTTGCGGAGCCTTTCATATTGCCGGTTGCGATCGCCCGGATGAATTTCGGGATGTCGATGCCGGTCGGGCAGGCTTCGGTGCAGGGGGCATCGTAACAGAAGAAGCAGCGCTCGGCTTCGACGACCGCCTGTTCCTTTGTCAGGGGCGGATGGGCATCGGAGAAATTGACAACCAGTTCGGCGTCACTCAGCCGGCTACTGGCGATGTCGGGCGTTCGCGTCATGACAGCTCCTGTCATATGTCCTGTGATGATCCTAGGCCGTATCAATCCGACTTCGCAACATGATTCCTGACTATCGGGTCAGGTTTTTTGCAGTGCGGTGGCAGGACGCATTTTGTCTGATGACATGATTATTCAAAATCCGTGGGGAGAGCCGGGTTCCGGCGATGATCGAACATGCGGCTGATCTGCGCGGGCAGGACACGGCCGGTTGAAAGATCCTGCGGGACGTCGTTCTCCGCAAACCATCCGGCGCCGGATGTTTCGATGCTGGTGGTGGCTGATCCGCCGGTGAGTTCGCAGATGAAGAATAGCTTGCAGCAGGAAAAAACACCGTTCGGGTGCGACTGCCGGGTTCGGTCCCACAGCGCTGCGAGCTTTGTGACAGTCACCAGATAACCGCTCTCTTCCGCCACCTCCTTTACGGCGTTCTCTGCCGCCGTCACGTTGACGTCCGCCCAGCCGCCAGGAAGTGTCCAGCGATCCTCGTCGATCGTCTCACGCACCATGAGCAGGCGATTCCGGGAATCAAAGACGGCGGCCCGGACATCGATTTTCGGCGTGGCGTAACCGGACTCGCCTGCGAACAGGCTGGCAATCCGGTCTGCGGGCGTGTCGGTATGGGCTGCGAAGATGCGGGCTGAAAGATCGCGCAGCGCGACGTATCGCTCCCGATCATATGGATCGCGGGTGAAGGCGAGGCCAGTCTGGGCGATGGCCTGCAATTCTCTGGCCCAGACGAGCCAGTCCGGTTCGCTCATGGCTGTTTCTTTTTCATGTACCGCGTACTCTCCAGGCGAAGTTGCTGCCGTGATCGGGGCTTTGTTGTTGTTTGGTGCTGATCTGTTTTTCAGAAGGTTGGCGGAAGATCGGGCTCTGCCCGAACCCGGCAGGGACCGCAGACCTTTGGAAAGACTCTGTTGTCATTAAGTGTTGGCTTCTTCCCGGGCTTTGCCCTGGAACCCACCAAAGGTCACAGACCTTTGGAAACCATTTTATTATTAATCAATCGGGGTGCAGGGACCTGCGGTCCCTGCCGGGTTCGGGCAGAGCCCGGATTCTGCCAACCCTTTGAAAAATCACAGATCAACACCTAACGACAACAGAACCTTTGCAAACCGGCCTGTTGATCAACGGATTGGGGTAAAGGGGTCTGCAACCCCTTACGGGTGCAGGCAGAGCCCGGACTGCGCCTGTTCAGCCTGAAATTTTTCCGATCCAGTCTTTGACGGAGTCTCCGCTGCTGATTGAGGGATTGATGAGTCCATCGACCATGAAGGTCGGTGACACATGAATACCGTTCTGCCGGGCATATTTGCAGTGCCATTTGATGACCGTCTGAAGTTCCGGGATGGCGAAGGCACTGGCCAGTCTGACGCCACTATATCTCTCAAGCCGGGCGATAATATCGGCTGGCGTGGCGTCCATATTGGGGCCGGAGCAGTGGTTGATGAACTCGAATTCCTCACGATGGGCTCCGACGGTGGCCATCACGGTTTTCGCGGTTTCTTTTCCGCCTTCCAGTGTGGACGCGGCCAGGATGCACCGGATGATGACCCCGGAGAACATGTGCCATGGCTGTGACTGAAACCGGATTTTGACTGTGAGGTGGTCTTCGCCCGCTGTCTGCAACAGTTCGTCGAGCTTATTGAAAGCCCGCACGGAAAAGGGACAGGTTGGCTCAAGAAAAGCCTCGAAGACCACAGGTCCGTGTCCCCAGCAGAGCGGGTCAGCATGAGGGGGTGATGATGGATGAGACATGATGGCCGGTCCTCCCGTTTTGTCGTGGGAGGCTAACAGCAATCCGGCACCACCGAAAACGCCGCATCCGTGCCGGTGGCCGTCATGCGGCCGACCGGGGGAAGAATGTCGTCCGGGCGACTGGCGCACCGGACGGCGATGGTTGTGTTACTGCGCGGAGCCGGATGTTGCCGCCGTGCGGTTGATGATCGCTGTTCCGTTGCCTGCTGCCGTAGCGGCGGTGGATGCACCGGAGAGCGTCGGCATTGTGGACGTGGTCGTGGCCGCGCCGGCTGCGCCCGGCACTGCTGTCGCGGGCAGCGCCACGGCCGGACCGTTCCAGACCGCGCTCTGGCTCTGGGCCGGAATTGCGGGCGCACTGAAGGCCGACACAGGCCCGAACGGACCACCGTTGACCTTTTGCATTGTCGACTCAGGCTGACGCATGCAGCCGCGGACCAGCGGCTCGCAAACACCATCGTTGCCGATCGTCCGGTCGTCATCGCCGGTGTAATGCACTTCTGTGACCTGATCATGGTCAAGGCGCATGAGTGCCGTGCAGGAGCTGCCGTTTCCGGTGAAGCTGATCGCCCCGAAACCCAGCGGGTTGAATGAGAACGCGCCCGTTGCGGAGGGCTTGTAGCTGTATTGGTAGAGCTGCGTCGTTCCATTCAGCTTTGTGACTTTGTCCGGAGTGCCGGCACAGGACTGCAGATCGTTCGATGTCATTCCGATCATCGCCATCTGCGCTTTATGCACAGTTCGTGAGTTAAAATAACCACACCCGCTCAGGCTTAATGCGGCACCTGTCAGCACCACACATGACGCGATTCTGGACATAACTTCTCCGTAACCAGACTTCAGGGGAGACAGCTACGGAGCCGCCTCATTTACAGACCTGTACACTATCGATTTCCTGGCGAAACAAGACAAGGTGGCGTCTGGTGTCAATCCGGATGTCTGATTTTTGTCCGGAATGTGTCCGAAGCGGAATCGTTCAGGCGATCGGTTTATCGGAGGAACAGAGGTGTTGCAGCCCTCGTCAGCAATGCCTATTAGCCAACGCCATGCGTCCTGACGGATGCGCTGTTATTTATGTATGCAGGGCAGACCGGAGACTTCCGGCGACCGCTGGTCGGAGCCTCTGCCTCTTCTCCGGAGAGACTATCAATGAGCACGATTTCGCCGAACGAGATTGCCCGCCTGCAGGTTTGCCTGCGCCGCCTGCTTGGATCACAGGGCCTGACTGTTAACCCGCCCCCACGGGCAGGGCTTTCTGTCGAACTGGCCGTGAATGGTGAAGTGATCGGCACCCTGCACCGTGATGAGGAGGAAGGCGAAGTGTCCTACAACCTCAACATTGTTCTTCTGGAAGAAGACCTGCCGCCTAAAGCATAAAAAAAGCTGGCTGCTGTCTCTGATGACAGCAGCCAGCCCTCTGAAAACCGGTGTGACGAGCCTGATTTCAGGCGCGACGTCGGGTGATGGATGCCTCCATGACCGGATGGCTGGCCGGAGCCGGCAGATCGACCCGTGTCAGTTTCCAGCGCCAGCCTTCGATCCGCAGTTGCACGCGTAGTGGTGTTTCTTTTTCATGGCCGGGCAGAGCAACCTGCGCCTCAAACGAGTTCGCACTGGTAAATCTGACGACAGCATGTGTGAGGGCCGAGACCACTGCGCTGCCGGCCCTCGGTGAGGCGGCCATGGCCTGATCCACCACATTCCCGAGATTTTGCTGGTTCACTGTCAGATCAACCGCGTTCGATACGGCATTCGTCGCGAAGGACGATCCGAACTCCGGCAGTTCATCGGCGGCTTCCGTCGCCGGACCGAGATGAAGGCCGCCCAGAACCTGTTCCTTCAGGGACGCATCGAGCGAAGACCAGTTAATGGTCTGCCCCAGCGACGTCATATCGTGAGTGGAAACCGAGGATGCGATTGTCCACAGCGTCACGAAGGGGGAAGCGGCATAGAGGGCGAAGGACATCATGAATGCCGCGACGCAGACCACACGTGCCCGCTTCCTGGCGGGGCAGGCCCATGCGTCGGAGGAGGGAGTGACTGGTGCGGAATACATGACTTAACCCTGATTTCTGTCCTGACGTGATACCACATGCAACGCAGTTATGCATTTACGGGATCACTGATTCGCGATCACATCACGGAAATGTGATTTCCATCCCGTTATATCGTGTCCTCTGGCTCTATGCCCTGCCTGTCCGGAGATCCGCGTGCGTTCTGAGCTTACGGAAAACGAAATCCAGCGCTATTCCCGCCACATTCTTCTTCCTGAAGTTGGCGGCACGGGACAGATACGTCTGCGGCGCGCATCGGTTCTGATTATTGGCGCGGGCGGCCTTGGGTCGCCTGTGGCCCATTATCTTGCGGCGGCGGGCGTGGGCCGGATCGGCATTGTCGATGACGACCGGGTCGAGCTTTCGAACCTTCAGCGGCAGATTCTCCACACGACCGGACGAGTTGGTCTGCCGAAGGTGGATTCAGCCCGGGAAGCGCTTGCCGCACTCAATCCTGAAATCCTGATCGAGACTCATAACACGCGTTTTACACAGGATAACGCGGCGGACCTGGTTCGGGCCTATGATATTATTTGTGATGGCAGCGACAATTTCGAGACCCGCTACCTCGTCAATGCCACATGTGTGAGAGAACGGCGCACGCTCATCTCGGCGGCTGTAACCCGGTTCGACGGGCAGCTTTCAACATTTCGTCCTCATATCGGAGGCCCCTGTTATGAGTGTCTGTTCCCGAGGACCGATGGTGTTGCCGACGCGCCGTCCTGTGGCGAGGCCGGGATTTTCGGGGCTGTCACAGGCGTGCTCGGCACGTTGCAGGCCACTGAGGCGCTGAAGGAAATTCTTGATCTCGGGGAGACCCTCGCGGGTCGTCTGCTGCTGTGGGACGCTCTGGCCACGCGTTTCACCACGATTTCCATTGCGCGGGATCCTGATTGCCCGACCTGCGGCCATCAGGCGCGGGAGCAGATGCGATGATTTCGTCCACACCGAACCGGCAGGGTTTTGCGCTGATGCTGTGCGATGACAGTTTCGATCGTCTGCATGCGGCGTTCATGCTGGCCACCAGTGCGCTGGCGCTTGATCGTCCGGTGATCATTTTCGCGACGGGTCCTGGCGTGCTGGCGCTGAGCCGGGAGGCGCCGTCGCTCGCTTTTGCGGAAGACGCCGCCGGGCTGGCTGGCCGCGGGGTCGTGTCGCTGTTTGCGCTTCGTGAGGCGCTGGTGGCCATGGAGGCCAGGCTGCTGGTCTGCGAATCGGGGCTGCGCAGAACTGGTCTCCAGGCCTCCGACCTGATTGATGGCACCCGTGTTGCGGGTCTTCCGACCTTTCTGGACCTCGCCGCAGGGCACCAGATCGTGACATTCTGAGCGATGTTGCCGTCAGGAGGCGCACGAATGCACGAAGCGTCTTGCCGACGGGCTCATAACCTGGCACGGATGCGGCCATGATCGCTCCCCGCTCCCTGTGCGCGGCTACGCTGCTGGCCGCGACCGCTTCCGTGTTACTCGCCGGCGCTGCTCATGCGGCCACGCAGAGCGAGTCCCCGCATCATCACCATCACCACAAGGCTGAAGGGAAGGCCGGGGCGGGCACTGCGCAGTCGAAGAAAGTCGCGGCGCATCATCACAAGTCTCCGGCCACTGAAAAAGCGGCGAAGCCGCATGGCGCAAAACACCATGTTGCTAAGAAAGACGACGCGCATGAGGAGAAACCTCATCACAAAGCGCACACTGCGAAACACGCTCATCATCCTGAGTCGACAGGCGCCGCGCCCGGTCATCCGGTAGCGGTTCCACTGCCGGAAGATGGCGCGCCGGCGGGTTCGGACAACGGACCGGACGGCTCCGCGCAGTCTGCGGTGCCAGATGCGCCAAAAGGCACCAATACCGGCCTGCCGCTTCCGCGCTTCGCCTCCTTGCGGGCTGACAAAGTGAACATGCGGGCGGGGCCTGGCGAGCGTTATCCGATTCAGTGGGTTTACCATCGTCGCGGTCTGCCGGTGCAGATTGAACGTGAGTTTGATGTCTGGCGGCTGGTTGAGGACGCCGATGGCGTTAAGGGCTGGGTGCATCAGGCTACCCTGGCGGGGGCACGCGATTTCGTTGTTCCCTCTCCCGCCGGGGTCGCGCCCGTTACGGCATCATCAGCGCCGGCTCCTGCGGCCAAAACGGCGGCGGGCGGGACGGACGCCGATCAGCAGGCGGCGCGCCATACGGAATCACAGGTCATCGGTCATATCGCCACGATCTCTGATGCTGCCGGCATTCCTGGCGCTGTGATTCTGCGCGCATCAGGTGACAATGACGCTGCCCCTGTTGCCGTGCTGGAACCCGGCACTGTGGGGACGATCAAAACCTGCGCCTCCGGAACGACCTGGTGCCGGGTCTCGGTGAGACAGTATGACGGGTGGCTGAAACGTGGTTCGATCTGGGGGCTTTCTGCTGATGAGGCCCTGCCGCCCTCCTGACGCGGAGACGGCAGGCAACGCTCCCGGCGACCATGCGTTCAGCAGAGGGTCGACCCTGCTGAGCCAGGGTTATCGTACCGGGTCACAGTGTCCGTTCTGACGGGACGCCCGGGTGTGATCTGCCTGGGTTAACGGGCTTTCACGCGTGGACGGGGCTCCATCCGGTGCCGCAGGGAGAAAGCATGTCCATGGTAGCCTCGCATTGCCGAACAAAAATCATCGCCACTCTGGGACCAGCCTCGTCTGATCTGGACACGATACGAGATCTCGCCCGCGCCGGGGCTGATGTTTTTCGCTTCAATTTTTCCCACGGCACCCATGAGGATCACGCGGCGCGTCATCGCATCGTGCGTCAGGTTGAAAAAGAGATCGGGCGGCCGATTGGTATTCTGGCCGATGTTCAGGGCCCCAAGCTGCGCGTTGGCCGCTTCGCTGACGGCAGGGTCCTGCTGGAGACGGGAAGCAGGTTCCGGCTTGATCTCGATGACGATCCTGGCGACGCGACGCGCGTCAGTCTGCCGCATCATGAAATTATTTCCGTTGCGAAACCCGGCAGCATCCTCCTGCTGGACGATGGCAAGCTGAAGCTCTGCGTGACGGCGGTCGGCAAGGATTTTCTCGATACGGATGTGATCGTGGGGGGCGTGCTCAGCAACCACAAGGGCGTTAATGTCCCGGATCTGGTTCTGCCCATTCCGGCACTGACGCAGAAGGATCGCGATGACCTTGATTTTGCTCTGAATCTTGGGGTCGATTTTGTCGCCCTGTCGTTCGTTCAGCGTGCCGAGGATGTTGTTGAGGCCCGCACGCTTACGAACGGGAGGGCCTGGATTGTGGCCAAGCTCGAAAAACCGCAGGCGATGGACAATCTGGAAGCGATTCTGGAGGTGACCGATGCTGTCATGGTGGCACGCGGCGATCTTGGCGTGGAGTTGCCGCCTGAAAACGTGCCGCTGGCACAGAAGCGGATCACCCGTCTGGCACGCACGCTGGGCAAACCTGTCATTATTGCCACGCAGATGCTGGAGAGCATGATTTCCGCACCGACACCGACCCGCGCCGAAGCTTCGGATGTGGCGACCGCCGTTTTTGACGGGGCTGATGCTGTCATGTTGTCGGCGGAATCGGCGGCCGGGAAATATCCGCGCGAGGCGGTGACGATCATGAACCGGATTGTCGAGCGCGTTGAGTCGGATTCCGGCTGGCAGGCGATGATGAAGGCGGGTCGCCCCGAACCCGAGCATTATGTCGCCGATGCCATCGCGGGCGCGGCTGAACAGATTGCCGGGACGCTCGGGGCCAGCGCGATCGTCGCTTATACCCATGCGGGGCCAACGGCTCTGCGGCTGGCGCGCGAGCGGCCATTTTCGCCCATTCTGGGCGTGACGCCGACCGAGACGACCGCACGACGACTCGCACTTGTGTGGGGCGTGCGGGCATTTGTGACGGACCCGGACAATCCGGTTTACAACACAGAATCGATGGTCACGACGGCAATCGACATCGCGACACGCAGTGGTGTCGCCAGGGAAGGCGACACGATTGTGATCGCGGCTGGCATGCCATTTGGGGTCAGTGGCTCGACAAATACTCTCCGTGTTGCCCGCATTCCCGGAGGGTGACGGGCACGCCGGCTCTGGAATGCCGCGCGCCGGGCGGCTATGAGGGGCGTTACAGGCAAAGTGCGCGGAACAGTCTTTTTGTTTCCGTGCACGAACAATTATCAGGCGCGACATGAGCACGACACGGCATTTTTTCGGGACAGATGGCATACGCGGGACGGCCAACGCTCACCCCATGACGGTCGAGGTCTCGCAGAAACTCGGACAGGCTGCCGGTCTCCATTTTATGCGCGGCAATCACCGGCACAAGGTTCTGGTTGGCAAGGACACACGCCTCTCCGGCTACATGATTGAATGTGCGCTTGTTGCCGGCTTTCTCTCCGCGGGAATGGATGTGACTCTTGTCGGCCCCATGCCGACGCCTGCGATCGCGATGCTGACCCGCTCTCTTCGGGCCGATCTCGGCGTAATGATTTCAGCGTCCCACAATCCGTTCAGCGATAACGGGATTAAACTTTTCGGCCCCGATGGCTTTAAGCTTTCCGATCAGGAAGAAGCCTCGATCGAGGGCCTGATGATGGCCGATCTGTCGGGGCGCCTCGCGGCGCCAGCCGAAATTGGCCGGGCGACGCGGCTGAATGACGCGGCCGGGCGCTATGTCGAACATGCCAAGGCGTCCTTTCCGCGCGGGTGCCGTCTCGACGGGCTGAAAATTGTCATCGACTGCGCAAATGGCGCGGCCTATCGGGTTGCGCCGACGGCGTTGTGGGAGCTTGGCGCGGAGGTCATCCGTCTCGGCTGCGAGCCCGATGGCGTTAATATCAATGAGAATTGCGGCTCGACTCACCCGGAGGCGCTTTGCCGGGCGGTGGTGGAGCATGGCGCTCATCTGGGCATTGCTCTTGATGGCGATGCGGACCGGATGCTGCTGGCTGACGAGACGGGCAAGCTCATTGATGGCGACCAGATCATCGGCCTGATTGCCCGTTCATGGGCGGCGAGCGGTCGTCTCGCGACATCGTCGATTGTGACGACGGTCATGTCCAATATGGGGCTTGAGCGCTTTCTGGCCTCACTTGACCTCACGCTGGAGCGGACCGCCGTCGGGGACCGCTATGTTGTGGAGCGCATGCGTGAAAACGGTGCCAATGTTGGTGGCGAGCAGTCCGGGCATGTGGTGTTGTCGGATTTTGCCACGACAGGAGACGGTCTGCTCGCCGCATTGCAGGTTCTTGCCGTTCTGATCGGAGATGGCCGGCCGGCAAGCGAAGTGTGCAGCGTGTTTTCGCCTTATCCGCAGACACTCCGGAATATCCGTTTTTCCGGACCGAGCCCGCTGCGGGTACCGGCCGTTTCGACCGCCCGCGCGGAAATTGAGGCGCGGCTTGGCAAGCGCGGGCGGCTGGTGTTGCGGGAGAGCGGGACTGAGCCGCTCGTGCGCGTGATGGTTGAAGCCGAAGATCCGGACACGGTTGAAAATGCTGTCGAGGACATGTGTGCGGCCATCCGTGCTGTTCACGAGCCGGCCTGATCCGTGCGCGGACGGGTGCTCAGCATTGCTGGCAGCGATTCCGGCGGAGGCGCCGGCATTCAGGCTGACATCAAAACCATTACGGTGCTGGGCGGATTCGCGACGACGGCGATCACTGCGGTAACGGCGCAGAACACGCTGGGTGTGTTCGGTGTGCTGGATATTCCGGCGGAGTTTCTGCGCAGCCAGATCCGGTGTGTTCTTGAAGACATCGGGACAGATGCCTTTAAAACCGGCATGCTTGGGCACGCGGATAATATCGCGGTGGTAGCAGAAGAAATTTCCGGCTACCGGAAAGTACCGTTTGTGCTTGATCCGGTGATGGTCGCGAAAGGCGGGGCGCTTCTTCTGAAACCGGACGCGATTGCGGCGCTGTCGGAGATATTAATTCCCGTCAGCACGCTTCTCACACCGAATCTGCCTGAAGCGGAGGCCCTGCTGGGTAGTCGGATTTCCGGTGAAGACGAGATGATCGCGGCGGCGAAAGCCTTGCATCAGAACGGTGCGCCGGCGGTCCTGCTAAAGGGGGGGCATCTGCCGGGCTCGCGCCTGACTGATGTTCTCGTTACCTGTGACAGCGTTGAGACCTTTACGGCTGAACGCATTGAGACGCGGCATACGCATGGCACCGGATGCACCTTGTCCGGCGCGATCGCGACCCTGCTGGCTCAGGGGCGGCCATTACGGGATGCTGTGATGGAGGCCCGTCTCTATCTCAGAGCTGCCATTGTGGCGGCTCCTGGATTTGGAGCGGGGGCCGGCCCGCTGAATCACACCGTGACGATGCCTTCAGACGGACCGGAACAACAGACGCTCTGACGCTCTCAGGCAGCGACCTGTGAGTGAGCGGCCCGGACAGCTTTGACCGGAGCCTCTTCCGCGACCTCATCAGCGACAGACACATCCGCACGCTGGATCTGCTCGCGCAGCATGTAACCGCGGCCCCAGACGGTCGTGATCAGGTTTCCGGCTCCGACGACCTGCAGTTTCTTACGCAGTTTGCAGATGAAAACGTCGATGATCTTCATCTCCGGTTCATCCATACCGCCATATAGATGGTTCAGGAACGCATCCTTGGTCAGGACCATCCCCTTGCGCAGCACGAGCAGTTCAAGAATTGCATATTCCTTGCCCGTCAGATGAACGGGGACGTTGCTGACCGTCACCTCGCGGCTGTCGAGGCTCAGTTCGAGCGGACCGACCCGCAATGTCGGCTCACTGAAACCTTTGGAACGACGCAGGATCGCCTGCATGCGCGCCACCAGTTCCTCGGGATCGAAGGGCTTGGTCAGATAATCGTCCGCGCCGACGGAGAATGCCTTCACCTTGGCCTGCGGGCGGGTCAGACCGGAGAGAACGACGATCGGTGTCGAAACGCGGGCCGCACGGACGCGGCGGACCACCTCGTATCCCTCCAGATCCGGAAGCATCAGCTCCAGGACAGCGAGATCGTAATCATAATGGCGGAGCATCTCGACCGCCTCTTCGCCACTGCCAACGTGATCGACAGTAAATCCGGCGCCTTTCATGATCTGGGTGATTTCATTCACCGCTGCCATATCATCTTCGACGAGCAGAACACGCATCTGAGTAACCCCCGGTTTGTTGTTGACCATTAGTTACCACCTTGGGTTGTAAGCGTCTACGAAAATATCACGTAAAGCGTGTATAAAGAATTTTTAAACTCGTTATTAAAACGGAAAATGTATGATTTTTGATCTTACGCGCGCAATAATCTTATTTATTCAGGGATTGTGATGGCTCTCGACCTTATGGAACAGCTTTCAGCAACCTGTGCGTGTATTCCCGCCGCGACCGCGACTGCACGTATTACGGGTGTATCGGGGCTTGCCGTGACGGTTTCCGGGCTCGGCGGACTCGCATCGGTTGGCGACCGCATTACGCTGATGAAACGGGATGGCACGGAGGTTCCGGCGGAAATCATCGGATTTTCCGGCACGGTTGCCCGTGCCATGACATTTGGCAGCCTTGACGGGATCGGCAGCGGCAGCGAGGTGCGGTTTCCGCTCTTTATTGGTCCTTCCGCGCCAAAACCTGGTGGTAGTCTGCGGGTTTCCGATGCATGGGTCGGGCGTATCATTGACCCGCTCGGCCGCCCGATTGATGGGAAAGGGCCGCTGCCGCAGGGCGATAGGACCCGGTCTGTCCGCTCGTCGCCCCCGGAGGCGACCCTGCGCGGTCGCCTGGGTCCGCGCATTGATCTTGGCGTGCGGGCCATGAATCTTTTCACGACCTGCCGCGAAGGCCAGAGACTCGGGCTGTTCGCCGGATCCGGCGTAGGGAAATCCACCCTGATGTCGATGCTGGCCCGGAATACGGCCTGCGATGTCGCTGTGATCTCGCTGGTGGGTGAGCGGGGACGCGAGGTCCGGGAGTTTGTCGAGGATGACCTCGGACCGGAAGGGCTTGCGCGTTCCGTTGTGGTGGTGGCGACGTCTGACTCTCCGCCGCTGATGCGACGGGAAGCGGCTTACGCGGCGCTGACCGTGGCCGAATATTTCAGTGACCAGGGCAAATCGGCGCTGCTTCTCATGGACAGTGTCACACGCTTCTGCCAGGCGCTGCGCGAAATTGGTCTTTCCATGGGCGAACCGCCTGCCACGCGGGGTTATCCGCCTTCGGTGTTCGCTGAACTTCCGCGACTGCTTGAACGGGCAGGCCCGGGTCTTGTCAGGCCGGATGGTTCGGCTGGTCAGATTTCCGCGCTTTTCTCGGTACTGGTGGAGGGTGACGACCAGAACGAGCCCATCGCCGATGCCGTAAGAGGCATTCTTGATGGTCACGTTGTGATGGACCGGCGTATCGCGGAAGGAGGACGGTATCCGGCGATTGATGTTCTCCGCTCGCTGTCACGCACCGTGCCTGGCTGTAATTCCGCCGATGAAAATGCCCTCACCCGCCGTTCCCGCGCCATTCTCGCCACGTATGCCGATATGGCCGACATGATCCGCCTCGGCGCTTATCGCGCCGGCGCTGATCCCAAAGTCGACGAGGCCATCCGGTTGCAGCCTGCCATCGAAGCGGTCCTGTCGCAGGGCAAGCATGACTGCGCCCGGCTGCCGGAAAGTTTTGCGGCACTCAGAGACGCACTCGATGAGACACCGATCCCTGAAGATCCATCAGCCACCGGATAATTTTTCGCCTGACCTTTTTCCGGCCCCGGACCCGAATTATTTCCTGACAGGACAGACATCATGCCTCGTTCCCCTCTCGACTCGCTTCTTCGTCTGAGACGTCAGGAACTCGACGAAGCGAAACGCCTGCTTTCCGAAGCGCTCGCGCAGGCCATGATGGCGGCGGAGGCGGTGAAAACCGCGGAACAGAATATGGTCAATGAGCGTGATATCGCTCTCGATCTTTCGGCGGATGACCGGACGGTGGAGACGTATTCCCGCTGGCTCCCTATCGGGCGTGCCGCGCTCGAACGGGCCAGAAAGCTTGAGCAGGATGCGGCCACCGGCGTTCAGTCTTCCCGCACCCGCGTGAACATGGCCCGTGCGGCGCTGGAAGTCGCGGAGAAGCTGGCTGAGGCCCGCGCTCAGGAAGAACAGGCGCGGCGGGACAGGCAGGAACAGAACGCGCTGGACGATCTTTCCGCCCGTCGCTTTCACAAGCAGGAATAGCTGGTCCTCATAATCATCCTGTCAAACTCGCTCGTGACAGCTAACAGGGGTAAACGTAACAACTTCTGACACAGGCCCGACCGGGACAGACCGCGCATGACCGCCATCACATTAAGGCTTCAGACCCGCGCCGATACGGAATGCCTTGCCGCCACCGTCGCACGGGCCACCCGGCCGGGAGATGCGATTCTCCTCTCGGGACCACTCGGCGCGGGAAAGAGTGTATTCGCGCGCGCGTTTCTTCGCCGGCTTTGTCTGGACCCCGCGCTGGATGTGCCCAGCCCTACCTTCACGCTCGTGCAGACCTACGACGCACCTGTTGCGCCGGTGGCTCATTTCGATCTCTGGCGCCTTGATGGTCCCGGGGCGCTGGAAGAACTGGGCTGGGATGATGCCAGGAACGGGGTGGTGCTGGTGGAATGGCCTGAGCGGCTTGAGGATATGACGCCGCCGGATGCCCTGTGTATTGCCCTCGCGACGGATGCCTTCGTCGCAGAGGATCATCATGACAGAGACGATGTGCCCCGGATCGCCACTCTGAGCGGCTGGCCGGACCGGCTTGGTGGCCTGCTGACAGACGGAGTGTCCACGATATGAGCCATGTGATCCCTCTGGCGACGATCCCCGCCCATCTTTGCTTTCTTGACGAAATTGCCGCCCGCTGGACTGCCGGTGTGGAAGACGATCCGGAGCGGACGGGTGATGGCACACTTGTACTGCCTGGCCGGCGTGCCGCGCGGGCACTGACTGAGGCTTTTCTTCGTCATGCCGATGGTCGCGCCATTCTGTTGCCACGCATTGTTCCCATCGGGGGCCTCGATGAGGCGGAAACGGCACTCGCCAGCCCTGAAAGCCTGTTGCTGCCCCCTGCTGTTCCGCCGATGCGGCGTCTGGCCGTGCTGACATGCCTGGTGTTGCAGGCCGGGGAAGCTTTTGGCACGCGCCCCATGCTCGATCAGGCCTGGCCGCTGGCGCGGGCGCTGGCGGATCTGATGGATGAAGCGGAGTGGGCGGGTGTTGATCTCAGGACGGTGCTGCCGGATGCCGTGGATGAGGGGTTCGCGGCGCACTGGCAGGTGACGCTGCGATTCCTGGGCATTGTTACCGCCGTGTGGCCGGACTGGCTGCGCGAACAGGGACTGATGAACCCTGTCGCGCGCCAGGTCGCGCTGCTGAAAGCGCAGGGCGATTACTGGGCGCAAAACGCGACGGATGCCACCAGCCGTCTCTGGGCGGTGGGTTTCACGGACGCTTTGCCGGCAACAGTGGAGGCGCTTCGCGGCATTCTCAGACACCCGAACGGACTCCTTGTTCTTCCCGGTCTCGATCTTTCAATGGATGAGGACACCTTCGCCGGATTGCCGGATGGCCACCCGCAGGCCGGGCTCTCCCGGTTGCTGGCCAGCCTTGACGCGCGGCGGGACGACGTGGCGCTGTGGCCCTCGGTTCTGCCGGGCGCGGGCGCCACGCGCGCGGCGCTGGCGGACCGCGCCAGGATGATAGCCCGCACTCTTTTGCCGGCGAGCGCGCTCGGTGACTGGGCGCAGGATCAGGACCGTGTGAACTGTGCCGGTCTGACGCGTCTGACGGCCACAGATCAGCAGGAGGAAGCGGCAGCCATTGCGCTCGCGCTCCGTGCCGCGATCGGACAGGAGGGCGTGCGTGTCGCGCTGGTGACGCCTGATCGCGGACTGGCTGGTCGGGTTTCAGCCGAACTTGCCCGGTGGGATATTCTTGCTGACGACAGTGCCGGTGAGCTTCTGATTGCGACGCCTCCGGCTGTTCTGGTGCGTCTTCTTGCTCAGGCGATCGATCAGGCGCTCGCACCGGTCGCGCTGCTGGCGTTGCTGAAACATCCTCTGGTGGCGTGCGGCACGACTCCCGGCGCCTGTCGTGCTTCCGCCCGGCTTCTGGAACGTCTGCTGCTGCGCGGGCCGGCTCCGGCGCCCGGTTTTGACGGTCTGCGTGCGCGGGTCGCGGACATGCGGGCTGACAGTGCCGGGCTGCGTCCTGGCGCTTCGGCGGATCGCCCGGATGAACCGCAGCCGGTCGATATTTTTCTCGATCGTCTTGAAGGCTGCCTGGCTCCGGCTCTGGCCGCGGCGCGCGATGCGCGACCGTTGCCAGATCTGCTGACCGCTCTGCTGACGGCCGCGGAGGCTCTGACCGCCACCGATGACATGTCGGGCGCTGATCGTCTCTGGCGTGGAGAGGACGGCAATGCACTGGCGCATCAGCTTTCCGACCTGCTGGCCTCGGGCGATGTGCTGCCTGCGCAGCCATGGACGGTGCTGGATGGCCTGCTCTGCGCCGTGCTGACCGAGGAACGTATTCAGACCCGTCATGCACTGCGCGGACGTGGCGAGACGATGCTCACGCTGCATCCGCGCGTGTTTATCTGGGGGCTCACGGAAGCGCGGCTGCAAACGGTTGATCTGATGATTCTCGGGGGGCTTGTCGAAAGTGTCTGGCCGCCTGCGACCGATCCGGGGCCGTGGCTGAGTCGCCCGATGCGTGCCCGCGTCGGGTTGCCCTCTCCGGAGCTGGCAATCGGGCAGGCTGCACATGATTTCGCGTCCTGCATTGCGGCGGCAGGCGAGGTTGTTCTGTCGGCTCCGGGGCGGCTTGAGGGGGCGCCGGCTGTTCCGGCGCGCTGGCTTGTCCGGCTTGATGCGTTCCTTGCCGGGCGCGACCAGAGCCTGCCGGAGCATCCGGCGCTTTCCTGGCTGAAACAGCTTGATCGCCCGGATGGCGCGCCCGTTGCCGCGACGCCGCCCTCACCGCGCCCGCCGGTCGCCAGACGCCCGCGCAGGCTGAGTGTCACGGAAATCGAGACGTGGATGCGTGATCCTTATGCGATCTATGCCCGTCATGTTCTGAAGCTGAAACCGCTTGATCCTCTCGAACAGTCGGTTGACGCGTCGGATTATGGCAGCCTTGTCCACGGGGCGCTCGATGTCTGGTTTCGCGAGCACGGCACGAACTGGCCGGCGAATGCCGCGAGCCGGTTGCGGGACGTGTTTCTGGCCAGTCTTGAGGATGCCGGCCTGCGCCCTGCCCTCGCCGCCTGGTGGCGTCCCCGTCTGATCCGTATTGCGGGCTGGGTCGCTGAGGCTGAGGCGGTGCGCCGCCGGGAGGCTGTGCCACGGACCATCATGACGGAAGCGAAGGGTCGGGCGACGATAACCGATATGCCGGGCGGTCCGTTTTCCCTGACCGGCCGTGCTGACCGCATTGATATCTTTGACGATGGCAGCACATCCATTCTCGATTACAAAACGGGAAGCGTGCCGTCGAACACCGCCGTCGTGGCGGGCTGGAACCCGCAGCTTCCGCTTGAAGCGGCCATGCTCGCGGCGGGCGGGTTTGCCGGGGTGACGGCCGGGCCGGACGGCGCGGCGCCGCTCACGGTTACGGAACTGCTTTACTGGCGTCTTACCGGCGGGGCCGAACCCGGCGAGCAGGCAGCAGTGACAGTGAAAGACGGCACCATCGCGGAACTCGCCACGGAGGCCTGGGAGAATCTTCGGGCGCGGGTCACGGCTTATGATCAGCCGGATCAGCCTTATCTCTCGCACCCTCATCCGGGGAATGAGCCCCGCTTTGCGGATTATGCCCAGCTTGCGCGTGTTGCCGAGTGGAGCACGGCGCGAGAGGACGGAGCCGAATGATGAACGCCATCGACCTGGCATGCGCCCAGCAGAACATCGCCTCCGACCCGAATGCGTCCGTTTTTGTGTCAGCCTCCGCCGGCAGCGGCAAAACCAAGCTGCTCATCGACCGGCTGCTGCGTCTGATGCTGCCCCGTCCGAACCCTCACGATCCTGCCGCTCCCCTTATTCCGGGCACTGATCCCGCGCGTATTCTGTGTCTGACCTTCACGAAAGCGGCGGCGGCGGAGATGGCGATCCGTCTGCAACGGACGCTTGGCCGATGGGTCACGCTGCCGGATGCGGAACTGGATCATGCCCTGCGCGATCTGCATGTTCCGACATCCGCGCGCGTGCCGGCACGCGCGCTGTTCGCCCGTGTGCTTGATCTGCCGGGCGGTATGCGGATTGGCACGATTCACGCTTTCTGTCAGTCGCTGCTGCGGCGTTTCCCTCTGGAAGCCGCTATCAATCCGCATTTCACGTTGCTGGAAGATACGGATGCGTCGCTTGCGTTGCAGGATGCGACGGAAACCGAGCTGGGCCGCCTGCCATCGGGCCAGATCGCGCCACTGGCCGCACAAATTACGCTGACTGATTTTACCGGGCTTCTTGCCGAACTTCGCAGTGGCGGAAAGGCACATAACGTTCTGGATCTTGCCCGTTCCGATCCGGAAAGTCTGCGTGCAAGGCTACTGCGCGGCCTTGGAGTGGCGAAGGCTGAAACGACTGATCCGGTGCGGGACGCGTGCGCGAATATTCCGGATGAAAAACAGCTTCGGGATGCGCTGCGGCAGGTTGCCGGGGGCGCTTCGGAGAGTGTGAAGCGCATGGCCGTTGCGATGCTCGACTGGCTTGCGCAGCAGGATGATGCCCGTGCGGAGAACTGGGCGACATGGTGCGGGCTTTTTCTCACGACAAAGGGAGAGCCACGGAAAAAAGCTGGTCTGAACAAGAAATTTTCAGATGGACATGAGGATGTTGTCGCAACGCTGGAGAATGAGGCGGCCCGTATTCTTGCCGTTGAGGAAACCCGGCGCGCCCTGGCGCTTGCGACGCTGACGCTGGCGCTGCTGCGGACTGCCGCGCCTGTTCTGGACACCTATGCGACGGGGAAAGGTCTGCGCGGTCAGGTCGAGTATGACGATCTGATCATCCGCACGCTTGGTCTTCTGCGCGATCCGGGTGCGGCATGGGTTCTCTACAAGCTTGATGGCGGCATCGATCATTTGCTGCTCGATGAAGTTCAGGACACATCCCGTGCGCAATGGCGCATTGCCGGCGGTCTGACGGAAGAGTTTTTCACTGGCGAAGGCGCTCATGAGCGGGCTCAGGGGCCGCGCACTGTCTTTGCCGTGGGTGACTACAAACAGTCCATCTACGGGTTTCAGGGCGCTGATCCCGATGCTTTTCATGAGTGGCGGCGGCGCTTCGAGCGGCGCGTGCGGGATGCGGGCGAAGTGTGGGAAGAGCCTTCGCTCACCGTGTCTTTTCGCTCCACGGCCCCTGTGCTTTCTCTTGTCGATGCTGTGTTCGGCAATCCGCTGGCCGCACGCGGCGTCAGCGAACCTGGTCAGCCGATGCCGCGTCATGAAAGTGCACGGCCCGGTCAGGGTGGATGCGCTGAACTCTGGCCGCTTGTCCCGAAGGACGACGGAAAGGAAGACGATGCGGAGACACCGGCTTCGGCTGGTCCGTGGGCGGCGCCGACTGAAAATGCAGGGCAGGTTTCACCTCAGCAGCGCCTGGCGGACACGCTTGCCCGCCGGATTGCCGCTGAACTGCTCAAACCTGCCGGGCCGGGTGAGCGGCCTCTGACACCGGGTGACGTGCTGGTTCTGGTTCCACGCCGCTCCGCTTTTGTTCGCGCGCTGATCCGGGCGCTGAAATCTGTTGATGTGCCAGTCGCCACGCTTGTTCGCACCGGACTTGCCGACCAGACTGTCGTGCAGGATCTTATGGCGCTGTGTGATGCTCTGCTGCTTCCGCAGGATGATCTCACGCTCGCCTGCGTGCTGACCTCGCCGCTCGGTGGTCTCACGGATGACAGTCTGATGGCGCTTGCACTCGACCGCCAGCCCCGGGATGACCCGGAAGGCCGCCCGGAGCCACTCTGGACAGTTCTGCGCGAGCGTCATGCCGGGCGTCCGGACTGGTCGGCGGCATGGACGTTCCTTTCGGCGCTGTTTCGCCGGGTGGATTATGCCTCGCCTTACAGGCTGTTATCTGAAGCGCTTGGCACGCATGGTGGCCGCGCCCGGATTCTTGCCCGGCTTGGCCCAGAGGCAGCAGAGCCGATTGATGATCTCCTGTCCGCCGCTCTTCGTTTTGAGGAAGCCCATGCAACATCTTTGCAGGGTTTCCTTCACTGGTTACGACACTCGAATGAGACGGTGAAACGTGAACCGGACGCCTCCGGCAACGCTGTGCGTGTGATGACGGCCCATGGCGCGAAGGGCTTGCAGGCGCGGCTGGTCATTCTGCCTGACACTGTTGGCATGCCCCGTTCGGACTCCCGTCTTCTCTGGCTACCGAAAGAGAAAGGCGAGCCGGCCTTGCCGCTGTTTGTGCCGCGGAGTGATGCATCGACGGACACGACGCGTGTGCTGCGCGAGAAACTCCGCGTTCGGGCGGCTGAGGAATATAACCGTCTGCTTTATGTCGCTCTGACCCGTGCGAGTGACAGGCTTATTATTTGCGGGTGGGAGCCGCGAAAGCTCAGCGAGGAAAGCTGGTATGCCCGCTGCGTGGATGGTTTTTCTGCCGCTGGTGCGGTTTCAGAGTCCTTTGATCAGGACTGGGCGGGCGAGCGCCTTGTGATTGAGGAACGAAGCAGCGCTCCTCCGAAAGCCAGCGCGGAAATAGTCCTTCCGTCTCCGCCGCCTCTGCCTGTCTGGATGGGTCAGGCGCCTGACTGGACGCCGGCGCCACTGCCTGCCGAGCCTGCGCTGGCGCGGCCACTCTCGCCCAGCCGGCCCGATGAGGCGATGCTGGGTGAGCGGCCCGCCACCCGCTCACCACTGGATCTGGCGGCGCTCACGCCCAATGCTGCTCGTGAAGCGGCTTTCCGGCGTGGCACGCTGGTTCATGCTCTGCTCCAGTTCCTGCCTGACAGACCACCGGCAGACCGCACGGACATCGCGTATCACTGGCTGCTGCGGCCGGGAAACGGTCTCGATGAACAGGAATCGGCCCGTCTGGTCGCGCGGGTGATTGCGGTGATGGAAAACCCGGTTCTGGCGCCGTTATTCGCTGCGGGCAGCCGGGCTGAGCAACGCCTCGCCGGGATTGTGGGCGATAGCGTCATCGTGGGCCAGGTTGACCGCATGCAGGTTCTGAAAGACCGTGTTCTGATCTGTGATTTTAAGACAAACCGTCGCCCACCCGCCTCAGTTGACCGTATCCCGGTTCTCTATCTGCGCCAGATGGCGGCTTACCGTGCATTGCTCAGCAGTCTGTATCCGGGGCGTTCAGTGGAATGCAGCCTCGTCTGGACTGAAACACCGGTGGTCATGGTCATTCCGGGCGCGGTTCTGGATGAGCATGAGATCGGCTGAGATCTGATATGTCTGAAATACCGGTTCAGGACATATTTGGAAATCCGGGAGACACCGAAAGACAGAAAAAATCATGTAATGGATGAGACATGTTCTGAGGGCTGGCCGGGCATGTTTGACGTCTTTATCGATCTGTTTGCGATTATCGGGCTTTTTGGACTGGTTATGACTGTTGTGGACCGCAAGACGGAAGAGTGAGGCGTTCTGAGATCTGGCCCTGACCGGGGCCGTGTTTCAGGGGCCTTGCAGACGTCTGATAGTACTTATTGCAGGTGATAGCGGCTTCGGGTTTTTGGCTGATGTCTTATGCTGACAGTGTCTCATCGGCCTGGATGTTCAGGAGCAGGGCGTCACAGGTCCAGGCGCCGCACGTTATTGCGGATTATTCTGGAATGAGCGGCATCTGTGCGACCAGCAGGTCCCCCTGGAGCGCCCGGTTCACTCGTCGGAAAATGCGTTACGCGATTTGAAGCCGTAGATGCGCTTGTTCAGGGGTCCTTAACTGTCGGGAGCCATCCGCTTTCTACAGGCCGGGTTTTATAAATTTTCCACGCTTCGTGATGTTGTTATGCCAGAGGTTGTGAAGACTGACCTGTCGATGAGAGTATCCGGGCTCAGCCCGGACCCGGCAGGGACCGCAGGCCCCTGCACCCCGATTGATTAATAATAAAATGGTTTCCAAAGGTCTGCGACCTTTGGTGGGTTCCAGGGCAAAGCCCTGCCCCACCCGGTCGCACACAGGTCAAAGGCCAGATCCTCTGGTATTACGTTAGCCGGAAATGACGTTGAAAAAATCAGGTGATTTAGCCAGCCAGAGCCGGACGGTGAGTTTATCTTCCAGTGTGACGACTTCAGTGATTTCCAGGCCCGCCGTGGTGAGCCAGAAGCGCATTCGCTCGTCGGGAAAACCGAGCCAGGCATGGGCATCTTTCTCTCTGAGGTCACGCCGGTCGTGGACGGCGAAATCGACAATCAGCAGCAGACCACCGGGGGCGAGGACGCGGGCGGCCTCGGTGATCGCAGCTCCCGGATGCTGCGCGTAGTGCAGGACCTGATGCATGATGGCGGTGTCGATGCTGCCGGCGGAGACGGGCAGTGCGTAGAGATCGCCCTGACGGAGTTCGATACGGGGCATGCCGTCCAGTTTGCTTCGGGCAAGGCGCAGCATGGCGGGGCTGCGATCGATGCCTGTGGCATTGTCAGCGGTCGGGCCGAGAAGTTCGATCATACGGCCTGTGCCGGTGCCGATATCGAGCAGGCGACCGATGGGGCGGCCAGGCGGATTCTGTGACAGCAGGCGCAGGATTGCGGTTTCGACTTCCTGTTCTGCAACATGCAGGGAGCGGATGGCATCCCACTCGGCGGCATGGTTTTCAAAGTAATCCCCGGCTTCTGTCGCGCGCACTGAGCGGACGGCGACCAGGCGGGCGCGATCGGCCTCCATTTCGGGGTCTGGCGTGGTCTGCCAGCTTTCCATGGCCAGCAGGACAGGTTCGACGATGTGGGTTTCACCGAGTGTGAGAAAGACCCAGTTTCCCTCCTTGCGGCGCGCGATCAGCAGGGCCTGCGTCATGATTTTGAGGTGACGGGAAACACGGGGCTGGCTCTGGCCCAGGACCTGCGCGAGTTCCCCAACGGAGAGTTCCATACGGTGCAGAAGGGCAAGGATGCGCAGGCGTGTCGGATCTGCGAGGGCCTGGAAAATGGAGAGTGCAGTCGTCATTTCCAATTCTATATAATAATATCTTTATGTAAGCAAATAATTTGACAGCGTTGCCAGTCTGGCCGTATGGCCGGAACTGTCATGGTTCTCCGGCATTGCGATGATATGCCGGAGCTAAGAGGGAAGCCGGTGTGAGACCGGCGCTGCCCCCGCAACTGTCAGCGACGAGCCGCGAGCCAGTACGTCACTGGGCATTACGCCCGGGAAGACGGCTCACCGGTGAGGACCCGTGAGCCAGGAGACCTGCCAGGACACATCAAATCCTCCGGCGGGGTGTCCCGGGCGGGTCGTTCGTCTCCGGCTGCGCTGCTTCTGGCATCGTGGCTATGCGCCCGGCTGCCCACAGCTTTCCTGTCGCTAACATTGGAGAACCTTCATGGGTGCTTTCAGGAGCGTGAGTGTTGCCACTCTCGGCTTTCCGCGCATTGGTCCGCGTCGTGAACTGAAGACGGCGCTTGAGACATACTGGTCAGGTGCGAGTGAACTGACGACGCTGCTTGGCACGGCGGCCGGGCTGCGGGAGAGCACCTGGCTGTGCCAGCGCGATCTGGGTGCGGATATTGTGCCGTCCGGCGATTTTTCATTTTATGATCATGTGCTTGACACCAGCGTGATGGTTGGCGCTGTCCCGGCGCGTTATGACTGGAACGGCGGCGCGGTCGATCACGCGACGTATTTCGCCATGGCTCGCGGCGCGCCGGGGGTGACTGCGGGTGAAATGACGAAATGGTTCGACACGAACTATCATTATCTCGTTCCTGAATTCACTCCCGATCAGTATTTCACCCTCGCCGGCACGAAAGCGCTGGATGAATATCAGGAAGCGAAGCGACTGGGAATCGACACGCGGCCTGTTCTGCTCGGGCCGGTGACCTTTCTCCTGCTTGGCAAGATGAGTCATGGCGGCGGTGACCCGCTGGCGCTGCTTCCGCGACTATTGCCTGTGTATGCTGAGATTTTATCCCGGTTTGCCGCGATGGGCGTGTCCTGGGTGCAGATGGATGAACCGGCGCTCGTGCTGGATCTCTCCGATGCGGCCCGTGCGGCGTTTGCGGAGGCTTACACATATCTGACGCAGGCTGTACCGGCTGTGCAACTGATGCTCACGACGTATTTCGGGGCGCTGGCGGACAATCTCGCCACGGCGCTGGCGTTGCCGGTGCACGGGCTGCATGTCGATCTGGTCCGGGCGCCGGAGCAGCTTGCTCAGGTTCTGGAAGGAGCACGTCCGGATCTGGTTCTTTCACTTGGCGTGATTGACGGACGCAATGTCTGGCGGGCCGATCTGAGTAAGCTTCTGGATCATCTGGAGCCTGTCTCCCTTGCGCGTCGCGAGATCGTGCTGGCCCCGTCCTGCTCGCTGCTGCATGTGCCGGTTGATCTGGAACGTGAGACGGCCCTGGATCCTGATGTCGCAAGCTGGCTGGCTTTTGCTGTGCAGAAGGTGACGGAACTCAAAGTTCTGGCTGTGGCGCTTACGGACGGTCGTGATGCTGTCCGGGGTGCGCTGGAAGCTTCTGACCGGGCTGCGGCGTCACGCCAGGTGCATGAGAAAATTCATGATCAGACGGTCAGGGCACGTGTCGCGGGCATGAACCAGACGCAGGCCCGTCGGTCTTCTTCATTTGAAACGCGGCGTGTTCAGCAGCATGAGTCTCTGAATCTTCCGCCTTTTCCGACCACTACGATCGGGTCTTTTCCGCAGACCCCGGAAGTGCGCAGAGCACGCGCCGGTCATGCCCGGGGCACATTGTCAGATGCTGGCTACACGGAGTTTCTGCGGGAAGAAACGGCCCGGACGGTGCGCTGGCAGGAAGAGGCCGGGCTGGATGTACTGGTGCATGGCGAATTCGAGCGCAATGACATGGTGCAGTATTTCGGTGAGCAGCTCTCAGGTTTTGCATTCACAAAATATGGCTGGGTGCAGTCTTACGGCTCTCGTTGTGTGCGGCCACCGATCATTTTCGGCGATGTTTCGCGTCCGGTGCCGATGACGGTGGAATGGTGGCAGTATGCTCAGTCGCTGACGAAGCGTCCGATGAAAGGCATGCTGACAGGGCCGGTGACGATCCTGAACTGGTCCTTCGTGCGCGATGACCAGCCACGCAGCGAAACCTGTTTTCAGATTGCTTTCGCGATTCGCGACGAAGTTCTCGATCTGGAGAAGGCCGGCGCGGCCATGATCCAGATTGATGAGGCTGCGCTGCGTGAAGGGCTGCCGCTGCGTCGTGCCGGCTGGGGGCGATATCTGCAGTGGGCCGTTGAGGCGTTCCGCATTGCGTCTTCGGGAGTCGCGGATGTGACGCAGATTCATACGCATATGTGCTACTCGGAGTTCAACGACATCATTGCGGCGATCGGCGCAATGGATGCTGATGTCATTTCCATTGAGACGGCGCGCTCGAAAATGGAACTTCTCGATGCCTTCGCAGGATATGCTTATCCGGCGGAGATCGGGCCGGGTGTTTATGACATCCATTCGCCGCGCACGCCGGCCGTCGGCGAAATGGTGACGCTTCTGGAAGCGGCACGGACGCGTCTGAAAGACGACCAGATCTGGGTTAATCCGGATTGCGGGCTCAAGACGCGGAAATGGGACGAAGTTGAACCGGCGATTGCGAACATGGTTGCCGCGGCCCGCGCATTGCGTGGCTGAAGAGGCACTTTAACCCGCGTTCTGTCCGTGATGACCGTCAGGTGTCACGGACAGAAGACCAGAACCAGTAGTATTGCCCATGGCATTGAGGGATGATTACGATGTTATCTGAAACGTTCCGCACAAGTCCTGTCAGTTCGTCTGGTGTGGACGTCTCATTTGAATTCTTTCCGCCAAAAACGGACAGGGCGGCGGAGGCTCTTTTTCAGAGTGCTGACAATCTGGCCCGGTTTCGGCCGCGCTTTTTGTCGATGACTTACGGCGCGGGCGGGACGACGCGGGATCGGAGCATTGAGGCCGCGGCAACGCTGGTCCGACGCACGGATGTGCCGGTTGCGGGGCATCTGACATGTGTGGGTGCCTCGAAACAGGACGTTGATTCTGTTGCAAAAGAATACTGGAACTCCGGCATTCGCAGCATTGTGGCGCTCCGTGGTGATCCGGCGGTTCCGGGAACACCGTTCGAGGCGCACCCGGAGGGATATCGGAGTGCCGTGGAGCTGGTGACAGGGCTGAAGGCTGTTGCGCCCTTCGATATTTCGGTTGCGGCTTATCCTGAGGTGCATCCTGAAGCGCTCAGTGCGCAGAGTGATCTGGACAATCTGAAGGCGAAGATTGATGCCGGAGCGGACCGGGCTATCACACAGTTTTTCTTTGACCCTGATGCTTTCCTGCATTTTCGGGACCGCGCAGTGGCGCAGGGGATCACGGCGGAGATTGTACCAGGGATTCTGCCTGTGACCGGCGTTGCTCAGGCGTATAAATTCGCGACGATGTGCGGTGCGCATGTTCCTGAGCGGATCAGGGCGCTTTTTGACGGGCTGGATGAGCAGCCGGAGACGCGGGGGCTGGTGACGACGGCGTTTGCGGCGATGATGTGTCGCACGTTACGGGAGCATGGGGTTCGGGCATTTCATTTCTATACGCTGAACCGCTCGGCACAAAGTGCTGCGCTCTGTCGGCTGCTGGGGTGTGAGCAGGAGACAATGGTTTCAGAGCAGAGCCCTGAAACCAGCCTTACACAGTAACGATCTCATCTGAGTCCGAAGGTTTTCATTTTACGATAGAGCGTTGCGCGGCCGATCCCGAGGATGCGAACGGTCGCGCTGGTATTTCCCTGTAACAGGACAAGAGCGCATCAGATTGATGCTGAACAGGACAAAATTTTTCATGATGCCCGGTTGCGGTCGGGCTGCCGGCAGGAAGAACAGGCGCCCCGGAAGCTACCAGAGATAGACGAACTTACCGTAATACGCGTTGCTTTCCGGGATATTGCGTCCTTCGACGGAGTGGGAATAGCGCGCCGTGAAGGAGAGGTTTTTCGCGATGTTGAACATGATGCCGACGCCGAGAGCGACTTCCCGGCTGCCGGAGTTATCGACGTACTGACTGATGGTCCGGTCGTAGGTTCCTTTGACGTTCTGCCAGTCAAAGGCGAAGAACGGTTCGATGAGTTTCGTGGCTTTCCAGCTGAAACGCAGATTGGTGACGAAGATGACGCCGGGTGAATAGGTGTGCTCTCCCTGTTTGTGTTTTTCGACACCCGCGATTGCGCCGGCATCACCGTCGAAGCTGAAATGCTCCCACTCGTAATCGAAGATAAATGTTGAGATATTCGCCCAGTATCCGGTGGAGAGGGCGTCTCTTGTTCCGGATGGAGTCTGCACGAAGGTCTGGATTCCGAAAGTGCTGTGTTTGTTCGGCTTGAACCAGGCGGCAGGGCCAATGATGGTGGCGCCGAGGCCGCCGAAATTTTTTCCGTTCGCCAGTGTGAAGCTTTCCGCCTGGAGGACTTCGAAGGCGAAACCGACATGCGGGATGGCGTCGAAACTGCGGAAATGAACGTATTTTGACAGGCCTGACCAGGTGTGGCTGCCGCCTCCCGGATTTCGGTTTCCGAGACTATTGTAGGAATTATCGGCAACATTACCGTTTCCATACTGGACGAATACGTTGAAGGGTTTGAAATCGACTGGCAGGTCGTATTCGTGCGGCCCTATGATTGCGAGATTGATGTCGGCGGCTCGGGTCGCTGTTGTGCTGAGGAGCGCAACGACACCGGTCGCAGCGAGAGTCTGTATGGCGCGCAGCCATTCCGGCCTTTCTGTCAGGCACATGGGTTGCTTCCCGTGGAAAGCAGCAGACAATCCGATGAAAAACTGCCTGCTGGTTATTATTGTTATTGGGCCGCAGTATTCTGCGTACCATCGAGTGTGTAGGCGATGATGTAGTCACCGCTTCTTGTTTCAAGACCGCCGTGACCGCCGGCTGCAATAACGACATATTGTTTGCCACCAGTCTCGTAGGACATCGGTGTGGCCTGACCGCCTGCGGGGAGACGGTCGCTCCACAGAACCCTGCCCGTGGCGAGGTCGAAGGCCCGCAGGTAATCGTCGGCGGTTGCGCCCATGAACACCACGCCACCTTTGGTCACGATGTTGCCGCCGATATTATACATGCCGGTAGGCAGCGGAATGTTGTTGTGGGTCCGGAAAGGTCCGTTATCGCGTGTCGTGCCGACCGGGTGCTGCCAGATAATTTTCTTCGTGACGAGGTCGATCGCCGTCAGCGTGCCCCAGACAGGGCCTTTGCAGGGGATCTGCAGCGGGTTCAGCCATGGGCTGGTCAGAGCGATATAAGGCGTGCCGTAATTCGGGGAAATGGACAGGGCGTCGCCCTTTGCATCAGGTTTTTCGCCCTGGCCGTCCCATTTCGGCAGTGTTCCGGAGGCTTCATAGGGGCCGCGTTTGTCGAGTTTAATGCGGAACGGGATATAGCTTGCGTTCGCCAGCATGATTTTGCGCTGCGGGTCGATGGTGATGCCCTGCCAGTCAACAATACCGTAGAAGGCCGGATAGACGATCGTCGTCTGGCCGACATGTGGTGGTGTGAACTGACCCTCATAAGCGGACTGACGATACTCGATGCGGCAGATCATCTGATCGAGTAGCGTCGCGCCCCACATGTCGCTTTCCTTCAGATCGGGAGGCGTCAGGCTGGGCATTGCTGTGGGGTAAGGCTGGGTCGGGGAGACGCGATCGTCCGGCGCGTGACCCGCTGTCGGGACGGGGCGCTCTTCGACGGGATAGCCGGGGACGGGCTGGCCGGTACGACGGTCGAGGACGAAAAATTCGCCGCGTTTGGTGCTCTGGACGAGCGACGGAATCATTGCGCCGTCAGGACCGGGAAGGTCGACCATGGAGGGGCCGGACGGGATGTCCATGTCCCACAGATCGTGATGGACCGTCTGGTAGGTCCAGCGGCGTTCACCCGTGACGATATCCAGAGCGATGGTTGCCGATGAGGTGGCGTCGTCGAACGGACGGCGTGTGCCGCCCCAGTTGTCGGGCGTGGCATTGCCTGTCGGGATATAGACCAGTCCGAGGTTGAGGTCGGCGGTATAGACGCCCCAGCCATTCGGTGTGTTGCGGGTCAGGACATCATCGGGTCCTGGCTTCCAGGTTTCCGGATCGTGGCCTGCATCCCAGGCCCAGGCGAGTTCTCCGGTCGTGGCATCGAAGCCGCGAATGGCGCCGGAGGGTTCGAAATTGGCCTGGTTGTCGAAGATCCAGCCGCCGGTGATCAGGCGGTTTTGCGCGACCATTGGCGGTGAAGTGACGAAGTGGAAACCATGAGGCACATGACCGAGATATTGCCGGAGGGAGATGTAGCCATGGTCTCCGAAATCGTCACAGGGCTGACCGGTTTCGGCGTTGAGGGCGACCATGCGGACGTCGGCGACCGGCGAGTAGATGCGAGTACGGCAGCTTGTCCGGATCTCATCCGGGATTTTGTAATAGGTGACGCCGCGGCAGGAGAGATAGACGTTCTTTGCCTGGTCTGCAGCATCAGGCCGGGGATCGAACTTCCACCTGACCTTGCCGGTCGCGGCATCGAGAGCCATCACCCAGCTATGGGGTGTGCACATATAGAGCGTGTTGTCGACTTTGATGGGTGTGACTTCAAGGTTGAATTCGTGGCCCTGATCCGGGCCGGCGGCTCCGCCTTCGTCCACCCGTCTGACGTCTCCGGTGCGTGTGACCCAGGCACGCTTCAGATGGCTGATATTGGCGCGGGTAATCTGGTTCAGCGGTGAATAACGATCGCCGCCGACGGTGCGGCCGTAGGCGGCCCAGTCACCGTCGGGGATGCTGTCCGGGGTCGGGTCGGGCTGGCCCTGAGCAGTCATGCGATCATCGGGGACGGTGCCGTCGATGGAGTAGGACGTGAAGCAGCTGATGAGCAGGGCGAGACAGGAAACGGCGAGTGCGCCGAGCACTTCACGCTTGTCGGTGAGCCAGCGCTGGCCGGAGCGCCAGACCCACGGGAGGAGGAGCCAGACTCCGAAGCCGATCAGGGTCAGCAGGCGGACTTCGAGGCCCCAGATGTTGAAGCCTGTTTCAAACAAGGCCCATAGCGTTGCCACCACGAGCAGGCTTGCATAGAGCCGTGTGGCCAGTTCCGGCTTTTTAAAGCCGCTGACCGCGGCGCCCAGCATGACGCCGCCGGCCAGAATGTAGAACCATGAACCGCCCAGAAAGAGGAGCTGCCCCCCGCCAAAAATCAGAAAAAGCCCTGTCAGGCCGAGCAGAACCGAGGTTGCTGCTGACCATAACCTCCCACTGTTTTCTTGCATGCCGTCTTACTCTCTTATTGTTTTTATTGGCCGCTCGGTGCGTAAGGCAGGTTACGTTCTGATATCCGGGGGCCAGCGCATGTGCTCAGCCCGAAGAAACGAGCGTGCGTCATGCTTCGCCGGTACTGCCTCACACATCTGTGTTCAGCCACGGCGAAACTGTCTCATAAGCGCGACAGTCCGGATGGTTCCGGCCCTGTTCGCATTACGTGCCAGGGCTTTCTCAGGCGTTGCCCGTGATGACCACAAAAAGCTCGCTGATCTCCGGAGATCAGCTTGTTTTATCAACAGATCAGGTGAAGGGGTCTGCAGTCCCTACCGGGTTCAGGCAGAGCCCGGATTCTGCTAACCCTTTGAAAAATCACAGATCAACACGTAACAACAACAAGGCCTAACGAAACCCTGGTTTTGCTCTGCTCGCGGGCAGGAGCGGCGATATCGCCGTGGACGCCATTGCATTTCTGCTGAGAAAAGACACGGTCGGAAGCGTGGAGGAATCACCGTCTCCGGCGCGGCGCTTTTCCGGAGAAGGTCCGTGACCAGGTTCGCGCCACCAGATTGATGAGCCCTGACTGGTTCTGAAAACAAAAAACGCGGCCCGAAGGCCGCGTTTCTGTCTGTTCTGAAGCTTTTGAAAGCGATCAGACGGAGTAGTACATTTCGAACTCGACCGGGTGCGGCGTGTGTTCGAAGCGGTACACATCCTGCCATTTGATGGCGATGTAGCTCTCGATCTGGTCCTTCGTGAACACGTTGCCTGCGAGCAGGAACTCGTGATCGGCCTGGAGGGAATCCAGCGCTTCACGCAGCGAACCAGCCACAGTCGGGATCTGCTTCAGCTCTTCCGGCGGCAGGTCGTAGAGATCCTTGTCCATGGCGTCGCCTGGGTGGATCTTGTTCTTGATGCCGTCGAGGCCGGCCATCAGCATGGCGGCGAAAGCGAGGTAGGGATTTGCTGTCGGGTCCGGGAAGCGGACTTCAACGCGCTTGGCTTTCGGGCTCGTCGCATACGGAATGCGGCAGGAGGCTGATCGGTTGCGGGCGGAGTAAGCCAGCAGCACAGGGGCTTCGAATCCCGGAATCAGGCGCTTGTAGGAGTTGGTCGACGGATTGGTGAAGGCGTTCAGCGCCTTCGCATGCTTGATGATGCCGCCGATGTAATACAGCGCCGTGTCGGACAGGTCGGCATAACCGTTACCGGCGAAGGTTGGCTTGCCGGCTTTCCAGATCGACTGGTGAACGTGCATGCCCGAACCGTTATCGCCATAGATCGGCTTCGGCATGAATGTTGCGGTCTTACCATAAGACACCGCGACGTTGTGGATACAGTATTTGTAGATCTGCATGAAGTCGGCTGAGCGAACCAGCGTGTCGAACTTCGTGCCGAGTTCGTGCTGTGACTGTGCGACTTCATGGTGATGCTTTTCGATCGGCAGGCCCATCTCACCCATGGTGGTGAGCATTTCGGCGCGCAGATCGCTCTCGCTGTCGACCGGGGCGCAGGGGAAGTATCCGCCTTTGACGCCCGGACGGTGACCGAGATTGCCTTCGGGGTATTCCTTCAGGGAAGCGCCGGGGCCTTCGATGCTGTCGAGCTGGTATTTGCCGTAGTTCGGGCCGGTGCCGAACTGGACATTGTCGAAGATGAAGAATTCGGCTTCAGGGCCGAAGAACGCGGTGTCACCGAGACCGGTGGACTGGAGGTATTTCTCAGCGAGTTTGGCGGTCGAGCGCGGGTCACGGTTGTAGAACTGTCCGGTGGCCGGGTCGATGATGTCGCAGATCAGGATGAGCTGCGGCTTGGCCGAGAACGGGTCCATGACAGCGGTTGCGGGATCAGGGAGCAGAACCATGTCGCTCTCGTTGATCGCTTTCCAGCCTGCGATGGACGAGCCGTCGAACATGAAGCCTTCGGTGAAGGTGTCGTCTTCGATGGTCGTGATATACTGGGTGGTGTGATGCCATGTGCCACGTGGATCGGTGAAGCGCAGATCCACCAGCTCGACGGAGTTTTCCTTGATAAGGTCGAAGACCCTGGCAACCGCAACAGCCGACGCGCTGGTCGACCCGGATTCTTTCTTCGCCATAATGCCCTTACCTGCCTTTTAGACGCCGCCGCGCGGCTCTCATGTTTTCAATATCACCGATCGGGAAATGAGTTTTCCGCTGTGACATTGATCCTGAACTTTTTTGTCCCATGTTGTCCGGCTTCGCAAGTCTGTGACGCTGCGTAGTTTTCGGGCAAATGGCTCAGATTGCATCTCCTCCGCGCTCTCCGGTTCTGATCCGGATGGCGTCTTCCACAGGAAGAACGAAGATCTTGCCATCACCGATACGCCCGGTACGGGCCGCGTTCGTGATTGCCTCGACCGCGCGTTCCGCGAGTTCATCGGCGCAGACGACTTCAATTTTCATCTTGGGAAGGAAATCGACGATATATTCCGCGCCACGATAGAGCTCGGTATGGCCTTTCTGGCGCCCGAATCCTTTCGCTTCGATCACGGTGATGCCCTGCAGGCCGAGCTCGTGGAGCGCGTCCTTCACTTCATCAAGCTTGAACGGCTTTATGATGGCCTCGATCTTTTTCATTCCGCGTCGTCACACTACCATGTTGGCACAGCGCACTCCGGAGGCGCCTCCGGAGGTCTTACAGGAACCACGTTTCACAAGGAAGAACACGGCCACCATCTGACTGTCCTCAGGTTTGCACGGGCGGGCTCCCGGGGCAATCGGGTTGAGAGCGAAATAATTTTTCACCGGGTGCCGGCTCCTGCCGAACATGAGGACGATTGACGGGCGGGCTGAGCCGGAGCTTATCCTCCCGCTGTTTTTCGTCCTCCCCTGTCCGGTCCCGGTTACCACCCCGGATCTGGTCGGGGAGGCGCCAACGGGATGCCGACCGGAGACGCCGTGAAACCGCTCAACCATCAGATTGCCAGTCAGCCGACGACGATCTTTACGGTCATGTCTGCTCTTGCCGCTCAGCATGGCGCCATCAATCTCGGGCAGGGGTTTCCTGATACGGAGGGACCGGCGCATCTGACGGAAACGGCGGCGGCGGCTCTGCATGACGGACGGAACCAGTATGCGCCTCTGACAGGTCTTCCTGAGTTACGGGAGGCGGTGGCGCGGTCCAATGCGCGATTTTATGGTCTTGATGTCGACCCGGCGACGGAGGTTGTCGTGACCTCCGGCGCGACTGAGGCGCTGGCGGTTTCACTGGCGGCTCTGCTCAATCCGGGTGACGAGGTCGTGGTGATTGAACCGGCCTATGACACCTATCTTCCCGTGATCCGGCTTCTGGGGGCGATTCCGAAACTGGTCCGGCTGACGCCGCCGGAGTGGTCGGTGCCGCGTGATGCTCTTGCGGCGGCGTTCGGGCCGAAGACGAAGGCGATTCTGCTGAACTCCCCGATGAATCCGACCGGCAAGGTGTTTACGTCGGAGGAACTGGGGTTTGTGGCCGGATTGCTGCAACAGCACGATGCCTATGCGATCTGTGATGAGGTGTATGAGCATCTCACCTTCGGCGTGCCGCATGTGCCGCTGATGACGTTGCCCGGGATGCGTGATCGTTGTCTGCGGATTGGCAGCGCGGGGAAGAGTTTCTCGCTGACGGGCTGGAAAGTCGGCTATGTCACCGCCCCAGCCCGGCTGGCGGCTGTTGTGGCGAAAGCGCATCAGAATCTGGTGTTTGCGACGGCGCCGAATCTGCAGCGCGCGGTGGCTGTCGGGCTGGATCAGGACACCGCGTATTTCACCACGCTGGCGCAGGACATGACGTTGCGGCGCGATATTCTGGCCGCAGGGTTGCGGGAGATCGGATTCGGGGTGCTGCCCTGTGACGGGACATATTTTCTGACTGCCGACATTCGCACGCTGGGATCGGTTGTGCGGAATGGCGAGGATGATCAGGCCTGGTGCAGACGGATGACGGCGGAGGCGGGCGTGGCGCTGATTCCGGTGTCTGCTTTTTACGATCCCTCGGGCGGCGAGGCACCGGGATATCTGGTGCGTTTTGCCTTCTGCAAGCAGCCCCTGGTTCTTGAGCAGGCTCTGACGCGGTTCCGGGATCGGGTGGAGCGGGGCTGAAAGCAGTCGGGCAGTTATTAACAGTATCAAAGCTGTTGACGGGCGATGCGGCATTGTCTAATCACGGGACCGCTGTGTGGCGGACGTAGCTCAGCTGGTTAGAGCGCCGGTTTGTGGTACCGGAGGTCGCGGGTTCGAGCCCCGTCTTCCGCCCCAGCATGTATTTTCCCAAAGAAATCAGCCGGTTATCCTGAGGTCTCCGTCAGGCTTCTGTGATGCTGCGTTATACGCTCACCGTTACACATCTTATGATGGAGCGGAAACAGGTGCATCAGTTTGTCCTGAGGCGACGGTGTTATTCAGTTCAGGTGAGTATTCCCTGGAGCCGCTGGACAGATTCCGGAAAGGCCCCTGGGTCATCCAATGGACTGTGCAGAGAAATCGTCCCCTCCCCTGGCACCAGAGATCACCGTGAGGCCATCCAGCGCCGTGATGCAGCAATCGCAGCCATCCGCCAAAGCCTCAATGCGGCTTTCAGGAAGCGCCGACCCGCTCCACAGCAACAGCAGCGGATCAGCAGAAGGGAGCATTGGGGCCTTTTCCGGATCGCTGGCAGCGAGAGCAGAAGGGCCGCTTAACGCCCCTTCTGCACACCTTCAAAGCTCAGAGGTGTCCGGAAGGGATGCAACGGGGTTTCGTGAATGGCTCATCCACAGCAAGGGACTGCACGCCAAAAAGTATTGACCCGCCTCTCATGCCTCCGGTCCTTCCGGGACTGGTCTGCTGACTCCGGCTTCTCATCAGATACAGGCGGTCGTTCCGGGCAAACCTTTGAAGCCGTTACGTAAGTGTGTTGGCCTGATGAATTAATAATAGAGTAAAGCGGATGGGGCGCATTGTCCGGCACCGAAAATCGTCTACGAAAGGAGACGATTTTCGATCATTCTGGCCTGTGATGTGCGGGCTGGCGTGCCTGGAACGCCTCTGGAGAGAAGTCTGTTCAGCTGACATGACGCATGAGAGCCAAAAATCTGATGTTGCTCCGGTCGTTTCTGACGGCACGCCTCCCTCTTTGCCGCTTCAGACGGTTGCATGGCGGGTGACGCCGCCAGTCGGAAAAAGCTGGGTCACGGATGATAATCCCGAGCGGTATCGCGCCCTGGGCTATAAAATTGTGCCGCTTGTTCCGGAGACTGAAGCCTGTGAAGCGATTTCTTCGGCGGTGGAAACCGAACACCGGGCTGGCGCGGAACAGCATGCTGACGACCTGATTGCACTGGCGCGGATCATCGGCCGGCTGAAAATCATCATTGAGAATGACTACGACTACGACAACAGGAAGATCCTGGAGGATCTGATGAAATGGGGCTTTGTTGAGCCGCATGCCGGATCGCCATTGCTGCCGACGGCGGAGGGCCGGCGCCTGGACAACATTCTGGAGCTGGAGTGGCTACGGACCAGAGCGCGCCGGGGAATGCGGTAGGGCTCACTGAGCCGGCGGGGAACCTGCGGGCTTTGTCAGATGTTTGAGCCACACACCATGCAACGATCACTGAGCGAACGATCACTGAGCGACAGGGCGGGACGATATGCGTCTGGATGATGAAAGAGAAAGCAGCAACATCGAGGACCGGCGCGGGTCTGGTGGAGGGCGGGTCCGCATCGGGATTGGCGGTGTGATCCTCGTTCTCGGGGCGTTGTATTTCGGGGTCGATCCTCAGGTGGTGCTGAATCTGCTCAATAATGCTCCGACGTCGGGAAGTTCCGCGCCGGTTGTGGCGCAGGCCCCTTCCGCCGGTGATGATGCAGGCAAAATTTTTATCTCCCGGATTCTGGCATCCACCGAGGATGTATGGACCTCTTACTTTCAGCAGATGGGGCGGACGTATCATGATCCGCATCTGGTGCTGTTTACGGGGGGTGTGCAATCAGCCTGTGGTTTTGCTCAGACATCGGTCGGACCATTTTACTGTCCGTCTGATCGCAAGGTTTATCTGGATCTGGCGTTCTTTAAGGAATTGCGGGACCGGCTTGGCGCTGGCGGCGACTTCGCGCAGGCCTATGTGGTGGCGCATGAAGTGGGCCACCATGTTCAGAATGAACTGGGAACCATGGAGCAGGTAGATGCGAAACGGCGTGCTGGCCTGACGGGAGACGGGGCTTCCGGGCTGTCTGTACGGACGGAGTTGCAGGCAGACTGTTTTGCTGGCGTGTGGGCGAAACGGGCTGATGAAGCGAAGAAAATTTTGCAGACGGGCGACGTGGAACAGGGCCTGAACGCGGCCGCGGCTGTGGGGGACGACAGGCTGCAGAAAGAAACCCAGGGTTATGTGGTTCCGGATAGCTTTACGCATGGAACATCGGCGCAACGGGTGGGGTGGTTCAGACGCGGGCTGGAGTCCGGGGATGTGAAGCAGTGCGATACATTTGGAGCGCCGTCGCTCTGAAGGTGGACTTTATCCGCGTTTGGTCACGTCTTCGTTGCTGTGCTGTCATTTCATTAAGCACTGTCGCCCGCGCTCTGTTGTTTTTGATGGATTTCCGGGCTGAAGCCTGAGTTTTTCCTGTTCTTGTGCCGTGACGCTCTATAAGCGTCCGCTTTTTCAGACACAGGCGGATCGCGGTTCATGTCTTCGTCCCCGGGCGCCCTGCCCGCTTCTTCCGGTTCGCTGCTCTCGCAGTTACGTATTTTTGCCCTGGCCTCGCTGGGCGGGGCGCTGGAATTCTATGATTTCGTCATCTTTGCCTTTCTGGCGAAAGTGATTGCGGCGCAGTTTTTCCCGGCGAGCCAGGCTGAATGGTTGCGGCAGGCTGAAACATTCGGGCTGTTTGGCGCAGGGTATCTGGCACGGCCCCTGGGTGGCCTGGTAATGGCGCATTATGGTGATGTGTCGGGCCGGAAGAAAGTTTTTACTTTCAGCGTATTGCTCATGGCGGTGCCGACGCTGCTGATGGGGCTTCTGCCGGGATATGACGTGCTTGGGGTCGGGGCGCCACTGACTTTGCTGGCTTTGCGGATGATGCAGGGAGCAGCAATTGGTGGTGAGGCCCCCGGCGGCTGGGTTTTCGTCTCAGAACATGCTCCGCCAGGACGAGCGGGATTTGCAACCGGGCTGCTGACCGGGGGGCTGACAGGCGGAATTCTGCTGGGGTCTGTTGTGATTCTGGTGCTGCATGCGGTGATGACTGTGGCGGCTGTTGCGGACTGGGGGTGGCGGATTCCGTTTCTTCTGGGGGGTGTATTTGGGCTCGGGGCGATGGTGTTGCGACGCTGGCTGGATGAAACGCCGGTATTTCGGGAGATGCACTCCCGGGCTGAAATTGCGGAGACATTACCGGTCGGGATTTTGCTGCGGCTGCATCGGCGGGCCGTGCTGTGTTCGATGGCGACGACCTGGACACTGACGGCGGCGATTGTCGTTCTGGTGCTGATGATGCCGCCATTGATGCAGACACTGCATCATGTGTCGGCAGAGGAAACAATGCGGGCCAGTCTTGTAGCCACATTCTGTCTGACCCTTTCTGTTGTTGGCGTCGGGGCACTGTCGGATGTGCTGTCGTTGCGCGGACTGGCGGTCCTGTGCGGGACATTGCTCGCGGGTGGAGCGTTTGCGCTGTACGGGCTGGCACCTTACTGGCCAGGAACGCTTGTGGGATGGGCGGCAGTAAGCGGGCTCTGTTCCGGATTTGTGGGGCTAGTTCCGGTGGGAATGTTACGGGCATTTCCGGCTGCGGTTCGGTTTTCGGGATTGTCCCTGTCTTACAATATCTCTTACGCAATTTTCGGAGGACTGACGCCGGCTGTGATTTCCGTGCTTGTGCCGCAGACGCCGCTGGCACCGGCAGTGTATGTGGCAGTGATAGCCGTTGTCGGAGTGGTGGGGATGTGGTTTTCACCGGAGGAATTGAAGGCTGGTTCATTTCTACATTCTTCCAGCGACTATCCCGATTGATCGAAGGGAAGAACGTCCGGCTGCGTTTCGCATCGGACAGGCAGGTTTCATCTGGTCCATGATGGGAAAATGACTTCAGTATAAAAGATTTTTTTACAGGCCGCAGACTGGCGAGCAGAATTCATTATGTTCTGAACACGAATAACGTGAAAGAAGGTGTGGGTCATGGAACGGGATTTCTGGCTTTCCCGCTGGCAGAACAATCGGATCGGCTTTCATGAGCCCACACCCAATGCGTTCCTGACGGCACATTTTTCTGCTCTGGATATCAGGCCGGGTGGACGGATTTTTCTTCCGCTCTGTGGCAAAAGCCGGGACGCTGCATGGCTTTGTGAGCAGGGCTTCACTGTCGTCGGGGTTGAACTGAGCCGGCTTGCGGTCACGCAGTTTTTTGCTGAATCCGGTCTGGTGCCGGAGATCAGTTCCACAGGATCGTTCGAACGGTTTGAAGCCGGTGGCGTGACACTGTTTGCAGGCGATATTTTTGATCTCGATCCGGAAACACTGGGAAGGGTGGATGCTGTTTATGATCGGGCAGCACTGGTGGCGCTGCCTGAAACGATGCGGCGTCGTTATGCTCCGCATCTGATTGCGCTGACGAAGGCAGCACCACAATTGCTCGTGACATTAGAATATGAGCAATCACATGCAGAAGGCCCGCCTTTTTCCGTTCCGGAGACGGAATTACTCGTTTTGTATGATAGCGCTTATCGACCGGAGTCTGTTGAGGTCCGGGATATTACCGGCGGCTTTAAAGGACGTTGTCCGGCCCGTGAGCGCGTATGGGTGATGCCTCGGCGCTGGCCAGGACCGGATTAATACCAGAGGGTCTGACCTTTGACCTGTGTAAGACTGGCAGGTGCAGGACGGCCGGGCTCTGCCCTGGAACCCGGCAAAGGCTCGCCTTTGCAAACCATTTTATGATCAGCAAACCGGGGTGCAGGGGCCTGTGGTCCCTGCCGGGTCCGGGCAGAGCCCGGATGCCCCGGCCACAGGTCAATCCTCCCAACCTCTGGTATAAGTCATTTCCGGCTTCCCATATCGGCCAGGATCTGTTTCGTCTTGGTTACCGGGATGGAGGCCGGCGACCATGCCCTGAGCATTATCGTCTGATCTGCGGTGCAACCGCTGTCTCGACGAAGACGACCCGCTTGCAGGGACAGTCACGACGCGGCATGCGCTCGGATATCCATTCCTCATGGGCACTGGAAAACCGCGGCCTTCGTTGACGAGCTGCGCCTGTCCGGCATGACAGCACCGATGATACCGGATGGCCCAATGACCGGGGAATGGTTCGCTGCTTATGCCCGCAAGATACGCGCTCCCACACTATCGGCGGAAGACGCCGTCATCCCGGATAATCTTCCGGCCCATAAGGGTGCTGCAGCGCAGGAAGCCATGGAGGCAGTCGGCACCCGACTGCTGTTTCTGCCGCCCTGTAGTCCCGACTTCAGCCTTGTCGAGAACATCTTCGCCAGGATGAAGGCAATGGAGCAGACGGGTGACGCCGCGAACCCTCGAGACGCTGCAGGATGCGGTGTGCGGTGTGCCTGCCGGAAGGTGGCGATCGTGTCGTGATCCGTTCGAAAGTCATCACTCAACGCACGCCCATCATCATTTCCATAAATGAAAATGATGAATCACGAATCACAGAAAACATCGCCAGAAGATTCAGGGTTCAGGGGAGATGCTCCAGCGGGAGTTTAGCGCCAGCGAGATAGCAGTTTTCCGCGCCTGCGGGATCAAAGCGGTAGAGACGAGCGGGTCTCCCCTGCCCCGCCTGCTCGTAGCTGCCGGTTTCACTGACAAGATGCTGGCTGAGCACAAGGCGGCGAAAGTTTTGTTTGTGCATCGGGCGACCTGCAAGGCCTTCCATAGTCTGCTGCAACTGAAGGAGAGTGAAATGTGCAGGCAAAAGGTCGAAGACGGCCGGAGTATAGCGGATACGGGCACGGATGCGGGACATGGCGGTGGCAAGCACGCGGCGATAATCATCATCCATGCAGGCACTGTCCAGGATCATGCTGCCAGGTGTGCGGGATTCCGTGACCATACCGGCTTCCCACAGGAGTTCGTAGCGCTGGAGGACAAGTTCGTCGTTCCAAAGATGTCCATCGAGGCCGAAAGCGACGGCGCAGCGGCGGCGGCGATGAGTATGGGCATCAGCCCATGCACGGATATGCGTGATGATACGGGACAGAAGAGGACAGACCTCACTGGCGCGACGATCTTCCCAGGGAAAATAATCGTAGACCGGTCGCCAGTCGCCTTCGGCGCTCCAGGTGTTGGTGAGAGCCATATAAGAGATGCGGACAAGGCGACCGTCGTCGTCGTTCAGGCCATCGGCAAACGTGTAGAGCTGTTCGATATGGCCGAGATGAAAGCCGGTTTGTTGTTCGACCCAGGCGCGGAGACCTTTCTGAAGTGAACGGTGACCCGATTTCAGAGGCCCGGAAGGGAGAGACGCACCGCTTCGAAGTGTCAGAATATGGGGATCACCGTTTTTGACGGTCATGAGAACCGCGACAAGGTCAGTTCTGCACAGGCCTGGGTCGGTCATAAGGTGTCGGGGTCACTCGGTCGGCTGGTTGCGGAATGCGGGGTTTGTATCGTGGGGGTGAGACCACGGCAACCAGTGACAGAAAGTGCATTCCTTTAAGAGGCTGTTTCAAAAGCCTCATTGCCGGGCGAGAATGCCCCCTGAGGAGAATGACCGGCGTGTGTTTTGAGCACAGAAACGGAGCGGTCGCGCGGGCCGTGAGCATCGAAACGCAGAAAACGCGCGTCGGATCGCCGGCAGAGGGGCTTTTGAAAGGATCTGTTGTCGTTGCGTGCTGGCTCCTTCCCAGGGCTTTGCCCTGGAACCCACCAAAGGTCACAGACCTTTGGAAACCATTTTATTATAAATCAATCGGGGTGCAGGGGCCGTCGTGCGCAGCACGCCTTCGCGTGACGGTCCCTGCCGGGTCCGGGCTGAGCCCGGTCTTCCGCCAGCTCGTTGAAAAACCACAGATCAACACGCAACGCTAACAGAGCCTCTTGAAACAGCCTCTGAGAACCATCGAGCTACGCTACGTCTGTGTGGCCATCGTGGCAGCAGGTCCGACAAATCATTGCCAGTCCGAAGGGGCAACTATGACCGGCTGACTTTATCCCGGATTTAACTGACGATCTGCATTCTGATGGAAGCGGAGCGTTTGACGACATTGATGGCCACTTCCTCACCAGTGCGGACGATATGAACGGACAGCGATTCCCCGCCAACGGCGAGGTTGAACAGTGTCATGGAGTCTATGGATTCCGGCAGTCGTGGACGTGTGAATTCGACAGTGACGGTTCCCGGATCATAGCGCAGGCCGAGGACAGCCTGAAGCAGGGCGGGCAGGGTTGCGGCGGCCCAGGCCTGGGGCGAGCAGGCAACAGGATAGCGAACCGGCCCTTCAGAGCGGGATCTTGAAAAACCACAGAACAGCTCAGGAAGCCTGCGGAGATCGGTGTAGAGAGCGGCATCGAAGAGAGCCTGGAATACGCGGATGGCTTCCCGGCGATATCCATGACGAGCGAAGCCCATAGCGATCAGGGCATTGTCGTGAGGCCAGACGGAACCATTGTGATAGGCCATAGGGTTATAACGAGCTTCTCCTTCGGGAATAGTGCGAATACCCCACCCTGAGAAAGAGCTGCGGTGCATCAGCCCCTCGACCACTTTCGAGGCGCGTGCGGCCGGAGCGATATTGGTGAGCAGAACATGGCCGGCATTTGATGAGCGGACGGCGCATTGCTGTTTTTTTCCGTCCAGAGCAATGACGTACGTGCCGATATCGTTATTCCAGAAGGTAAGATTAAAGGCGACACGCAGGGCATCGGCTTTCTCATCCTGGTGAGCGGCATAAGCAGTCTGACCAAGACGACGGCCAATCTGTGCGGCGGCACGGCGAGCTGCGTAGACATAAGCCTGGACCTCGCACAGAGCGATGGGTCCTTCCGCGAGGGTTCCGTCTGCATGGAAGATACTGTCGTAGCTGTCTTTCCAGCCCTGGTTTGCCAGACCGTCCTTGTTGCGCCGGTTATATTCCACAAAACCGTCGCCATCACGATCTCCGAAGCGTTCGATCCAGTCGATGGCGCGGGTAACATGAGGCCAGAGTTCACTGAGGGTCCCAACATCGCCTGTGCGTTCGAGATATTCGCCTGCCAGCATGACGAAAAGCGGGGTGGAATCGACAGAGCCGTAATAGCGACGGAAGGGGATCTCTCCCAGTTCGGCCATTTCACCAAGACGCACTTCATGCAGGATTTTCCCCGGTTCGGCGTCAGCCTGGGGATCTTCTTTATCAGCCTGGTTGAGGGCGAGATATTTCAGCACACCCTTTGCAATCAGCGGATCGAGCCACAGGGTCTGCATGGCAGTGACGAGGGCATCCCGACCGAAGACGGTGCTGTACCAGGGAACGCCGGCATAGGGGTATGGGCCGGTCTTTTTCTCAGTCAGCAACATATAGATGTCGCAGATGCAGCGGCGGATAGCCTCATTGAAGATTTCGTTCGACGTTGCAATAGCTGTGGCGCGTGATGAGGCGAGACGCAGAGAGCGACGGGCGGCGACGGCGCCCACCAGGAAGGCACGATTGGGCGGCAGGGTGCTGCAACTTGTGGGATCACACTGGACTTCGATATGAATAAGGATTTTCTCGCCCGGAGCTATGGAGAAATCGTACGTTGCGTGATCTGAAGAAAGGGTTTTCGGTTTTGGTGAAAAGAGTATCCGGGTTGTGCGGATACGGTCATCCAGCCCCCGATAGGAAAGATTGACGTCACATTCGCCAACCGCAGGTTCGAGGTTTTCACCGCGTTTCTTCCGCTTCATGCCCCGGGCTTCGAACAGGTCCGCAAAATCCGCGAAGAAACGCAGGTCACAGGAAATATCGTGTGGTCTGACATCGAAATTTCTGATTTCGATACGCTCAAAACATTTACCCTCCCACAGGAAGCGGGAGCGCAGGACGTGCAGAAGATCATGGGTCAGGCGTGTGCCGTCGTCCAGGGTGAGCGTTTCATTGGTGAGGTTGACCGACAGCATCACATTGTTTTCGCGCACGACGGAGGAAAGCAGCACGGGGCGCTGTTCTCCTATACGAAACGTGAGACCGGAGAGATAACGTGTATCGCGGTAATACAGCCCGTCTGCGATATCCTGCCCCCAGAGAATGTCGCCGGTCTGATCGAAAACACCGAACAGATCCCCCTGCTTGAGTGCGTGGATGCGACGGCTGGAAAGCAGGGAGCTTCCGGCTGGCGAGAACTCGTCAAGCTCCGACGGCACAGGTTGCGTGGAAGTGACAGGACCTTTTGACGGAGGGGCAGCAATAGATATCACATCGCCCTGCAGGGGCGCCGCGTCCTGGAATTCTGTCATGGGGCCGTGTCTCCCTGTTATCTTCCTGAGGAATGCTGCCCACGGGGTCTGCTGCGGGATTATCCTTGTGGCCGATTGTCGTTGAGCACCCGGGAGCGGATGACCGCAGTCATGAACCTGAACGCCCGACGGCGATCACAGTACCCTGCCATCACGAAAATTTTTCTTTAAATTTCCGTACCTGACAGGCTGTTCATACGTTTCTGAAAAGTTGTTTTCCGGAGACGCCTTATGGCAAGCATTCACAAACCGCAGAGCGCAGCGGAGTGGGCTACGGTTCTTGTAGCCGTTCTGCTCGTTCTGCTCGGACTTCCGCTTCTGATCATGGGCGCGCAGCTCGCAATGATTGGCGGTTCCTTTTACTATGTTCTTTTTGGTGCGGCGCTGATTGCGGCGGGCGGGCTGATGCTTACGGGCTCGGTGAACGGGGCTCTCCTTTATCTGGTCGCCTGGGCGCTGACCTGGCCCTGGGCGTTCTGGGAGGTCGGTCTGGATGGCTGGGGGCTGCTGCCGCGCCTGTTCGGTCCAACACTGGTGGCCATTGCTGTTGCTCTGACTGTTCCGGTTCTGCGCCGCATTGGCGGCACCACGATATCGTCCGGTCGGAGCATGGCATGATGCGCAGGATACCACTTCTGACGGCGACGATCCTGTGTGGACTTGGCGCTGTTTCTCTGGTGACAGATGACGCGGCATTTGCACAGACTCCTCCAAGCGAAAGCGCACCGGGGCCGGGCAATGCGACAACCGGTCGTGATTCGGAGAAGAGTTCCGACAAATTCGCGGCCCCCTCCCCTGATGCGCCTCAGGCGCCAGGCGTCAATGCAGCGAATATTCCGGATGGACCGCCTGCGGAGCCGGGTGAAGCCACGCCTGCTGTGGAGCAGGTCACCGGCAATCCTGTACATGATGACTGGCCGGCTTATGGCCGTGACACCAGCGCCACACGCTATTCCCCGCTGGATCAGATTACACCGGAAAATGTCGGACGCCTGAAACGGGCTTTCGTGTATCATACCGGCAGTAAGCCGGCGCCGGGGCAGCTCAACAAATGGGCAGCGGAAACAACGCCGATCAAGGTAGGTGACGGACTCTATACCTGCTCCGCGATGGACGACATCATCAAGCTCGATCCGGGCACCGGAAAAGAGATCTGGCGCCATAATTCCGGTGTGAAATACGATAGCATTCCGTATACGGCGGCCTGTAAGGGCGTGGTGTATTATACGTCTTCGACGGTACCGGAAGGACAGCCCTGTCATAATCGGATTCTTGCTGCGACTCTCGACATGCGCCTGATTCAGGTTGATGCCGCGGATGGCAGGCTCTGTGAGGGCTTTGGCTATCACGGGCAGGTTAATCTGATGAAAGGCATGGGCGAGTCTGTTCCGGGATTTGTCTCCGTAACCGCACCTCCGCCGATCGTGAATGGCGCAATCGTGGTCAACCATGAAGTTCTGGACGGGCAGCGGCGCTGGGCGCCTTCGGGTGTGATCCGGGGGTATGATGCCGAGACGGGACGTTTTCTGTGGGCCTGGGATGTGAACCGTCCTGACCAGCACGGCGAGCCGCAGCCAGGAGAACATTACAGCCGTGGCACCCCGAATTCCTGGGCGACGATGACGGGCGATAACGAGCTTGGTCTGGTTTATGTTCCGACCGGCAATTCAGCGGCGGATTACTATAGCGCGCTCCGATCTCCGGAGGAGAACAGGGTTTCGTCATCCGTTGTTGCGATCGACGTCAAAACGGGTTCACCGCGATGGGTCTTTCAGACTGTGCATAAGGACGTCTGGGACTATGATATCGGATCACAACCCACATTGCTGGACTTCCCGGGGAAAGACGGACCGATACCAGCCCTGATCATGCCAACGAAACGGGGACAGACATTTGTTCTGGATCGCCGGGATGGTAAACCGATCCTTCCGGTGGAAGAGCGACCGGCTCCGACGGCAACAGACGTGCCGAATGATCCGCGTTCACCCACTCAGCCCTGGTCCCCGGGGATGCCGCGGCTTGGCGTGCCGGAGCTCAAAGAGACCGATATGTGGGGCATGTCGCCGATCGACCAGCTCTACTGTCGTCTGAAATATCGCCGGGCGAAATATCAGGGTGAGTTCACCGCTCCCGAAATCAGTCGGCCCTGGCTGGAATATCCTGGTTATAACGGCGGCAGTGACTGGGGCAGCATGGCCTATGACCCGAAGGCCGGAGTGCTGATTGCGAACTGGAACATCACACCGATGTATGACCAGCTTGTAACTCGCAAGAAGGCGGATGAACTGGGTCTCATGCCGGTGGACGATCCGCACTTCAGTCCCTCAGGCGGCGGAGCGGAAGGTGCCGGTGCGATGGCGGACACGCCTTATGGTATTGTCGTTTCTCCGTTCTGGAACGAGTTCACGCACATGATGTGCAACAAACCGCCTTACGGGATGATCACGGCCATTGACATACACACGCAGAAAGTTCTGTGGCAGCATCCGCTGGGCAGTGCGCGGGCAAACGGGCCATGGGGTCTGCCGACACATCTGCCGCTTACCATTGGGACACCGAACAATGGTGGTCCGGTCATAACCGCCGGAGGCGTGATCTTTGTTGCTGCGACGACTGACAATCTGATCCACGCCTTCGACGCAAAGACAGGGAAAGAACTATGGAGCGATGTTCTGCCAGGCGGAGGACAGGCAACGCCGATGACATACGAGTATAACGGCAAACAGTATGTCGCCATCATGGCGGGCGGGCATCATTTCATGATGACACCGGTCAGTGATGCGCTGGTGGTCTACGCCCTGCCTGATGGGGGATAGTTTCCGGCTTTCAGTTATCAGCCCTCTCTGGTCTTCTCGGCCGGAGAGGGTTTTTTTTGACGGCCGTTCAGGAGGACGCGGCAAACAGGATCTGTCGGTCCGATACGTCCGACGGCGTGAAAAGAGAGTCCAGGGGCCTGCGGTCTTTTCCGGGCACACAGTCCGCACGTACGACAACATTAATTTCGTGATGGATAATGTCTTCGATACGAAGCCACAGTTTCCCGATACAGATGACACTACGCGATATTGGAAAGTCACAGAAATCATCAGCTTTGACAGTCACGCAACCTGCGTTCCACCGTCGCTTAGTCTATTGCAGAATCAAGCCCCTGTTACTGTTGCCGGGGCTGCTCACTGTCACACGCATCCGCATGTCACAGATCGGTGAGATCGACACAGATCGGGCGGTGATCGGAAGGACCGTATGCGAAGGTGCAGGCCCCGGTCGCAGCCATATTGCGCACGAGGCAGCGGTCGATCCTCAGGGGTGCGAGGCCATACATCCGGTGTGTTGAGCGGCGCGGGCCGACATCGTGAAAGCCAGGCAAACGGACTGGTCCGAGGGCATTGTAATCCCCCATGATGATTTTCAGATCCGGATACGCCCTGAGGAGAGAACGGAGCTGGCGGCGATTGGCGAACTGGCCGTGATCGAGATGGACATTGGCGATTTCGAGACCGTTCTGATGGATGATCAGGGCGCCCCGCAGGGCGATCTTGCGGAGAATTGCGATGGGGACATCCAGCTGTTTTCCGAGCGGCAGAATAAACTCGTCTGACTCAAAGGGTGCAGGACTCCAGGCCGCGGGACCATTGTTCCGCTCCGGAGCTGTGATTCGCCTGTAATGACCGCCGGCCAGCTGAGGAAGCGCATCCATCACCGACGTGGCTTCCTGGAGGAGAACGAGATCCGGCTGGAGGGCAGTGATGAGTCGACTGACATTCCCCGGGCGCGCATGACCATGCGCCCAGACATTCCAGCTTAGTATGCGCAAGACTCCACCTTTCATATGGCATGATGGCCAGAGCAGGGTCGCTGATTTGCTGATTTTGTAAAGAGGCCCGAAGTCCGAAGCCCTGACCGTGCCGGCCCTCGCCACGTGAGAATGGCCGGGGAATCCACCAGCCTGACAGGTCTGTGGCCGTCAGGTGATTCGAAAATGCGTTATCGTAGCAGGATTGAAAGCATCAAGATCGTCTGGACAGCGTGAGAAGAGAAACTGGCCATCGGTGACGACTGGCTGATCGACCCAGGTCGCCCCGGCGTTTTTGAGGTCGGTCCGGATTGCGGGCCATGATGTGACCGTAAGCCCGCGCAGTGCACCGGTTTCAATCAGGGTCTGCGATCCGTGGCAGATCGTGGCGACAGGTTTTCCGGCATCAATGATATCCCGGACGAATTGCACGGCCGTTTCATTAACACGCAGTTTGTCCGGAGACGCGACACCGCCGGGCAGAAGCAGGGCGTCGTAATCGCTGGCAACAGCATCTTTGACAGCCAGATCGGCTTTCAGTTTCCCTGATGGATAGATATCGCTTTTGACTGCCTGAAATTCTCCCTTTTCGAGAGAAATAACGATAATTTCGGCACCCGCTTTTTTCAGCGCCTCCACGGGGGACGTCAGTTCGATTTCTTCGGTACCGTCAGTGGCGAGAACAGCTATTTTTCTGGTCATGACATCACTCCTTTATCGACCATGGCGGTCGGTGTTGTGACCCGCATTCAGTATTTTGCGGGATGCATGTCGGGACACAACGCAGCGTGACACGGGATGGTTCGTGCAGGGCAGCATTTAGCAGCGTGCAGATGAAGCGTTTCAGGAGGTCGTTCTGCTGGTCGGGCGGCACGATGTGCAACGGGACGACCGAGTTGATCCTGGATGTCGCGTGGATCAGCTTCTACCTGCGCGAAAGTCGTTTCTTCCGCGCAGGAACGCCGTTTTCAGGCTTTGAGCGCTTTTTTCAGACGGGTGTCGATTGTGTCGAGGAAGGGCTGCGTGTCGAGCCACTTCGTGCCGTTGCCGACAAGACCGGCCAGATCTTTCGTCATCTCACCGGCTTCGACGGCTTCGACGCAGACGCGTTCGAGGGTGTCTGCGAAGTTGACGACCTGGGGGGTGTCGTCGAAGCGTCCGCGATAGGCCAGACCGCGCGTCCAGGCGTAGATTGAGGCGATCGGGTTGGTGCTGGTCGGACGACCTTTCTGGTGCTCGCGGTAATGGCGGGTCACGGTGCCGTGAGCAGCTTCTGATTCGACGATGGTACCGGTCGGGTCGAGCAGGACAGAAGTCATGAGACCCAGACTGCCGAAACCCTGCGCGACAATATCGCTCTCGACGTCGCCATCATAGTTTTTGCAGGCCCAGACATAGCCGCCGTCCCATTTCAGGGCGGAAGCGACCATGTCGTCGATCAGACGGTGTTCGTAGGTCAGGCCGAGTTTATCGAAATCGGCTTTGAACTCTTTCTCGTAGATCGCCTGGAACACATCCTTGAACATGCCGTCATAGGCTTTCAGGATTGTGTTCTTGGTTGAGAGATAAACAGGCAACCTGCGGTCGCGGCCGTAGCTGAGCGAGGCGCGGGCGAAGCCTTCGATGGATGCGAGGGTGTTGTGCATGCCGAGCGCGACGCCGGGGCCTTTGAAGTCATGCACGTCGAGCGTGATGGGTTCACCGCCACCGTCGGGCACGTAATTCAGAGTCACCTTGCCGGGGCCGGGGATTTTTGTCTCGGCGGCGCGGTAGATATCGCCATAGGCATGACGACCGATGACGATGGGTTTGCTCCAGTGTGGCACCAGACGAGGCACGTTGGAGCAGATGATCGGCTCGCGGAAAATGGTGCCGTCGAGGATATTGCGAATGGTACCGTTGGGCGAGCGCCACATCTTTTTGAGGCCAAACTCTTCGACACGGGCCTCGTCGGGGGTGATGGTCGCGCATTTGACGCCGACGCGATATTTTCTGATCGCTTCGGCGGCTTCGACGGTGACTTTGTCATCTGTCGCATCGCGATGTTCGATGCCAAGATCGTAATATTTCAGATCGATGTCGAGGTAGGGAAGGATCAGGCTGTCCTTGATAAAGTGCCAGATGATCCGGGTCATTTCATCGCCATCGAGTTCGACGACCGGGTTTTTTACTTTGATTTTTGCCATGGGCGGAACTGGCTCCCCGTTTTTTGTTGTTGTCGCGAACATCTCATGGTGTCGCGGGAAAGGTCTCTGGCACTAGCACGGAGGAACAGGGAGGCCCTATGGTGTACCTGCCGTTATCTGTTCACGATTACGATAGGAGTCATGCGGCAGTTGAATAGGAATTACCCATCAATAAAATTTGAGAAACATAAATTACATCACAACTAAAATTTACAGGGTGCGAGATTTTTTAGGATTAATAGTAAAAATTTTATTCAGATTAATAACCTCATCTCGTATATAGATAAAAATTATTGTACATTTATATGATTTTGTATTTTTTATTTACAATATTTCCCGGCATTGTAATACTAACCAGCGTTGAGGCTGATACACTGAAAAAGAGTCCTGGAGCTCCGCCAAAGGTCGCAGACCTTTAGAGTCCGCTTTATTAGTCAACAGATCGGGGTAAAGGGGTCTGCGGTCCTTTCCGGATGCGGGCCAAAGCCTGGACTTCTTTATGACGGTCAATCTTTATGCCAGAGCATGCCCCCTTAATCCGGTTCATAACCTGCGGCTGCGCAGAAGCCGGAGCGTGGCCCCGGCCAGTTGATCACCTTTCCTGCACCAGGCCTGTGTGTGTAGGAAGATTATCCATCACGACGATATCACCCGGTGTCAGCGTCGGTATGAGAACCTGTTCGACACAGATCTGAAAGATTGCGCCGTTATGAGACCATTATGCACGAAGGGCGCGGTCATGCCTGTCAGACGCAGCCCACCGGTGAAGGTCGTGGTTTTCCAGTGGCCGTGCGGCATACCGGCCCGACACCGTTCCCCGCGTAAAGCGCGACCGCGCAAGCTGGCCATGTTCGCGGAGAGGCTGGTTTCGTCGATGAACACAGGCGCTGCGGATCTGGGTCGGGCTGGAGATCAGACCAGTCCTGCCGTCGAAATCCCCACCCCGAACCGGGCCGCCACCGAACGGGTGGACGCGCCCGAAGGTCATCACTCAATGCTCGCGCCATCACCGTCTCCATCAATGAAAACGGTGAATCACAATTCGCTTTCAGTGTCACCACAACGATCCGGAGTTCAGTGGAGACGCTCTGGCTGAAACCATCCGACCGGAACGACCCTATCGGTATGTCCTCTCTTTCCAGGCCATACAATGCCGGTAGAAGGCCTCAGTCCTGGCAACCTGCCCGCGGGGATCGAAGGACGCCAGATCCCAGATCTGCTTTGGGCGGCGCCGCAACATCTCCAGCCCGGCAGCCATGACAGCCGGCTCATCCGGCGGCACCATGCACTCCGGATGTGCTCCCAGAATGTCCGGCACCCCACCCGCGTTCGTGGCGAGCACCGGCAGACCGGCCGCCATCGCCTCCAGAAGAACAAGACCAAACGGTTCACGGCGAGACGGAAGAACAAATGCATCGAGCCCCGCCAGATCAGACCGCAATGCGGTGCGAAAACCAGTAAAGATGACATTCGGGCCAGCTTTGACCTGAAGCGCTGCCCTGGAGGGACCGTCTCCAAACAGAATAAGTGCAGTATCCGGCAAATCCGCACGGGAAAAAGCATCAAGCAGCGTATCGAAGCCCTTTTCCGGGATCATCCGCCCGGCGGCACCGAGAAGAAATGTGTCCGGACCCAGACCGGTTTCCGAGAGAAGTCGCTCTCTGGCGCCCTCCGCCGGACCCGCCGGACACGTCCAGTTGGCGATCGTCTCAACAGGCCCGGGAAAGCTGGCGGGAATGCCGGCCCTCTGCCAGTTCGCGATACAGATCAGACCGTCATGCCCGCCATAGGCACGGCGCGCGAACCCACGATGGAGCGTTGCCACAACCGCCGGCCCGGCACCACCCGGAAGAAATCGCCGGAGCGGTCCCCTGTGCAGCCGGTTCAGCACACCGGCCCGAAAACTGGCAGCCCCGACGTGAGTATGAATGACATCCGGACGCCAGCGTCGTGACAGACCGATCAATGCGGAAAGATATCCGCCCCGCCCCGCCCGGATAACCCGAACCGGCGGAGCGAGATGCGGCACCAGATCTCCTCCGGTCAGCGAGTCGCGGGTCTGACGGGCAACGAGGACAGTGACCTCGTGATGTTCTGCCTGCATGCGGGCGAGTTCGCTGAGATAGCGCTCCGTACCGGCAAATTCGTGGGTCAGAATGCAGTGAAGGATACGCAACGAACAGGAACCTTTCCTGAGTCGCCCGCCGCCGGAAGACGCAAAGCAACCCTTTATCAATCTTTGACCGGCAGTCTGCCCGTGAAGGGAGCGCCTCGCCAAATGGACAATACGACCTATATCGCGCTGTCACGCATGGACACGCAAATGCGTGCGATGAGCGTTCTGGCCAATAATCTCTCCAATGCGGACACGCCCGGCTACAAAGCCAGCCATGTCCTCTTTTCAGACTATCTCGTCACGCAGAAGGGCGATCACACGGCGGCAGGAAGCTCCACGGAGGCCTATAATCAGGACCGGGCGACCTGGCGGGATTTCACCCAGGGCACCCTGCAGCAAACGGGCAATCCGCTTGATATCGCCATTACCGGAGAAGGCTTCTTCTCGGTGATGACTGCTCAGGGCGTGCGGCTCACCCGCAACGGCCGGTTCCAGCGCCTTGCGGATGGTCGTATCACCGACGGCGCCGGCAACACGCTCCTGGATCGCACTGGCCAGCCCGTGCAGCTTCGCCCGGAGGACCGGACGATCAATCTCGCTTCCGACGGAACGCTTTCAACGGAAAACGGCGTGGCAGCAGAAATCGGCCTTGTCACGGTAGACAACCCCTACACTCTGTCCGGTGAAGGTAATCAGGTTTTTCGCGCGACCACGCCAACACGCCAGATGGACACCAAGGAACTGCGCCAGGGCATGGTCGAGGGCAGTAATGTCAACGCCATGACCGAGATGACGCAGCTCGTCCAGTTGCAGCGCGACTTCGAGGTCGCATCCAATCTTGTGGAAAGCGAGTCGACGCGTCGTCAGAACGCAATCGACAAGATCACACAGCTCCAGTCCTGAACTGATACAGACGGAAATTCACCGATATGATGCGTTCTCTCGACATCGCCGGCACCGGCATGCAGGCCCAGCAGACGAATGTTGAGGTCATTTCAAATAATATCGCAAACATGACCACGACAGGCTTCAAACGCCGCCGTCCCGAATTTCAGGATCTGATTTATCAGGACATGCGCCGCGCCGGCACCATGAGTTCCGACAGCGGCACACTCGTTCCCGCCGGAGCTCAGGTCGGTCTCGGTGTCCGGACCGCGGGCATCTACCGGATCAACGAACAGGGCACGCTGGAGCAGACAAGCAACAGCCTTGATCTCGCAATTGAAGGGACCGGCTACTTTCAGGTTACACTGCCTTCCGGTGAATATGCCTATACGCGTGACGGCACATTTTCTATGTCTGACACGGGACAGCTCGTCACGGCGGACGGATATCCGGTAAGCCCCGGCATCACGATTCCGAACAACGCCCAGACCATCACAATCGACCAGACCGGTCAGGTGCAGGTCACGATCTCGGGCCAGACGACCTCAACGGTCGTCGGGCAGCTTCAGATGGCGACATTCCAGAACGAGAACGGTCTGGCGGCAATGGGTCAGAACCTTTTTACCGAGACACAGTCTTCCGGAAACGCCATCACCGGAACCGGACAGAGCGTTGGCTTCGGCAGTATCCGCCAGGGCTATGTCGAGGAATCCAACGTCAATGTCGTGACGGAAATTACCGATCTCATCACCGCCCAGCGGGCCTATGAGATGAACAGCAAGGTGATTACAGCCTCCGACGAGATGCTGCAGACGCTGACAGGATTGAAATGAGCCGTCTGCCGCAGTATTTCCTGCCGGTTTTTGCTCTCGGCCTCTGCCTGGCAGCTTTGCCATCGGATGCTGCAACGCTTCGTAAAGCGGCGATCCTGCACCGCGCGCAGGTGCGCCTCTCCGATCTTTTCGCCGACCTCGCTCCGGGGCAGGACTGCGACCTTGGGCCGGCCCCGGCACCCGGGCAAAGCCAGATCATCGACGGAGCACAGCTTGAAGCGATCGCGACCCAGTTCGGCATCGACTGGCCTGATGCGTCTGACACGGCACGCGTCAGGCTCACCCGCGCCGCGCGGACCATTACCCGCGATGACATCATGCCACTCATCACGGCAGAACTGAGAAAACGCGGCGCTCCCGAAAACGCCATACTCGATATCCCGAATTTTTCCGGTCCGACCATTGCCGCCAGCCAGGACGAGACACCGCACTTAGCAAATGTCGTCTACGATGCCTCGCATGGACGATTTTCAGCCTACTTCACCGTCCCCTCCGACGAGGGAATATCGTCCTCTTTCCGCGCAGATGGCACGGTCAGCGCGCAGATCGACGTGGTGACAGCGCTTCATGACCTGTCACCTGGCCAGATCATAAGCCGTAACGATCTTGATGTGATCAATGAAGATTCCCGCACACTCCCGGCGCGGACGATCAGTGATCCAGCTGCTGTCGTCGGCCAGACCGCACGTCACACCATCTCCGCCGGCAGCCCGCTGACACCTGATCAGATCATTCACGTTGATCTCGTCGAAAAAGGCGCGCCCGTCATTCTCGATATTTCATCCACAGGACTCCATCTGACAGCCAGCGGCATTGCCGTCGATTCAGGGGCCTTAGGAGAACGTATTCATGTTCTCAATCCCACATCACGCATGATCGTGGTCGGTCAGATCATTGACCGCACGCGCGTGGAAGTCCTGCCAGGCAGCACACCGATGCCGGCAGACCAGCGCGTTCTGCGGGTTGCGGGAGTCAGGTCACAACGAAACATCTGAAATTTCCATTTCCGGATATTACATAGTTAATGAAAAAATCTTCTGTTATTCTAAGCGTTCTTTTTTTATCGGGCTGTAACAGCTTCGGAAGCATGACTGAGATTGGTCATCCCCCCAGCCTCACCCGCACGCAGGACCCGACGCGTGATACCAGCTATCGCCCGGTTACAATGCCGATGCCGCCACTCCAGCCGCCACCAGCCGAAGTCGCAAGCCTGTGGCGACCAGGCAGTCGGGCATTCTTTAAGGATCAGCGCGCATCACAGGTCGGAGACCTCGTGACCGTCATTGTCGATATTACCGACAATGCCACAATGATCGACAATACGAGCGCCACCGGTTCCGGCAGCGAGGCGATGGGGATGCCAAATATTTTAGGCTTTCATGGAAAGGCAATTTCGCGTCTGACCAGCTCAAGCGCGTTGTCAACGTCAAGCAGCAGCGGCAATACCGCCGCCGGCCGGATCAGCCGGAACGAAACGGTGACCGTTCGTGTCGCAGGAACGATCACACAGGTTCTGCCGAACGGAAATTTCGTCGTGGTCGCCCGACAGGAAGTCCGTGTGAACAGTGAATTGCGCGAATTACAGGTGACAGGCGTCGTGCGCCCGCAGGACATCACCGCCGACAATACCGTCACGCACGATCGAATGGCCGAAGCCCGCATTTCTTATGGCGGTCGTGGACAGCTGACAATCCTGCAAACACCGCGCTACGGCCAGCAGATTCTGAACTCGATCGCACCTTTCTGATGTGTGATTTCTCAGAGACTCATATCAGGAACAACCTTTGCCCGGTGAGAGACTGGCGGGGCTCTGCCCTGGAACCCGGCAAAGGCGAGCCTTTGCAAACCATTTGATTATCAACAAATCAGGGTGCAGGGACCTGTTGTCCCTGCCGGGTCCGGGCTGAACCCGGATGCTCTCATCCACAGGTCAGTCTTCACAGCCTCCGGTATAAGGGATTTCTCACTATACCGTTCGGTCTGCAAAGGTTCTGTTAGAGCATAATCCGATCAGTCTGGTTCATATCCGGCGGCGGTGAAGCACGCTGCGGCCTGGCGATGAGAGATATCGTCAATTGCTCCACAGACGGTATTTTGAAGAGCGTC
>NZ_WOSX01000018.1 GCF_011516735.1 Acetobacter fallax | reverse complement strand
GAAGGATGTCGAGACAACAATCTCGTCATCCTGCGCATGGTTGATGATTGCCCATATCCGCAGAGTTCTGCGAAAAATCAATCAAACCGCTTTCTGATTCAGGCTCTGAGAGAATGAACGCGCGTGAGGAATGGAACGGTGCGAATATTTCCGGATAAGTGTTTTTCAGTAAAGGCATCGCTGCCTCCCCGAACCATCTGAGGACATCGCTCCCGGGGATCTTAAGGCGGAGTGCCGCGGCTTCAACGATGGCCTGCATATTTGAGTCGGGGTAATCCCCCAGGGAGCTGTAGACACCATCCAGCCCGGTATCATCCAGCAGGAGTTCCCAGGTTTCAGCGCCGTAATGCTCGCTGACGGCGTCTTCGAGCAGATTGAAAACGATGCCCTTCATGTCACTCCCGATCAGGGTAAAACTGTCGTCCTGACCGCTGATACTCCCATTATGCTCATATCCGGTTAAAACTTTATTCTATGGTTTGGGAACTCATGGCGAAGAACGCTGGCCTGCGCGGCATCGTTGCTGCAATGGCTGGCCGTTACAGTCATTGTAACGAGTAGCGACAGCAGAGCGCTCAGGACATTCACAATATCCGGACAATGAAGGAGCGCCCGTTCTGTTCGTCTCGTCAGGTCATGAGCGCGTCTGCAATGCTTTCAGAGCATGACGATATTAACGAGCAGGGTCAGAGGCGTGTTCCGTCAGGCGCCAGCGCATGGCGGACGGTCGTGAGTCGAAGCGACCCTCCATCACCATCATAGCGATACCGGGTTCCATCGCGGATCGCGCGTTCTTTGGTTCTGGTGGCCTGTGATGGGTTCAGGCATGTTCTGAAACCTGCTGCACGTGTTCGGAGTGGCCATGGTCTGTCTGACGTTGCCATGCCGGAAACGGATCCGGGAGCATGGCATAGCGTGACGGGATGAAGCGGCCATCCGGTTCGGGAGCGGCGAGGCAGGCGTCGAGTGCGCTTCTGACGGCCTGTTCGTCCATGTCCTGTGTGCCTATGAAAACGATTTCCTGACGTCGGTCCCCGTAGACCGGATCCCAGCGGTCAAAGAGAAAGTCACGCCATTCATCGCTGTCGGGCCACTGTTTTTTTGAAATGGCCGCCCACCAGAATCCGATGACCTGGGTTCGGACGAGCGCTCCGGCCTGGCCGAGTTCTCCGACCTGTTCAGGACGGGTTGCGAGCCAGAAATGGCCTTTTGAACGGACGACGCCGGGCCAGGATTCGTCGATAAAGGTCTTGAATTTTTCCGGGATGAACGGACGACGGGCACGATAGACGAAGCTGTGGATTCCGTATTCCTCTGTTTCGGGCTTGTGATCTTTGAATCCGAACAGTTCCTTATACCAGAGCGGGTGCTGCTGCGCCTTTTCGTAATCGAAGCGATGCGTATTGAGGAGGCGTTCGGGGAGGACGGCACCGTGGTCAGCTTCAACGAGATCGGCGTCGGGATTGAGCGCGCGGATGATCTGCCGGGCTGCTTCGACCTGATCACGGGTCGCAGTCGAAACCTTGTTGAGGACGACCACGTCGGCGAATTCGATCTGCTCGACGAGGAGATCAACGAGAGCCCGCTCATCGTCTTCTCCTGCGGTTTCACCACGGTCTTTGAGAAAATCGGTGGAGGCGTAGTCTTTCAGAAGGTTCACGGCATCGACGACTGTGACCATGGTGTCGAGGCGTGCGATGTCGCTGAGGCTTTCGCCGTTTTCGTCACGGAAGTCGAAAGTGGCGGCGACGGGAAGTGGTTCGGCGATTCCGGTTGATTCAATCAGCAGGTAATCGAAACGTCCGGCTTCGGCGAGATGGCGGACTTCCTGCAGAAGATCATCGCGGAGAGTGCAGCAGATGCAGCCATTGCTCATTTCGACGAGTTTTTCATCGGTTCTGGAAATGTCGGTCCCTTCGCGGACGAGGTCGGCATCGATATTCACTTCGCTCATATCATTGACGATGACGGCGACTTTCAGGCCTTCCCGGTTATTCAGGATGTGATTGAGGAGACTGGTTTTGCCGGCACCCAGAAAGCCTGACAGCACGGTAACAGGAAGTTTTTCGGTCATGATCTGAGGATCTCCGGCAGCGATTGTGATCCTGTTCCTTTATATGTTATGTTATAACATAACAACCACACGATAATGGACGATCATGCTGATTTCGCTGACATCCTCCCTGCCCTGTTCCACCCGTGCGCGGCTTTCAGTTCCTCCCGGATTGTCTGCGATCAGGGAGATCGGGCGGTCGATTGCTGTCTGTGAGAGAGCACTGTCTTCTTCCGTTGTACGGGAGGCTGCGGAGCATGTGGCCTCCGGGCCGGCCGTCATTCTGGCACGGGGAACAGCGGAGGATGTGCGACGGCTGATAACGCCGGAGATGACAGAGAATTCTGAGGCGCTGTTATCGGATGCAGCCGGGCTGGTGTCTCTTTATCAGAGACTGACGGGGCTGGACGCGGTCCGGTTCAGGCTGGAAAGGGTCATGGGAGACAGCTGTCGCCGGTTTCACATCGACAATGTCGGATTGCGGCTGCTTTGCGCTTATATCGGACCTGGCGTGCAGTGGACGTCAGATAAGGGAGAGACGATTCAGGAGGCCGCGACAGGCTCTGTCGTTCTTCTGAAAGGCCGGCGCTGGCCTGGATGGTCGGAGGAGAGCGCGGTATTGCACAGATCACCGCCATTGTCGGCTTTACCGGTTGAGCAACGCGTCCGGCTGCTTCTGACGATTGACGAACCGGATGCGTGCGGCATGTCGGCGGACCAACCTCTTGTGGTCACGGTGTGAGCGATGTTTGTCATCGAAAGCTGGCCTGACGGCGGCCGTGGACCACGTATATGCGCTTCGGCTGAAGCTCGTATTCTCGTTGATATTATGACGCCTTTTACAGACATGGTTGTCTGGGGGCGGCGTGTGCCGGAGACATGGGCCGCGGATATTGCGGGGATGCGGGATGTCTCCGCGGGATTTTCTCTCAACGGAGCGCTGGATCAGGTTCTGATGCGAATGCGTGAACCGGACGGCCTGCAGGGATCATGGCCAGGCTTTCTGTCTGATGATGTTGAACAGATTGTTGCTCTGACGGGAGCTCTGGGGATTTCCCGGGAAGTGAGTGTGTCGTTGCGACCGGTTGCCAGTGGTGTGGCGGCAATGGCGCCACTGACGGGAAAGCTGCGGGCAATATGTTGCTACGGGGCGGGATCGGGAGAGTGGCGTTCGGGAAACGAGATGCGCGGAAGCCTGTCACCCGGAGAAATCGCATTTCTCAAACCCTCTGTTCTGGCGCCGCTGGAGACCGGATTTATGGCGACGGATCCCCGGTGTTTCGGGCTGAGTGTGGATGTGGAATGAGTGCTGGCCTCCTTTTTATGAATTTCAGGAGAATACTCTATTTCGAAAGGGTGGCCGCAGTGACAGTCGCGTCTGCCCCCTGCCCGTCCCGTTCCATCTGCTGAGTGGCTGCGGCGCGGATCGCACGGGCCATGGCTTCGACGCCGTTGCCGCGATTGGTGGAGAGAGCCTGGACAAGGCCTAGATCGTGCAGGAAGGAAGGATCGGTGGCGCGGATTTCCTCTGGTGTGCGGCCGGAATAGACACGCAGGAGGAGTGCCACGAGGCCTGAGACGATGGCGGCGTCTGAGGCTCCTGCGAAATACATCGTGCCGTCATCGCAGCGGGCTTCGAGCCAGACCTGACTCTGGCAGCCAGGAACGCGGTGGGCATCGTCTGTCCATTCCTTTGGGAATGGCGGAAGTTTTCGTCCGAGTTCGATGATGTACTGGTAGCGGTCCATCCAGTCATCGAACAAAGCCAGTTCGTCACCGATGACGGCGATGGCATCGGCGGCGGTTTCGTCTTCAGGGCGGACGAAGGGATCGACGGCCATCAGAGAATGAACCTGCTCAGGTCGCCTTTACTGGCGAGCGGAGCGACCCGGTCACGAACGAGATCGGCTGTGATGCGGATGGTCTCCCCTTTGCGTTCGGAGGCGCTGAAGGAGACGTCTTCGAGCAGTTTTTCCATCACGGTGGCGAGGCGACGGGCACCGATATTCTCCACGCGTTCATTGACGTCGGCGGCGAGTTCCGCGAGGGCATCTATGGCATCATCGGTGAAATCGAGTGTGACGTCTTCTGTGCCGATCAGAGCGATATACTGTTTGACCAGAGAGTGTTCCGGCTCGGTGAGGATGCGACGGAGGTCTTCGCGGGTCAGAGGCGAAAGTTCGACACGGATGGGCAGGCGCCCCTGTAGTTCGGGGAGCAGATCGGACGGTTTTGCGAGGTGGAAGGCGCCGGAGGCGATGAACAGGATATGGTCCGTTTTTACGGGACCGTATTTTGTCGAGACGGTGGTACCTTCGATGAGGGGCAGGAGGTCGCGCTGGACGCCTTCCCGCGAGATATCGGCGCCACGGGAGCCGCCATCTGACGAACGGGCGCAGACTTTGTCGATCTCATCAAGAAAGATAATGCCGTTATCCTGCGCGTGGGTAACGGCTTCCCGGGTCAGGGCTTCATTGTCGAGAAGTTTATCGGCCTCTTCGCGGGCGAGTTGCTCGCGGGCTGCGGCGACGGTGAGCCGGCGTTGCTGAGGCTGTCTGCCCATGATGTTTTTCATCATGTCGCCGAAATTCATCACGGAGCCTGGCGGCATTCCGGGAATTTCCGTGCCACCCTGCGATGTGGACGGGTCCGGCGCGATGGAGATCTCGATTTCCTTATCTTCAAGCTCGCCGTTCCGGAGCATCTTGCGAAAGCGGGATTTCGTATCGGCTGATGAGGCTTCGCCGGCGAGAACCACGATCAGACGGTTTTCGGCAGCTTCTTCCGCACGGGCGCGAACATCCTTGCGGCGCTGATCACGCAGCATGGAGATTGCTGTTTCGATCAGGTCGCGGATGATGCTTTCCACATCCCGACCGACATAGCCCACTTCGGTAAACTTGGTGGCTTCGACCTTGAGGAAGGGTGCCTGGGCGAGTTTGGCGAGGCGGCGGGCGATTTCCGTTTTACCGCAGCCTGTCGGGCCGATCATGAGGATGTTCTTGGGGACGACTTCCTCGCGTATGGCCTCTGGCAGCTGCGCCCGGCGCCAGCGGTTGCGGAGTGCTATGGCGACGGCACGCTTGGCGTCGGTTTGTCCGACGATGAAGCGGTCCAGTTCAGCGACGGTTTCTTCGGGCGAGAAGTGGATGATACTCATCGGGTTCCCTTTCCGTCCGCTTCGTTCAGCACTTCGAGTGTGACGGCGTGGTTTGTGTAGACGCAGATATCGCCGGCGATTTTCATGGCGCGGCGGGCTATTTCACTGGCGGTGAGGCCATCGACGGGCAGCAGGGCGCGCGCGGCGGAAAGAGCGTAGTTTCCGCCCGAGCCAATGGCGACGATACCGTCTTCGGGTTCCAGTACGTCACCATTTCCCGTGAGGGTGAAGGAATGGGTCTGGTCGGCGACGATCAGCATGGCTTCGAGGCGACGCAGATAGCGGTCGGTCCGCCAGTCTTTGGCCAGTTCGACGCAGGCGCGTTCGAGCTGGTTGGGAAAGCGTTCCAGTTTGGCTTCGAGGCGTTCGAGCAGGGTAAAGGCATCGGCAGTGGCGCCTGCGAAGCCGGCGAGGATCTGGCCTTTCGGGCCGATGCGGCGGACTTTGCGGGCGTTGCCTTTGACAACTGTCTGCCCAAGAGAGACCTGACCGTCGCCAGCCATGGCGACTTCATCGTCGCGGCGGACGCAGAGAATAGTTGTTCCGTGCCAACCCACCGGATCGTGGGGCGTGCTCTGATGCGTGTTCATGACCGTAGAAATAGGCCTTCCGGGCCGGATCACAAGAGGTGAAGCGGATGGTCTGCCCTTCAGGGACTGTTTCAAAGGCCACACTACTGAGCGAGAGCGGGCCGTGTGCACCGGGGGCGTAGAAAATCTGCGTCGAAACGCGCGACAGATTGCCGGCAGAGACGTTTTTGAAACAGCGTCTTACTGATGGCTTTACCGGCTGCGCTGGTGATCAGAAACGTCCGAGTTTGTGGTATCCGGCGGCAAGGGGCAGCCGCCGGGCGATCCGCCGGCACCGGCTGGCGGGCAGTTTTCTGAGTACGACGTCGCAATACATATTTTCTTCAAGGGCGAATGCGACCATTTCCCACCCGTGCGACATCATGAAGTCGTGTGCTGCCTGAATGACTCCATACGGTCCGGCATCGTCCCGCATGATGTAATCGTTCAGCACGATCAGGCCCGTGACGGGTCGAAGTTTACGGCTGCATACCTCTAATTCCGCTATGACTGAGGGGTAGGTGTGATCGGCATCCAGGTAGACCACATCAAGGCTGTAGTCCGGGATGCGTTCCAGCATGGTTTTGCTGTCTCCGGCGAGCACCTGAACCTGCCCGCGGGCGATTTCTCTGGCGAAACGGGCTTCATAGAACGCCTGGTGGGTCTGGCCTTTGAACATTTCTGAGGTGGGACGCCCCCAGACCTGCGGCATTTCATGGATCAGGAACAGGTCGATGCCATAAAACCGTTCTGGCCGGCAGACTTCTATCATCGTGCGTGAAAATTCGCCTGCCATGACGCCGACTTCTGCGATATGCCCGCCTTTGGGCAGGAGTGGGAGGATTTTTGTGCGATCCGACAGAATGCGGGCATTACGCAGCAGGAAATCGGGCAGATGCTTTACTGGCCTGGTACCAGACATTATTTACCCCGGAAAGATGAATTGGAAGCGAACCGGACGTTCACCAGCATCTTCCGACGATCCGGGGGAGCAGTAAACTATTATTCGTATTGCTGTCCCCAGGCGGCGACAAGTGGGGGGAGAACCTGCTCGGAGGAATGCTTCAGGCGGAAAGGCGTTCTTCCACACCTGACAGCAGGGCTTCCCGGGTGAAGGGTTTGGGGAGAACGCGCGCGTGTTCCGGCAGGGTTGCACGATCCGCGAAGCCGGTGACGAAGAGGACTTTGAGGTCAGGGCGCAGAACAGCGATACGACGGGCACATTCGTCACCGTTCATTTCGGGCATAAGAAGATCCATGATGATGAGACCGATATCCGGTCGTTTTTCGACCAGTTCGATCGCCTGTGCTCCGCTGTGGCTCTCCAGAACCAGAAAACCGGCTTTTTTTAGAAAACCGACAGTGACAGCAGCGACATTCGGATCATCATCAACGACAAGAATGCTGCGGCTACCGTTTGGATGAGAGGTGGTTCCATCCTGTTTGCGGGGACTGGTTTCAGCACCCGTCTGTGCTTGCACCGCAGGGAGCCAGAGCGCGATGGAGGTTCCTGCGCCAGGTGTGCTGGTGACGCGGACATCGCCGCCATTGCGCTGCATATAACCGTAAACCATGGGCAGGCCGAGGCCGATACCACTGCCGACGGATTTCGTGGTGAAGAAAGGTTCGAAAATACGGGCCTGCATCTCCGGTGACATACCGACACCGCGATCCGTAACGGTGATGACGATATAGCGACCCGGGGGCAGCGGGCGATCTGGTCGTTCTCGTCCGGAATTGCCTGGAGTCGTGGCTGGCACGGCGTCGGGGGCGATGACGGCTTCCCGTGCGGAGATGATGATTTCCCCGCCTTTTGGCTGTGCGTCACGGGCATTGAGACACAGATTGACCAGAGCCACTTCCAGCAGGGATGGATCGGTTGAGGCCAGAGGGAGCGTTGCTTCAGAAAGATCGAGGCGGACGGGGATGGCGCGCGGACCGCCTCCACCGATGCTTTGTGTGAGAAGTCCCTGCATCTGACCGAGAAGTTTCGGGATATCGACCGGGCGGCGGGCGAGGTCACGCGGGCGGCTGAAATCGAGCAGTTTCTGGGTCAGCACGGCGCCCCGGCGGGCCGCATCCATTGCATTGGTGAACAGGCGCGCAACATTGGGATCTGTCGGGGGCTGAAGATCGGTGACGAGTTCGAGGGAGCCGAGGACGGCTGTGAGAAGGTTGTTGAAATCGTGAGCGATACCGCCGGCCAGGGTTGCTATGGCCTGCATTTTGTCAGCCTGACGGGCACGCTTTTCCATTTCGATCAGGTCAGTGACGTCCTGATCGATCAGGACAGAGACCTGCCCCGGCCCCTGCCTTGTGCCGGGCGGAATGACTGACGGCCCGTTTTCGGGCGCCGGGGCATCGGGCCTCTCCAGAGTTACGCGCGAGATGCGGTGCCAGTGTTCCCGTCCTGTGGGATCAGTTCTTTTGACCAGATCCTGGCTGTCGGTGCCTGCATCCTGCGACATGGGCGGCAAAGCCGGGAGCAGTTCCTGCTCCGTACGGCCAAGGCACTCTTCGACGGGGTAGCCCATAGACGTTGCGGCCAGGCTGTTGAGCCGTGTGATCCGCCCGTTTTCATCGGTAAAGGCGAGACCGAGCGGCAGATTATCGAAGAGGCTGCGCAGGATAGCGCGTTCTGTCGCGAGTGCGCGGCGGGTGCGGCAGGCGGTGGCGGCTTCGCGGACCATGGCGCGCAGAGCCCCTGGCTCCCAGGGCTTGGCGGCATAAAAGGTGATGGCGCCACGGTTTAGGGCGCCGACAACGGTATCGAGTTCCGCGTATCCTGTCAGGAGAATGGTTCCGGCGTCTGACCTGGTTCTCGCTTCAGCCAGGAAAACGTCTCCGGTCATGTCGCGCATCTTCTGATCTGAGATGATGACTGAGATGTCCGGGTGGCCGGCGAGGACGAGCAGGGCGTCGTGACCGGATGTGGCACTGAGGATATCGAATTCGTCTTCGAGAAGATCCTTCAGGGCAACGAGGATTTCCGTTTCATCATCGACAATCAGCATCCGGTCGCGTGGCATTGTTCTGCTGCCGAAAAGAGGATCAGACATGTTCATGGTGAGCCTCTGTGGGATGGGAATCGGTTGTGTCGCGGGCGGGGAACGGGTGTGGAAGGAGAGGAACTGAAATTGTAAAACATGCCCCGCCTTCCGGAGATTCTGTCACGTCGATCGTTCCGTGGTGGGCTTTTACGACACCGTAAGCAGTGGCGAGGCCAAGGCCGGTGCCTTCGCCGACCGGTTTGGTGGTGAAGAACGGCTCGAACACACGTTCGCGCATGAGCGGCGGTACGCCGGGGCCGTTATCGCTAATGGTGATGACGTAGTATCCGGCTGTATTATCCGGGTGGGAAAGGTCCGGGGGTTCGACGGCCGTGGTGATACGGATCTGCGGCGGCCCGGGATCGCGCTGTCTGATGTGGAACGGATCCCCTGCCCTGCCCTCTTCCGGGATCGTGAAAGCATCGGCGGCATTGCTGATGACATTCATGACGACCTGATGGACAAGCGCCATCTGACAACGAAGCACCGGCGGGGCCTGAAAATTGCATGACACGCTGATTTTATCTTCAAGTTTCGGCGTAAGCAGCGCCAGAACGGTATTGATTGCTTCGGGCATGTTCACGTCATCGAAGGCTCCCTGATCAAGACGTGAGAACCGTCTCAGACTACTGACGAGATCGCGCATGCGACCGAGCCCTATTGAGGAAGCACCGAGGCGGTCGCGGCTTTTCTCCAGCATGGCGTGTGCTTCGGTGACCTGTCCGGCATCGAGGGCCATCAGGGCACGCTCCAGCGTACGGGAGACGGTATCCTCATGGGCGAGAACGAAGGCGAGAGGATTATTGAATTCGTGCGCGATGCCGGCGACGAGTTCACCCAGCGATGCCATTTTGGCGGATTGCACCAGTCTGGTCTGTGCATCGATCAGTTTCCGATTGGTGCTGGCCAGCTCGTCGTTGGCCTGTTCGAGAGCCTCGGCGAGCACTGTTTTGGCGCGGGCGCCTTCCATGGCCGCCTCACGCGCGAGGCGCTCGACCTCGCTGCGGCGGGTTTCTTCGAGCAGAGCCTTGCGGCGCAGGAGCGCGCGGACACGAAGCAGCAGAAATTCGGCGCCAATACTGGAGTCAACGATATCATCGGCACCAGCGGCATAGGCTGTCGCGGCGGAACCATCCCGGCATTCCGCGGCATCGGTGAAAGCGAGCAGGCGGAGAGGCGCTTCTCCGGAGACGGAGGTGTCGGCGCGTCGGGCATCGAGCATGGCACAGAGAGACAGGCCATCGAAAAGCGGACAGGTCAGATCGATGATGGCGCAGTCGACTGTACAGAGCCAGAGTTCGGGCGATGCAAGATCCGGACCATCGAGCGGGAGGACTTTCATCCCTTCTCCGCGCAGCAGGGTCACGACGGGAGGCGTTGCCTCTGACCGGCCTGTTTCTCCGGCGTCCGCGGGCAGCCAGGACATAAGGACGCCGCCTGCGCCGGTGGCAACGGCGATTGTCGGACGGCGAAACGGTTCTTTCATGACGGCACGGGGCGCGAACGAGCCACGCAGCAGGGCATGAATGCGAAACACGAGGAAACGCGCATCCGCGGATCTGGGGATGCAGGCGTCGATACCTGCGAGGAGCGCCTGCCGTTCCATGTCCGGCTGGTGGCCGTCGGTGAGCATGATGATGGGCAGGGCTCGGGTTGTGAGGTTGAGCCTGAGCTGGCGCGCCATCTGTTCGCCGGTCATGCCCGGCAGATCGAGATCCGTGACCACGACGGCCGGGAGCCAGCTGTCCAGATTTTCGAGTGCCAGTTCGGCGCTGCGGGCGACTTCCACCACAAAGCCGCAGCTTTCGAGTAACCGGCCGACGCTGAGGCTTTGCGTGACCGCGTTTTCCACGAGGAGCAAACGCGGCGCGAGATCTTTCATGACATGGGGCCGGCCGCCGGAGGCGATGTGTCGGGCGGCGTCACGAGGTCGCGGAGGTACGCGGCGAGTTCAGAGGCTGAGCCGCAGAACTCAGCGGCACCAATCCGGCGTGCGAGACCAGGAGCCTGAGCGAAGGGACAGGCGGCCGGAAATTCGGCGAGGGTGCGGGAGCCGGTCTTTTGCAGGGCGAGAAGACCCGAGGCGCCGCCCGTGCCGATATGGCCGAAGAGAACGGCTGCGGAAGCGGCACCGAGTGTCTCCGCCATTGTGGTCAGAAGCAGGTCAAACGTCGAGATGTTGCCGGGGCCTGACAGCCCGGTAATGACGGAGACGCCGGCCTCCGGCGTGATGGTCGCGATCGTTCCGGCGGGAAGAACATGGACAGGACCGGAACTGAGCGGCCCTCCGTTGCTTTGGATCGCGGCGATGGCGCCTTGCGGAATGAGGTCACTGAGCCAGGAGACAAAAGCGGGAAAGAAAGCGCTGTCGATACTGGTCGCCAGAAGGAGTGGCGCGGTGAGGCGCGGCAGGTCATCGAACAGGCGCATGGCCGGACCGAGAGCGCCGTCACCCGCGACGAGTGTGATGAGGCGGGGTGCGACAGGGACACCAGGAGCGTCGGGAATTTCGACCAGGTTGCTCGCGGAGGCGCCAGCCAGGCGGGCGCAGGCGACAATGCGCGCCGCGAGATCGCGCCCTGCGGCAGCGGACGCAGGGCGGGGTATCAGGGCCAGTGCGCCGGAACGAAGGCTTTCGAAAGCGATTTCGGGATCCGGTGTCGCAAGGTCTGCCGTGACGATGATCGGGGTGGGCTGGCGCACCATGACAGAGCGCGTCACCTGCAGGCCGCTCATTCCGGGCAGGTCAGCGCGCATCACGATCAGATCGGGGCGGGCCCTGACCAGGAGGTCGAAAGCGTCTTCGGAATCGGACGCTTCGCCGCAGATACTGGCGCCGGCTATGGCATTTATGCCGTCCACGAGGGTCTTGCGGACGGCCGGATCATCATCGACCAGCAGAATCCTGACGGCAGAGACGCCTTCCGGCAAAGCAGGCTGCCGGCGGCTGAGTGCGGCATCGAGAGAGAAAATCCGGTCAGACACGATCAGCACTCTCCCCTGGCCGGGGACCGGGGAGAGTGTGTTGCCTGATTCTGACAGATTTCATTCATCGGTGACCTGACTCCCTGTAGCCCGCAGGCGTGACGGGCAAACGGCAGAAGGCAGCATACGCCGACATGCCCGGTCATGCTTTTCGCAAGTTCGTGAACAACCGGTTTCAAAAAATATTTTTTTATCGGCAAAAACAACGGCGTGGGAAAACCGCCATGCATTTGTCGTTCTGTGGAGGCTCCGGTTTACTTTAAACCTTACACCGTAGCGACGACCTGTGGCGCTTCATCCAGTCTCGCTGTCAGTTTCATGGCCTGAGCGAGCCGGTTCAGGCGGCGGCGGACGGCATCTCCCCGCACTGCGACGCGGGCGGATGTGAGGTGAAGACAGAGCTGATTGCTGATCAGTTCGAGCCGGGTGCCGTCGAGCAGCGTTTCAGTGCCTCCGCACAGAGCGTAGGCCAGACGGAGCGTGAGGCCAAGAGTGATCGCCCAGGTGAACGCGTCATCGTCCAGCAGAGAGCGTGAGGTTCTGAGATAAGGCGCTGTATCGGGCTCGGCTTCGTAACGGACAGCGAGGGCGAGAGCCAGGGCAGCCCGCGCCTGATGATCGAATCCTGCCCCCTGGACCCAGAGCACACGCATATAAGTCTGCTCGGCCCGGTATTCGGGGTGATCGTGGCTGCCGACATCGGACAGACGGCAGGCAGTCTGACGCAGGCGTCGCTGCAGATCGGTTTCGGTGCTGAAAACTGGCCCTGTCCAGTCGATCAGGGCGTCTGGCAGGGTATCGCTTCGGCCGAGACGTGTACACATATCACGGGAGACGGTCTCGAGCGGATCGAGCATCTGGAGTTCCGGGGCGACGTTCAGCGCGTACCAGCCCTCACGCAGGCCATCGACACAGAACACAATTTTCTCCGGCTCGATGCGCCTGATGAGGCGACGGAGGACGGTGGCAGCGAAAGGGACATCATCGAGACGTTTACGCGGCGCATTGGGCAGGCGTTCGAGCGAGCGACGATTGCTCTGAATCAGCCAGCCGGTCATGTCGCGGGCAGCCTGCGGATTGAGCGTGTAATAATGGACGATATTGAGCGGATAGTTCGTCCGCGCGATTTGCAGGCGCGCCAGAGCGCGGAAGGCGCCTCCGACGAGATAGAGCGTTTTTCCCTGCATGTCGTTAAGCCATTGCACCCCGGTCAGATCGGCATCGGCGATAGCTTTTGCGCTTGCGACATTGCCGCTGGCCCGGTCGCTGAGACGAATGACGCCGAGCGCCAGCGTGTCAGCGTCATGCCGCCCGTCACTGTCGAGGTGGATCAGCTCAAGCGATCCGCCGCCGATATCGGCGACGAGCCCATTGGCTTCGGGGATGCCGCAGAGCACGCCAAGGGCTGAGTGATCGGCTTCCTCGATTCCGGAGAGAATGCGGATGGGTACGTCCGGCATGAAATGACGCAGCGAAGCAACGAATTCCGGGCCGTTTGTGGCATCGCGCACGGCGGCGGTGGCGAGCACTTCGAACGGGTGGGCATTCATACCACGGGCAATGGCGTGAAAGCGCCGGAGCACATCGACGGCCATGGCGACGCCGTCTTCGTTCAGTCTGCCGGTTGTTGTCAGGCCGCGGCCGAGGCGCAGAACGGCTTTTTCGTTGAAGATGGGCACCGGGTTGCGGGAAATTCCGTCGAACACAACCATTCGGACGGAGTTGGAGCCAAGATCGACGACGGCAGAGCGTGCCGGGATGTCAGCCTGCATACTTGCTCCTCTCGGGCGGGTTTAAGCGCCGGGGCTGCGGAAGGACCAGTTTCCCTTCACGCTCCTGTCATAAGCACAGCCCTATAGCTGATCATGTGCCGGATACCAAAACCGAAGCGATATGAATTTTCCGCGTCTGAGCGGAGGGCAGTGATGGCAACCCGGTTCTTCGCTGCGGATACTACTCTGCGTGCTGGCGAAACGCGGGATGACGGATCGGGTTTTACCGGAGCGCTGCGGCACGAAAGCCGGAGGTGGGTAACCCGCGGCTGTGTGAGATATGATGGTATGCCGGCTTCAGGACGGGACGCGTTCCAGAATCTCCACGGAATCACCGATGCGGATCGGGCCTGGTGTTTTCACGAGGATGTTCTGGCCGAACATGATGCCGCCTGGCTGGCGCCGGAATTCCGCCAGCTCTTTGAGGGGCTGTCCGGGTTCGGGGATCGTGCCGGCGTCCTGATCCGTGGTTGTGACGACACAACGGGAGCATGGTTTGACCAGGTGCAGCTCCGCGGCACCGATTTTCAGGCGCGACCAGGTGTCTTCTTCCCATGGGGCAGTACCTTCGATGACCAGGTTCGGGCGGAAACGGGTCATCGGGACGGGGTTCGCCAGGCGGGTGTTGAGGTCGGTCAGTGAGGCGGATGTGCAGAGCAGGCCGGGGAATTCGTCCGCGAAAGAGACATGGTAATCCTGACCGTTCCAGTTGCGACGCCGTTCTGTTTCAGGTGAGACCATATGGACCAGCCGGCATGGACGGCCGATGACAGCGGACAGCCAGTCGGCTGTTTCATTGCCGGCATCGGCCCCGGAGAGAGAGTCGCCCCATACCTGGACGGTGCGGACGGACTGCGATGGAAATGGAACAGCGTGATCGCTGGCGCTGGTGTGGTGCAGGACAAGACCGGTCTTTGTCGGAGTGATGGCGATGGTCGCCATGACGGGAGCATTGCGCTGCGTGATAAAATCGCCATCTGGCGTGATCACCAGCCAGCGGCGATCGCCTCGTGGTCCCCATGGGTCGAATGTGATGCGTTCCGGCGAGATGCCGTGCAGGCTTTTGACCGGATAGATATGAACTGAGGCAACCTGCAACATGACAAGACCTTTCCGGGCGGTGACTGTCCAGGGGAGAAATTCTGAAAGGCAGATCCGTATCCGGAGACGTGCGATCCGGGCGACACACGGCTTTATACCGCTCTGATGCGGGCAGACTGGCGGGCTACAGACTGGCGGGCTGTGTTTGTGGACGTGATTTCATCGGGCCAGCTTCCGTCACTGACGCGGAGGCTGAACAATCTCAGATGATGCAGAGCGATGATCCTGATGGTCTCGCAGGATGCCGGAACATCGAATCCGTAAAAAATCATGCCCCGAAAAACATACACCGGAACGGGATGAGATAGTCCACAACTCCTGCCTTTCACGTCGATATGCAATTTCTGAAGAATACTGTTATCCCGGGCGCCGATCAGAACACGCGCTCCTTCTGCGAACGGGCCTGTGAGGGTGACAACATCGGCCATACCCATTTCATAGGCATGGTTATCGTCCCAGCCAGGCAGATCTGAAAAGAAATTCTTCGGAAAACCTGCCTGTGTGGTGTGGCGAGCCTGAATCCGGTCATGTGCGAGGCTGTTCTGGCCGTGCAGAATCCCGGTGACCGGGTGTCCGGCCAATGACAATACATCCTGGAGTATGAGTGTGGCCTGCGTGCCGGGATGTCGGACATGGGGGGAGTTGAACAGGCGGGACCAGACTTCAAAATCGCGTATTTCACTGGCACGCTGGCGGGAAAGACCGGTTTCCACTTCCTCTCCGGACCAGAGAGAGTGGTAATCCTGACGAAAGTTCTTTTCCATGAAATTTTTATTTATTTCGGTCACAGGATGAACGATATTGTCACCCTGCATGCCACCGAGCTCGGAAACCGCGTATGGCGGCGACCAGTCGTAATGGGACAGGGCCGGACAGAACGTACCGAGAGAGGCGGTGCGCATTCCCGCCATGATCGGTTCGTGCGCCATCGCGGCCTCGGAGACAGGCCAGGAACTGAGGTTTTCGCGTCGCTGCTGCACTGTCATGTTCAGGCGTCTTCTAAAGATATGCAGCACGGCTCGCCGGGAGAAGAACGATATGCAGAACAGGCCTTTATTAATGTAAGTTTCCGGATTGTAGTAACCGGCACAGCTGTCGGCATGGCTCCACAATGCCGCAGGCTGTGTCTGGGGCTGAAAAATGACGTCGATACATTGCTTTGACATCTTTTTGAGGATTGCGTGAAGAGGTGTGAAAACGGCGACATCGCTTTCGACGAAACACATGAAGTCATAATCAGGATATTTCAGACAGAAGAGGCTGTGCTGGTAATCCGCATTATACCAGAACAGATTCACGCCTCCTTCATGACTGCCTGAAAGACCGAGATCGGTTGCATCTTCTGAACTGACGAAAAAAATACGCTCTTCGGAACGGATATTTTCCGGAATGTCGTCCATTCCATTGGTCCGGTCATAAAGGATGAAGAAATCGGCTCCTGCGGAAAAGTTCCGGCACAGCCGAAAATTATTTTCGACCGCGGAATCCCATCGCCAGACCTTGAAAATGACAGCGTATTTCATGGTCCGGCTTCATCCTGTCTGAAGTGTATGAGTGCGATGCGTTCCAATGCATGGGAGCACGGCATTTTTTGCGAATCAATCCAGAGTATTCTTCAATAAGGGGTCGTTTCAGGGGCGCGACAATTTCTTGTGCGAGGTGACCGGGGCTGACTGAGGCCCCAAACGTGAGAATGCCTCGTTTAAACATTAATATTGTGTAACTTTTAAGCATATGTGTCTCATTATTCACATATTTGTTACTTTTTGAATCCCTCATCGGTTTTGTTTTATAGAGTGTCATCTATTGAAATATTCCCCGGTTTTTATCAGCTTTAAGTCATGTCCGCTCTGATTTTCAGTAATCGTAGCGGCAATAAGGATGTCGCAGGCATGATACCGTTTATTTCTGTGAAGACACCTTCCTGTCTGACACTTATGGATAGTTTTCTCGAAATCGAACAAATGGGAATCCATAGTAATTATGGACCGAAAAATACCCTTTTCGAGGACAGATTGCAGGGTTTGTATTTTGGTGGTCAGGGATCATGCCTGACCGTCTGCAATGCGACCATTGGTCTGATGATTGCGATGAAAATGGCCGGAAGGAGAAGAACCTGCTCTGTTTCGCAAAGGTATGCACTCATGCCGGCCTTTACTTTCGCGGCGGCGGCTCACGCGGCGATCTGGGCGGGTTATACACCTCTGTTTTGTGACATCGACCCGGCGACATGGGCAGCCTGTCCGGTTTCCGAACGCAGAATGATTGAAAAATACGGTGATTCAATTGATCTGATCGTACCCTACGCCACGTTTGGAAACAGCATTGATCTCGCGCACTATGCGGCACTGCATGAGGAGACCGGGGCCGGAATCGTGGTGGATGCGGCGGCGTCTCTTGGTGCGCTTGATGAAAATGGCATTGGCTTCGGGTCAGGTTTTGCGCATCCGATCGTATTTTCGATGCATGCCACCAAAACTTTCGGGATTGGCGAAGGTGGCGTGATATACAGTGGCAATCCTGACCATATTGCTGTGCTTCGTGTGATGGGTAATTTTGGTTTCGGTGAGCCGCGCACTGCGACGATTCCTGGACTCAATTCCAAGATGACGGAGTTTTCGGCGGCAATCGCTCTGGCCTGCCTGACGACAATGGAGGATGTAGCGACGCGGCGGTCCGCGCTTGCGGACTGTTATTTCCGCACTCTTCCGATCGATTTTGAAATGCAGAAACCGCGCGGGCATCGGCGTTCCTATCAGTTTATGCCGGTTCTGCTTCCGGAGGGATGTTGCCGTAATGCGGTCCGGGAACAGCTTTCGTCGCAGGGGATCGGAACGGGAGCGTATTTTTCTCCTCATCTGATGGAGCAGCCCTATTTTTCGGGGCTTTGTGAAGCGGATGACCTGACTGTCACGGAGAATGTGTCGCGACGCGTCATGTCACTGCCGCTCTGGACCGACATGACGATGGAGATGGTCGGGACGGTGTGCCAGGCTCTGGAGAATGTGCTGGTCCCCGCTTCGATGTCGCGGGTGGCAGCCTGATGGCCGGCGTCGCAAAGGCTGAGTTCGGCCTGGTGATCATCGGGGCCGGACCTGCCGGGCTTGCTCCATTACTGGCCGCAGCGAAGAACGGCCTGCTTCCTGAGGTGCTTGCGGCCGGGGTGCTGCTTGTTGATCGTGATTACGTGCCGGGCGCGGGGCGGCTGGGGAATTACGTGATTTCCTCGGACAGTTCGGCGGATACGTTTCTATCCTGTGTGCGGGAGTCTCCGGTGCCGGAACTGGTCGCACTGGCAGAGACGCCTCTGGCGCAGGAAATCAGCGCTCGCGGGCCGGACTGTGTTTCGCTGGAACTGGCGGGGCGGCTTATGGCTGAGGTCGGAGCTGTGATGGCGGAGTTGATCGCCCGAACGCCGGGTGGTCGTGTGGCGATGAACACCGAGGTTGAGTGGCTCAGGAAAGATGTGGGCGGTTCATGGTGCGCCGGGCTGCGCGACAGGCAGACTGGTGAGGCAGAAGCTGTCCGGGCCGGCAGTGTTCTGGTGGCAACGGGTGCGACGCAGAAGCGTGAGCGCCTGCTCGGCATTCCGGTTGGCGGCGAGGCACTTTTGCCGCGTTGCGATGCAAAGCTGATTCAGTCGGATGAATTTCTCAGCCATGCAGGTTTCGCCCGCACGATCGGGGTTCTGGAAAAGTCTGAGAGACCACGCGTCGTAATTGCCGGTGGCTCGACGAGTGCGATGTCCTGCGCCCGGCAGATTCTGATCGCGCTGGAAGATCATGATCCGCCGGTGGAGATTGTTATTCTGCACAGACGTCCGGTCACTCTGTTTTATCCGGGCCGGGATGCGGCGCTTGAGGATGGTTATGATGTGTTCGACGATACGGATATCTGTCCACTGAGCGGGTTTGTGCATCGATTTGGCGGGTTTCGTTTTGAGTCCCGCATGCTGGCGCGGCGGTTGCTTGGTGTGGGAGATGCAGAGCCGGAGCCACGTGTGACCCTGCATCGTCTGGATGACGCGCAGGATGAAAAGGCGTGGCAGCTTCTTGAAGAAGCCGATCTTGTCATTGCGTGTCTCGGCTATCGCCCCGCTGGCGTGACTGTTCGTGATCAGACCGGAGCGGTCATTCCGCTTGCCGGTTTCGAAGATGACGGGCCGCTGGTGAACGGGTCGTGCGGAGTCATGGATGCCTCTGGCAGAGAGATTCCGGGGCTTTTTGGGATCGGTCTGGCCTGTGGTTACCGACCACCGGCTGAAATGGGCGGCGAACGCAGCTTTTCGGGACAGGTCAATGGACTCTGGCTCTGGCAGAACGATGTGGGTCTGATGCTCATTCGGCGGATGCTGGCGCATCTTGCCGGAGTGCGGGAGGAGATAGACTCCGATGCTGCGTGATGCATTGCAGAAGAAAAGCTACTCGAAAGAAGCACGGGCTTTCGATGAGAGTTTTCTCTCAAGTCCGTGTCGCCGGGCATATGACATTCTTGGCTGGCGGGCAGTCAGCAGCCTGACATTACCTGAGCGGACCCGAATCATTGATGCGGGTTGCGGGACAGGACGCTGGTGTGAGCGTTTTCTTGCTGCTGGTCACGATGTCAAAGGCATTGAAAATGCGCCGGGAATGCTTGCCTGCCTTGAGGCGAAGGATCTGGGATCACGGTTCACGACTGTTCCGGGAAATATGGAGGATGTCTTCGTGCCGGCAGGATCGGCAGATCTGGTGATTGCGATCGGGTCTCTCCAGTACTGTGTGAATCAGGAAAGGATGATCTCGCGTTTCTTCGACTGGCTTACGCCAGAGGGGCAGATTGCAGTGATGGTCGACTCTCTGCTCGCTCTCGTTTCGGAATTTCTCCAGACACAACAGGAGGAAAAGGCGGAGCAGGTTCTTGAGACCAGAGAGGGATCATTTACGTCTGGTGGAGTGACCACACGGCTGCATTTATATGATCGTCGGAGCCTGATGGATGCGTTTTCGCAAGCGGGATTTGTAGATATTGCCTGCCGGGGCCTGGTCGCAAGCGGGGCAGTGCTGGGAAGAACCGGGTGTGAAGAGGCGATGAAACGCGATGAGGAGGCATTTCTGGAACGCGATGCGACGATTGCGGCTCATGAGGTGATGTCGGATTGCGGGCTGCATCTGCTGCTGACCGCGCGGCGACCCTGAAGAAAGATCGCGCGTTCAGCCGATGCTCTGAACGTCCGGCAATAATTTTACAAGATCTGAGTTTATTCCCGGCAACATGATCAGCCCTCCGGTTTTCCGGAGAGCTGAAGGCTTTTTATGCTGAAAGAGCGGCGGCGACGTCTTCCGGCAGATCGAAATTGGCATAGACATTCTGGACGTCATCACTGTCTTCCAGCACGTCAAGAAGTTTCAGCACTGTGCGGGCCTTGTCTTCGTCGAGCGGAACGGTGTTTTCCGGACGCCAGTCAAGTTTAGCACTTTCGGGCTCGCCGAAATGGCTTTCGAGAGCATCCCGAACGGCGAAGAAGGACTCCACTGCACAGGTGATTTCGTGAGTTTCATCTGTAGAAACGACGTTTTCGGCGCCTGCCTCGATCGCTGCTTCCAGCATGTCGTCTTCTGAGGCCGTTCTGGCGGGATAAGTGATGACGCCGACGCGGCTGAACATGAAGGAAACAGAATTCGTCTCCCCAAGGGAACCACCATATTTCGAGAAAGCTGCCCTTACGTCAGACGCTGTACGATTACGGTTATCGGTCAGGGCCTCAACAATTACGGCAACGCCGGCCGGACCGTATCCTTCGTAACGGACTTCTGAGTAGTCATCACCGCCGGCTGTGCCGGTTGCCTTTTTAATGGCGCGCTCGACCGTGTCTTTTGGCATATTGACTTCGCGGGCGGCCGAGATCGCGGCGCGGAGACGGGGATTTGCCGTCGGATCAGGAAGACCGGATCGTGCGGACACGGTGATTTCGCGGATCACCTTGGCGAACTGCTTCGCGCGTTTGGCGTCCTGGGCACCTTTGCGGTGCATGATGTTTTTAAACTGTGAATGGCCAGCCATGCCGCCCTCGTTATCTCTCTGTTCTGCGCCGGTGCGGGACCGGACTCTGCATGATGCAACAGGGCGGCGAAGAACCCGCCGCCCGGATAAAGCCGGGAGCCCGGACTTTTCCGGGCAGCTCCCTTATGTCTTGTCCGCGACTGCCTGGGTCATTCCTTTCCGGTGCCGGTTTCCAGGCCGTTCCGGTCAGGTGTGGCTGCCATGACAATGTTTGAATTTTTTTCCGGACCCGCATGGACAGGCCGCGTTACGCGGGGTCTCACCCCAGCTTGACGGATCATCCGGCAGAATGGCGCCGGAGCTGACAGGTTCGGAAGAAACGGAAACGGGTGTCTGCGTATAATGTGCCGGCTCGGAGGCGAGGCCGGGCACTCCCGGATCGGGGTGGAATTCACCGACGCCTTCGAACGGATTGAATTCGAGAGGCGGAGCGACCTCGACGCGGGTAAGCGTGGAAACGACACGCTCGCGCATTTCGCCCAGCATCACATTGAAGAGCTGGAAAGCTTCGTGCTTGTACTCGTTCAGCGGATCTTTCTGACCGTATGCACGCAGGCCGATACCCTGGCGGAGCTGATCGAGCGCGTGGAGATGTTCTTTCCAGACTGAATCGAACGTGGTGAGCAGGATCTGCTTTTCGAGATACCGCATCATGTCCGGGCCGAAATTGGCTGTACGCACGGCCTGGGCCTGGGCAGCGGCGTCCTCGATGCGGGCGGCAACCTGTTCACGGTCCATCCCGTCTTCTTTTGCCCACTCCGCGATCGGCAGATCGAGGTTCAGCACGCGATGGAGATCTTCACTCAGTTCGGCACTCAGCCATTGTTCGGCGAAGGCTTTTTCGGGGATACGCTGATCGACGAGAGCGAGGATCAGTTCTTCGCGCATGTCGTTGACGATAGCGGCAACATCGTCCTCGGTCATGAATTCACGGCGCTGGGCGTAAACCTCCTTGCGCTGATCATTCATGACATCGTCATATTTCAGTGTGTTCTTGCGCATGTCGAAGTTGCGGGATTCGACTTTTTTCTGGGCGCGTTCCAGAGCCTTGTTCAGCCAGGGGTGAACGATGGCCTCGCCGTCCTGCATGCCCATCTTCTGTAGCATTCCGGTCATCCGTTCGGACCCGAAAATGCGCATCAGATCATCCTGAAGCGAGACGAAAAAGCGTGAATTACCCGGGTCGCCCTGCCGACCGGCGCGGCCACGGAGCTGATTGTCGATGCGGCGGCTCTCGTGACGTTCGGTGCCAATGACGTAGAGGCCGCCAGCGGCTTTGACGATGACCTGATTGCGGGCCACTTCCTCACGCATCGCGGCTTCGGCGGCTTCACGTTCGGCGGGATCGGTGATGTGAGCCAGTTCCTGCTGGATGCGCATCTCGACGTTGCCACCGAGTTTGATGTCGGTGCCACGTCCGGCCATGTTTGTGGCGATCGTGATCGCGCCGGGGGCACCGGCCTGGGCGACGATGGTGGCTTCCATTTCATGGAAGCGGGCGTTCAGCACGTTGTGCGGGATTCCACGTGCCCTGAGCGCTGCCGAGAGGGCCTCGCTTTTTTCGACCGATGTTGTGCCTACAAGAATTGGCTGGCCGTTTTTGTGTATTTCCTCAACGAGCGTTCCGACAGCCTGAAATTTCTGTTCTTCGTTCAGGTAAATCTCGTCGTCCTCATCTTTACGGGCGACCGGGAGATTTGTCGGGATTTCGATGACGTCGAGCTTATAGATTTCCGCAAACTCGTCGGCTTCGGTCATGGCCGTGCCGGTCATGCCGGACAGCTTGGGGTAGAGGCGGAAATAATTCTGGAAGGTAATCGATGCCAGCGTCTGGTTTTCCTGCTGAACCTCGACATGTTCCTTGGCTTCCAGAGCCTGGTGGAGGCCATCGGAATAACGCCGGCCATCCATCATGCGCCCGGTGAATTCGTCGATAATAACGACCTTTTCGTTCCGGACGATGTAATCCACGTCCCGTGCGAACAGAGTGTGAGCACGAAGGGATTGCTGGACGTGGTGAACAGCGGCCACGTTATGCACGTCATAGAGGCCTCCGTTTTCCAGCAGGCCGGCGTTGCGGAGCAGTTCCTCGACATGGTCCGACCCTTCCTCTGTGAGGATAACGGTGCGGAGTTTTTCGTCCTTGTCGTAGTTCGACGGATCTTTGACCAGTTCGGCAACGACGGCATCAACGCTGTTATAGAGTTCCGTGTCGCCTTCTGCCGGTCCGGAGATGATAAGCGGCGTGCGGGCTTCATCGATCAGGATCGAATCGACTTCATCGACGATGGCGTGACTGAAAGGCCGCTGGACCATCTCATCCAGGCGGTATTTCATGTTGTCGCGCAGATAATCGAAGCCGAATTCGTTGTTCGTGCCGTAGGTTATATCGGCGGCATAGGCCGCGCGGCGGGCTTCGTCCGGCAGATTTGGCACGATTACGCCGGTGGTCAGACCGAGGAAACTGTAGAGCCTGCTCATTTCTTCGGCGTCACGGCGAGCAAGATAATCGTTCACTGTGACGACGTGCACGCCTTTGCGGGAGAGTGCATTCAGATACACGGCCAGAGTTGCGACGAGGGTTTTGCCTTCGCCCGTTCGCATTTCAGCGATCTTTCCGGCGTGAAGCACCATTCCACCGATGAGCTGGACGTCAAAATGGCGCATGCCCAGGACACGCTTTGAGGCTTCGCGGCAGACGGCGAAAGCTTCGGGAAGCAACCCGTCGAGGGTTTCACCCTTTGCCAGACGCTCGCGGAATTCGATTGTTTTATGCGCGAGCGCGGTGTCATCGAGTGCGGCGACCGCAGGCTCAAGCGCATTAATCTGGGGCACGCGGCGCTGGAAGGCCTTGAGCGAACGGTCATTGGAGGTGCCGAACAGGGCGCGGGCGAGCGAGGCGAGCATGAATACCTTTCCGGAACAGCACGCTCCCTGACCGGCGCCTGACTCCACTAATGCCTCCCTTACCCGGAGACATCGGCCGAGGTCAGGAGAGACTCAGGCCGGAAGGACAAAAACCGGTCGCGTGCGGTGACTGAGATAAGGCCGGCGATGCTCCGGGTCAACCGACACAGCCCAAAACGGCTGCCATCTGCTGATTCTGCCTGACGCATATGAAGCGGATTTCGGCGGACGAATTGCTGCGCGCCAGCCCTTGCGGGCGTTTGATGTGTCAGCCATGATGCGCCCCGCTCAGAAACTCAGGGTTTATTTCTCATGCGGTTTACCAGCCCGGCTTCCATCCTCGCGACGGCGGCCCTGCTTACATCGACTCTCCTTTCTTCCTCCGGTGCGTTTGCAGCGCCTGCGGCGTCCGCGCCTGTGGCGAGCGCGGCGGCACCCGCAGGCGCACCTGCGGCGGAGGCTCCGGCTGATCCGAACCTTGTGGTGGCGACGGTTGATGGTGGCAAGATCACGCTTGGCGAGATTCGCCAGTCAGCATCGAACATGCCTGCTCAGCTTCGTCAGCTGCCCCCGAACATGATTTTCCCGATGCTGGTCAATCAGGCAGTCGACCAGAAGGCGATTCAGATCGTTGCGCATAAGGCTAATCTCCAGGCAGACCCTGAGGTAAAAGCAGCGATGGATACGGCGGCGAATAATGCTTTGCAGACAGCATGGCTGTCACGCCAGGTGACGCCGCAACTTACCGATGCGGCCATCCATGATTACTACCTGAAGAACTATGCGAACAAGGCGCCTGAGAAGGAAGTCCATGCTCGCCATATCCTCGTAAAGACCGAGGCCGAAGCTCAGGACGTGATCAAAAAACTCAAGGCTGGCGATGCTTTTGGCCCGCTGGCGGAAAAGCTGTCGATCGACAAGGGCAGCGCCAGGAACAATGGCGGTGATCTGGGCTGGTTCAAGAAAGGTGACATGGTTCCGGTCTTCTCGGACGCAGCCTTTGCGATGAAGCCGAATACGTTCAGCGAAACGCCGGTGAAAAGCCAGTTCGGCTATCATGTCATTCAGGTTCTGGACATCCGGACGGCTGCGGTTCCGAAGGAAGACGAGGTCAAGGACAAGATCCGCCAGCAACTGATCCAGCAGGATGTCCGTGCAGCAGTGGAAAAGGCGACGTCTCAGGTGAAGATCGTCCGCTACGGGCCTGACGGCAAGGCAATTCCGGATAATGCTCAGCCAGCGATGCCCGGCGCACCGGCTGCCGCGCCGAAGAAGTAAGACTCCGGAGAGTCTGCCACGGCGTGCTGTCGCGGCCTCTGTCCCTGGACAGATCATGGATGAGGGGCGTCGTTACGGCGCCCCTTTTCCTGTATTGGACGAAGCAGGTTTCGGGATCGCCATACTTCATCCGGCAATTGCTTCCCGCAACAACATGAAAGAAGTCTGCACCGATGGCTAAATCGCTGCCTGTTTCTCCCCTCGCCTCCCCGCTTCCGGCGCTTGGCGTCGTCCCCGGCGTGCGCCTCGGCGCTGTAGCGGCTGGCATTCGTTATCAGGGACGCACCGATCTTGTTGTTGCGGAATTTGTGGAGGGCACGACCGTGGCGGGCGTGTTCACGCAGTCAAAATGTCCGGGTGCGCCGGTTGACTGGTCACGTGCCGCGCTGAAAGGCGGATCGGCGAGGGCGCTGGTGGTGAATGCGGGCAATGCGAATGTCTTCACCGGACGGGCCGGAGTGGAAACATGTCGCCTCACGGCCGATGCGGAAGCCGGGCTTGCGGGCTGTGCTCCGCAGGAGGTTTTTCTGGCTTCGACGGGTGTGATTGGTGAGGTGCTGTCAGCGGACCTGATTACGAAAGCCTTGCCGGCGCTGCATGCGTCATTGTCGGAGACGGGCTGGGAAGACGCCGCACGCGGCATCATGACCACGGACACGTTTCCCAAGGCGGCGGTGCGGAAGGTTGAAATTGACGGTGTGTCCGTAACGATTCAGGGCATCGCCAAAGGCAGCGGCATGATTGCGCCGGACATGGCGACGATGCTGGGGTTTGTGGCGACGGATGCGGCGCTTCCGGCTTCCGTGCTTCAGGCGCTGCTGACGAAGGGAGTCTCGGGCAGCTTCAATGCGATCACGGTAGATTCCGATACCTCGACGTCCGACATGGTTTTGCTGTTTGCGACGGGCTACGCTGGCAACCGGACTATCAGCAATGCTGATGATCCGGCGCTGGCGGAATTCCGCAACGCACTGAACGCGCTGCTGCTTGATCTGGCGCTGATGGTGGTGCGCGATGGTGAAGGGGCCAGCAAGCAGATTAAAATCACGGTGAACGGGGCGGTTTCGGATGCGTCGGCACGTGAAGTGGCGAAGGCGATTGCCAATTCCCCTCTGGTCAAGACGGCTGTCGCTGGTGAGGATGCGAACTGGGGCCGGGTTGTGATGGCTGTCGGCAAAAGTGGTGAGCCGGCGGATCGCGACCGGCTGGCGGTGGCGATCGGCGGTGTGACGATTGCGCGGGATGGCACGGTTGTCGAAGGGTATGACGAGGCGCCTGTTGTTGAGCATATGAAGGGACGCGAAATTGACGTTTCGGTTGATCTCGGACTGGACGACGGGAAGGCCACGATGTGGAGCTGTGACCTGACACATGGTTACATCGACATTAACGGCTCATACCGGAGCTGATGGTTTTCGGTGACTGACGCGGCTGTGGTTTGCCGGAAGGATTATGCGTAATGTCGAATTCCCTCCCTCCGGGCTGGGGCCAGAGTGGCTGGTCGGGTGATCCGGGCAGGCAGCCGGGTGGCGCCTGGTCTGGCGATGAGCAGCGTGTTCTGGGGTATGCGGGATTCTGGGTCCGGACCGCAGCGGCGCTGATCGACGGGATGCTGGTGACTGTGGCAGGTTTTCTTCTGCAGGTGCTGGCTGTTCCTTCCGTGAGGTTCGATACAATCGAGGTTCCTGGGGGGGACACGCCGTCTTATGAGGTGGCGTATCGCACGACGGATTTCTTTTATTCCGTTCCCTTCCCTCATCCTCATATCGATACTTCGGGCAGCAGTCCGTTATTCCTTTTGTTGCCGCTGGCATATTCGATTTTACTTGAGGCATCGACATTGCGTGGCACGATCGGCAAATGGATTCTGGGATTGCAGGTCTGCGACCTTGATGGCAGGCGGATCTCGCTTCTGCGGTCTCTGGTACGCAACGTTGTTAAATCCTATATTTCCTTTCCATTTCTGCTGATTGGCGTTCTGATGGTGGCTTTCACACCAAAAAAGCAGGGATTGCATGACATGGTTGCCAGCACTCTGGTGGTGCGGCGGCAGCGGATTGTGCAATTTAACCGGCGCTACTGAGCGGAACGTCTCACGCCTTCCGGCCTTCACGGCGTCCCGGAGGGCTTTAATATCGAACAAAACCAGACAGTTTCCCGGCATATCCTCTGAGTGGCGGGAGGAATCCCTGTGATGGGAAGAACTGAGGACGGAGCAGACGAGATGACGATGAACAGGACAGGCCGGACAACATCATCAAAAGGAGGCGCTGTGTTTTCTGATGCGCATTCCCGGGGGTGGTGTCGGCGTCTTGCTGCCATCTGGGTGCTTTCGGGCTTTGTTCTGCTGTCGCTTGCCGGGGGATGCGGAAGCGCACGGGGCGCGGATACACCGGCTGCGGGGACATCTGCTCTGTCCCCAAAAGAGGCTCAGGAACTTCTCAATGTTCTGAATGATCCGAAGCAGCGCGAGACATTTACGCATGATCTGTCGCTTATGGCACGTGGAATGCAGGCCACGCCGGCGGCTCCCGCGCCTGCTGCTGCGCCGGCAAAAGCTGCGATCGCTCCGAACACGGTCGTTCTGCACAGCGATTTTTCTTCCGGGCTGTCCGCCATAAGAACCGATGTGGCCAGCTATCTCCAGAATTTCCTTGCTCTGTTTAAGGATCTTCGCACGGTCGGCACCTGGTTTCAGCATGAGATCAATAACCCGCAAACACGTGATGTGCTGATCGGAGCCTTTACACGGGCTCTCATGATTGTCGGCGCGGCGATGCTTGCGGAATGGGGTGTGGCCCTTTTTCTCCGCAAGCTGCTTCATCGCGTCACTGACGCTGCGATTGCTCGCGAAGAAGCCATTGGTGCCCGGAGAGTGGCGCACCGCAGCGGGACGACGCCGGATGGAATTTCACCCGATGCCGGTACATCGGCTTCTGCCACGACAGAGGCGGCTTCACAGGATGCGAAAGCTGCTGAGGCTTCCGGGGCACCGCAGGAAGAGGTCGAGACTCTGGAAACGCGTGCTGACGATCAGCGGCGGCAGATTGAGACGCTGCGGTTTCTTGCGCGTGTTCCCTATGCACTGATGCATCTGGGTCTGAAACTTCTTCCGGTAGCAGCCTTCCTCGGCATTGCATTTGCGGGGTCGGCTTTTGCGACGAATACGACGGAAGCTGCGACAGTCACGGAGACACTGGCGCTGGCCTATGCGGCTGCGCGGGGCCTGTTCATTTTTCTTGAGACCGGCATTGCACCACGCTCCCCCGCAATTCGTCTTATGCCTGTCGGAGATTCGACGGCGTGGATGCTGACGCGCTGGTGGAACATTCTTGTTGCGGGTCCGTCGATTGTTGTCTGCCTGTCGGTTCTGGGCGGTGAGTTCGATCTGTCTGACCGCGGTACAGCGGCGATGATCCGGGCGGTTGTGCTTGTCGAGCACATTCTGATCGCGGTCTTTATCTGGCGTCTGCGTCCCGTCGTGGCGCGCGCACTGGAACCAAAACGGCAGGCGGCGAAGAGTGCCTTCTGGTCTTTCATGCTCGCGCTTGCCCGTGTCTGGTGGATTCCGGCTCTGTTCCTGGACGCGGCACTGTGGGTTGTATGGGCAGTGCATCTGCGCGGCGGATATGACTGGATTTTGCGTACGACGGCGCTGACTATTGTCATCATTGCCCTGTCGCGTCTGCTTGCTGTACTGGCCTATGGTGCACAGGATCGGCTGTTCCGTCTCAATCCGGAACTGGTGAAACGTCGCCCCGATTTTCAGAAGCGCGCGGATGTCTATTACCCGTTTGTTCGGGGCGCGCTGACGGCGATCATTACCTTCGTCAGTTTTCTTGCGTTGACGGAGGCATGGGGTCTCGACAGCTTCCATTTTTTCTTCTCGAACCGGCTGGGTTCCCGTCTGCTCGGAGCAGCTGTGACGGTCGCGGTTGCGGTGACTGTTGCTGTCACGATCTGGGAAGTGATCAATGCCATGCTGAATCGTCAGCTGGAGCGTTACTCGACGTCCGCACAGGAAACGAGAGCGACGCGACTGAAGACGGTTCTGCCGATTATCCGCACGGTTCTGAGAGCTGCCATTATCATCATCGTGACGGTGACATCACTTTCGCAGATTGGAATCAATGTCACGCCGCTGCTGACCGGTGCCGGAATCATGGGTGCCGCGCTTGCGTTCGGTTCGCAGAGTCTGGTGAAGGATTTCATCACCGGCTTCTTCATGCTGGTTGAAGATGCGATTCAGGTTGGTGACTGGGTGACGACTGGCGGGGTAGCAGGTACGGTTGAGCATCTGTCGATCAGAACCGTCCGTGTCCGGGCGATCAACGGCGATCTGCACATCATTCCGTTCTCGTCTGTGACATCGATTGCGAATACCGGACGGGACTTCAATCAGATCATTATCAGGCAGACCGTGGATCTGTCGGAGGATGTGTCACGTGTTGTGAAGATCATGTCGGAGGCTGTTGATCAGATGCGTGGTGAAGAGGCGTTCAGAGGCATCATCTATTCCGGCTACAACGATCTCGGCGTGGATAATACTGATGGCAACGGCTCCGTTATCATTGGATCGATCAGGACGGCCGCGATGATGAAATGGAAGGTTCAGCGCGAATTTTATAAGCGCATTGCTCATCCGATGGCCAAAGCTGGTATTCTGTTCTTTACGCCGACGTCTTACACGGCCTCGGCTCCGGGTACCGCGCTGAACGTTGCGACAGAGACGCATGGTGGACCAGGAGGTGTGCCTGCGAATGAGGATGCGCCAGTTGCGGAACAGCCGGATGCGGCGCAGGCTGATGGCGATAAATCCGGTGATAAGGCTACCGGAAAAGCGCCGGGAGACGGGCATGATGGAAAATGAAAATTCTTTTGCGATCTCCGTTCTCGACACGATTGAGAACGAGACCCGCGAGACTCATTTTGCCCGTATCTGTTCGGAGCAGATGCGCCCACTGCTTGAAGCCTTCGGAATGTCGGACTGGGACGGATTTGCTACGAGCTGGGAACGGCTTGGGGTAGACCGCTACATGGCTGATGGCGGACGTTATCGACGGCGCCGCTACGCCAGTTTTGCGCTGACGCAGGACGCGATCATCCGGAAGCGCCATCAGCCACATTATCAGAGCCGCGACTACAATGCGCTCAACGGCGGTATTGAGCGATGGTTTGAGCCCGTGGAACGTGGGATTGGCGCGCATCCGGTGATGCATGCGGTTCTGTCTGTGACCCGGCGGCTGGCGACAGACCTGACGCCTGAGAAAGAGCGGCCGGACATCTGGCATGCCGAGGTGCATCAGTTTCGTATTGAAGCACGGGAGAATGGTGCGGGCCATCCGACGCCGGAAGGGTTACATCGGGACGGTGTGGACTGGGTTCTGGTGGTGATGGTCAGGCGTGAGAATGTCGCAAGTGGTGACACGACCATTCACGATCTGCGTGGGAAGGAGGTGGGGAGCTTTATGCTCTCAGCGCCTCTGGATGCAGCTTTTGTAGATGACAATCAGGTCTTCCACGGCGTGACATCGATTCAGCCTGTCGATCCGTCCCGACCGGCTTTTCGGGATGTTCTGGTTGTGACCTTACGGCACCAGTGACGCTGATGGCTCAGTAGGGCCACGCGCCGGAATAGTGAGCGGCATGCCAGCCAACAGCGATCAGAAGCGTGACAAATGTCATCGCACCCACCATCTGCACCAGTTCTTTCACGCCGGAGCGATCCATAACATTACTGTCAGAGGTGGGGGACTGAACCGTGACCGGAGCAGGGGCAACGGGGATAACCGGGTCAGCGTGGCCATCTTCCGCGTGAGGCAGCACAGCCGCATCATTCTGTGCCACTGAAGCTGTTTTTCCGCTGATTTCGGCGTCATTATACGCTTTGGAATGATCATCAGCGTGAGATTGGGGCGGAGTGCCCTGGCCTGTCGTCTCGTCGTTCATCCATTTCCTCCCGGGAGCAACAGTATCATGGCATGCAGAAAACGCATGCATCTTTTCTGACGTTCTGAAAGAACGTGATTTGATGGGCCTGATAGCTTTGAAGAACAGAGACTGCTGACCTGTTATACGTGACATTGCGCTCATGATGAGACGGTCAGTCGTTTGCCCTGTCCGATGGTGAGTTCCTTTGCGCGGCCTTTCAGATGTTGGTGCCGTTGCCATTGTGTCCGCTGCCGCGCGACATCCGGACGATCCTGCTCCGCGGCCCCGAGCGTTTTTTGAAGCTGAGCTTCTCGTCGTGGACGAACGTCCGGACTGAGCGGTAGTCAGCCCTGAGGCCGCGGTCGCCCGGTTCCCCAACCAGGCCGCGCAAGGTAAAATCGTGCGTGACGCATTGCCGGATCAGCCTGTCCCGATGCGCACCAGCAAGCCGTCGCGGTTTGCTGCCACCAGTTTTATCGGGGGCAACACTGCCGCTCCGACGAACACGCTGCACCCATCGGATTCAGAATCAACACATCACGCTCTAATGCTCATGTTGCACCGCATTTCTACAAGCGTTTCATCCTTTGCAGAGCGGCGACCTGCGCACAGATCCTGAACTCCGCGAAACAGCAGGTCGCAGAATTCAAAAGCGACTTCCCGGTGGACTGACGGCACAGTTCTGACAGCTAAGATTTGCTGATAAGAGACTGACTATCTTAATGACGAGGATGGTCGGATATGTCGGATGCATTGCCCCTGATACTTTCATTCGGAAGTGTAAATGTCGATGTGACTGCACGAGCACGTCATCTTCCGCTTCCAGGCGAGACTGTGCATGCTGAAAGTTACTGCATCGGCCTGGGCGGCAAAGGAGGAAACCAGGCAGCAGCGGCAGCACGGCTCGCCCGATCACTCCCGCTTCGTTCGGCCCTGATCGGGCGCGTTGGCGTTGATGCGTTCGGCACACAGGCGCGCGAAGAACTTGCCAGATTTGGAGTTGATCTTTCTGGCCTGCTGAACGATCCGAATTTTCCTACCGGACTGGCGCTTATCGTAGTGGATCAGCAAACCGGAGAGAATAGCATTACTGTTGCCGGGGGCGCGAACATGGCCGTGGATGCTACGGATATTGTGCGCACCGACAATCTCTTTTCAGAAGCATCAGTTTTGCTGCTTCAGCTTGAAATCCCGCTGGCAACTGTTCTCGCTGCGGCAAGACGTGCCAGGCATTCCGGAGCGCATGTGGTGCTTGATCCGGCCCCGGCACCTGAAGGTGACTTACCCGAAGAATTGTGGGGGTTAATTGACGTTATTACTCCTAACGAGGGTGAGACATTTGCCCTTACCGGAGTAAATCCGGAAACTCCGCAAGACGCTGCCCGGGCAGCAGCTTTATTGCTTAATCGTGGTGTTAAAACCGCTGTGGTGAAAATGGGAGCAAAGGGTGTCTGGTGGCAGGATGAAATGACAGGTGGTTTCGTTTCTCCTTTCCCTGTTATCCCTCTCGACACCGTTGCCGCAGGGGATTGCTTCAATGCTGGTCTGGCAACTGGCCTGGCTCAGGGGCACAGCCTGGCAGAGGCCACGCGGATTGCCGCCGCGTGCGGAGCACTTGCGACAACACGCACGGGAGCGGCTCAGGCAGCTCCGGAATGGGACGAGGTTATTGCACTTCTGAAGCGCCATCCGGAAAACACATAAACCAACTCATGCGGCCTTCTGAACAGACCGTGTCCCGCAAAGGCGGCTTGCCGGAACATATGGAGACAGCGGCGGGCTACCATACCTTCCATGGCGCTTGTCCTGCGGTCCAGAGCTGATCCAGGTGGCGTTTATCACGAAGCGTATCCATCGAATACCAGAACCCTTCATGTGCAATGGCCATCAGTTCTTTGTCCTCCGCCAGCTTTTCAAGCGGCCCACGTTCAAAAACTGTCGTGTCGTCCTCTAAGTAATCGAATACGCCAGGAGAAAGCACAAAAAAGCCACCATTTACAAGTCCTTTCCCTTCAGGTTTTTCATGGAATTCCATGACTTTACCATCACGAATGTCCAGCGAGCCAAAGCGGGCTGGAGGACTTACGGCAGTCACGGTACTGATTTTGCCATGCGACTGATGAAAACGAATGGTGTCGGCAATATTAAGATCAGTGACACCATCGCCATAGGTCAGGCAAAAATCTCCATCCCGGAGATGATCTTTCAGCCGCAACAGGCGACCACCCGTCATCGTATCGATGCCCGTATCAACAAGTGTAACTTTCCACTGATCTGTATTTTTTCTGAGTGTAGTCACAGTATTGGAGGAAAGATCAACTTCGATATCTGACGAATTTGTATAATATTCTACAAAATATCGTTTTATCATGTCTGCTTTGTATCCAAGAGGGATAACAAAGTCGTTTATACCGTAATTGGCATAGATTTTCATGATATGCCAAAGTATTGGCTTTCCGCCGATCTCAACCATCGGCTTAGGACGTGCTTCAGTTTCCTCCATGAGACGGGTACCATACCCTCCGGAAAGAATGACTGCTTTCATCTCGATATCCCTGGTTATGATTACAAATAACAGGCAGAGAAGACTGCTGTTTTAGTGAATGAACTCGTCCGGAGCCGTCCATCGCAGTTCTTCGTCGAGTATGCCCGCACCGATAAAACCGGTGAGAGTGCGAAGTCTGATCAGACTTTCTGGTGGCTGACCAGATCGCAGAATGCCGGATTTCCGTATTCCATCTACGAGACCGTTAATTGTTTCGGAAAGCGATATCCGCGGAAGATGTTCCGGTGCCAGTCGTTCGAGCAGCGAAAAATCGACCTTGTAAGACCTTTTGTCTGGCTGCGCGTCATGATTGATATGGACTTCAGTGCCCGGAACAGCATCGGCCACGGCTTCTGCAAGCTCTTTTACCGTATAATTCCCACGATTTATTCCTGCATTTACTACAAGAAAATGCTCGCCTGATCTTGTTATTGCCCACTCCATGATGCGAGCCATATCTCTTACATCAATCAAAGGACGCCATGGCGTTCCGTCACTCAGCACTGATATCCTGCCCGATCCCAGCGCAGCCGCAACAAAATCGTTCAGCACAAGGTCAAGCCGAAGACGACCGGAAAATCCGCATGCCGTCGCGAAACGAAGGCAGGATATGGCCATTTTTTCAGATTTTATCTGCGCCAGTTGTTCTTCCGCAGCCACCTTGGATCTGGCGTATGCCGTCAGAGGATTGACATCGTCATGTTCGGTTCTGGCGAGACCTGACGCCGCGCCATAAACACTGCAACTCGATGCCAGCACAAAATGTTTTACACCCGCTTTTGCCGCCAGATCGGCCGCCAGAATGCAGCATGCTCTGTTCACCGTATCCGTCAGATGAGCAAATTGCTTTCCCATCGGATCGTTTGAAATCGCAGCAAGATAAATTACGGCATCCACACCTCCGAAAAATGCAGGCGTCAGATCCCGTACATCACCAAAAAGCTGTTCATCAAGAAACGTCTCCGGCACCCGGCCATTACCAGTCAGACAATGTGCGAATAATGCACTGTCAAAACCGGACAAACGCGCATCAGGGAACCTGTCACGCATGTATTGGCTAACAGCTGATCCTACATAACCCATGTTTCCAAGAATCAGGATATGCATGCGGCACCCTTTCCGGATGTCTCTGTTGAGGCAAGGAACAAAACGGATTAACCGTTATTATTTATACTATTGGCGCACACGATCCTGCTACAAAAGCAACAGAATATTTCTGGTCTGGAAAAAAAGCATTGTGACCACCATTGTTTTTCTTTTCTGAAAGGTCACCCTATCTATCTCACGACACATACCGGGATCGCTTTACACATTCGCGTGATCAGACAAAGACGACAGAGACAATTCTTGCAGATCATCAGGCGGCATGTGGCATATGTGTGAAACAGGGGAAGAACTACCTTCCGGCTGAAATAAGGTATCCTGTCATGAGATCTGCTGCGTTCTGCCCCAATACGACGCAATCAGACCTTACCTGGCTTTCTATCTGGCGTCCTGCCGGGGAACTACTGAACAAAAACGGATCTTTGCATATTTGTGAAGTGTCTGATCTGACGATTAACTCTGTATTTTTCAACTTTCTCACTTCAGGGAATGCTTCTGGAAACGCCCATGCTGTTTGAACCGACGGTGATTGAAGGCATGTGGAAAATACGCATTGAGAGACAAACCGATGAACGCGGCTCGTTTGGCCGCATCTTCTGTGAAGATATATTTCGTGAGAGAGGCCTGACGGCGCGGTTTTTACAGATCAGTAGCTCTCGTACAATAAAAAAGGGAACGATACGTGGCATGCATCTTCAGCGTTCTCCGTCTTCGGAAGTAAAGCTCGTTCAATGTATCAGTGGTGCAATACATGACGTAGTGTGTGATGTGAGGGTGAATTCACCAACTTACCTTGCTAAAGCTGAAATCGTTCTTGAAGAATCTGACGATGTGCTGCTTTATATCCCCGAAGGTTGCCTTCACGGTTATCAGACGCTCCGACCTGATTCGGAAGTCTATTATTCCATTTCCGCCCGTTACGATCCTGCAAGCGCATGCGGAGTGCGTTACGACGACCCGACTTTCGATATAAAATGGCCGTTGACTCCGGTTTGTCTGTCTGACCGGGATCTGAGTTTCCCCAATTATACGAATAACTTCTTCGGAGACTGAAATCCTTATCTGACTTTGTGTAACCCATAAAAATAAGGAAATAGCGATGTATAGTTCGCAAATACTGGATTGCGCGACGGCTCAGAGTCAGGATGCAGAACCGGATCACGGCCCTTGCCGTCTCTGTGGAGAACGTCTGAAAACAACGGTCGTGGATCTTGGGGTATCGCCGCTGGCGAACGCGTTCATCAGCCGGAAAAGCAGGAACAGGATGGAAGCATTCTATCCTCTGCATGCAATGATCTGTGACTCCTGCCACCTTGTTCAGCTTGAAGAATTCGAGTCGCCACAGGAGATATTTCGCGATTACCTTTATTACTCTTCTTATTCCACAAGCTGGCTGAAGCATGCAGAAGCCTATGTTGCGCAGCAAATAACACGTTTTAATCTTGATGCTTCGTCGCTCATAGTGGAAATAGCCAGCAATGACGGTTACCTCCTTCAGTATGCACAGGAGAGAGGTGTAAAGGTTCTTGGTATAGAACCGGCGTCAACCGTAGCCGAAGTAGCAATAGGAAAAGGAATCAGAACTGAAATTGCTTTTTTTGGCGAAGAAACAGCTGAGCGCCTGAAGGATTGCGGTGTTCAGGCCGATCTGATGGTAGCAAACAACGTCCTGGCGCATGTTCCCGACCTTCATGACTTTCTTCAGGGATTTTATGTCCTTCTGAAGAAGGATGGTGTTGTGACGTTTGAGTTCCCGCATCTGATGCGGTTATTGCAGGAAACACAATTTGATACGATTTATCATGAGCACTTTTCCTATCTTTCCCTGCGAACGGTAAGCCAGGCTCTTCAGCAGCATGGCCTGAGAGTCTTCGACGTTGAAGAATTGCCGACCCACGGAGGTTCACTCAGAGTGTACGCAACGCATGATGAAAGTGAAAAACACCCGACTCAGATCTCTGTTGGCGAATTGCTGCATCGCGAACTTGCCGCAGGACTTGAAGATATGAAAACATATAAAGATTTTGCTGAACGGGTCGTGCAGATTAAGGAAAATCTCGTAGAGTTTCTGATCAATGCTAAACGGGCGGGTCAGAAAATCGTCGCGTATGGCGCTCCGGCAAAGGGTAATACGCTTTTGAATTTCTGTGGAATTGGTCCGGAATTTATTTCTTTTACGACCGATATGAACCCCCATAAGCAGCAAATGTTACTTCCAGGTTCCAGAATTCCGATCATGCCACCCGAGGAAATACGACATAGCCGACCGGATGCTGTGGTTATCCTTCCATGGAATCTGAAAGACGAGATTATGCCGCAGCTTGCTTATATTCGCGAATGGGGAGGACGTTTTGTTTTGCCGATTCCAGATCTGCACGTTTTGTAGATATTGATATCCGCAAAAATATATGAATGAACTGCGTAAAATTTACGTAATTATCAATATCCTCTGATTGTTCGGTAACTATTTGAAATAATAGAACCGTATGTTCTGGCATTCTCTTTCTCTTTCGGAAAATCAGGTGTGACGTGAGCGAAAACAATTTCGAGGTCAGACGTTTTGGCACTCTCTGGTATGGAGGCCGACTGAGTGCGGTCGAATGTGCCTGTGCACATTCACTGGTCAGGCAAGGAGTGCCACTGACATTATTTTCATATAATGCGATCGACAATATACCGGATGGTATTGAGATCAGGGATGCTGAGAAGATAGTTCCACGGCATATGACATCACGATTTATTCTGAATGGCTCGCCTCATCCTGGTCATTTTTCCGATTACTTCCGTTACAACATGATTCTCAGAACCGACATGACGTGGATAGACCTTGACATGGTGGCTCTGAAGAAAATTCAGGGAAACTGGAAAAATAATATTGTCGTAAAAGAAGAAGGTGGGGGGATTAACGGTGCGATATTATACATATCATCGAAAAATATACTGGAGTACCTGATTTCGGAAACAACACTCCTGATGGATAAAAATCTTCGATGGGGAGAAACAGGACCGCTTTTGCTCGATAAAATGATCAGGAAGTTTCATGAGGATATAGAGCTTTCGGAGGCCTCCTCATTCTACCCCATTGACCACACTGATATTTATAAAATTTTCCTTCCTGAATTTTTGGAGTGGTGTCATCGAAAGACTTCACATGCAGAGACAATACATCTTTTCAATAATATTTTAACGAAAATTGGTCTCTGGAAAGAGATCGCTCCTCCTCGTGGCAGTTTTTTTGCAGAAATTATTGAACAGACCGGTGGTATGAAGTTCTTCCGTGACCAGTATCCGGAAGATGTTATGAAAAATATGATACGCAACTACTGTATGAGACTTAGCGGAGCCGACCTCGGAATCAAGAACATTACTCGACAGGCTCTTCCAGGACTGTTGCGAACCTACAGGCACTACAGACCACGACCATAAGATTAATCATACTGACAAAATCGGGTTTACCCACATTTTCGGTCTGAACGATTTTATATTCAGCGACGTTACTTCTTTAGATTTAGCCGTGTTTCCGGTGGTCGGATGATTCAGCTCCGAAACCAGAAAAGAGAGAAACGAACATGCCCCCACCTATGATTTCCATTATAATAGCGAATTATAACTACGGAGAGTTTATAAGAGAGGCTATAGAAAGCGTTCTCTGGCAAGACTGGCCGTTAAAAGAAATAATAGTGATTGATGACGGATCGACAGATGATTCACGCTCAAAGATAATGTTTTTTGGTGATGAAATTCTTGCTGTTTTCACGGAAAACCATGGTCAAAGATGTGCTAATAATTTGGGGTTTTCTTTATCGCATGGAGATATAATAGTATTTCTGGATGCCGATGATATTCTTTTGCCGGGATTTTTAAGTGAGATTGTCGCCGCATGGAATGGGAATGTTAGTAAAATTCAGGTTCTTGTTCAACGCGCCAACAGGAATGGTCTTCCCGCTGGCAATATAATGCCTAAAATCAACGGGATGCTTCATCCGACCCAGATCCACACGTGGAGTCAGAAATTTCTTGAATATCCGACTCCGCCAGGTTCGGGAAATGCCTGGTCGCGAAAATTTCTTGATCAGATATTCCCGCTTGGTGACGAATGCGATTCCTCCACGGATTCTACATGTATCGCCATGGCACCCTATTTTGGCGACGTTGTTACAATTGCAATACCCCTTGTACTTTATCGTATGCATGGTTCTAACGACAGCAATATGACGATTTCTGACAGTGTTTACAGTCGCGAAGTCGGAAGGGCTATAAAGCGATTTGAATCCGTGCAGAGAGCCTGTGTTATAGTAAACCAGACAGTTCCGAAAATTGATATTCTGTTTCGTGGAAGCCATCTGTTGCAATTAAGAATTGCATCAATGCGACTGACACCGTCGCTGCACCCCCTGAAAAATGATAGCATGGGCCAGGCATTAATAAATGCGTTGAAAATTCCTTTCTGCCCGAGTTTTGAAACTTTTTCATTTCGGATAATGATTACCATATGGTGTCTTTTAACTGCATTTTCTCCACTACGAGTGGCACGGATATTAATCCGGAAAAGATTTTATAGTTCCTCTGTTGTGCAGAAGAAAAACGTGTGGGCAAATAAATTTAAAAGTGTTTTGAATATTATTCGTCCGGCGACCATTGGAAATGACCATCATGCGGTTCCAGGTTCAGGTCCCTGATTTTTTATTATAAGCAGAGATAGGATGCGGATCGCAGTTTATCACAGGCATAGCCACCATCGGCGAAAATGTGGCGCAGCCAAGGAAAGCGTCTGTGTATTTCGCCAGGACATCGACAGCCCCCACGATCCTGAATGTCGGCGGCATGAATCAGAAGGAAGATCAGAAGGCCACAGGTATCGGTCACGAATGGCGCTTGCGCCCTTTGACATTCCTGCCCGCGTCGTAGCCTGCAATCCCGCTACTTTCCGTGGTTTTTACCGACTGGCTGTCAATCACTCCCGCGCCCTGGGAGGCTTCACGCCCATCGATCCCGCGCAGATTCATGACCAGCACTGTGTTCAGTGCCCCGAACAGCCCGGCATCACGCCACGCGTAAAAGTAGCGTCGGATGGTCGTGACCGGTGGAAAGCATCCCGGCAGCAGATGCCGTGCACACCCGCCTGAGGCAATACAGAGCATCGCATTCACGACCTCACGCCTGTCTGTCGTCCGGGTGTTTTGCCGGAGGCACGAAGGGAGCAACCAGTGCCCATTCGGCATCCGTCATCTCCGTTGGATAGCGTAGTCCCCCTCCCGGCTATGTTCGCGGCGGGCAATACCAGTCCATGCCACCATTCACTCCAATCTCTCTGCAAAGACGGATGAATCACAACAGGTTGATAGTGTTCAAAAACTTTCGGGACAGGCTCTGAGATTGCAGATATCTCGCGCATAACGAAAACGCTATATAAGCGTGTTGCATATGAGGTGTTTCAGACTGCCGCCGGGAATTGATGAATATCAAGAAGGTCTGCTTTTTCCAGTATTCCGGTAGCAAGTATAATTGTCTGCAATGATTTTCCTGACTGTCGTGCCATATCAAAAAGAGAGTGATGACCATCGGAGAGATTGAGAACCCAGAGGATACTCATCTGATCAGGCCAGTCCGCATCATCTTCAGTAATATCAGGCGGAGCGGCGGGGAGTGGATAAAGGCCGCGACGCCCCAGCTGCGGTTCACCAAAAGGGTATCTGCTGACAGGGTAAAAATCATTCTCCAGCATCGAGATAAATCTGGCGATGAAATTATAGGATTTCAGGAGCGCAACGGGCTGGACAAAATCCAGATTGTCCGCTGAGGTATGATATTCCGGGAACATGCCGTTCGGAGAACGCATGAGGCATCCCACTGGCAGATTGAAACCGGGCGAACAATACTGTCTTTCGTCGTATCCATAAGGCTCAAATTCCCGCACGCTTGCATCCGGTTCTTTTTCGATAAGCCATTCCAGATATCGATTGGTTGAGGCATCCTCATTACGGGATTTTTTGTAGGTCAGCCCTCCTTTGTCTCCCAGGCAGCTTAAAACCAGACCGTTCCGGATTTTTTGTGTATTGCCAATATTCTTAGCAAGCCAGGCAATCGCTCCGATTGTACCAGGAACAAAGACAAAACGATATGAAAAATGCAGATGATCCGTTGCCTGGAGGGTACGGATCAGTTCGATTGCGATTGCGATTGAACTGAGATTATCGTTAGCGAGGGATGGATGGCAGCAATGCACGGAGAAAAATATCTCCTCATCGGACCGGCCGGCGATAAGCACTTCACCATATGTGAGGTGACCAGGTTCCAGTGAAGCATCGATATCAATATCATATTCAGGATCTGTAAGAGAGGCTTTCTGATTTTCAGAAACGCAGAAGCCCCAGTTTCGGATGTAATAACTCGTTTTATAAGGAATCAGATCCGGTTGTTCCGGAAGACTGAACAGGTGCCCGAACAAAACCTCCTTTGAGACCCGACCGTGAAATGGTACGCTATACTGAAGAATGTGCAGATTTGACGCGGCCAGATCCACGACAATATCGCCGTTACATGTTCTGATTGTGGCCGCTTTTACGTTCCATTCGTCGGGGATGTTCCAGTCCAGAACCGGAGTGCCCGACGGAATGTCAACAGTAATGAACTCCCTGGTTCTTTCAGAGATGTAATCAAGCGTCTGCCTTATTCCCTCTCCTGTGATGCTACGCAGTATGGGGAACAGGGCTTCAACATGCCTGAATAAGGCATCTGGTGACGTCGCGCGGCGAAGTTCCGGATAAAGCCGTGGGTTGAGCATACGGGAATTCATTTCTGGTCTCACTCGATGTCGCAGTCCGCCATTATGAATGGCGTGGATTGGGCCGGTTACCGCGCAGTTTTTGTTCCAGCAGTCCGGACAGCTTTCTGGCCCGGGCGATCAGTGCTGCGTAAAGACGCTGCCCGTAAAGCGACGCGGGGAAACGGCGGAGTGTTTTATGAAAATTACTCATCGGGTTAAAGAACCGTCCTGGACGTCCTTCGTAGCGTATGACGCTTGCCAGATAGCGTTCGACATCAAGAACCGGATGCAGGAACTGCTGTTCCTTCATCTGGTCGATGTCTCCTTCGAATAAAGGAGGATAATGCGAGAAAAAATCAGCTTTACCGTAGCGGGAGAGCTGTGCAAGCGAGAGATCACTTGCACGAAGTTCGGTCCCCATAAAGAGTTCTGCGTGCGGCCAGACCTTTATATCGCCAAAATTCAGCCTGTCGGAGAGGAACAGCCGGCGTGAGAAGAGTTCCGCAACTGCTCTTCGGGAGAATATAGAAAATGGAAAATATGTCTTTTCGACATCTTCTTTTAAATATACACCCTCAATACTGTAGAGATAATCACAATCATGAAAAGGATCATCAACTGTCTTTGCTATGACATCCTTTTTTTCCTGCGCGACCTCCAGCATCAGAGCCGGGAGATCGGCCTGCACGACGACATCGTATTCCCAGAGAATGTAATAGTCATAATCCGGGAACAGGCTGGTATAATAATAGAGCGGATAGTCAGCATTATACCAGGTGCTGTCACCTTCTATGCCTGAGGCCAGACCCAGTTTCCTGAAATCTGATACCTGGAAGGTGACAAATGGCAGGCCGTCTATGGGAGGGCATAATCCGTTTGTGTTATTGGCGAGAATCACGATCTCAAACGGACTGCTATCTCTCGCTTTTATAAACTGACGAAAGACAAAATCATCCCAGACGTGGGTTCGGAACAGGATTACACAGCGCATAGGCTTTGCTCCATGACCGTGACTGTCATCCCGATCTTCTGCGCAGGATTATCACTCAGGGAATCCTGGAAAGTCCATTTTTATTTGTATGTCGTTCTCTGACAGAGCGCCAGTTAAGGGCACCGTAGAGAGCCAGGGCGTCGAACATCGCATACAGACCTGCAGTCAGATCATTCTGACGATACAGGAAAACAAGCGTATAGGCGGCATCGACCGCAATCCAGAGATACCAGTTTTCAATATGACGCCTGGCCGACCAGAATGAGGCGAGCAGGCTGAAGCAGGTTAGCGTGGCGTCGATCCATGGCAGGGGATCATCAGTCCAGACAGCCATTGCAGCACCGAGAGCGAGCGATGAGAGTGTTGCCGCGGCAACTCCGGTAGTCAGGGAGGTCGAAGGAAGGGGGATGACCTGGATTGCCCCCGTCCCTTCGCTGCGAGCGCGGGTCCAGTTTTTCCAGCCGTAGATCTGGACGATGACGTAGACGCCCTGGAGCACCATATCGTCATAAAGCTTCCACACGAAGAACAGACGGGCGTAAAGCAGGACGGCTACGATGCCGACGGGCCAGCAGAGCATATTGCGGCGCGCGGTCAGCCAGACACCGAGCACGTTGATAACAACAGCGGCAACTTCAAGGGGAGACATATCGTCTGACTTTGCATGTTTGCTGCGTCATTGAAATTGCCGGTTCGTCTGGCTGGCGTGTAGTCCTGATCACGTCGTTCCTTTATCGCATGCGGATTGCGCCTTATGATGTTGCTTTGAGTTTTTCAAGCTGTCTGCCTTGCAAGTTCATTGAGATGACTGAGTAATTTTTTACCGCCTTCCTGGCGGAACCAGTCAGCGTGGCCGAGAAGATAGAGGTCGTAAGCGATGAGAGCATCAGTTTCATTCGACAGGATTCCGGCGAAATATTCGATTTCGCTCAGCGCAAAATCAGCGTGAACCAGTGGGAGCAGGGCACTTACTTTATTGAGTGCTTCATTACTGAGAGGAGTGACGGACGAGTATCCATGCAGAAGGGCATCGAGTTGTTCGAGGTTACAGACTGGTGGCGTCCCGCGTTCGGCATCAAGCCAGGAAATCAGATTCCGTTCGATCGCTGTTGCAAGATCAAAAAGGGCGAAAGTCTGGTCGGAAAGACCGAAATCCAGGATTGTCGTGACGGTGCTGGCTTCTCCGGGTGAGGACCAGAGCAGGTTTGAGGCGTGCCAGTCACCGTGGGTCCGGAGTGATGGTTCGTTCCGGAGCAAAGCGAATGCTTTCGGGTGGAACGGATCGATCAGTCGTTCGCGGATGTCGGCTTTCCAGGGACGGCCAGTGAGGAAACGGGCCAGAGCTGGCCGGCCCTGGAGTTCTGCTGCGAGAGTGTCCAGCGGGGTGGCTGTTCCGAAGATGCGGTAATTGGCAACGAGCAGTCTGGTGTGACGTGGCGGAGCGTGAAAATCTGCGGCTGCTTTATGCAGATTTGCCAGCATTGTGCCGGCGGCAAAAGCGTGGGCGGGACAGCGGAAAGCGGTCCAGGAGGGACTGTCGCGGTAAAGATCGAGACCCCTGCCCGCCTGATGGACTTCATAGGTCCAGATATCGTCGGCAACGGATGTTTCACCGTCCTGTGTTTTGAGAATATCTGCAACAGGCAGGTGTTTTTTCCGGAGATGGTCGATGAATTTATGTTCTTCGGCGAGATCGCTGATGCTGCGGACACTCTGGTGGTGGCGTTTTACGAAGAGGATGCCGCGGGTCGTTCTGACCTCGGCGGCTGCGGAGAACGGACGGGGGCTATGCCAGAGAATGTGTTGCGGCACCCCGGCTGTCGGGAATTGTGCGAGAACACGTTGCAGCTCAGGCATTCGGATTCCGGGCCAGTCCGGGAGTTTCAGTTCGTTGCCCAGACCATGTGCGTAATGGGTATTGCTCATGTCGGGTTACCGAAGATGATTCGGTGCGTGGTCACCTCTTCCGGTTGGAGAGAATTGTGGTCCGGGAGAAGGAGAAGCATGAAATCTGTCCGGGCGAGGGATGAGGAGCATTCAGAAGCCAGTGGAGGCCGTGAACAGGGCGGCGAACCCGCCTCCGACGTAATAATCAGGTGCACTGCCTGAGATTGTCGTGCCGTAGCGGCCTGTTGTATCACGGGCGTTCATGGTGGGGCTGGCCACGCCGGACAGGTAGTGTTCGTTGGTGATGTTGACGAAGTTCATGCGCAGGGTCGGGGCGTGCAGATGCACGGCGTCGGAGAAGCGGTATCCGATGGCAAGATCGCCCGTTGTATGATCGGATATGCGTTCGTCATTCATGAACGTTGCGAACTGATGGCCGGTGTAATGGAGTGTCGCGACGCCGAAAAAATGTCCATCATCGTAACTGAGGCCTGCGGCAGCCTGGAGCGAAGGGCTTCGGACAGCGATTTTACCTCTGGTGGGGAGAAGGTCACCGCCTGACGCGATATCGTTGTCAATCGTGGCGTGCAGATATTCACCTGAGACGTAGGGGCTTAGATGGTGCCAGGGACGGGTGCCTATTTCAACGTCCACGCCGCGCGAGGTCTGACCGCCACCGTTGATGGTGGACTGGATGATGGCGCCATTTTGCGAAACGAGTGTGGAAATCTGGCGGTTTGTAAAATTATAGTTGAACAGGGTGAGACTGCCGATGATCCAGGTTCCGGTCCGGCGATAGCCCAGTTCTTCGGAGATTGAATATTCCGGCCTGGTGTCGGGCGTGGCGGCAACGCTGATGGCGCCGCTCGACGGGTCATAGGTGTTGTAGAAGGCAGTCTCATCGGGAGCGCGAAAGTTTGTTGTGGCGTTGAGGAAGATCTGATTCGCATCATTGATGCGCCAGCGCATGCCGAGGCGGGGCAGCGGTTCGGCATAGCTGGCATTGGAGCGGTATTGAGGGCCGGGGACGTCGTTGGTGCCGTTGCGGGTGAGCATGACCATTTTGAATCCGGCGTCGACAACCAGCCGGTCGTGCAGAAAGGACATATGGTCGCCTGCATAAAGAGCGTTTGTCTGTGAAATGGTGTGATCGCTGCCGGCCAGCAAAGGCTGGCCGTCGGAGACGCGAATCAGGGCGGATTGTTTTTCAGCCCAGATGTTGCTCGCGTAGCCGTTCTCACTGACGGTGGTGAAACTCTGCTGCTCTGTATCGTCTGTGTAATCATACCAGTAACCGAGGACGAAATCGTTCCAGGCGAGTTTGTAATGCAGGGCCGTGTTGAAGCCTGAGCGGTAGCTGCGCTGGGTGTAATTGGCGCGGACAGTGGCTTCACCGTCCTGGGCGCCCGGGAGGTTCAGAACGTCCGGAAGAGGCTGCGTGCCGTTATAGAGGCCGGTTTCCGACAATGTGGAGCCACCCGGGACGTTTCCGTAGGCAAGCTGGCTGTAGGGCGTGACGTCCAGAGCGAGGCGATCTGTGAGATGCAGATGCACGGGGGCGCCGACATAGAGCGTGCGTTCGGGGGCTCGCCACAGGCGCCAGTAATCAGTGCCCGCGGCATCGTTGTTACGGTTGTAACGTCCGACGAGGTTATTTGCACCGCCGATGCCGTCCTGTTTCCAGCTTTCGAGTGAAACCTGTGGGTAGTAGCTGGTGATGATACTGGTCCAGGAGCCAAGGATGGCGGCGTGGTTTCCCTGCCCCCATGCTTTGACGAATTTGAAATCAACATGATGTCGGTTGTCGCGACCGGGACCGCGCCAGTTATCGGTAGCGCCATGCGAATAAGAGACGAAGCCCCGAACACCTGAATGACCGATTTCTCCGGTCTCGAAGCGGATAAATTCCCGGTTGGTGTTGTATGAGCCGTAGGAGACGCTGGCGTATCCGCCAGGTTTTTCAGAGGGGTCGATGAAGGACAGGTTCATCAGACCACCGGCGGCATTGAGCACCGGGCTGTCCAGGTCGGCGGAGCCCTGGGCGAGGGCGACTTCCTGATAGTTTTCACTATCGGCGAACTGCGCGGGGTAACCCGCATAGTAGGCAATGTCGTTAAGCGGCATGCCTTCGAGGATGTATCCGAGGGCATCTCCGTTCAGGCCACGCACGCTTATGTTGGTTGACGGGGAAAAGCCGAACGGATCTGTGGTGGAGACGTTGGCGCCGGGCAGCACGGAGGCGAGCTGAAACGCGTTCGCCATGGGGGCCTGTTTGCTGATGTAATCGCGATCGACAGTGCTGACCGAACGGACCTCATCATGGGGACGGATCAGGCCGCCGCCGGGCTGTCGGCCCAGGACGGCATCCGCATTGCCTTTGACCAGGATGGTTTCGGAGGTTCTGGCTGCAATCGCTTTATGGGATATTTCGGACGCGCGACGCTCGGCTTTTCTGGCTGGCACTACTTCTGTGTTTTCAGCGGCTGCAATAGCTGGCTGGCCCGAGAGGCCGACTGTGACCACGCTGGCGAGGACGGTTGTCGCGCGCCGGAGGCGAACGATCGGATGAGGCAAAACCGTATCCCTTCCCTGTGGCCGCGTGAACAGTATCCGGCTGACGCAGATTATCGCCTTAAACCATTCGGGCAGTTCTCAAAACTCTTTCGTTACAATGGTCTGCTCAGGCATTCGGTTTCCTCTGGGTGACGCCGTTTTTTGTTCATGCTCCCCGTCCCTCTTCTGTGCCGTGAAGATTGAGAGGAGGTTTGGTCATGAAAGAACCGGCCCCTTATGCAGGCAGGCCTGTCCGTCAGCACAGTGAGATAAGGGAGCCGTCACGACGAACACCGCTTAGAGGCTTTTGAAACAACCTCTTACGATTTTCAGAGCTGCTTTAGCTGATCCATGCCCCGTTGCGCCAGTTTTCTGCCGGAACGGGGTGTTTCAGAATGGGGCAAGGCTCAGTTCCCGGAATTTATGCCGCGACCCGTTTTTCGTCAGATACCGGCATCCGGATGAGGTAATCAAAAGCGGAGAGAGAGGCTTTTGCGCCATCACCTGTGGCGATCACGATCTGCTTGAACGGTGTTGTCGTGGCGTCTCCGGCGGCGAAAACACCTGGCACAGATGTGGCGCCGTGGCTGTCCACAACGATCTCACCAAAATCGTTGAGTTTCATGGTGCCGCGGAGCCAGTCCGTGTTGGGGAGCAGACCGATCTGCACGAAGACGCCATCAACATTGATATGATGATCGGCACCATCGCCACCACGATAAGTCAGGCCGGTGACTTTGGTGCCATTGCCTTCAATGTCCGTTGTCAGTGCCTCGGTCAGAACGGTGACGTTTTTCAGGCTGTATAATTTGTCCTGCAGCACTTTGTCAGCCTTCAGCTTTGAGCCGCGCTGAAGCAGGGTGACATGTGAGACGATCCCCGCGAGGTCGATTGTGGCTTCGACACCGCTATTACCGCCACCAGCGACGGCCACGGGCTTACCTTTATAGAAGGGACCATCGCAATGCGGACAATAAGCGACACCTTTGTTGCGATATTCTTCCTCGCCGGGGACGCCAAGATGCCGCCAGTGCGCGCCGGTTGCGATGATGACGGTGCGGGCGTGCAGAATGGCGCCGCTTTCCAGGGCGACACCATGCAGGCCACCAGGCTGTGCAGCCGGGAACAGTTCTTTCGCACGCTGGGAGGAAATGACGTCAATGTCGTACTGGCGCACATGGGCTTCCAGCGCAGCGGAGAGTTTCGGGCCGGTCGTCTCTATTACAGAGATAAAGTTTTCGATACCTTCGGTGTCCATGACCTGGCCGCCAAAACGATCGGCGATGAGGCCGGTGCGCAGACCTTTTCGGGCAGCGTAGATTGCGGCTGACGCGCCAGCCGGCCCACTGCCAATGATCAGCATATCGAACGGCGCGATGTCTTTCAGCTTTTCGGCGGCGCGTTTCGGGGCGTCTGCGTCAAGCTTCGCCAGGATCTGTTCCGCGTCCATACGGCCGGAACCGAACGGTTCACCGTTCAGATAGACCTGGGGGACCGACATGATGTTCTTTGCCGCGACTTCGTCCTGAAACAATGCGCCGTCGATCGTGGTGTTGTGGATATTGGGATTCAGCACACTCATCGCGTTGAGCGCCTGTACGACATCCGGGCAGTTCTGACAGGACAGCGAGACGTATGTTTCGAAATTATAGTGTCCAGGCAGGGCTTTGATCTGCGCGATGAGATCATCCGACAGTTTCGGCGGATGGCCACCGACCTGGAGCAGCGCCAGAATGAGAGAGGTAAACTCGTGGCCCATCGGGATGGCTGCGAAGGTAATGCCGGTTTTCGCGTCTCCACGCCGGATGACGAAGGATGGGCGTCGCGCGTCGGTTCCCTGTTCGGAGACGCTGACCTTATCCGAAAGAGCGGCGATCTCATGCAGAAGCTCGTGCATCTCGCGCGATTTCGGGCTGTCACCAAGCGATGCCTCAAGCACGACGGGGTGTGCGAGGTTCGCGAGATAGCCTTTGAGTTGCGTTTTGATGGTGTCTTGCAGCATTGCGGAGAACTCCGGTTTTCGGCAGATACGGGACTGGAGAGTCCGGCCCCGAAGGACCGGACTGCGCCTGGTCAGATCTTGCCGACGAGGTCCAGCGACGGGGTCAGGGTCTCGGCGCCTTCTTTCCACTTTGCCGGGCAGACTTCGCCGGGGTGGGACGCGACGTACTGAGCGGCCTGGATTTTATCGATCAGTTCGGCAGCGCTGCGACCAACTCCACCGGCTGTGATCTCGATGTACTGGATCTTCCCTTCCGGGTCGATCAGGAAGGTGCCCCGGTTTGCAAGACCGGCTTCTTCGATGAGCACACCGAAATTACGTGAGATGTGGCCGGTCGGGTCACCCAGCATGACATATTGGATCTTGCCGATAGCCGGCGAGGTGTCGTGCCAGGCTTTGTGTGTAAAATGCTTGTCGGTCGAGACCGAATAGATTTCCACACCCAGCTTCTGGAACGTCGCGTAATTATCGGCGAGGTCTTCGAGTTCCGTCGGGCAGACGAACGTGAAATCGGCCGGATAGAAGAAGAAAACCGCCCATTTGCCTTTCACGTCTGTGTCAGACACCTTGATGAACTTGCCATCATGGAAGGCATCGGTCTCGAAAGGCTTCAGCTCGGAATTAATCGTCGTCATAAGACGTATCCCCTTTTGTCGTTTGTCTTTTGGTGACGGAGACCTTCTCCCACAGGCGCAAACCCTGTGGAAACAGTTTCTGTCGATGGCTGTTATAGGTAAAACCTTTTTATAAGTGAACCTGAATCGGGCTTATCTATATCCATGAGCTATGTTCCCCTCTCCGGTCTGTCGCTCCGGGACATCGAATACGTCGTGGCGGTCGATGATCTGCGTAATTTCTCACGGGCGGCTGAGCGATGCGGCGTTAGTCAGGCCGGGCTGTCCGAACAGGTACGCAAGCTGGAAGCGTTGCTGGGTGTCGTTCTTTTCGAGCGCACACGGCGGCATGTGGTCCCGACGCCTGATGGCACCCGACTGATTGCGATGGGTCGGGACGTTATCGCGGCGGCACGTGCCATGATTGAAGCGGCACATATACGCTCGGGTCCGCTTGAGGGAGTGTTGCGCATCGGGGTGATCGCGACTCTTGGACCTTATTATGTTCCGAGTCTGCTGCCATTGCTGAGGCGTGCGTATCCGGAGCTGAAGTTACAGCTGACTGACAGTCTCACTGCTCCGATGCTGCGCATGTTGCAACAGGACGATCTCGATCTCATTTTTGCTGCTCTGCCGGTTGCGGGCGATATGTTCCGTTTCGTACCGATTTTTCAGGAACCATTTCTGGCTGCGCTACCGGTCAGTCATCCTCTTGCCAAAGAGAAAGCGCTGCTGATGCATGATCTGGAAGGCCCGGATCTTTTGCTTCTTGAGGAAGGTCATTGTCTCCGTGACCAGGCGCTTGCTCTCTGCGGCATACCTCCGCAGCGCGACCAGCAACGCCTAGCGACGAGCCTTGAGATGCTCTGGCACATGATCGGCGCCGGTGAAGGATATTCGCTCATCCCTCGTCTTGCGCTCAGAAACCGTGGGGAGTGGGACGACCTGATTTCTGTGGTCCCGGTCGCGGATGCGGGGCGCACGATTGGTCTCGTGTGGCGCACGTCCGATCCCCGTGGCCCGGCTTTTACGGAGTTTGCGCTGTTTCTTCGCGATCATGTTCCGGAGGGATGCCGTGCTGTTCAGACGTGGAGCGAGAGTGATGATGGCGAACGGGCGGGTTAACTGATCTGTGCGCGGCGGTTATTGCCGTTACCGGCTTTACTGGCGAACCGGACACCCCGGACACGAACTTCGCAAATATCCATTCATAAACGCACGGTTCCCTGCTCCGCATCATTCGTCTCCCTGTACAAATGAAGATCAAAGAAAAAGAGGCCTCGGGGCATATTTGTTCCGGAACTTCCTTTTCCGGAGAACGTATCGCCTGAAGGGACTACCACTGCTTTCCGAAAACGGTGCATGCACGGGACAGAATCTGTATCGTACGTCTTCCGAAAATCGGACAGGTTTCTGCCGGCACTATAGATATCATTACATAAAATATCTTCGTTAAGACAAATAAAAACACAAACAAACGGAAGAACCTGAGATGATGGATTTCTCCGATATTCGATCTTTGTTTGTCTACGCGGCCGTGGTGGCAGTCCTTCTTGCGTGCATGATGGGTCTTTCCGCCGTGACCGGAACCCGCCGAAACGGAGCTGCGATGGGCCGCTCCATGTCGATGCCATTTGAATCCGGTATTATTCCGACTGGTTCGGGACATCTGCGGCTGCCAGTTCAGTATTATCTTGTCGCCATGTTTTTCGTGATTTTTGATGTCGAAGCCGCCTTTCTGTTTTCCTGGGCAACGGTCGTCACGGATACCGGGTGGGTCGGTTATGGCGCGGCTCTCGTATTTATCGTCTTCCTTGCTGTCTCTCTCGCTTATCTCTGGCGAGCAGGCGCTCTCGACTGGGGACCGCGCCCCCGTGTCATCCCGGCGACAGATAGCGGAAAGGGCCATGTATTATGACCTGGTCGCTCTCTTCCGCTACGGATTCACCGGCGGTGCGATCGTCCGGTGAATCACCGAACTTCACCGAAACGGTCCGGCGCAATCTCGTTATGGGACGGCTCCAGGATTTCGTCTCATGGGGACAGAAAAATTCAATCTGGCCACTGAATTTCGGCCTGTCATGCTGCTATGTGGAAATGGCGACAGCTTTTACCAGCAAATTCGACATTGCCCGCTTCGGGTCGGAGGTTTTGCGCGCCACGCCACGTGAAGCGGATCTGATTGTGATCTCGGGCACAGTCTTTGTGAAAATGGCCCCGATTATAAAATATCTTTATGATCAGATGCTGGAACCGCGATGGGTTATTTCCATGGGTTCCTGCGCCAATTCAGGTGGCATGTACGATATTTACAGTGTCGTGCAGGGCGTGGACAGCTTTCTGCCGGTCGATGTTTACGTTCCTGGCTGCCCGCCCCGCCCCGAAGCACTGCTTGAGGGACTGATGCTGTTGCAGCAGTCGATTGGCTCGCAGAGACGCCCGCTGAGCTGGATGGTCGGATCGCAGGGAGTGGAGTTGATCACACCACCGGGTCAGCGCGATGCGAAACGGGAAGTGCGCCAGAGCGCGCGCGATCTTCGTTCGCCGGACGGGATCTGATGTCATGAGCGCCGCAGCATCCGCATTGATTGAGCCGATCCGCTCAAGGAGCCTGCTGGACAGAATTTTCGATCTGCACACGGAAGTTTCCGGTCGTTCGTCTTTCGTGCTCGCCAGCCAGTCCACACGGGACGGGGTATCTACCGTCTGGGTCACCTCCGCCGATCTTCGGGTTGTTCTCGCAGCGCTGAAAAATTCCGCTAACGCATCACTTATGCTGTTTGATCTTACAGCAATTGATGAGCGCGGACGCATCCATCGGGAGGATCAGCCGGATGCGTCTTTCACGGTGGTGTATCATCTGATGTCGCTGGGAGCGTGTCTGGATGAAGTGCGGATCAAGGTGGCACTGACGGGCGATAATCCTGTCGTACCGAGCATCACCGATCTGTGGGCTAATGCCAACTGGTATGAGCGGGAGATATGGGATCTGTTTGGCATCCGGTTTGAGGGCCACCCTTTCCTCCGCCGCATTCTCACACCTCCGACATGGACGGACCATCCTCTCCGTAAGGATCACCATGCCCGGGCTACGGAAATGCCACCTTATAGTCTGACCGAAGATCAGGAGATGCGTGAGCAGGAGGCGCTGCGTTTCAATCCTTCACTGTGGGGCATGAAGCGGCACAGCGATCATAGCGATTTCATGTTCCTCAATCTTGGACCCAATCATCCGAGTGTTCACGGGGTCTTCCGGATCGTGCTGCAACTGGAGGGAGAACGCATTGTCGATGCTGTGCCCGATATCGGTTTTCACCATCGTGGCGCGGAAAAGATGGGAGAACGCCAGTCCTGGCATACCTATATTCCTTATACTGACCGCGTGGACTATCTCGGCGGGGTCATGAACAATTTCCCTTATGTGATGGCTGTCGAAACACTGGCCGGAATCACTGTGCCGCCACGGGCGCAGATGATCCGGGTGATGCTGGCAGAGCTGTTCCGTATTGCCAGTCATCTCGTTTTCTACGGGACCATGGCACAGGATGTCGGGCAACTTTCTCCGGTATTCTATATGTTTACCGATCGGGAACGTGTGTTCGGGATTATCGAAGCTATCTGCGGCTTTCGTATGCATCCGGCGTGGTTTCGCATTGGGGGCGTGGCCATGGATCTGCCTGTAGGCTGGAACGGGCTGATACGCGCTTTCATAGACGATCTTCCAAAGCGGCTTGATGAATATGACGGTATGGTCATGCGAAATCCGATCTTTCGTGCGCGGACCAGAGGTGTTGGCGCTTATACAACAGCTGAAGCCGTGGAATGGGGTGTGACGGGACCGGGCCTGCGCGCCTGCGGACTGGAATGGGATTATCGCAGGCAGGCGCCCTATGCCTGCTACGACCAGCTCGAATTTGATATTCCGACCGGTTCTAACGGCGATTGTTATGACCGGATTGCTGTTCATATCGAGGAAATCCGGCAGAGCCTGCGCATCATCCGCCAGTGCATCGACAATATGCCGGAAGGCCCGGTGAAGGCGGACCATCCGCTGACAGCACCGCCGCCGAAAGCCCGGACCATGCACGACATCGAGACGCTTATTCATCACTTTCTCAGTGTAAGCTGGGGGCCGGTCATTCCTCCGGGAGAGGCTCATGCCTGTATTGAAGCCACGAAAGGACTGAACAGCTATTCCCTGATCAGCGATGGCGACACGATGTCTTACCGGACACGCATCCGCACGCCGTCTTTCGCGCATCTGCAGATGATCCCGCTGCTGAGCCGCGGTGTTATGATCGCCGATCTGATCGCGATTATCGGCAGCATTGATTTTGTTATGGCCGATGTCGACCGCTGAACATCCCCTGCCTGACGATCTGCGGGCGGATATTGCCGCACTTGTCCGTGAGGAACTGCATCCGCGTGGCGCCAGTGTCGCGGCTTTGCGTCTGGTGCAGGCCCGGTTCCGCTGGATCAGCACTGCGCATCTCCGTGAGGTCGCAGAGCTTCTCAGGATGTCCGTGGAGGATCTCGACGGGATCGCAACCTATTTCAATCTTCTGTTTCGCAAACCGGTCGGGCAACACGTGATCATGCTTTGCGACAGCGTCTCCTGCTGGATCATGGGCCGTGAACATCTGTGTGCCCATCTCTGCCGGACTCTCGGCATCCGCCCCGGAGAGACTACGGAAGACGGGGCCATCACGCTTCTCCCGATCGTCTGTCTTGGGCACTGCGATCATGCGCCGGCACTGCTGGTCAACGAGACGCTGCACGGGAATGTGGACATAGCGTCCCTCGATCGGCTGACCGACACGCTGAGGGGGACGCTCCGATGAGTTTCCCCGACCGCCCGCTGACTGCCATGATTGATGTCGCGGCGGGGCCGCCGGACTGCATGGCTTATGAGCGGGCCGGCGGATGGGAGGCGGTGCGCAGGGCGCTGAAAAATCTGACGCCTGCTGAGGTCGTTGACACCGTTACACGTTCGAAGCTGCGTGGGCGTGGGGGCGCCGGGTTCGGGACGGGTCAGAAATGGAGTTTCGTGCCAAAAGAGCCAGCCTCCGAACGACGGAAATATCTCATTGCCAATGCTGATGAAATGGAGCCGGGAACCTTCAAGGACCGGCTGCTACTGGAGGGCAACCCGCTTCAGCTTGTGGAAGGTATGATCCTGGCCGCCTATGCCATTCAGGCCGGGCACGGCATTATTTTTCTGCGCGGAGAATATCATCTTGCCTGCAAAAGACTGGATCAGGCCATTGCGGAAGCGCGCCACGAGGGATGGCTCGGAGAGAATATTCTCGGTTCCGGTTTCAGTTTTGATATCCACGTTCACTCCAGTGCGGGGCGTTATATCTGCGGCGAGGAAACGGCACTTCTGACCGCTCTGGAAGGCCGACGCGCCACGCCGCGCAGTAAGCCTCCGTTCCCGCAGACAGGTGGTCTCTGGGGAACACCGAGCGTCGTGAACAATGTTGAGACACTCTGCAACCTTCCTCATATTATTACCAACGGTCCCGAGTGGTTTCTTGCGCTTGGTACCGGAACGGACGGGGGCACCAAGCTTTACGGTGTGAGCGGCCGCGTCTGCCGACCGGGGACCTGGGAGTTACCGATTGGCACATCGTTACGTGAGATCATCGAAGATCATGCTGGCGGCATGTTGCCGGGTTATGGTCTGCGGGCTCTTTTGCCTGGTGGAGCTTCGACTGCGTTTCTGGATGTCACGGCGCTTGATGTCGCGATGGATTATGGCTCGGTGGAAAAAGCCGGAAGCCGTCTGGGAACCGGCATGGCGATTATCCTTGATGACAGGACCTGCCCTGTCGGTATGATTCACAATCTGGAGCACTTCTTTGCCCAGGAATCCTGCGGATGGTGCACGCCCTGCCGTGACGGGCTGCCCTGGGTGGAACGCCTGCTCATGGCCATTGAAGCCGGGACCGGCGAGGAAGAGGATCTCGAACAGCTCGACCGGCACGCGCGGATGCTGGGTACGCCCGGTCGTACTTTCTGTGCGCATGCCCCTGGTGCGATGGCACCTCTCGCCAGTGGCCTGAAACTCTTTCGGGAAGATTTCGCTGAACACATTACCCAGCACGGTTGTCCGCTGCAGCACGCGGCGAGGAGTCTGGAAAGGGGCCGGGATGACCAGCATTCATATTGACGGCAGAACCTGCCCGACCCGCCCGGACATCAACCTGTTGCAGGCCTGTCTGGAAGCCGGTGCCAGTCTCCCCTATTTCTGCTGGCATCCGGAGCTTGGCTCAGTAGGCGCGTGTCGCCAGTGCGCGGTCAGACAATTCAGCGGCGCTGATGATAAAACAGGTCGCATCGTGATGGCCTGCATGACCCCGGTGACGGACGGTACCATTGTGTCGATCGATGATGCTGAGGCCAGGGAATTTCGTGAAGGCGTCATTGAATGGATGATGGTTAATCATCCTCATGACTGTCCGGTCTGCGAAGAGGGTAGTGAATGTCATCTTCAGGATATGACTGTCATGACCGGGCATAACACCCGGCGCTATCGGTTCACGAAACGCACACATCGCAGTCAGGATCTTGGTCCATTTGTAAAGCATGAAATGAATCGCTGTATCGCCTGCTATCGCTGCGTGCGATTTTATCGCGATTATGCGGGTGGCGACGATCTGGCCGCGTTTGCTTCCCATGACAATGTTTATTTCGGTCGTGCTGCTGATGGCACTCTGGAAAACGCTTTTAGTGGCAATCTGGTGGAAATCTGCCCGACGGGAGTTTTCACAGACAAGCCATTCTCGGGCGCTTATAGCCGTAAATGGGATATGCGTGGCGCTCCTTCTGTTTGTGTCCATTGCGCGGTTGGTTGCAACACGATTGTCAATGCCCGTCAGGAGACGGTCCGACGTGTACTCAATCGTTATAATGGCGAGGTCAACCGATATGTCCTTTGCGATCGTGGCCGGTTTGGACATGGTTTTGTCAATGCTGCCTCACGCATTCGGACTCCGCTCCGGCGCATCAACGGACAGCTGGTTCCTGTTTCCACACAGGATGCGATGGCGCAATTTTCCCGCATGGCTGCACGCGGGCCGGTCGTGGGCATTGCGTCTTCCCGTGCGTCGCTGGAATCCTGTTTCAGCCTGCGTGTTCTTGTTGGGGCTGACCGGTTCTCGACCGGACAAAGTCGACAGGAACAGGACTGTGCAGAACTCGGTTTGTCCCTTCTTCGCACTCATCCCGGACTGATTCCAGCTCTGCACGACATGGAAAGCGCGGATGCCGTTCTGGTGCTTGGTGAGGACGTATCTGCCACGGCACCGCGGCTCGGCCTTTCGTTGCGCCAGTCAGTCAGGCAGGCTTCTTTTCGTGCCGCAGACGCCGCGAAGGTGCCACGCTGGATGGATGCGGCTGTCCGTACGCTGGGGTCCGAATGTTCGTCGGCGTTGTTTATCGCTACGCCTGCACCTACTGATCTGGACAGTATTGCGCAGGAGACTTTCCACGCGGCTCCGGACGACATTGCCCGTCTGGGTTTCGCCATTGCACACCGGATAGATCCGGCTGCTCCGGCGGTCTCCGATCTTGTGGAATCACAGGCGGCGCTGGCTGACCGCATTGCTATGGCACTCGTTGCCGCTAAAAAACCACTTGTTGTTTCGGGCATGCAATATGGTTCGCCTGCACTGATGCGCGCTGCTGCCGGTATTGCCGCTGCTCTCGCCACGAAAACGCCCGTAGCGGCCCTGTCTCTGGTTTTCCCGGACTGTAACAGCATGGGTCTTGCCATGGTGGGAGGGCTTTCTCTCGATGCTGTGCTTGAGAAAGCTGAGGCAGGGGAAATTGCAACCCTTGTCATTCTGGAAAATGACCTTAGTCGCCACCTTGATCCGGCTGTACTTGCAAAACTGACAGAGGCCGTTCCTGGCATTGTCATAATCGATCATACCATGACCCCGTTATGTGAAACGGCCTGCCTGGTTCTGCCTGCCGCACCATTCACAGAATGCAGTGGCACGATTGTCAGTCAGGAAGGCAGAGCCCAGCGCTATTTCCCGGTAGTCTTTCCATCTGCGCCGATTCAGTCGGGATGGCGGTGGGTGCAGGCTTTAGGGCAGCATATCATCGTTGAAGATGAAGCCGCGTCAGCTGAGATCCGTGCAACCGGCCTTACGGACTGGAGGCGGATGGATGACGTTACGTTGGCGCTGGCCCGGGACATCCCTGTTCTTGCTGCAGCGGTGGGTGCCGCTCCGGGCGCGGATTATCGTCTTGAAGAACAGAGACCCCGCAACGAGCCTCACCGTGCCAGCGGGCGGACCGTTATCCGTTCCCACATCAGTGTTCGTGACCAACCGCCGCCAGCCAGCCCGGATACTCCCTTCAGCAATTCCATGGAAGGCGCTTACGGACCGGATATGCCTGCGGCACTGGTCCCGTATTTTCGGACGCCGGCGTGGAATTCGGTTCAGTCACTCAGCCGTTTCCAGCAGGAGATTGGGGGAGCCATGCGAGGTGGTGATCCTGGCGTCCGGCTATTTGCTGATCTGTCCTCTGATCAGCAGGACAACAGGCAACCGCTCTATTCTTACAGCCTGGATATTCCGGCAGCTTTCAGACCACAGAGCGACAAAGTGTTGTTGCTTCCCGAAGGCAGACTGTTTGGGAGTGAGGAACTCAGTTTGCACTCACCGCCGGTCGCTGCCCGTTCTGCTGCTCCTGCCCTGGGTCTGCCCGCAGGGGATGTTCCGCCTGGCCGTGTGACGCTTCACCTGAATGGTGGTGTACATGATCTGCCTGTGCAGGAGATTGCCGGTCTGCCGGAAGGTATTGCTCTGTGCCCGCCACACATGGTGTCCCGTGCTTTTGTTTTTCCGTGTCAGGCAAGTCTCTCAACCGCTGATGGCAAGGGGAAGCGGACATGAGACAGCCGCCTTTTCTCGCCATTATCCTCACACCACTCCTGATTCTGGGACTTGCCACACTGCTGACATGGGTTGAGCGGCGTCTTCTGGGATTATGGCAGGACAGGTATGGACCCAACCGCGTGGGTCCGGGTGGAATGCTTCAGGCTGTCGCTGACGGTATCAAAATGCTTTTCAAGCAGGACTGGATACCGCCCTTTGCGGACAAAGGTGTGTTCGTTCTTGCACCAGCCATTGGCATGATGACAGTTTTACTATCCTTTGCTGTCATTCCTGCAACATCCCTTCGTAGCATTGCGGGAAACCTGAATGTCGGCTTACTGTTCATTCTGGCCATGATGGGACTTGGCGTTTACGCGGTTGTTCTCGCAGGCTGGGCATCGAACAGTAAATACGCCCTGCTGGGGGGCATGAGGGCGGCCGCACAGATGATCAGTTATGAGGTGTTCATGGGCCTCTCACTGATGGGTGTCGTGATGATTACCGGTTCTTTCAGCCTGTATGACATTGTGGCAGCTCAATCCGGCTTATGGTTCATTGTACCTCAGTGTCTGGGGTTTATCGTGTTTCTTCTGGCAGGCATCGCGGAAACACACCGGCTACCCTTCGATCTTCCCGAAGGTGAGAATGAACTTGGTGCGGGATTCCACACCGAATACTCTGGCATGAAATTCGGTATGTTTTTTCTCGCCGAGTATGCCGGGATCGTGCTTGTCTCAGCGCTTGTCACGACACTCTATCTCGGCGGCTGGCTGGGGCCGTTTTTACCTGCGGCTGTCTGGTTTGTCCTCAAGACCGGCACTCTGGTCGCTTTCTTTATTTTACTCAGGGCCGCCCTTCCCCGTCCGCGCTACGATCAGCTAATGACGCTCGGCTGGAAAGTCCTGCTACCTCTTTCTCTTCTCAATATCGCCGCCACCGGAACCATCCTGATGCTGCGCGCACCGGAATAGTTCAGCGAATGGAAAGGCAAGTCTCATGCTCGACACGATGCGCACATTGTTCCTCACTTTCCTTCATGCCTTTCGTCATCGGGTCACTATACAATATCCGGAGGAGAAACCTTATCTGCCGCCACGCTATCGCGGCCGGATTATTCTTTCACGTGACCCGGACGGAGAGGAACGTTGTGTCTCATGCAACCTTTGTGCCGTTGCCTGTCCTGTTGACTGTATCAGCCTGCAAAAGGCTGAGGTGGAAGGAAGATGGTATCCGGAATATTTTCGTATAAATTTTTCCCGTTGTATTTTCTGTGGATTTTGCGAAGAAGCCTGTCCGACATATGCCATTCAGCTCACGCCTGATTTCGAAATGGGCGAATATGTGCGGCAGACTCTTGTTTACGAAAAAGAGGATTTACTGATCAGCGGGACCGGAAAATATCCCGACTACAGCTTTTACCGCGTCGCGGGGGTGCGTATTGCCGGTAAAGATTGGGGTGAGTCTGAACATGAGCGACCTCCTGTCGATCTCCGCACTCTGCTGCCATGACGGCGCCGCCATGCATATCCTCGCCATTCTGTCCGCCAGTATTACAGTCGTCGGTGCCATTATGGTCATCACGCGGAGTATTGCTGTGCATGCTGTACTCTATCTTGTCGTAACGCTTTTGTCGCTTGCCAGCGTGCTCTCTCTCCTCGGCGCGCCATTTGCTGCTGCGCTTGACGTTATTATCTATGCTGGTGCTATCATGGTTCTTTTTGTTTTCGTTATCATGATGCTCAACCTGGGCCAGCCGGACAGCGATCGGGAGAAAGAATGGCTCAGGCCCCGCGCGTGGTTCGGACCGGCTGTGCTTGCTGCCGTTCTGTGCGGAGAGCTGTTTTTTGGTCTTCGTGACATGCCCGATGCTGGCCCCATCTCGATGATTACCCCGCGAGATGTCGGACTGATGCTGTTCGGTCCCTATGTGATGATGGTAGAACTGGTTTCTTTTCTGCTTCTGGCTGGTCTTGTAACGGCTTTTCATATCGGACGATATCGGATGGAGGACCGCTGACATGCCTGTCTTTTCCTTCAATGATGCATTGCTGGTGGCCGTTCTGCTCTTTGCGACAGGTCTGACCGGTGTGCTCGTTCGACGCAATCTTCTGTTCATGCTGATGTCGCTCGATATCATGCTGAATGCCGCGGCACTCGTCTTCGTCGCTGCGGGTGCGAGATGGCATGATGCGTCCGGGCAGGTGATGTTCCTGATGATCCTCGCTCTCGCTGCGACGGAAACGGCTGTCGGACTTGCCATTATTCTTCGGCTCCACGCCAGGGGGCGCCCGTCGCTTGATGCCGATACCGGCAATCTCCTGCGAGGATAAGAATATGCCGGAATTCCTGCTGCCTCTGATTGTTCTCAGTCCGTTTTCCGCAGCGATTATTCTGTTTCTGTCAGCGGGGCGGATGCCTGCGCGTTATGTGGGTCTTCTGGCGACCGGATCTGTCGGACTTTCTGCTATCATCAGCGTCATTCTGGCTGTTCTTTTGTTGTCCGCGCCGTCGGCGGAGCCAATCCGCGTCACGCTCTGGGAGTGGATGCATACACCGGTATTTTCGGCACATATCGCGTTTGAACTTGATCCACTTTCTCTGGTTATGATTCTGGTTGTTACTGTAATCGGATTTCTGATTCATCTCTACGCTGTCGATTATATGAGAGGTGATCCTGGCATTGCGCGCTTCTTCGGCAGCATGACTCTTTTCATCGCCGCCATGCTTGTGCTGGTGCTCTCCTCCGACCTTCTCTGCCTGTTCATCGGCTGGGAAGGCGTGGGCCTCTGTTCTTATCTTCTCATTGGATTCTGGTACACAAACCCCGCCAATACGGCTGCTGCCCGCAAGGCCTTCTACATCACGCGGATCGGAGACGCTGCGATGCTTTGTGGTCTACTCCTTCTGGCCGCCACCGTTGGCACGCTTCAGATCGACACGCTTACGGAAGCCGTTACAGCAGGTCAGATCACGCCAACGGCAGTCACGGGGACCGCACTGTTTCTGCTTGTCGGAGCACTCGCCAAATCAGCACAGATTCCATTTCAGACATGGCTCCCCGATGCCATGGCGGGTCCTACACCGACGTCTGCCCTCATTCATGCCGCGACAATGGTAACGGCGGGTGTCTATCTGATTGCGCGACTGCACATTCTGTTTACTGCCGCCACAGTTGCTATGACTGTCATGGCGGTGATTGGAACGCTCACGCTTCTTATGGCAGCCTGCAGCGCCCTGGTGCAGGCCGATCTCAAGCGTATCCTTGCCTGGTCCACGATCAGTCAGTTGGGCTATATGTTTCTCGCCCTTGGAACCGGTGTATGGCAGGCGGCACTCTTTCATTTAATGACACATGCCTTTTTCAAAGCGCTGCTGTTCCTGACTGCCGGCGCTATTATCGAACGCGTCCATCATGAGCAGAATATTTTTCGCATGGGCGGCCTGCTTCGTACCATGCCTGGCATCGCGGGTTCATTTCTGGCAGGAGCTTCCGCTCTGGCCGGCCTGCCTCTCATCACTGCCGGTTTCTATAGTAAGGAACTGATTCTTTCGAGCGTCTGGCACGCCAATTTTCCTATCTCTTCCAGGTTTAGTCTCTCCGGACATGTGCTGTGGGCTATCGCTGTCGTGGGTGCTTTCCTGACATCACTCTACATTTTCCGCTGCTTTTTCATTGTCTTTTTCGGACCATTAAAAAAGGATGCATCCGGCCACACGCCACTCCTCATGGCCATCCCGCTTGCCTGCATCTCCTTCCTTTCCGTGTTCGGAGGAGTTGTGGAAATACCCGACACGCTTGCACCCGTTCATCTATTCACACAGATGCTTAATCCATCAGGATTTTTTACTCACACTGAAGATCCGGCCTGGCTTCTCTATGCCGGCGCGGCAGCGCCGCTCGTCGGTCTTTCTGTAGCCTGGCTACTGTGGGGACGGACCAGTTCTGTCATTCAGGAAATTCCCGGACAAACGATCATCATCAGGCTTACTGAAAGCGGCTGGGGATTTGATATACTGTATGATTTCGTTCTCGTTCGGCCTTTTCGCTTTCTCAACTGGCTCGGCAGGCACGATATCCTCGACCGCATGAGCAGCGGTGCTGCCAGCGCGACACGCCGCACGAATGCTTTCCTGGTACGGTTCAGAACCGGCATTCTCAGTTATGTATCCGAAAGGACGATTGTGATGACCCGTGAAGGCAATGTTCTCCTCGCACGGATGCAGAACGGTCGCGTCCGCTGGTATGCAGCCTGGATCGTTACCGGTCTCTGTGTGGCTCTGGCCTCTGCGGTGCTGTCATGAGTCCGCTTCCGGCTCTCGTCCTTGTTCCTGCTCTGGGAGGAGCCATTGCGTGGCTTGTCGACCGCCCTCGATTTGTAGGTGCGCGTAAAATAACGGATGCATCATGGCGCGTTACTCTCATGGCCCTTGTTCTGGAAACATTGATTCTTGTACTGGCGACGTTCAGGCGGCCAGCTCATCCGGGACCATGGCTGGATCATTTTACCGCGCCCTGGATTCCTTCAATGGGGATCTCGATCCGGCTCGATATGGATGGTCTGTCGCTGTCTCTGCTATGGCTGACTATCATTCTGTCATTTCCCTGTGTTCTCCTCGCGACGCGACAGATCAGGGTTAATGCCGGCGCATTCCATTTCCTGCTTCTCGCTACGATAACTGGCATTATCGGAACATTTCTTGCCACCGATCTGTTTCTGTTTTTCTTTTTCTGGGAACTGATGCTGGTCCCGATGTTTGTTCTGATTTCAGCCTGGGGTCATGAAGGCAGACATCGGGCCGCAATAAAGTTCTTCCTCTTTACCCAGGGAAGTGGGCTGCTCATGCTTTTGTCCATCCTTGGACTCGTTGTTGCACATTTTCATGAGACCGGTGTTCTGACCTTCGATTACTTTACTCTCGCTGCCACGAGGCTGTCTCCATCTCTCTCCATGGTGCTGATGCTGGGATTCTTCATAGCTTTTGCTGTGAAGCTTCCTGTTGTGCCGGTGCATGTCTGGTTGCCTGATGCCCATACGCAGGCTCCGACGGCTGGCAGCGTTCTGCTCGCAGGAATCCTTCTGAAAACCGGTGGTTACGGGATGATTCGTTTTAATATCATGCTATTTCCGGAGGCTGCGGAACGCTTCGCCCCGATCGCCATGGCTCTGGGTGTTGCCGGTATCCTTTACGGTGCATGGATGTCCTGCGCGCAGAACGACGTTAAACGCCTGATAGCCTATAGTAGTATCAGTCATCTTGGCTTCGTGTTGCTCGGCATCTTCAGCGGGTCACGAACCGGAATGCAGGGGGCGATCATTCAGATGATCGCTCATGGTCTCAGCACAGGCGCACTTTTTCTCATTGCCGGATCAATTCAGGATCGTCTGCACACACGGGATATGCACCAGATCGGGGGGCTATGGACCTCCATGCCACGTCTTTCCGGAGCAGGTCTGTTTTTTGCGGTCGCCTCACTTGGAATGCCTGGACTGGGGAATTTTGCGGGAGAATTTCTTGTCCTGATTGCGACCTGGCATGTCAGTCCGGCTGCTGCCGTCCTTACCACTGCAGGTCTGGTACTCGCCGCCATTTACTCACTGAGAATGGTGAACCGGATTTTTCTTGCACCGGAGCGTGCAGACCAGCAGCCTGTGACGGATTTCCCGGCGAGACACATGATTATTCTGGGTAGCATCATGATTTTCCTTGTCGTGCTGGGTCTTTATCCGCAGCCTTTCATGACATTTTCCACGCCCTCTCCACTCTCCATCACAGCCGAACCAGACAAAGTGGAGAGCCCTCCATGATCGCTCATGATCTCTTTGTTCCATCACCACTGCTCGTTCTCTCGTCCGGAACGATGCTCATGCTTGTTTCCATCGCCTGGCGACGATCCATTACGCTTAGTCTCTCGATTGGCCTTCTTACCTTGCTGCTTGCGCTTGCCGGGACAGATCATCATCTGACGACAGGTCAGCATGGCGTAGCGACACTCTTCATCCAGGACCGCTGGGCAGACTATACGACCGCGCTGATCCTGCTCTCCTCTATCTGTATCCTTGGCCTGTCCTGGCGAAATCTGTTACACGATACAGCGCATCCGACAGATGAATATCCTCTGCTTCTTTTGCTTGGCACGCTTGGCGCGACTTCCATGGTTTTCAGTGCGAACTACATTCCTTTTTTTCTCGGGCTGGAAATCCTGGGAATTTCCCTGATTGGCCTTGTCGCCGCACGTCATCATCACCTCACTGCATCAAGTGAAGCCTCGATGAAGTATCTCATTTTGTCCGGTATTTCTTCCGCAATTCTTCTTTTTGGTATCGGACTGGCTTACGCCGCAACCGGTTCTCTTTACTTTTCTCCCCCGGTTGCGACAGACGGTATCAGCCACGGAATACCTATAGCTGCCGCAACCATGATTCTTGTCGGAATTTTCTTCAAACTCTCAGCTGTTCCGTTCCACATGTGGATTCCGGATGTTATGGAAGGTGCCTCCACCCCGGTTGCAGCTTTCATAGCAGTTGTATCAAAAATCGCGATTTTTTCTTCTCTTGTCCGGTATTTCAGTGCGGGAGAGATGCAACCTTTTCTGAATGACACGATGACTGCCGTCATCATTCTGACTATCCTGGGAGGCAACCTTCTGGCTCTGCGGCAGACCAGTCTCACCCGTCTCATGGCATGTTCATCCATCGCTCATGTGGGTTATCTCCTGATGGCTTTTCTTTCACCTGGTCAGCTTCAGTCCGGCGCTATAGTAGTCTATCTGGCTGCCTATACTGCGAGCACTCTTGGTGTCTTTTCTGTCATTAGCGCACTCGCGGCAAATGGCGATACTGACGGAACCAGTATTGCAGACTGGAAAGGACTCTTCTTTTCTCATCCCTTTCTCGCCGTCATAATGTCACTCATGCTTCTCTCGCTTGCCGGTATTCCGCCCGGGATTGGATTTTTTGCAAAATTTGAAATTGCAGCAGCAAGTGTCGAACGTCAGCGCGATCTTCTTCTTGCTGCTTTGGTCATCGGAAGTGTCATCGGATTATATTATTACCTGAATGTCATACGCACCATGATGACACCGGACATTGTTCAAATTGTTACATATAACAGGAAGAATTATCCGGAACTCACGGGTCTGGCGCTCGTTCTCACAATAATTGTTATTGTTGGCGGCCTTTTCCCTGCCAGGCTGATCCGTCCGATTCTTCCCGCGCCTGTCACGATTATACCTCGCTCAGCGAACACAATCGCACCAGACATCGACACAGCTATGAGATATGCCATTCACGACATTTCTCCATGAAACAGTTTGGTGACCCTCCCTCCATCATTACACAGAAAGGATTTTTCCCATGTCTTCTCAGGTGTTTCATATCCTGGCCCGAAAGGGGCGTGTGGTCATCACAGTGAGAGAGGACGATCCGGTCCTGTCCGTCGCCGATACACTGATCAGGCACAATATCGGTGGCGTGCCAGTCGTCGATTCAGACGGCAAGCTCGCTGGACTTATCTCAGAAAGAGTTATCGTCAGTGCCTTGTCTAAACGAGGCAAGGACATCTCTTCTCTGGTTGCAAAGGACATTATGCTGACGGGCATACCGACTGCCACGTCAGATGACAGTATTTACGATGTTGCCTGCCGGATGACTTATTCCCGTAGCCGTCATGTACCGGTTCTTGAAGATGGTAAACTAACCGGTCTGGTTAGCATTGGAGATATCGTAAAACTACGTGCTGAAAATGCGGAACATGAGGCACAGGAATTACAGGACTACGTGACGGGAAGTGACCATGCCTCTGTCCTGCCTTCCTATGACCAGAAGGCAGAGAAAGAATGTGTCATCACTTAAAAAATATCGGGTTATAAAATCCTGCTCGAAAGCGCCTTAATGGAACCGTTTTTATAAAGTGGCTTTCCGAGCATAGGAGAAGGTGCGAATACAATTATCCGGAAAGTTGATTTCCGGCAAATTCTCCACCTTCTGTTGGGTTCAGAGCCTGCTTCGAAAGTTATTCAGCACTACACTGCCTTGCGGTTCTGCGGGTGAGCATGCGGATTGAGGCGATCAAAGTCCAGGCGGCGGACGAGGCAATGGATTTTTCCCGATCTCTGGCGAGCTGTCTGCAGCGACCGGGCCATGCGAAGGTTCGTTCCACAACCTGCCGGCGGGGCAAAACCTCGAACCTCCTGGCAGTATCCGAACACCTGATGATCTCACAATAATCCATTCGCCCGTGCCGACGAGGGCAGAGCGCAATGTGTCGCCTGCGTAGCCGCTCATCGGCAAAGATATGCCGGAAGGCCACGGAAAGCGCCTGCCTATCGCTGCCAGCACATCGACGGCACCGTCGCGATCCTGAATGTCAGCGGTATGGATACGGAGGAAGATCAGGAAGCCGCAAGTATCCGGTCAGGATATGTCGCTTGTGCCCTTTGACCCTCCTGCCTGCGTCATAGCCCGAAATCTGGCTGTCAATATCACTCCCGCACTGAGAGAGGCTTCGCTCCCCTGGATTTCCCGCAGGTTCATGACCAGCATCGTGTTCATCGCTTCGAACAGACCGGCATCACGCCACGCGTAAAAAGCAGCGTCGAACGGTCGATACCGGTGGAAAATATTTCGGGAGGAGACACCATGCACGCCAACTTGACGCAATATAAAGTATCGCATTCACGACCTCGCGCATATCTGTCGTCCGGGGACGGTCGCCCCGTTTTGCCAGAGGCACGAATGCCTCCACCAGTGCCCACTCAGCGTCCGTCATGTCCGATGGATATCGCAGCCCCTCCCGGCTATGCTCGCGTCGGGCAATACCAGTTTATGTCACCATTCACTCCATCTCTTCGCAAAGACGAATGAATCACAACATCCTCGTATTGCTCAAAAACTTTCGAATCAGGCTCTCAGATCACCCGATGAACCCAGTTATGGCTGTCTGGGACACGGCCACGCTGGGTGCCAAGCAAGGCAGTCCGCAGCGCTCCGGTCACTTGGCCGGCGCTTGTGCCACTACCGATCTTAACTTCTCCTTCGCGAGTTTTCACCGTGCCGATCGGCGAGATGGCAGCGGCGGTCCCGCAGGCGAAAGCCTCGGTAAGATGGCCTGATTTTGCATCTTCGAGCCATTGGTCGATGGCATAGGGCTCTTCACGAACTGTAAGGCCGTTTTCACTGGCTATGGTCAGAATTGAGTCACGCGTGATACCCGGCAGGATAGTTCCTGTGAGCGGAGGTGTGGCGATGGAACCGTCTTCAAACACAAAGAAAATATTCATGCCGCCCATTTCCTCGACAAAACGATGTTTGACGGCGTCGAGAAACACAACCTGATCGCAGCCATTGTATTTGGCTTCGGCCTGAGCAAGGAGGCTGCCAGCATAGTTGCCTCCGCATTTGGCGGCGCCTGTGCCGCCCGGGGCTGCACGGGTGTAGGTCTCAGATACCCAGACGGTCACCGCTCCGCTGCTAAAATAGGCGCCAACGGGCGCCCCGATGACGAGAAAAATATATTCGGAGGCTGGCTTCACGCCGAGAAAGGCATCATTCGCGAACATAAAAGGGCGAATATAGAGGCTGGCATTCTCACCTTCAGGCACCCAATCCTGATCAGCTTTAACAAATAGATCAACCGCTTCGATGAACAGTTTGGCGGGAAGTTGTGGCATGGCCATGCGTTCGGCCGATTTCTGAAAGCGTTGCGCGTTGGCTTCCGGACGGAAGATGGCAATGCCGCCTTCGCTGGTGCGGAAGGCCTTCAAACCTTCAAAGATTTCCTGAGCATAATGCAGGACGGCAGCAGATGGATCGAGCGTGAGCGGGCCGCGGGGCATAACCTGAGCGTCATACCAGCCTTTGCCTTCCTTGTAGCGAATCATGACCATGTGATCGGTGGCAACACGCCCGAATGATGGATTAGCCATCAGTTCCGCCCGCTTTTCCGGCGAGGTCGGATCTGGATGTGGAAGGTGGGTAAACGTCAGGTCTTCGGCGCTACTCACGGCCTCTTTCTCCTCGATATTTTTCCCCATGAACGGGGGTTTGTTCGGTCGGTAGTTGACCTCAAAATGGTGTATTGAGCAATCCGGGAGAAAAAATCTCTGGTAACCTGTCGTGTTGGCGCTCCGGGATCATAACGCCGAGGCCGGTAAGATGAACGAGGAGATTCCGAATGAAAGTAAGCCGATATACTGAAGCGTAGATCCTCGAGATCCTGTGTCAGGCCGAAGGTGGGATGCTGGTAGCCAAGTTGTGCCGGGCGCACGGCATGAGCAGAGCGGCGTTTTACAAATGGCGTGCGAAGTATGGTGGGATGGATGCCTCGCTGGTCAGCCAGATGAAGGCCATGGAGATGAGAATCCTCGGCTGAAGCGGATGTATGCGGACCTCAGCATGCCGGCCGACCTGCTGAAGGAGAGGCTCGGAAAAAATGACGCGCCCATCTCAACGGCGCGAGATGGCCAGGAACGCGGTGGCGCAACACCAAGTCAGCAAGAGTTGTGACCGCTACAGCCCAAAGCTGAAGGACGAGAATGAGAAGATTTCCGATCTGCTCGTTGGGCTGACCAAGACCCGAAAGACCTGGGGCTTTGGCCTGTGTTTTTTGCATTTGCGCAACGTGAAGGGCCATCCATGGAACCACAAGCGCGTCTATCGCATCTATTGCGTGCTGGAACTGAACCTGGAGGGATCGAAGAACCGTTGATTGAAGGCATTGTGTCCTGATTTTGGACTGCAACGAGCAGGTATTGATGGTTCTGGGTGATGACTTTCGCTCTGCATCTGGGGCAGAGCGGGGGGCATTGTGCCCTGGTTTTCTACGCGGCGGCGCTGATCCGCTCCAGGAATAGAAAGCGGCGCATGTTGCAGACGATATTGGCCAGCCCGATCCTCATGGTGGCACGGGCAATGCCCACTGTCCGGACAAACAGTCCCGTCTGTGATTGCTGATCAGCAAAGGCATGCCCGACACGGGACCGGACGACGGATTTTCCGGCATTTGATCTCTGGATATGCCGCGGCATAGGCTTGAGATGCGGCTTTTTCCTGTGAACCTTTGAGACAAAGCCATGCTTTTCCATGAAGGCTTCATTGGCTTTTGACCGACAGGCCGTATCGGCCCAGACATCAGACGCGGTATTGCTGCGGTCGAGCTGCCCTTCTCTCAATCTCGCACCATTGCTGGCCGCTGCATCTGTCGCTTTCCACTTCCGGATCAACCGGAACTTCCGGTCGATGGAAATATGCGATCTATAGCCACAGAACGGGATGGCGAGCTCCGTTGACGGGATCGTTCCATCATCCTGCCGCTTCGCTTTGGTGAGCTTCAGCGTCCATCGCGCATGCCTGTCCCTGTGCGACACTTTTACCGGCCTGTCTTTCCAGTCTTCGGGAATACGCCCTGCCCGGAGATCCGCCTTTTCCCCATTGGTATTGCGCTGCTTTGGAGGCGCCACCAGGGTTGCGTCCAGGATCTGGCCTGACTTCGGCCGATAACCGGCATTCCGCAGTATGGCATCGAAGCGGTCGAACAGTCTTTCAATCGCGCCAGCCTGCGTCAGACGCTCACGAAACAGTCAGATCGTTTTGGCATCGGGCACCCGATCCGACAGGCCCAGACCAGGGAAACGCATAAAAGACAGGCGGTCGTTGATCAGGTATTCCGTCCGTTCGTCGGAGAGATTGTTCAGCGTCCGGATCAAAGGGCGGACGGCCGCTTTTGCTTCCATTCGCATAGGCCAGAGCCTTGTCCAGATCAGGTCGAAACACTTCAAAACCCACAGTCCGGGAAAATGCTTCAAGCTGATCGCCAAGACCACTCAGGCGAGACAGACGCTCTTCAACGTCAAAGAAACCGGGCCGTTTCATACCGCCATTCCTCCAATCAGAACCGGAAAAATGGAATCACAGAGTGTGCCTCAAAACCAAGGGGTTTTTAGAACCCTACAGATTTAAAAACGGAAAACAACATACAATAGAATTATAAATTCATGTATATTTACAACCCAGAAACCACCCTGAAAAACGATTTATTCCTTCTTCCAGAGTAATTTTTGGCTTCCAGCCCACAAGTTGTTCAATTGCATCAATGGATGCCCATGTTGTCTCTACATCCGCAGCAGGCCGCGACGTCACGGAAACAGATGCTTTGCGGTTCAGGAACCTCTCTAAGAGAGTAACAAGATGCAAAACTGCCTCAGGGGAACTGTTGCCAACATTCAGAATTCGGGACCGATCAGAAGGAGGAGGGACAGCCAATATCTTCAATACAGCGTCAACAACGTCATCAATGTAAGTAAAGTCACGGGCAAGATCTTTACCTTCGTATAAAGTAAGTGTCTCACCTCGCATAATTGCCCGGGCAAATTTAAAATACGCCATATCAGGCCTGCCCCATGGTCCGTATACCGTAAAGAACCGCAAACCCGTTTGTGGGAGACCATAAAGATGCTGATAACAATCCGACATTAGTTCAGCAGCGCGCTTTGAGGCGGCATATACCGACCCGGGACGATCCACCCTGTCACTTTCGCGAAAAGGTAACTCTGCATTACGGCCATAGACTGACGAAGAAGACGCGTAGATCAGATGCCTGAGATTAACCAGTTTTTTAGCGAATTCCAATATTGCAACATGGCCTTTAATATTAGTATTAATGAAATCAATAGGCGCTTCCATCGAGTGCCGTACACCAGCCTGCGCTGCAAAATGCAGCACAATCGTCACATCATTCAACTGGCGACTACTAAACAAGCTAATCAGATCAATATATTCAAAATCAACTTCTTTAAAGATAAAGTTTTTTTTTGAAATCAATCTGGAAAGACGCTCTTTTTTTAAAAAAACATCATAATAACTATTTAAATTATCAATTCCAATGACATCATGATCTTGCTCTAGCAATGCCTGACAGACTCTTGCTCCTATAAAGCCAGCAGCGCCAGTTACTAAAATACTCACTCCGGCTCCCCGTCATTGCAACCATTATAAACACCAGACAGGACAACCTGCTACACGCGTTCCGTAAACTAGTCCAATAATCCGTCGAGCCCTGAGTGCCCTTTTGGAAAAGGCCGGTAACGCCGAAATGAGCACGGAGAAGGACCTCCACATTAACACGGGAATGGTGGAAATCCGCTACTTTCTGATGCTATGTGCGCGCTCAGTAAGGCCGATTTGGCGTCAGATGGCGAATTTCCTAACCGTCTCTGAAAGTCTCTCCAGGATCATATTGTTGTTTGGCAGAGCTTTCTGCCCATCAGCCTCACGGAAGCCCTGTTGATAAAAGCGAGTGCGCTTCGGTTCAGGCATTCCCGGTCTTCGACAATGGTTGAGCTACGCAATGCTTCTCTCGACGATCCAGCACCTGGGGAGCACGATGAACTTGCCGACGTCGGTACCGCCTTACGATCTCCACGTTGATCCGGCGGCAGACGGTCGCCATTCCCTGCTGGAACTTCGGGCCTTGGTAGCCGCCGTCGGCATAGAGTTTCACCAGAAATGGAAACAGGCCGAACATCGTGCTCATCAGCATCACGCCGCCATCGCGATCCTGAATATCTGCCGCATAGATGATGGCGCTCATCAGCAAATCTTGCGTGTCTACGATGATATGACGCCTCCTGCCTTGATCTTCCTCACGGCGCCGTAGCCTGACGGATTGATGCGCCTCCCCTTTTTTCGGTGCTTCGGACGCTCTGGCCACTTATGATCGGCGGTGGTCGGGATGGCTTGCCGTCTGGCAATCTCCTAGAGCATAATCCGATCAGTCTGGTTCATATCCGGCGGCGGTGAAGCACGCTGCGGCCTGGCGATGAGAGATATCGTCAATTGCTCCACAGACGGTATCTTGAAGAGCGT